>JADHOM010000005.1 GCA_016778985.1 Alphaproteobacteria bacterium | reverse complement strand
AGGAAGCTGGGCGACAATTGGCGATAGCGATTCATGAACTTTGGCGACCTGACACAGCTCGTTAGCGGCTTTTGGAAAATACGCGCGCGCCATCCCCCATGAATAATAAAACCATAACAGCAGGATAGTGGCGACACCGCATACTGCCCAATACCAGCCCCCAGTTGTCCTTTCTGGATCACCAAAGACTTGTTCCTTTTCACGAATACGAGCGGTTTTAACGCCGTGATAAATTGACCACAGCAAGGTGATCACCAGCCCCAAAATAATGACGCCAGCTATGCCGCCTCTGTTATAAGACATCCACTCAAACACCGCCCATGATCTCCTCTTCCATATCCCAAATCATGGTCAGGATTTCTTCTCTTACTTTGTTAAAATCATTTTTCTGCTTGATGTCACGGAGCGATTCTTGCAGCCCCAGCTCAGCAAAATTGAGCTGATATTCCTTATGAATGCGGCCCGGGCGTGGCGCCATCACAAACAGCCTTTGCCCTAACAGCAAGGCTTCTTCAACCGAATGCGTAATGATAATAATCGTCTTGCCAGTCTCTTTCCATAATTCCAGAATAAGCGACTGCATTTTCTCACGCGTCAAGGCGTCAAGCGCGCCCAGCGGCTCATCCATCAGAATAAGATCAGGGTCATTAACAAGGCATCTGGCTAACGCAACCCGCTGCTGCATGCCCCCAGACAGCTGATAGGTTGGGGTATCACCAAATCCGGAAAGTCCAACAATATCAAGCCATTTATCAACTAATTGTTTTCTTTCAACAGCTGGCATATTTTTCATGCGTAAGCCAAAATCCACATTTTTGCTAACCGTCAACCATTCAAACAGCGCACCCTGTTGAAACACCATACCGCGCTCAACTCCGGGACCTTCTATGGTCTTGCCACCAAGCATTAAATCGCCTGATGTCGGGTTCAGAAAGCCTGCCACCATATTCAATAGAGTGGTCTTACCGCATCCAGAAGGCCCAAGAACCGACAGCAATTCGCCTTGCTTGAGGGTAAAATTGATATTTTTCAATGCCTCTACTTGAGCGCCATTACCGGGCGCCGTAAAGGTCATACATAAATTATTGCATACCAGATCAGACACTAAGGGGATCAACCATATCTTTAACGAAAAGACTTAAAAGCAGGGCCCCAATAATGCGACCCTGCTTGATAATGGTCTTTAGATTATTTTAAGAATGAGCCATCAATAACGGCGTCAAGGCTACCGCTATAATTGCTGATGTTTGATTTCTCAAAAACAACGCCTAAACTAGCCGCTGCTTGACCAGCAATACCGTCATCACCAAAGTAATCCGAGATCTGCTGCTCAGCGGTTGGGAAGACAAAACCAGCCATCTGATTCTTAGTCGTTTCAATATCCATACCAGCATCAGCCGCCACTTTAGCGATCTGCGCATCTGAACCTGTCCATTCTGCATTGGCTTCATGGGTAACTTCGAGGAAAGCGGTTACCAGATCAGGATTTTCGGTAGCGAATTTTTCTGTCACAGATACAACATCAAAAGAGCCAATGCCAGCATCTGACTTTTCTTGGGTGCTCATGATTGGTGTGCCGACTTCGCCAGCGGCTTTTGCTGATGCACCACCAAAGATACAAGCCATATCAACAGAACCGTCAGCCAATGAAACCGCACCATCTGGCGGCGCTTGGTCAACAATTGACATTGTGGAAATATCAACATTCAATGCTGCCATTTGCTTGCGGAATGAGAAATCTGCCATGGTATTCAATGGCACCGCAACCGTCTTGCCTTCAAGCTCAGATGCGTTAGCAGATGTGATCCCAAGACCATTTTTTACAAAACAGTCATTCGCCTCATAAATGACAGCAATTGACACCATTTTGAGCGGTGCACCTTGCTGAATTGCCGTCACAAATGGCGCAAGGCCTTGTGAATAGGCAATATCAATATCACCCGCTAGCATCGCTTCTGTCATCGCAACTCCAGTTGAAAAGTCTGTCCAGTTAACAGGAACGCCCAATGCATCGTCATAAACATTGTCAACTTTTGCAATTTGATTTGGGGTTGCCCATTCTAAAAAGAACGCGACATTAACGCTATCCGCGGCTTGCGCCACTGAAACAGCTCCGATACTTGTTGCGGCAACAACAGCACCTGCTAGAAACTTACTATATCTGTTCATTTTCTTCTCCTCACATAAGTTATTTCAATAGAGAACATGAAATGTAAACTTCGCACAAGCAAAACTTTATTTTCCATCACCGTAACAAAATTTAACTCAAGAAAACGATGACTTGTCTGTTTTTTCATGAAAAGTTAATATAGTATTCAAACACATAAATATTGCCTTTTCAATTTAGAAAAATTATTCCATTCTTGTCTTAAGAATTATTGAATTTTGCTTTTAAGGGAGCCTGAAGATGGACGGTAAGTTTTACGATAATGATATATCGCAAATTGTTGAGTTAGATCGCGCTCACATATGGCATCATCTGATACAGCATAAACCCTTTGAAACTAGTGAGCCTCGCATCATTGTTGAAGGCAAGGGTATGCGCGTCTGGGATCAAAAAGGCAAAGAACATATTGATGCTGTTTCTGGCGGAGTCTGGACAGTCAATGTTGGCTATGGCCGCGAAAGCATTGCCAATGCGGTTAGAGATCAGCTCATTAAGTTGAATTATTTTGCTGGCTCGGCAGGGTCTATTCCAGGGGCTATTTTCTCTGACATGCTGCTTGATAAAATGCCTGGTCTTTCACGTGTTTATTACTGTAATTCTGGCTCTGAAGCGAATGAGAAAGGCTTTAAAATGGTTCGCCAGATTGCCCATAAACGCTATGGCGGGAAAAAGCATAAGATTCTCTATCGGGATAGAGATTATCACGGCACCACAATCGGCTGTTTATCCGCAGGTGGCCAAGATGAACGTAACGCGCAATATGGCCCCTATACACCAGGATTTGTTCGCGTTCCACATTGCCTGGAATACCGCGCTCAGTGGGATTTGACTGGCGAAGCATATGGTAAGCGCGCGGCTGACGCCATTGAAGAGGTCATCCTTGCCGAAGGGGCCGATACGGTTGGCGCACTTTGCCTTGAGCCGGTGACAGCGGGTGGCGGTGTGATTACCCCGCCCGATGGATACTGGGAGCGCGTCCAAGAGATTTGTAAAAAATATGATATTTTGCTCCATATTGATGAGGTGGTTTGCGGAGTTGGGCGGACTGGCACATGGTTCGGATATCAGAATTATGGCATTAAACCAGACCTCGTCACTATGGCCAAAGGGGTGGCGTCAGGATATGCCGCCATCGCTTGCCTGGTTACCACCGAAGAGGTGTTTTCCATGTTTAAAGATGACGCCAGTGACCCGATGAATTACTTCCGTGATATTTCAACCTTTGGCGGATGCACAGCAGGACCGGCGGCAGCCATTGAAAATATGCGTATTATTGAGGATGAAGGTCTGCTTGATAATACCATTTCCATGAGCGCGCATATGATTGATAATCTGAACGCCCTAGCCGAAAAACATGCCGTTATCGGCGATGTTCGGGGTAAGGGGTTATTCATAGGCGCAGAACTGGTGGCAGATCGCCAGTCCAAAGAGCCGGCTGCAGAAAAAATGGTTCAGGCAGTTGTTGCTGATTGTATGCAACAAGGCGTTGTTATTGGGGCAACTAATCGCTCACTACCAGGGTTTAACAATACCCTTTGCTTTAGCCCTGCGCTAATCGCAACTAAGGATGATATTAATCAAATTACCGATGCGGTAGATCAAGCCCTGACCCGTGTTTTTGGGTAATTAATATATTATGAATAGGAGAGCGGGGGTTTCATGTTCTCCTATTTGTATTTAACACATAGCCGCAAGCACCCTTAAAAACTTATAGAATATATGTTTATCCATCACCTTATAAATCACCACTCGCAAGCCTGATGACAGTTTCTGGCAAATCTTCTTTTTTGACAAATGTCACACCAACTTGCCCTGATTGGCTGCTCACTCAAGCGCGCCAGAATGCAGCTGGTGATTTTAATGTGGCGATAGTCGGTGCTAATTCAGCCGTGGCGATGGAAACGGCAATGATCGCAAGCCAAGAAGGCATAGCAACCCCACATTTGATTGGCGCCAAGGATATCATCAATCATCTAGCCCAAGAATTGAATTGGGATATATCTGAAATTCTGATTACCGATGCAAATGATGAGGAGGCTATTGTCAAAGCCGCCATTGATCTTGTCCATCAGGGCATGGTGCAAGCGGTTATGAAAGGTCATGTTCATACTGACCGATTTATGTCAGGTATGCTAAAACGTGACAATGGCATCAGGGGCGATAAACGCATGGTGCATATCTTTGCCATGTTCCCAGCTGATGGCGGTAAGCCGTTATTAATATCAGATGCCGCTGTCAATGTTGAACCTGATATGAAAACCCGTCAAACCATGATGACCGAACTTATCCATGTGGCGCAGGCATTAGGTATAGCCAGACCAGCAATAGCTGTGATTTCTGCGACAGAGACACCTATTGCCTCTGTCCCGTCATCACTTGCCGCTAAAGAATTGGCAGATTGGGGCAAGGCAAACTTGACACAGGCCGATATTTCGGGGCCTTTATCATTTGATCTTGCTATCAGCCCAGAAGCCGTCGCCATTAAGGGCCTAGATCATGATCCTGTGGCTGGTCATGCTGATGCCCTTATCATGCCAGAATTAACCTCAGGTAATGTGATATTCAAATCGCTTGTTTGGTTCAAAGGCGCTTGCGCTGCTGGTGTTGTCACTGGCGGCAAAGTGCCTATCATGCTGACAAGTCGAGCCGATCCGCCTGCCGCAAGAATAGCTTCGGTTGCACTTGCCGCGCAAATATATTCTAATTAATCTGCCTTTAAGGGAAAAAAACTTATGCCAGATGATAAGAACTTAAATTTATCTCCCGAGCCTTCAGATCGCATAGCCAAAACAACTTGCTATATGTGCGCCTGTCGATGTGGAATTAACGTCCATATGAAAGGCGATGAGATCCGCTATATTGAGGGTAATCGGGATCATCCTGTTAACCAAGGCGTGCTTTGCGCTAAAGGCTCAGCGGGAATTATGCAACATCTTTCCCCTGCCCGACTGCAGTCACCGCTTAAACGTATTGGCAAGCGTGGCGAAGGTAAGTTTGCGCCTATCTCATGGGAAGAGGCGATGGAATTAGCAACCTCATGGCTCAAGCCTATTCGAGAAAACGACCCTAAAAAACTGGCTTTCTTTACTGGGCGCGACCAAAGCCAGGCGCTTACCGGATGGTGGGCACAGCAATTTGGCACCCCTAATTTTGCCGCACATGGCGGCTTTTGTTCAGTCAATATGGCGGCGGCAGGAATATATACCATTGGTGGTGCGTTTTGGGAGTTTGGCTCACCTGATTGGGAGCGGACAGAATTGTTCCTGCTCTTTGGGGTTGCCGAAGATCACGATTCAAACCCGATCAAAATCGGCTTAGGCAAATTAAAAGACCGAGGCATCCGCACCATTTCTGTTAATCCTGTACAAACAGGATATTCGGCTGTCGCTGATGATTGGGTGGGGATCACCCCCGGCACAGATGGCTTGCTCATCATGTCGCTGATCCATGTCTTGATGAAAACAGGTCACATTGATCTTGATTATCTGATGCGTTACACCAATGCCCCTTGGCTGGTTATTCGCAATCCAGGACAGTCTGATGATGGGTTATTTTTGCGTGATAAAGATAATAAGCCACAGGTCATTGATAGCAAAACAGGCAGGCCCGTTGCCTTTGATAAGGGCGGTATTCGGCCGCAATTAAAAGGCGAGGTTAAGAATAAATCAGGCCTAATAGCCGTGCCGTCTTTCATGTTAATGGTCGAAGAATGGCTAGATGAGCAATACAGCCCAGAGGCGACCGAAGCCAATACAGGAATTCCTGCCGCCCGCGTTTATGGCTTGGCTAAATCAATCGCTGAGGCGGCTTTTTCGCGGCAAGTTGTCATTGATGAGCCATGGGTTGACTGGAAAGGTGAGCGCCATGAGCAAATGATTGGCCGTCCCGTATCCATGCATGCCATGCGCGGCATATCTGCCCATTCTAACGGCTTTCAAACCTGTCGGGCTTTGCATGTCTTACAAATTCTCATCGGCAGTGTTGAAACCCCTGGCGGCTTTCGCTTCAAACCGCCTTATCCAAAACCTGCCCATATTCATCCACGGCCAGCTGGTAAAGCCGATCAAGTAAAGCCCAACACGCCGCTGCCGGGGGCACCACTGGGCTATGTGTTATCACCAGATGATCTGCTTGTTGATGCTGATGGAACACCTAGTCGGATTGATAAAGCCTATTCATGGGATGCGCCATTATCGGCACATGGCTTGATGCATATGGTGATCTCAAACGCCTATGCTGGTGATCCTTATAAGGTCGATGTGTTATTTATGTATATGGCAAATATGGCGTGGAATTCGAGCATGAATACACGCGGCGTGATTGATATGTTAACCGAAAAAGACCCTGCAACAGGCGACTATATTATTCCAAAGATTATTTACTCAGATGCCTACTCATCTGAGATGGTTGCCTATGCAGACCTGATCTTGCCTGATACGACCTATCTGGAACGTCATGACTGTATTTCCTTATTAGACCGCCCGATATGTGAGCCTGATACCGTTGCCGATGCGATCCGTTGGCCGGTTGTTGAACCTGACCGTGATGTCCGCGGATTTCAGTCTGTTCTTTTGGATTTAGGGGCAAGGCTTGGCTTGCCGGGCATGGTTGATGCGGATGGTAAGCCGCTTTATGCGGATTATGCTGATTATATGACCACGCACCAACGCAAGCCGGGGATTGGCCCTCTAGCTGGCTTTAGAGGCAAAAAGGGTGATAAGGCTGGCCGCGGTGAGCCGAATGCAGAGCAGATCAATGCCTATATTGAACATGGCGGCTTCTGGTCAGAAGAATTACCCGAAAATGCCCGGTTTTTTAAAATGGCAAATAGCCATTATCAAGATTTTGCTGTCCGGATGGGTTTCTATGATAAGCCTGAGCCTTACTGCTTTCAGATTTATTCCGAAGAGTTGCAAAAGTTCCGCTTAGCCGCCGAAGGTCATGGTAAAATCCAGCCGCCTGAGCATATGCGACAACAGATCAAAACCTGCTTTACACCTCTGCCTATCTGGTATGAGCCATTTGAGGGAAGTGCTGTTGATGCCAATACATATCCTATCCATGCCCTGACCCAGCGGCCGATGGCGATGTATCATTCATGGGGATCACAAAACCCTTGGCTACGGCAAATCCATGGCCATAATCCCTTATTCATCCCCGGTAATTTGGCTCGCTCACTTGATGTGCAAGATGGTGACTGGGTATGGGTGGCATCACATCATGGCAAAATTAAAGTTCCTGTTGCCATCATGGAAGGCATTAATCCTAATACTGTTTGGACATGGAATGCTATTGGTAAACGGCGCGGCGCATGGCAATTAGATGCTGATGCACCCGAAGCTCGCAAAGGCTTTTTGCTTAATCATCTGATCCATGAATTATTGCCGATGAAAGGTGACGGCTTACGCTGGTCAAACTCTGATCCTATTACCGGGCAAGCCGCATGGTATGACCTGAAAGTAAATATCACCAAAGCCACGGCCAGTGATAATCCTGTCATTGAACCTGATTTCCCGATTTTGGCGGCGCCGCCGAATATGGCGGAGACTCCTAAAATATTACGTTACGGTGATACCATTATTGCCACCAGTAAAAGAGAGAAAAAATAATGACCTGTCTGCCTTCTTCGACCGAAAAAAAACTCGGTCTGGTTATTGATCTTGATATTTGTGTTGGCTGTCAGGCCTGTGTAGTGAACTGCAAAGAATGGAATACCGCGGGATACGGCGCCCCATTAGCAGATAGCGATCCTTATGGCGCGCATCCGACAGGGGCGTGGCTGAACCGTGTTCATGCTTTTGAAGCTGGTGAGGCCGCCAAAGCGCGTGTCGTGCATTTTCCTAAATCTTGCTTGCATTGCGATGATGCGCCTTGCGTCACGGTCTGCCCCACTGGAGCCTCATATAAACGCCAAGAAGATGGTATTGTTCTGGTCAATGAAGACTGGTGTATCGGCTGTGGGTTATGTGCATGGTCATGCCCATATGGGGCAAGAGAAATGGATCCTGCCGAAGGTGTCATGAAAAAATGCACGCTTTGTATTGACCGTATCTATAACACCCATCTTGAAGAAGAAGATCGCGTCCCCGCTTGTGTTCGGACATGCCCAACTAGCGCCCGCCATTTTGGTGATCTGAATGATCCCACATCGGATGTTAGCATGCTTGTTGCAGAACGTGGCGGCTATGATCTGATGCCAGAGCAAGACACCAAGCCAGTCAATAAATACCTGCCACCACGACCTCGCCCACGTCATGAAAGCGAAGATGTTGATCTGGTATCAATGGCAAAGAAGACAACACCTAAAGGGTTTTGGAAATGGCTTGATCAGGCTCTTGATCAGCTTCCAGGATAGGAGAAAGCTATGCGTCCTGCGGCTTCGCTAATTATCTTTACCACATTATCCGGCCTTGGCCTTGGCCTTACCGTGTTAATCGGTCTTGGCTTGCTTGCGGCAACATCACCTGAATGGGTGATTATTCATGCCGCTGTATCTTTGGGGCTAATTGGGGTAGGCGTATTATCCTCCACCTTACATCTAGGTCATCCCGAACGCGCATGGCGCGCTCTCTCACAATGGCGGAGCTCATGGTTATCGCGTGAAGGCGTCATGGCGGCTTTGACCACTATTGTCCTGGCTGGCTATTTTCTGGATCACCTGATTTCAGGTCAAGCACGGCCGTGGCTCGGCATTATCCTCAGTATAATGAGCCTGATTACCATTTATTCAACAGCCATGATCTATGCTTCATTGAAAACCATTGCCCGTTGGCATCATATATTAACACCTGTGGTGTTTGTTGTCTTGGCATTGGCTGGTGGCTGTTTGCTCGCCGCCGCCTTAGAGGGCTTAGCAGGCAATCCTACTATTGCGCTTAGCCAATGGGGTATTGGAATGATTGCGGTGGCAAGCCTGATCAAGATATTATGGTGGAACCTTGCCGGCAGCAAAGGCTCAGGCTCAACTCCTGAGACGGCAACAGGTCTTGGTGCGCTTGGCAAAGTACGAATGATTATGCCGCCGCATAGCGAAGAAAACTGGCTTCAACATGAAATGGGATTTGTCGTCGCCCGCAAACATGCTTTGCGGCTGGCTGTTATCGCATTTATTCTGGCTGCTATCATCCCGCTTTTGGTGCTTGGGCTATATCCACATTCAGCAGCTTTACTTGTCCTTGCCGCGCTTGTTCATCTCGCTGGAGTGATAGTAGAACGCTGGCTATTTTTTGCTGAAGCAAAACATACCGTAACGCTCTATTACGGCGACCAACATTAGAATATTTGACAAATAGAGGATTAAAAAAGCGGCAGTCCATATGATCGCCGCTTTTTATTGTCATTTATACCGCTTTGACCATGTCTTCCTTGCGCCTAAGCAGGATATTATGGTGCTGGCGGATTAGCTCATCAACCTGTTCAGGGATATGATTGGGGAAGATGTTATCAAGGATTTTATTCTTGCTTTTCGTCGCCTGTTTTAACAAATCCGGTTTGTTATTTTCTTCCCATTCTTTTGGAGATGAGCGATCAGCCAGCTGTGGATAGACATATTCGGTTTGCATGACTTTGATCGTTGCATCATGCCCTAAATAATGCCCCGGGCCACCAATGCAGACATCACGCATGGCATCAACGCTGAGGGTATCGGCATTTACCTCAATGCCTCGCACGCAACGCATTAATTGCCCTAACATATCATTATCGATAATCAAACTTTCTAAACAGAAGCCAAGCAATGAGGCGTGCATACCAGCAGATTCGTAAACCATATTTAGCCCCGACAACCCTGCCATAACTGCGGTTGACCCTTTTTCATAGCCTGATTGAGCATCTGGCATCTTGGCATCTGCCATTCCAGATGCTGCCCCTGACGGCAGCCCGAAATGATTAATGATCTGCGCACATGCAGCTGTCAGCAAGCCTTGCTCACCTGAACCGCCAGACATAGCACCTGTCCGCAAATCTGATACAAACGGCCATGTTCCACATATTGCCGGATGCCCTGGCACCATTGCATTGACATAGACAAGTCCGGCCAATACCTCAGCCACCGCTTGCGATACCGCACCAGCAATGCTAGCCGGTGCTGTCGCCCCTGCTTGCCCTGCTGATAGCAATAACACAGGCATACCGCCTTTGATAACCTCTTCCATGACTAGGCAGGATTCGGTGGCAAAACGAAGCGGCGGCACGACAAAACAATTTGAGTTAGAAACAAAAGGTCGGGCTCGCCATTTGTCTTCTCCACCAGCGACTTTATGCAAAATCTCCAATGCTTCGGCAACATATTCAGCCTCAGTAAAGCTGACGCCGACATGCTTGCGTGTCCCCATGATACAGGCATAGAGCGTGTTTAGGTCAAGATCGCGCGCATCGGAAATGTCGCGGGCTACCATCGGACGCTGGAAAAAATGAATATTATCCATATTTTCAACTATGCGGGCGGCATCATAAATATCCTGAAGCCGGCTTTCATCATAAATCCGGCCCTCAACATCAACCAGATGCACCGCCGCCCCAGCCGTTCCGTAATGCACTTTTGTGCCGCTTAAATCCAAGTCAAATTGTGGCGCTTGGCCATGTAAGGTGATCTGCCGTGCTGATTTGGCAATCGTGTCTTCTACCAGCATTCGCGAGAACCTAACACGGCCATCATCGCCACAAACTGCGCCAGCATCTGTCATATAGCGGATACCTGACTCAGGGGCTTGGGATAGACCAATCTCTTCTAATATCTGAAAGACGGTATCTGTGATTGCGGCAACGCCACTATCATCAATAGGCTTATATAAGCCGCCTGACAGCCCCGGGCGCACCGGACGAATATCATCTGATAAAGGCGCTGAACGAAGTTCTTTCCTCGCTTGCCTGCCACCTGCTCTGCGTACTGATCTTGGGGATTGAGGGATAGGAAATGTTCTCATGACTGTACCTGCTCTTTTTGAAGTGTTTACGCTTTCATGCGAGATGCATCTGGGTCATACATCGGCTTTAGGCTTGCGGTTGCTGAAATATCTATACCTGCAACATTTATTGTATATTCGGATGCAAGCATAGCGGCGGCATCATCATTGGCGTCACGGCATGGCACATAGCCCATGCCAATGGCACCACCAAGATGATGTCCATAATTACCGCTGGTCAGATACCCTACAATCTGACCATCGCGGATAATTGGCTCATTATGATAAAGTAAAGGATCAGTATCATTGAGACGGAATTGCATCATACGCGACTTAACACCGTCCTCTTTACGTTGAATAACAGCGTCACGGCCGATAAAATCACCGAACCGGCCTGATTGTTTATTAATGCGAGCAGCAAAGCCCAATCCGGCATCAAGAATATGATCTTCACTAGACATATCATGGCCAAAATGACGAAATGCCTTTTCAATGCGGCACGAATCTAGCGTATGCAATCCGCATAAGGTAAGCGGATGATCCTGGCTCCTTGTCATCAGAGTATCATAAACATGAACCGCCATATCGCTGGATACATACAGCTCCCAGCCTAGTTCACCTACATAGGATACCCTGTGCGCACGCGCTAAGGCATGACCAATCTCAACCTCTTGCATTGTCCCAAATGGAAAAGCGTCATTGGTCAGTGATTGTGGTATTAATGGCTGAAGAAAATCTCTGGCTTCGGGGCCCATTACAACCAGAACAGACTCCATTGCGGTTACATCCAACACGCTACAATGCGCACCATCAGGAATATGACGATTGATCCAGTTCAAATCTCGCTGGATAGTAGCCGCTGGCGTGACGACAATAAACCGATCAGCATCTAGCCTTGTGATAGTAACATCAGCCTCAATCCCACCATCTGAGTTTAAGAATTGCGTGTAAACAATCTTACCAGTTTCGACAGCAACATTATTACAAGCAACTTTCTGTAAAACGGCTTCGGCGTCTTTCCCCATGACCATAATCTTGCCAAAGCTGGACATATCAAACATCCCAACATGATTACGCACAGCTTTATGCTCTGCTGCATTATAGTCAAACCAGTTTTGGCGTTTCCATGAATATTGATATTCAGGCTTCAGCCCTTGCGCCGCCGCACTGGCTGGCAAGAACCAATTTGCCCTTTCCCAACCGCTGACTTCACCAAAGCAAGCGCCTTGTTCTTCTAGCCTGTGATGAATAGGTGAGCGTTTCACCAAACGGCTTGTTGCAACCTGCCGATAAGGGAAATGATCAGCATAAAGCAAGCCCAATGTTTCGCTTACCCGTTCACGCAGATATGACCGATTGACTTGAAACGGCATCATGCGGCGAATATCAACATCCCATAAATCCATTGGCGCATTGCCTTTATCCATCCATTGCGCTAACGCCATGCCAGCGCCGCCAGCCGATTGGATACCGACCGAATTAAAGCCAGCAGCAACGAAAAAGTTCTTCACCTCTGGCGCCTCCCCCATCAGATAGCGATTATCAGAAGTGAAGCTTTCTGGGCCATTGAAAAAGGTTTGTATCCCCGCTTCGGCAAGGATAGGCAGACGGTTTATCGCCTTTTCAAGAATAGGTTCAAAGTGATCAATATCTTCAGGCAAAGAATCAAACTCAAAATCTTCAGGGATACCATCCATGCCCCACGGCTTGGAGTTAGGCTCAAACGCCCCAAGCATGATTTTTCCGGCATCTTCCTTATAATAGGCACATTCATCAGGCACCCGAAGAACTGGTAAATTAGACTGCAATCCTTCAACACCTTCGGTGACAATATAAAAATGCTCACAGGCATGTAAGGGTACGGATACGCCAGCCATAGCACCAATTTCACGCGCCCACATGCCGCCGCAATTCACCACATATTCAGCTTGGATTGTGCCATGATCGGTATCAACGCCAACGGCAACGCCCTGCTCTGTCAAGACATTCGTAACTTTGACGCCTTCAATAATCTTTGCCCCGCCATTGCGGGCGCCTTTAGCCAAGGCTTGCGTGATGTTAACAGGATCGCCCTGACCGTCTTTTGGCAAATGCACACCACCAACCGCATCATCAACTTTTAATCCGGGATAGAGGTTTAGTATCTCCGATGTCGTGATCTCATTTATCTCAACCCCGAACGCCCGTGCCATGGCGGCAGACCGGCGCAATTCTTCCATACGTTCATCCGTCAGCGCAACCGTGATAGACCCATTGCGCTTAAAGCCTGTCGCCACCCCTGTTTCTTCTTCTAGGCTGTAATAAAGCTCTTGTGAGTATTTTGCTAATCGCGTCATATTCTGAGTCGCACGCAACTGGGCGATTAGCCCTGCTGCATGCCAAGTCGTGCCACATGTCAATTGCCGCCGTTCAAGCAGAACAACATCTGTCCAGCCAAGTTTTGTCAGGTGATAGGCAACAGATGTACCAATGACACCGCCCCCAATAATGACCGCTTTTGCATGAGTTGGAAGTGAAATAGCCATAATGTGTTTCCCCTCTTAGGCGCGCAAACGGGAATTATCAGGATCATAGAGAACGGCATTATCAACAATATGCGCCTGCCGCATACGGCCTAAAATCTCTACCTCAAGTTGCGGATCGCCATTGGCAAATGCTGTTTCATCGACAATGCCATAGGCAATAGATTTCCCAACACGGTGGCCATAGCCAGCAGATACTACCAGCCCAACATCCTTATTTTGTGAGCGGATAGAGGACAGATATACCGCCTCACCAAATGGCTCACCATCAGTAGGATCATTAACCACCATAGCAACAAATCTACGGCTTGCCCCACGTTGTTCTTCGGTCAGCAGAGCGGTTCGGCCAATAAAGTTGTCTTTATCAGTTTTGACCCACCGTCCGAGCCCGCTTTCTAGCATAGTATAATCAGATGTCAGATCAGATTTCCATGACCGATAGCCTTTTTCCAGACGCATAGAATCAAGTGCCAGCATACCAAAAGGCTTGATCTGGTGCGCCGCCCCTGTCGCCATTAGCTCATCATAAACCGCTTCCATATCTGACATAGGAACATGCAGCTCCCAGCCTGCTTCACCAGAGAAAGAGACGCGGATCAGCCGCACATTAGCACCTGCAACTTTGTCCTCGCGATGCGTCAACCATTTGAAATCATCTTGCGCCATGCTAGTGCCGGTGACAGCCTCCATGATAGCTGATGATTTAGGCCCAGTGATCAGCAAGCTGCCCATGTCGCGTGTCAAATCGGTGATGGTGACTGACCCATCATCTGGACAATGGGCATTAAGCCAATCACGATCATGCCAGAATGCCCCAGCCCCAGTGATCAACCAAAAATGGTCATCATTAAAACAGGTGGCGGTCATTTCTGTGAGGATTTTTCCTTTGGGGGTAGAAAAATAGACAAGCCCAATGCGTCCAGCTTTCGGCAGACGGCCAGTAACCATAGTATCTAGCCATGCCCGCGCACCTTTGCCCTTAACCTCAAATCGGGTAAATCCAGTCAAATCAATGATCCCGGCATGATCAGCAACATGGCGACATTCCGCGCCCACGGTTTGATGCCAATGCTGGCGATTAAAGCTCTGTGCTGGTTCTTTTTTATCGCCATCTTGAGGGAACCAATCGGCTCTTTCCCAGCCGCCATATGCGCCAAACTCCGCGCCCATATCTTTAAGTTTATGATAAAGCGGTGACATTTTTGCCGGACGACCAGCAGGCCATTGGATTTGCGGATAATGCGTAGCGTATTCGTGCGAGTAGGTTTCAATGGCCTTGGCAATGCTATATTCGCGGTCAACATGATCGGTAAATCGTCTTGGATCAACTGCCCATGAATCGGTTTCCGGCTCACCTTCTATGATAATCTCAGCCATGAGCTTACCCCCCCCCCCCGCTTGAACAATACCAAAGGTGAAAACACAACATTCAAAGGCATTTGGAACACCCGGCATTGGACCAATCAATGGCAAGCCATCAGGCGCATATGGAATCGGGCCGTTAACCACCCGCGTGATCCCAGCCGTGCCAAGAATAGGCACACGTTTACAGGCATCATCAATATACCATTCCAGTCTTTCCAGATCATCATTCCAGAGTTGAAATGAGAAATCAGATGGCCGTGGATCATCACTGCTGACCCAATGCGCTCGGCAGTTTTTCTCATAAGGGCCAAGCAGCAATCCATCTTTTTCTTGGCGCAGATAATAGGAGCTATCCGGGTCACGCAACAGTGGCAACTTATCCTGCCGGCCTGACAGTTCACTAATGCTTTCCGTAACAAGATACTGATGCGCAAGTGATACGCACGGAACATCGCGGCCAAACATTTTACCAATCTCATCCGCCCGATAGCCAGCAGCATTGACAACATATTCTGCTCTCACCGAACCAATAGGCGTTGCAATCTCCCACTCATCGCCTTTTCTGGTGACCCCAGTGACCGGACAAAAGCGGATAATTTGCGCCCCTAGATCACGCGCGCCTTTGGCTAGCGCTTGGGTTAATTGCGCCGGATCAATATCACCATCCAGCGGGTCCCATTGGCCACCTTCCAGGTCATGAGTTTCTAAAAACGGATAGATATTTTGCATATCCGCATTTGACATCATTTCAAAATCAACACCCATTTGGCGACCCATGGCCTGGACATGACGAAACTCATCCATCCGCTCTTTGCTATGGGCCAGGCGAATTGCCCCGGTGACATGATAATTCATGGGATAATCGACTTCTTCACCTAGACGCCGATACAGCTCGGTTGAATAGGATTGCATTTTTATCATTGTCCATGACCCGACAAAGTTAGGGCAGTTGCCAGCCGCGTGCCATGTTGACCCAGATGTTAATTCATTCTTTTCTAATAGCAGACAATCTGTCCAACCCATTTTGGCCAAGTGATAGAGAACAGAGCACCCGACAGAGCCACCACCTATAACAACCACTCGTGCCGATGCTGGTAGCGTTCCTGTTGCTTTCTGTCCGTCCTGTTGCTGTGTTATATCTGCCATCTGATTACTCTCCGAAATTTTTGATAATATTTTTGTTGCTACTCAGTTAATAGATTGGTGGTGCAATGACCCATATGACCTCTGCATCTTCATCGCCTTTGTTTTGCCAATGGAACGTCTCACCGGCAAACCGAAAGCTATCGCCTGCGTTTAATTCATAGACTTGATGATCAAGCGTTAATGTCAATTGCCCTGAAATGATATATCCGGCTTCTTCGGTAGGCCGTGTCAATGGAGCCTCAATCATGGTGCCGGGGCTGAACACAGACCGCACCATCTCAAATCGTCCACCCAAGTCAGGTGACAGCAATTCTTCACGCAATCCTGTCAAATCATCATGCATGATGCGCCGTGATTGTGATCTGACAACATGATCACTTTCTTCATTTTCAGGTGAATTGGAAAAGAAAAAACTTAATGGAAAATTGAACAATTTTGCCACTTTACGCAGATCAGATAAGGATGGCTCGGACGTCCCACGCTCAACCTGACTAAGCCAACCGATAGATCGGTCTAATTCTTCTGCCAGCTCAATTAATGTCCAGCCTCGGCTCTGCCTGAGGGCGCGAATATCATGCCCGATCTGGCCAGAAGACCGAAGCATAAACGACTGATCCCCATCACGACGTGCATGTGAATGTGTTGGTTGTTTGGATGTGCTTGTCTTATCTAGCATGGCATTGTTACCGCTAAATCAATGTGAAAATTATTATTTTCACTAAAATGAAAAAATAACAAGAAATTTCACAAGCAAAACACAATTTTTTTTAATGGCTGATGATGCTTGACGCGAGCAAGGCTTTAGGTCAAGTTCATTGATCATTTTTTATGTTTGATGAAAGCAATAGATCATGCGTTTTGCACAATTCATTTTTGCCGGAGTATTTAGTTTTATCATGTCAGCATCAGCACAAGCCGAAACCCTCATTCTTGAAACAAGCAAAGGGGAGATCCGCATTTCCCTATTAAGCACGCTTGCCCCCAATCATGTCAGTCGCATCAAAGAATTGGCGCAAGAGGGGTATTATGATGGCATCATTTTTCACCGTGTTATTCCTGGATTTATGGCTCAAACAGGTGACCCAACAGGTACTGGTATGGGCGGTTCAGGCCAAAAACTTGATGCTGAGTTTTCTCAATATCAGTACAAAGCAGGCACCGTAGGGATGGCACGCGCCATGGACCCAAATAGCGCTGACAGTCAGTTTTTCATCTGTTTTGACGGATGTGGTCATCTCACCGGACAATATACGGTCTGGGGACAGGTAGAAGAAGGCATGGAGGTTGTTGAAGCGATCAATCCGGGTGAGCCACCCGCAGAACCAGATCAAATCATTAGCGCTCGCCTGGCAGAATAACGCTAATTAAAGCCGAATAAATCTAATAAAATTGGCAACAGACCAGATCATGCGCTCTGGTCTGTTTTTATTTTTGCTCAAATTGATATCCAGCATCTGCCATGCGGCGCACCAACACCTTTTTATTGAGATCAAAGAGCGGTTGCATTTGCTTGCCTTCTACATCAAAGTTATCAGGATGTAGCCAAGTCTCATAATTCGCTTTCAGTTGCGGCCATTCGCTATCAATCGCAGCAAACCAAGCGGTATCACGATTATGACTCTTGGGCAGCCCCGCTTGCCTAAAAACACCCTCAAAAGATAGCCCAAAGCGTTCTGCCGCCCGACAAGATTTTTGGTTAAGAATATTACATTTCCACTCAAATCGCCGATAGCCGTGCGAAAATGCCCATTTCATCGTCAGGAACACGGCCTCTGTTGCCATTGGCGTTCGCTGCATGATAGGGGCAAAATTGATATGGCCAACCTCAATAGATCGATTGGCAGGGTCAATCCTTAAAAAGGATAGAACACCCATGATAATTCTGTCAGATTGACGCCTTACGACATAGAAAAGCGGATCATTGGCACTAGTAAATTGATTGATCCAATCACCCATAGCCGCAACATCATCAATCGGCCCATATGGCAGCCAGACCCAATTATCATGATGGCCGGCGAGAACCTCCGTCAAAGCAACCGCATGATCAACCGACAGTTTTTCCAAATAGCACCAATTTCCATCTAGCCGACTACCATCAGGATATGGCGGCGTTTGCCCTGACACGGGAACCCCTATGCGGTTTCCATCTTGATCTTGTGAAAAAAATAAAATGGTCATTCTTAACCTTTACTTTATTACTGCAAGGTTAGCGCCCGAATAGTGTTGGTTGAACCAGCAACACCAAAAGGTGTTCCGGCCACTACAACAACGGTATCACCCGATTGACAATCCGTGTTTGCTAACAGCAGCGCGCTTATTTCTGTCAGAGCTTCATCAAAACTGTCAAAATGAGGGGATAAGATACTGGTTATGCCCCATGTAAAGCCTAGACGCTGGCGGGCTCTCTGGCTTGGCGTGATTAAATAGATTGGTAAATCTGGGCGTTCACGGGATAACCGAACACCCGTTGTCCCAGTACTTGAAAAACCGACAATACAAACCGCCCCAATGCCGCTGGCGAGCTGCGTTGCCGAAGATGCCACCGCATGATAGGTATTATGCGCATCAACTGGATTAAGCGCAAGTGAGCTAGCATAGCCTTTTCTGGCTTCGGTGGTTTCAATAATCCGCCGCATCATGGCAACCGATTCAGACGGGTATTGACCGGCGGCGGTTTCTGCCGACAGCATGACACAATCGACCCCACTGGTCACGGCAGTGGCAACATCAGATGCTTCTGCTCGTGTTGGTGTGTGATGCGTAATCATGGATTCCAGCATTTGCGTGGCAACAATAACAGGCTTGCCAATGCGGCGGCAGGCATAGGTAATCTCTTTCTGGATACCGGGCACGGTTTCTGGCGGCAATTCCACGCCCAGATCACCCCTTGCTACCATAATACCGTCACATGCTCGGATCAGATCATCCAGCTCTTGCAACGCCGCTGGCTTTTCCACTTTGACCATCAATGCCGCCCGATCTTTGACAATGGAACGCGCCTCAACAACGTCTGTTACATGCTGAACAAAAGATAACGCCACCCAATCAACCCCTAAATCAAGGGCAAACTCCAGATCGGCAAGGTCTTTTTCCGTTAAGGGACTAATTTTTAGCGGCACATCAGGAACATTAACCCCTTTGCGGTCACTTATTGGCCCGCCAACATCGACTTTGGTTATAATTTTCCCAGTTTCAACACGGGTTACGGTAAATTGCAGATTACCATCATTAACAAGCATCCGATGGCCGGGCAAAATAGCGTCAAAAATTTCAGGATGCGGCAGGTAAACTCTGCTCTGATCACCGATCTTATCCTCATCATCAAAGATAAACTCATCCCCAGACCTCAGCTCTGTGCCTTCTTTGACCGTACTTATACGAAGCTTTGGCCCCTGCAAGTCTGCTAAGATAGTGATCGGGTGGTTAAGCTCTTCTGCAACATCACGAATATGCTGATAGGTGGCTTTATGAATATCTTGTGTGCCGTGGCTGAAGTTTAATCGAAAGGCGCTAGCACCCTGCTCAGCCAGAGTCTTGATCATCTCACGAGAATTACTAGCCGGCCCTAAGGTTGCGAGAATGCGAGTGGCCAAATGTGTATTGGTCATTATTGAGATTTCCTTTACGATTTAATCATGATTAATCGAATAACAATAACGATGATTAATGATAGTATCATGATGATGACATAAGATAATTATAACTGAAATATAGCAATTTATCAAAACTAAAGGCAAAGTATCAGCAATGAATAAACAAGGCATAAACAAGGAGAATAGGACGTGTCACAAGATCGTCTTTATCAAGAGCAATTACTAGAATTGGCACGATTAGCACGCAATAATAGCATGCAGGCTGAGCCAACTCACAGGGCAGAAATGTTAAATCCTTCATGTGGTGATAAGGTCATGGTTGCGCTTATCATTGATCAACAAAACGTCAAATCCATAGATGTTAAAGTTCGCGGATGCGCCATTTGTGAGGCGGCGGCAGGGTTGATGTATCATTTTTCAAATCATCATGACAGCACCATGCTTAATCAGATGAGCACGGCCATCCCTGAATGGTTTGCTGACGATAATGATACCAAATTGCCTGACCATGCCTTAGAACCTCTAATCCCTGTCAAATTAAGCTACCGAAACCGCATCCGTTGTGCGACCCTGCCATTTGAGGCTTACACACTTGCTAAGCAGTCACCGCTTGATCTTTCCAACAAGCCATGACCATGACAGATCACTTGCACGCATAACCCCCTTTGTTCTACATTGCGTTATGAATATAATGATAAGAGCAATAATATATTAGGCCATAAGGCAAGATATCATGATCACATTTTATGTTCTTAACCTTGATCCAATGGTAGCTGAGATTGGCCAGACAGCTTGTGCTTATTTTCATAATAGAGTGATTGCACCAGATCAGCAGCCTAAGCTTAAGGTAGATTTTGGTTTGGTCAATGATCCGACTGAACTTGATCCCTCTATCCGGCTTAATTTACCCAATGCAGATGCTTTATCAGCAGTTAAGTCCACATCGCTATTCAAAAAAGGGGTGCCGCAACCACGACAAGATTTTCGGCTCATCTTGTCTCGACGCACCAAATTAGAGAATACCATAGAAAGCCTGGCTGACATCTGGATACATATCGCATCGCTCAGCACTGGCCGCTTAATGCTCACCCAAGAGCCTAAGTCTAAAGCCCCTATTATCGCATGGTGGTTAGGCAAAAAGCTGGCGCCCATTGATGATATCCCAATGGCTGAACGGCCATGGGAAAAAGATAAAGCAGAATTATCGCCTCAACTAGCTGATGAGTTTATCTCACGTTTCATGAAAGATCAGACATGATTGAGCGTCTTGAGCAGTATGCCACACAGTTTTTTGATCTGCCCATGATGGCTAAGATGCTGTCTTATGCGCCAATAATGACCGAATTCAGTAAGGATCATCCGCTTGAAGCCGCGGTTATATTAATCTGTTTTGTGATAATCATTTTAATGTTGCTCAGCCACTTATTGTACAGAGGGTCATCTGATCAGGCGGAAAATGCGATATCAAAGCCGTCATCACTGTCAAAGCTACCAAAAGGATTAGCGCGCAAATTAGAGCGGCTTGCCCATCCGACATTACCGCTTTATGAGGTCGCAATTACTGACGATATGATCGATTTAATTTCTGAAAATGCAAATCAGCAAGACAGCGCCCATGAAAATACTCATATGAACGCGCAAGAGAACACATTTGATACAGCAGGGCTTAGCACCTCGGCGCGCGCCATGCTAGAGCAATTGCGGCGAGACGGCAAAATTACCTAATTATAGGCCGCATTATTGGTTTAGTTATTGGCTTCCCATGCGGCAATCGCATCTGCTAACTCGCGCTTCTCATTGCATCCAAACGTACAGATACTTTCCAGCCGCGCCAATAGTGCCTTTGCCGCCTCCGGTTGATCCAGCGTTAAATAAAGCTCACCCATATATTCAAGCGCGCCTTTATGTTTCGGATCGATATCCAAAGCTCGCTCATAATGCTGCATACTGGCATCATATTGACCTAGTTTGCGCGCTGAAAAGCCCATTAAATTATAGAGATCTGCGTTATTTTTATAATTGCTTTCATTTTGCGAAAGCAGGCGATAGGCCTCAGCAAAATCATTCTTATTAATCGCTTTTTTGGCTTTATTGATAACCGCAGGAGAGCTTGGCGATGATGAATAATCACCACCTCCCGCCGCCAAGACAGGCGTATTTAACCCAAGCACAACCCCAATGATCAAGCCCGCAATTATTAAAACACGACTAACACTCAAGCTTTGTGAAATAATCACTGACATAATAACCCTCATAATAAAGACTTCAATATATGAGATGTTGCAATCAGTGCATAAATCAACAGCCTTTCCAGACAGGGTCACGTTTTTCGGCAAATGCTTTGGCGCCCTCTAGATTATCATCACTATCATAAAGAATATCAACGGTCTTAAGCTGGCGCTTCGTAATGCGGTTCATCATATCTTGGAAACTGCTATCTTCGGCGGCCCGAACAACTTCTTTGATACTCGCAAAAACCAGTGGTGGCCCTGATGCGAGCATCTCCGCCACTTGCCATACATGATCCATCAGCTGATCTGCCGCCAGCACATCATTGACCAAGCCATGATGCTTGGCTTCTTCTGCGCTCATCCACCGACCAAGGAAAAGCATTTCCATCGCCACATGATACGGAATACGTTTGGGCAGTTTTATGGTTGCGGCATCAGCCAGCGTTCCAGCTTTAATTTCTGGCAGGGCAAAGCGGCTTTCATTGGTGCAATAGATGAGATCGCATGATAGAGCCAGTTCAAACCCGCCGCCGACAGCCATGCCTTCAACCGCGGCAATAATGGGCTTATTCATATCGCGCATTTCTTGGAGACCGCCAAATCCACCAACACCATAATCACCGTCAACAGCATCACCATCTGCCGCCGCTTTCAAATCCCAGCCAGCACAGAAAAACTTCTCACCCGCGGTGCTGACAATAGCAACCCGCAATTCCGGATCATCGCGGAATGTTTTGAATACCTCACCCATTGCTATGCTGGTTTTCAGGTCAATAGCATTGGCTTTCGGACGATCAAGGATGACATGAAATATACCATTTTTGCGGCTTGTTTTGATGACCTCAGACATATTGATATCCTTTCGTGTGAAATAAACTTTTGACTCAGACGCTATCCGGCTTGCATTAAGATCGCGTTAAGATCGCATCCGGATTAACGCATCAACAGCAACCGCGCCCTTACCTTCTGCTCTGACCAGCAACGGATTGACTTCCAATTCCTCAATCTGTGAGGCATGGCTTAGGGCGAGCGCTTGAATAGCCATAATCGCATCAACAGCGGCTTCAATATCACCCTTTGCCTGGCCTCGCCAGCCATTCATCATTTGCCCAGCCTTCAATGACAGCACGATATCCTTGACCTGATGGCGCGGTAAGTCAATCGTGAGGGTTGCTGTATCGCGCAATAATTCAGCCATGATGCCCCCTGTCCCAAGCATTAGATAAAGCCCCACCACCGGATCATGGCTAACCCCTACAATCAGCTCAGCAACGCCATCATCAATCATATCTTCGATCAGAATATCGCCACTTATTTGGCTCAACTCATTATAGGCCTCTGCCACCATCTCCTTGCCTTGGATATTGAGCTTGACCGCACCCATCTCAGTTTTATGGCTTAATGTTGGTGAGACGGCTTTCATCACAACCCGCCTATTGCCTGCTATCTGAACAGCCTCATCTTGGCTCTTAACCATATCGCCTTTCGGGATGTTGACATGGTGCTTGGCCAGCATGGCTTTCGATCTAACCTCATCATAAGTATCTGGCTCACCATCTGATTGTGATAAGCCCGCAGGAGTTACCATCGCCTTATCCTGTGAGGCATGAAAGGCAGATTTGATTGCTGCGATACTATGATCAAAACCGCGCATGG
Organism: Alphaproteobacteria bacterium; assembly: GCA_016778985.1. GTDB lineage: Bacteria > Pseudomonadota > Alphaproteobacteria > Puniceispirillales > UBA1172 > UBA12202. Next base: position 75,818 of record JADHOM010000005.1, on the reverse strand, counting down.
CCGGAATACCTCGTTCCATCAACCAGCGGGCTTTATCATGGGGGATACCCTCTGCCATGCTTGCCAACACCACTGCTTTTGCCCCTGTCGTCTGGCTTGCCGTCAGCAAGGCTTCAATCGCAGTCTGCCACGCCTCTGCCCGCCCCAATACTGGCTTCGGAAAATCAATAATCAACGCCGTCAAGCCTATCCCTGCCAACATACAGGCGCTAAAGGTTCGGGTTAGCCGATCGCTATCACCCCAATCAAAGGTATGATAATCAAAAGGGTTGCTAACCGTAACCAGTGGATTGACCGTGGCTTTGATCTGCTTTGCTATATCATCGCTTAATTCCGGCATCGGGATATCACCGCGCATCGCCGCATCAGCAATCAGAGAGGCTTCTCCACCCGAACACGACATCGTCATCAAACTGGGGTCATCAATGCGCCCAAAACAATGCAGCAGGGATAAACCACCTAATAATTCTTCTATCGAATGGACAACGCCAACCCCGATCGCATCAAAAAAAGCTTCGGATGCGGCATTGCCGCCAGCCAGCGAGGCAGTATGTGATATTGTCATATTCTGGGCAGCATCGCTTAAGCCAGCTTTAAGCACCAGAACCGATTTACCCATAGATTTCGCGCTATAGACGGCTTCGGCAAAAGCCGCCACATCATTAATGCCCTCAATATGCAGCCCAATAGCTGTCACCCTCTCATCGGCGGCAACAACCTTGATCAAATCCGCCATCCCAATCATCGCCTGATTACCCAGCGTCAAAGTATAAGCCACCGGCAAACCGCCAAGTTGCATGGTCAGATTAATGGCCAGATTTGAAGATTGGGTAATGAGCGCAACGCCGCTATCAACCGCCTCTCCACCATGCACATCAGGCCACAGCAAGGCGCCATCCAGATAATTAATCATGCCATAGCAATTAGGCCCTAAAATCGCCATGTCGCCAGCTGCTGCAATCAACGCATCTTGATAGTCTTTGCCATCAGCAACCTCCGCAAAGCCAGAGGCAAAGACAACAACACCCCCCGCGCCCAGTGCGGATAATTCTTTGACCATAGCAATGCTAGTTTTCCGGTTCACACCAAGGAACACGGCATCTGGCGGCGCTGGCAATGCCGCTAGATCAGGATAGGCTTTATAGCCAGCAACCTGTTCTTTATGCGGATGAACAGGCCAAATATCGCCCTTAAAGCCAACTTCAACACAGCTTAAAACCACAGCCTCAGCCCATTTGCCGCCAATGACAGCAATGCTAGATGGCCGCAACAACCGCGTTAGTGAGACGGAAAAATCCCCATCTTGGGCATTATGATGAGTGCCGTTATGAGTGGCATCTGAAGGCATGTTCTGCGCCAACGTCATCAGCCGCCAAGCCGCCGCAATAAATCGCGGCTGATAATATGACGCTGAATTTCAGATGTGCCATCCCAGATACGCTCAACTCTTGCATCACGCCAGAACCGTTCAAGCGGCAGATCATTCATTAACCCCATACCGCCATGTATTTGGATAGCTTCATCAGTAACCCGCGCCAGGACTTCTGACGCATAGACTTTAGCAGAGGCAATTTCCCGATTGGCTTCAAGACCCTCATCAAGCCGCCACGCCGACGCTAGTGTAAGCCAGTCAGCCGCATCAATTTCAGTAATCATATCAGCCAGTTTAAAACTGACCCCTTGGAATTTTCCAATCTGCTGACCAAATTGTTTACGATCAACGGCATATTGGAGCGCATAATCAAAGACGCGCCTTGCCCGCCCAACAGACATCGTAGCGACAGTAATTCGGGTTGCATACAGCCATGTGTTCATCACCTCGAAACCACCATCAACCTCACCCAGAACTTGACTATTGGGGATGCGGCAATCATCAAAAGTAAGGATCATATTGTCATAGCCGCGATGCGATAAGGATTTATATCCGGGCTTAATCTCAAACCCTGGATGACCACGATCAACGAGGAAACAGGTGATCCGTTTCTTCGGGCCTTTGGGGGTGTCATCTTCACCTGTGGCGATAAAAACAATGACAAAATCTGCATGTGCTGCGCCTGAAATAAAATGCTTAGTGCCATTAATAATCCAGTCACTGCCATCTTTCTTAGCAAAGGTTTTCATGCTGCGAATATCTGAGCCGGCATCAGGTTCAGTCATCGCCAAAGCATCCATGCGCTCACCTTTTATCGCTGGCGTGAGATAACGCTCGATCTGCTCGCCCTCACATGCCATCAGGATATTTTGCGGTCTTCCCCAGAAATGCGTCAATGCCATAGAACCGCGCCCCAGCTCACGTTCAAGCAAAGCAAACTCCAGATGATTGAGCCCGCCACCACCTACCTCTTCAGGAAAATTAGGTGCGTAAAAACCCATATTCAGCACCTTTGATTTAATATCATCGGCAATCTCTTGCGGCACATAACCTAGCTCTTCGACTTTGTTTTCGTGAGGGTATATTTCTTTTTCAACAAAGCCGCGGACGGTATCCACAATCATATTTTGTTCTTCGCTCAATCCAAAATGCACAACTCTCTCCTAATCCTTTTCAGGCTTTTCTGGCAATTCCTATGAAAATCACTTCCGCTTCATTCCGATCGCCGCACCAGCAGCATCGGGTAGTGGCAATTCACTTTGCGCATTAGCAATGTGGGCAAACGCTTGGGTGAGATGATCAGGCATCGGCGCCACCCGCCCGGCATTCATATCAACATGCAGTAGCATATGTTCGCCACTAGCCAAATGCCGCTTTTCTTTTCCGCCATACATATCGTGATAGAGATGCAGTTTTTTCGTATCATGATTGATCAGTCGGGTTTCGACATAAATAGGCTCACCTATGGCAATTTCATCTAAATGGCGTATATGGGTTTCGACCGTATAGAAAGAAAACCCCTGTTTGACATAGACTGGCCCCGCCCCACATCCAAATAACAGTTTATCGGTTGCCATGCTAAACACTTCCAGATAGCGAAACTCGGTCATGTGATTATTATAATCAGCCCAATCTTCGTGGACAACGCCTTGCCATGTGATCAGTGGCACGGCTGACGCGTCCATCTGATCAGGCTGCTGGCTTATCATATCTGCTGGATTTTTGAGAGTTTTTCCTGCGCCCCAATCATTGCGCCGCAACACTTTCAGAAAATCGACTAAATTATTGTCTCTGATTGTCTCTAATTCACTCACTGAAAGACCGCCTGTATGCTCATCGCTCTGGCTGACAATGCTATTGACCAGATTATCTGTCCATTCCGGCACATCCATTAGTTTCGTCCACGGCCATTTAAGGGATGGCTCAAACTGTTCGAGGAAATGCCGAAAGCCGCCTTCGCCGCCACCCAGACGATAGGTCATAAACTGCCCCATCTGAGCAAAGCGCATACCTAAGCCATGACGCACAATATCATCAATTGTGCCAGCCGTAGCAACGCCTTCTTTGACCAGCCATAATGACTCACGCCACATCGCTTCAAGCAATCGGTCACCAACAAAAGCATCAATTTCTTTGGTAATATGAACAGGTTTCATGCCCATATCACTATAAATCTGCATCGCCGTATCAATCGCATTTTGCGATGTTTTCTCGCCACCAACAATCTCAACAACAGGCAGTAAATAGACCGGATTATAAGGATGCGCGACCATCATTCGGTCGGCATGCGGCATCTGCTTTTGAATATCGCTTGGCAATAGCCCAGAGGTAGATGACCCAATGACAGCTTGATCGCTAATCGCTTCACCAATTTCCTGATGGATAGTTTGCTTCAGCTCCAGCCGTTCAGGAACCGACTCCTGCACCAGCATGGCACCATCGACAGCCTCACCAATCGTCTCAGCATAAGTAATCTTGCCTCTTTGTCCGGTGGTCTGACCTGGCCATAGACGAAGCATTGCCGCCTCATTACGACTGATCACATCATTAATATATTTTTCGGCTTGCGGGTGCGGGTCAAACACCGAAACATCAAATCCCGCGGTCATTAACCGTGCAACCCAACCACCACCAATAACACCACCACCAATAACAGCGGCCTTTTTAACAGATGCAGACATTTTTCACCCTATTTGCTCAGTCTCAGGAATTTTTAGTCTCAGGAATTTTTAGTCTCTAGTGTTTTGTAAGTTTTAGCTTGTCGCGAACATCCGCAGGAGTCAGAATTTTCACATTCATCGCAGAAAGGATAGTCGCCGCCCGTTCAACAAGCTGTGCATTAGTGGCAAGTTTGCCATAATCAAGATAGATATTATCTTCTAGCCCAACCCGAACATTACCCCCAACAATCGGGGCTAGAGCCGCATATGGCAGCTGATTTCGGCCAATGGAAAACGCCGAATAGACCCATCCTGACGGCAAATTATTAACCAGTGCCATCAGCGTATTAGGATCATCAGGGGCGCCATAAGGAATACCCATGCAGAGCTGTACCATCACCGGATCATCAATTAATCCTTCTTTGACGAGCTGTTTTGCCAAGACGAGATGACCTGTATCAAACACCTCAATTTCAGGGCGAACTCCTGCTTTCTGCATCATCCCGGCCATAGCGCGAAGCATAGATGGCGTATTTGCCATAATGTAATCACCGTGGGAGAAATTCATGGTGCCACAATCAAGGGTGCAAATCTCTGGCAGCAGGCTAGTCACATGCTCAACCCGTTCGGTTGCGCCCGCCATGTCCGTGCCTTCCGCCAATGGTAAGGGGCTTTCGGCAGAGTTAATAATAATGTCACCACCCATCCCCGCGGTCAGATTAATGACAACATCTTCATCAGCAGAGCGAATGCGATCAACAACCTCACGATAAAGCGCAACATCACGCGATGGGGCGCCTGTTTCAGGATTGCGCACATGACAATGGGCAATCGCCGCACCAGCTTTGGCCGCAGCAATCGCATCATCAGCGATTTGTTTTGGCGTGATTGGCACAAGGTCAGATTTACCTGTTGTATCGCCAGCTCCAGTTACTGCGCAGGTAATAAAGACTTCTCTATTCATTTTCTATCCTCTGATAACCGTTTTCTAATAATATCCTTGAGCCTAGAAGCCGGCAAAATCAAGATTTAATTTGCGGGCCAGCACGCAGGTCTCTAAGTTGCTTAAAAATATGCCGTGATGATGTGCTTAAACGATTATTATCGCCATTATCATAGCCCTGCTCAGAATAGATATTCTGATAGATTTGCGCCCGTATCTTACCAAGTTCAACGCCTGGCTGATCAAAACTATTAAGCCCCCATAGCGATCCTGACATGGTTGTCACATATTCAAATAACGCAAGGATACGCCCAAGGGTATATGGCGATAGCTGAAGCCAAGTGATAACCGATGATGGTCTGCCGCCGGGGAAAGACCTATCCTCACCACCAAGAGCAAGCGTATCAGCCTGTGCCAACATTTGAATAATTAGCTCATCATGATGATCAGCAACCAAGTCTGGCGCTAGATTGGCATCTGCCATTAGCGGCCGCAAAGGTGCCATAAAGGTCACAGGGGTAATGATAGGGCTTTGGTGAATATGCTGAAAAAAACTATGCTGGGCGTTACTTCCAGGCTCACCAAAAATGACTGGCGCAGTATTACCCTGAACAATGTTACCCATAGCATCTATGGATTTACCATTTGATTCCATCTCTAATTGTTGCAGCCAAGCCGAAAACCGCGATAGCCTTTGATCATAGGGGCATAATGCCTCTGCGCTAAACCCCAGAATTGTGGTATTCCAATATCGCATCAATGCCATATTTAGCGCCGTATTCTTATAGTCTTGGACTGATAAAATATGCTGATCGACGGCATGACCACCGGCTAACATGGCGCGGAAGCCAGCATCACCAATAGCCATCATCAAACCGAATCCAACAACAGACCAGAGTGAATATCTACCGCCAATAGCTTCATCAAAGATCAATATCTTATCTTTATCAAAACCTGCATCCAGCGCTTTTTTAGGCTTTGCCGTGATCGCAATCATCCGATCAACTATATCGACATCATGATCCTTAAACCAGCGCTTAGCCATCGCCATATTGGCCGCCGTTTCATGCGTTAAAAATGATTTAGATATGACCAGAACAGCCGATGTTGTTGGATCAAGCCCAGCCAAGCAATCACCCAAATGCGACGGGTCTAAATTGCTGACAAAATGGATATCAGGCCCTTGATGATAGGGGGATAGCGCCGCCACCGCCATAGCAGGCCCAAGGTCTGAGCCGCCAATACCAATCGACACAATATCCGTAATCCCCAATTCCATTAACCGGTCAATATGGCTAGCCATATGGTCAACACTAGCTTGTGCCATCGGTTGTGAAGGGTCGCGCAAATGAGCGTGCAAAGCTTGCCTTTGCTCAGACCGGTTAACAATTTCACCATCGAGCATAGCATGGCATTTTTCCATGACTTGTGCCTCAGTGGCATATTGCAGCAATAGATGCAAATGATCATCAGTGACATTCTGGCGCGTTAAATCAATAGACATGTCTTCAATCGTAAAGCAAAGCCGAGCTTCTCTATCGACATCTGCTAATAGATCAGACATCTTGGCACCATCACAGGGCATTGATAGGGCACTCGCTTTTAATTTTTCTGCTATTGTTGACACGTTACATAAATCGCTATCTTTGCATTATCATTAATACTCATAATAACTTATACCATAAATTTATGTATCATGCCGCAGATTCCGCAACATAAGATAGGTTTGCAGTTTAGCCATAGTTTTGTCATGTTGAGCCAATGAACCGTTTAGAAAAACATATCTTATTTATTGATCATTCCCCGTCCATACGGACAAAGCAACTGGCTGATGCTGCTATGACTATCATGACAACTGAGAGCGATTTGGCCGTGATCCGCAAACAGCCTTTGAATACGACAACCGAAGATATCATTGCTGCTGATGGTGTTCTTATTGCCACAACAGAGAATATCGGCTACATGGCTGGGTTAACCAAAGACGTTTTTGACCGTACCTATAACGACCTCCTTGACGTCACCGCAGGCAAACCAGTCGCTGTATATATTCGCGCTGGGTTAGATGGAACAGGAAGCCGAAAAGCTATGCAGAGTATTTTAATCGGGTTACGCTGGCGTCTGATGAATGGCATTCTGATTTGTCATGGTAAATGGGATAATCATTTTATTGAGGGGGTTGAAACTTTAGCCCTTGGTTTGGCGCTCCGCGTTGAGATGGGAGCATAGGTTAATGCTGACCTTGATCAAGCAGATATTATTCAGCGCCCCCATTCTATTGGCGTTAGCAGCGTTAGGCTGGGGCGGCAACACCATAGCCGCCCGTCTGGCGGTTGGTGAACTATCACCTATGTTGCTGGTCTCAACACGCTGGCTCATGGTGGCGGTGCTGTTAATGTCTATCTATCCACGGTCTATTCTTGAGGTGCTTAAGACTTATAAACACCGCTGGTTATTTTTTCTGGCAATGGGGGCTGGCTTAAGCGGTTTTAACATTATGTTCTATCTTGCCGCGCATAGCACTACCGCCATTAATCTTGGACTAATGCAGAGCAGTATTCCGGCTATCATCATGCTCATGGGATTAATAGTCTTTCAGACCCAAGCGACAATGTTGCAAATAATTGGCTTGGTTATTGCCATGACAGGTGCGGTGATTGTCATTGCCAAAGGATCACTTGAAACAATCCTGACGCTAACGTTCAATCATGGGGATTTGATCATGATGGTGGGCTGTATCTGCTATGCTGGCTATACGCTGGGATTATCTCGGCGGCCAGCTATTGATAGCATTACCATGATGGGCGTATTATCAATTTTTGCTTTCATGACATCGCTTCCCTTCACAATTGTTGAGAGCGTTGCAGGCGCGGTGATATTGCCGTCACTGACAGGCTGGCTCATCCTTTTTTATATTGCTATTGTGCCGTCTTTTCTATCACAAGTCTGGTTTATGTTGGGTGTTGATAAGATAGGATCAAGCAAGGCTGGTATGTTCACCAATCTAGTGCCAGTATTTTCAGCATTGCTAGGAATACAGCTTCTCGGTGAGCAAATGGGGCTTTACCATTTGGCTTCGTTAGCAATGGTGTTCACAGGGCTTTACATTGCCCAGCGGCCATAAAAATATATTCGGTCAAAAATTAGGTTATCTATCAAGACTGTTTGTTAGATAACCCCCCGTATCATTCAGCTAAACAGATTAATCCACAACCTTGATATTCATAGCACATAATTTACCATTTTTAGCTTCTGCCATTTCATATTCGACGGCTTGGCCTTCTGATAATTCAGATAATCCTGCTTCTTGAACTGCACTGATATGGATAAAAGCATCTGATCCACCTTCATCAGGTTCAATAAATCCATATCCTTTAGTGGTATTAAACCATTTGACTTTGCCTTTTGACATGTTCGTCACCTTGTAGTTTAGCCCCGAGTTATTTAACCCTTTGGGTCGTTTTACCCTGGGAAGGGAAGATTAAAAACAATTCTAAATTTACAACTTACTTTATACAGCATACAAAATGGTGCAGATTATTGGTAAGACAAGTTTTCAATGATTTATTTTTTGATATGCTGATAGAGAATTGACGTATCTTTTTTATGCCATCCCTTTTTCTGCATTTCAGCAAGCAGTTCACAGACGAGTTCTGTTGCTGGTAATGACTGACCCATTTCGCCAGAGGCCTCACAAGCAATGCTTAAATCCTTGGCATGAAGCCGCGATTCCATTCCTGCTGAAAAATCATCAGCAATCATTTTTGGCGCCATCAATGCTAGCATTTTACTACTTGCAAAACCTTGCATCATCACATCCATGACAGCCGTTTGATCAACATGATACATAGCCGCAAACCGCATCGCTTCTGCGACACCTTCAATGGTCACAACCTGAGCAATTTGATTGCATAATTTGGCGACTTGCCCTGCCCCCATGCCGCCAATATGACGATGGCCGCTAGTATACGCCGAAAGCGGCTCTAAAATAGCTTGCACATCCGTATCATCGCCGCCTAGCATTGATACTAATGTTCCTGCTTTCGCACCGATACTGCCACCTGAGACAGGCGCATCTACCCAGCCGACACCATTGGCCTTAAGCTCAGCGCCAATTTGCCGTGCCATTTCAGGGGCAATGGTGCTGTGATCCATGACAATACATCTATCTCTTGCAGCAGATTTTGCGCCATGAATAACAGCATTTTGACGCCCAATCAGCACCTCATACACATCATCGCCTGAAATGACGTTGGTAATGATCAGATCACATTCTGCCGCCATAGCCGCCGGGTTTGACATTGCAGTCATGCCAGATGCGATCAGGTCAGCGCCCTCAGCTTTGAAAAAATTTGCTCTTCTCGCATATCCCCTGACATCGTATCCAGCATCAATCAGATGCGCTGCTATCGGCACACCCATAACCCCAAGCCCAATACAGCCTATCGTTTTTATCATGCGCCCCCCTTTCTAAACTCTACCAACATTACATCTTTGTCACGGTTTCACAATTTTTTGCTTTATTATTCTCGATAACATTCTTATGGTGCCAATTATTCAAATATAAAAGAAGATTTCCTTAAATGCATGTAGCTGACCAAATTATTGATACGATACTTGAGGCTGGCACAGATACTATTTTTTCACTTTCTGGCAACCAGATTATGAAAATCTATGATGCCGCATTTGATAAAAATATCAGGATTATCCATACCCGCCATGAAGCTGGTGCTGTGTTCATGGCAGATGGCTACGCGCGGTCAAGTCAACGGACAGGCGTGGCGTTATGCACCGCTGGGCCCGGCTTTACCAATGCTCTTGGGCCTCTATTCAATCTGAAATTATCGGAATCGCCTGTTGTTTTGATTACTGGTGATAGCCCCGTAGCAGATGATGCAAGAGGCGCCTTTCAGGAACTAAATCAAACGGCTATTTCTGCCGAATTGGTTAAGGAATCTTGGCGGCTAACCAATAGTTCTAATATCGGTGATGTTATCCGTGAAGCGATGATACTTGCCCGTTCAGGGCGTCATGGACCTGTCCATTTAGCAATACCCGAAGATATGCTGACAGAGCCAGCACAGCCGTTTTTATTTTCACTTGATGATATCACTGATCGCGGCGGTTATGAAATCGCTGCCCCTGATCTGACGGCAATTACGCGCGCCTTGGATAGTTTTGATAAACCGCTTATTGTTACGGGTGCTACCATCGCGCCTAACCGCTGTCATGATTTGATTAAACTGTTATCTGAAAACCATCATATTCCTGTCATATCGATGACCAGCCCGCGTGGGTTGCGTGACCCTATGCAAGGCAAGTTGAGAGATATTCTAAAATCCGCGGATGGGATTGTTCTGATGGATAAAGACCCTGACTTTTCTCTTGGCTTTGGTTCGCCAGACATTATGCCAGCGTCTGGAGTGGTGGTTTGCGCCGCCCAATCTGAAACCGTCTCACTGTGCAATCAAGTGTTTCAAGGCAATCTGATATGGGGGTGTAGTGCCGATCCTATACAAACGATGAAGGCTCTCAGTCGTGCGTCTTTGCTGCGGCGATCTTCATCATGGAAAACATCAGTTGAAAAATTACTGGCTAAGCGCCCTGATGCCGTCACTATAAAACACAAAACAGCCCAGATTACACAGATCACACCAGCCCTTATCATGCAGGGTTTTGCTAATTCTATTGACCCTAATCAGCCGCCGCTAATCGTTTGTGATGGAGGTGAGTTTGGGCAATGGGCACAAGCCGGCCTGCCTAATCCTATGGTGATGGAGGCGCGTACATATACTAACGGCATTTCAGGTGGTATTGGCGGTGCGCTCCCTCAAGCTATTGGAATAGCCGTTGCCAATCCTGACCAACATGTCGTTGCCTTTATGGGTGATGGCAGTGCTGGTTTTTATCTGCAAGAAATAGAAACAGCCAGACGCGCCAAACTGTCTATCACGTTTATTATTGGGAATGATTATCGCTGGGGTGCAGAAGTCGAGATACAGAAAAATCGATATGGCGAGGATCGTGTCCACGCATGCGATTTAGATGCCGAAACGCGATATGATCTGATCGCCGAAGGGTTCGGCGTTAAAGGCAAGTTAGTTACCGCTCCCGATCAAATTGAAGCTGCCATGAAAGAGGCGTTTTCCTCACATGGTGTATCGGTGATTAATATTCTGATGGCAGGTATGGCCGCACCATCGTTCTAATTCCACCTTATTTGGATTGATCTAGCCTTAATCTTCTTGTCTGGCCATCACTTTTTGAACGGCAGGACGGCTACCAACACTGTCATAGATTGCCCTCAGCTTCGGACGATTGGTGAGGCTTTCCTCTAAATGCTCATCCCATGTCAGCAGCATATATAGATAATCATCAGCCATCGTTGCTTGGCCGCCGACCAGATAATCACTTTGCAAGACTTCAATATGATCATAGACGGCTCGCATTTCTGCTAGTGCCAAGGAAGTGACTTTATCATCACCATACCGATCGGGATAGTGAAACCGCAATAACGCTGAATAAAGCGTGGTCGCAAGATAGGTTATCCATGATAAAAATTGCGAATATGAAGGATCATCTGGCGCTGGGGCTAAGGCATGTTTGCTATCATGCTTCAACAGCATCAACACGATAGCAAGGCTTTCAAAGACCGGTTTACCATCATTGGTAATAAATACGGGTATCCGCCCATAAGGTGAAATCTCACGAAAGCTTGGCGATTTTCGATCTTCATCATTGGGATAGATAACATCACAATTGAGCCCAAGCTCTTCTAGCATAATCTCAACAATGATCGAGCCAGCACCATGCATAGCATAAAGTTTCATGATATTATCCTTGTCTTATCAAGCAGATAGCTACCTAGTCATCGAAATGCTGATCAACCGTAAACTGGCCACCATGACGGGCAATAACATCACTTTTTGGGTCTGGCTCAGGCGTATTTGCCTCAACTTTTTCGCGATAGACCTCAGACGTATCTTGCGGATGGAAACCGATATGCCGGGCGTTGTGATTATCAATCAAAACCGATGTATTATTTGATACCCCATAGATAATGGTATGGCGCACAGAAGGCGCCCACAGACAGCGATCAATCAGACGGCGCAAATCATCATAGCTCAACCAAGTCGTCAGCATACGGCGATCCAGAGGTTCAGGGAAACAGGAATAGATACGCACCGAAACGCTCTCAAGTTCATATTTGTCCCAGTAATATTGCGCCGTTGCCTCACCAAAGACTTTCGATACCCCATAATTGCTGTCAGGACGTACTGGTGACTTAGAATCAACAATCTCTGTCCGAGGGTAGTAGCCAATAGTATGAACAGAACTCGCCCAGATGACGCGCTTAACCCCGTTCTTCCGGCAGCCTTCATAGAGATTATAGACGCCAATAATATTAGAGTTCAGCACTCTTTCCCATTCACCCTCGCGCGCTTGGCCGCCCATATGGACAACCACATCAACATCTTTTGTTAATGCAATCATAGCATCCATATCAGCAAGATCAGCGTTAACAAACTCCTCATGCGCATCGCAATTTTCTATATCCACCTGATCACTGAGCCGGACATGGTCTGCATATTTATGGACAATGGAACGCAATTCCGTTCCTAGCGCCCCTGCCGCCCCTGTCAGAAGTAGTCGATTATATTTTTTAGCCACAGAACCCTCTCTTCATCTTGCCTAATTTCGTTTAACACTTCCCACTACCACATCACTACTGGCTTTCTTCGTCAATGGCTTTCTCACAACATGCCAGCAAATCATGTATCGTATGGTTATTTCGATTAATCCTAGGCACGGCTAGGACAACCTCTCTCTTACTAGCATCTTTCAGCGGTATAATTTTCATATCAGAAGGAAATAAGCGTGATGAAGCCATCGGCACAATGGACACCCCAAGGCCTGCATAGACAAGCGCAATGACGCCTTCCAAGGTATCAATTTCCATGCCGGAGGTGATATCAATCCCTTGTTGTTCAAACCATTTATCAATTTTGAGAGATACCCGTGCTGACCTATTAAATCGAACATAAGGGTTATCCCGAAAAATGTTAATGACATTATTACCAGTTACTTTTGGGCTGGCGATCAGAACCAAATCTTCTTCTTTTAGATGATGATATATAATATCTGGCATATCTTTGCTCGGTTTGCTGATGATAGCGACATCAATAGTGCCTGACTGTAATTCAGCTTCCAGCTCAAAGCTTTCATCGAGCCTAACGATGATATCAAGCTCCGGCATATCATTGCGAAATGCCATAAGCGCTGATGGCAGGAAAGAGCTCAACACCGAATGGACGGTTCCAATCGTTAGGCTTTTCTGTGTTTGGTGTTGCATATCGGCAGGTTCTAGCTCTTGCCATTCTTTCAAAACCGCAACAACTTTATCAAGATAGATCAGCCCATCACGGGTCAGCCTTGGCGGTTTCTTGCTACGGTCAAACAGTTTAAGCTGAGCAAACTCTTCCAGCCTTTTCATTTGCAGACTAATAGCGGAAAGCGATAATCCCATATTTTTAGCTGCCGCTTGAAAGCTACCTAAATCCGCAATATAGCGATATATTTCTAAGGTTTTAATATCTGGCATGATGTGTCCTACATTACTTCATCTTTGCGGTCGTCAGTTTCACCATAGCGGCTTAATGCTGGCGGCTTTAACCCCTCATAGAGGCTATTGATATGGTCGGCTATGGCATCATTATGCTGAGCAAAAAGGGAGTTGCCCTCAAGATCGCTATCAACAATAAATGGCCCAAATGCTCTGACATCAAACATCCACATGGCCTGTGCAATGCCTAAATCACTTAGCCAAAAGACATCCCTCACCCCAACAACCCCGCGCCCTAATAAGGCGCCAGTGCCATATCCTACTGTTGTCAGATAAACAGCGCCTCTGGGGGCCAGGATTTTAGCATAATCATCTTTCGGCATGCCACCTTTACCAATGACAATTTTCGTGTCTGTTAAGTCGAGCCAGTGTGCCATCCATTTTGAAAACCGAAAAGACGCGGTCGCCGTCACCCCGCCAATCACATAGCTACCATCTTCGGATTGTGAGGCAGCAGGCGAGCAATGAAAATTGACATTACTAATGGGCGCTAGATCAGGTATCGGCAAGTCATGACCTTTCCCCAAAACCCTGTCATAAACACCTTCTCTGGCGGTATAAACAACACCCTCTAAATAGACAATATCACCTGGCTTTAGCTTACCAATATCTGATGCTGATACTGGCACTGTCAGATGATGCGTCTTGCGTTTAGTGGCTTGGCTCATGTGATCCCCTCCCGCCGCATATATGGGGTAAACCACCTCGGATCAGTGCGATAAGTAATCTCACCATTACTATGGATACGAGCAGTCGCACGCCGTGATGACAGACAAAAGGTATGAACGCTAACTGGCATGCCGCCTGTATGCGTGTAGCCAACCTCAATATGGCAATCAACCACCATAGATGAGCCAACAAATCCCATTGCCCCCATGCCGATAGAATTGCCTAATTCTTTGAACTCATGTTCCAGTTTGGCAATCTCCGGGTCAGGATTACGGTCACCGACAACACGCAAGCATGCCGCCTGTTTGCCTAATTGCATACAGGTATCTTTGGAGCCGCCAATACCGACACCAACAATCGCAGGCTGGCAGGCTAATCCGCGTTTGCCAAAGGCAATCAATGTATCCAGTAAAAACCGCTTGATGCCATCAATACCATCACCCGGAAACAACATGCGATAGTCTGAGCCAAATAACCCGCCTTTATGGACGGTCGTTATATCGATCCAGTCGGCATCTGGCTCAAAACTCCATTCCACTTCGGGGGCGTTGATACCAAGGTTATTATTATGTTCAGTTCGCCAAAGCGGATGCACACGGTTAGGTCGCAACGGCACGTCATGGGTCGCATTTGCCGTGGCTTTTCTTAACGCCGCATCTAGCGCAACCATGCTTTTCATATCGGCATTATCACCCACTTTGACATAATAGCGCGGCAGGCCTGTATCCGCGCACATCGGCCGCCTATCTTCGGTGGCGGCACGATAATTATCCAGCATCGCTGAGAGTACAAAGGCCGATAAATCACCGGTTTCTTTATCAGCCATGGCCTCAATTCCAGTCAGGTAATCATCAGGAATATCAATCGCGGCCTTTTTCATAATCTGATAAGCCGCTTCTTCGATATGATCAGCGGTTATTGTCATGATATCAGCTCCTGTTGGTGTTGTGCTGATGGTGGCGGGATGCCGGCATCATCAGCAATCAAGCTTTGCCCAGGCTTAACGATAGTGAAATCAACTGGCTCAAGGGATAACGTCAAGCCCTTATCGGTTGCGTGAATAACCGTATTCGCAGAGTCTTCTAAGCTGCCTGTATCGGGAAAATCTTCACGATAATGCGCCCCACGAGAGTTTTCTCTGCCGCGCGCTGCCAAGGCAATAGCCTGTGAGATTCGAATTAAGGATTTGAGATTAAGCCATTCATGCCAGCTCATATTAAAGGCATGATCTTGACCACTAATTCCCATCTCATTTATGGCGTCAGCATATGTCTCCAGCGTCGCAAGGCCTCTATCTAAACCTGCCTGATCACGCATCACGCCAACATCTTCCCACATCGTTTCAGCCAATGCCTGCCTAAGCTGAAAGATATCGCCACCAGATTTTGTGAACGGATATTCGGCGTCTGCTATGGCTTGCTCTAAATCATTCGGATCAGCATCACGCCAGCTTTTATTGTGTTTCAAATAGGCAGCCATACTATCCCCGGCGATACCGCCAAAGACTGTCGAATTAGCAACGCCATTGCCGCCAAGCCGGTTTGCCCCATGAACGCCGCCACAATCCTCGCCCGCAGCAAATAAGCCATCAATGGTTGTGCTAGCATCAGCATTAAATGTAATTCCCCCCATCATGTAATGCGCGGTAGGCACAACCTCAACCAATCCACCAGCCAGATCAAATCCACAATCCTTGCAGCGTTTGACCATGCCGGGGAAGCTTTTGGCCACATGATCAGCGCCTAAATGCGCCATTGAGATATAGACGCCGCCCATAGATGTTGTTCGGCCTTCACGCATTTCTTGATAGATGCCGCGGCTAACAATATCGCGGGTCGCGCGCTCACCAGCATCATGATAATTGAACATGAACCGCTCTTTATCACCATTCAGCAAATAACCGCCAGCACCGCGCAGGCCTTCTTCTAGCACCGTTCCTGTCATTCGTGTATCCGGGCCACCGAGCAATCCTGTCGGATGGAATTGCACCATTTCCATATCGCGCAGGCCTAATCCTAAATCGAGCGCCATATTTAGCCCGTCACAGGTTTTATCCCCTGACGGGGTGTGATAACGATACATCGTTGGGCCCGCGCCGGTGGCTAACATAACCGCCTTCGCCGCCACATACCGATATTTGCCGCTTCGCATATCAATCAGAACAGCTCCGGCAATGCCTGACTGATCTGCCGAACGCACCAGTTTTATAGCGCGATGTTCTTCGAGTTTATTGACATCTGCAGCCCAGACTTTTTCCATCAGGCGGTTAATAATCTCAATTCCTGTCAGATCAGATTTATGTACCGTCCGATCAAAACTTTGTCCGGCAAAGGCTTTCTGATGAAGGCTACCATCAGGGTTACGATCAAAAAAACAGCCGACTTCATTTTCCAGCTCATTGATGCGTTCGACCGCCGTCTCACAAAGCCGCCATGCTAAATCTTGATTAGGTAACCATTTGCCGCCAACAATCGTATCCATGAAATGACGTTCAACGCTATCCCCTGCTGCCAGCGCAACATTATATCCACCCTGCACCATGCGAGTGCAGCCGCATTTGCCAACCAGCCCCTTAACAGCCAAGGTGACATCCAGATCAGGGTTGGCTTGTTTGGCGTGAAGCGCGGCGAATAATCCAGCGCCGCCGGTACCTATGATCAGAATATCGGTTTGAATCTGTTCCATCTCATTCCCGTGAAAAGCTGTCATGCTATTACGCCATCGATAAAAATCCACCCCAAGATCAGGGCTATGCCTAGTGCCGCAAAAATCCAGCCAGCACGCAGCCCGCCTTGGCCATCAGCACGATCAGGCCACGGCATCCATTCTATGATCAATACCCTAATGCCAAGCAATAAATGCAGGCTGAATAAAATCACCAGAATATATTCCCCGAGCTTGATCAGCGGTTGATCGGTATAGGCTAGCATATTATCTAATGCCGCCTCACCCTCAAGCCCCAGACCTAAAACCAAAAAATGGAAAGGCAGAAAACAAATCAGACCAATGCCTGACAAACGGTGCAAAACGAAGGCCATATAACTAATTGTCAGACGATGCCGCGTCATCATATAGCGCCCCCTGAAATAGAGCCTCCGGTTAATGCCCAGATACCGCGCAGCCCCATCCCTAAGAATAGCACAAATAAGAAAAGCGCAATTAGATTGGCAGCGCGCGTTGACAAGCGCCCCCATTCGACCAAAATCTTGCGTAATCCGAGCGGTGCATGAATAGCAACCATAACCACAAATGCCGTATAGAAAACAATCAGCCAAGGTGATGATTGAACCCGCGCCAGAATAGTTGCGGCGGTCAATTCTGCGCGCGTGGCATATAAAATAGTCAACAGATGTCCAACCACCATTGGTGCCATCATAGCTGCGGTTAGACGTTGCAGAATATAAAGCCTAGCTTCAACCATCTTGCTTTCCCATCAAGCTAAATAAGCTCATCTTTTTAAGCCCTGCAATGGATCGTGTCGGGCTTAATCCAATAGGGCATGCGGTCATACAATTGCCTTGTGAATGACAATTGCTGCACCCACCAGCCCCCATTGCCGCCACCAGCGTATCCTGCTTGCCAGTATGGCGTTCATCATTGACCAGCGACCATGCTCTGTTCAAAGCCGCAGGACCTAAATATTCATCATTCCAGCTGACCACATCACATGCCGCATAACAAACCCCACAATTAATACACTCAATCGCGGCATTTGCCGCCTTACGCTGCTGCGATGAGGGATCAACCTTGGCTGGTGCATCTTGCCGTGTCTTGTCACTTTCAAAAACATTGCCCGCTTGCCCCCATTTATCAAAGAACCCCGTCATATCGGTCACAAGGTCTTTGATGCGCGGCATATTTTTTAATGGTTCAATCGTAATCACTGAGGATTTCAGGCTGCTGATATGGGTGCGGCAAGACCAGCGTGGCTTGCCATTGACGGTCATGGCGCATGATCCGCACACACCAACACGACAAGCAAAGCGATAGCTTATGCTTTGATCTTGGCGTTGCTGTATCTCTGTCACCACATCTAAAACAGTTTGATTATCTCGCTTGGGGACAGAGAAAGACGCAAATGATCCCGTTTCAGCTCCACGCCATATTTGAACGGTTAGGGTTTCCATAAACAGCTCTAATATTGATAAATATTTAATATAATTATTTAATGTTAATTATATTCAAATAAAAAATGATTATGTCAACAAAAACCCCTTCACGAAACTTGAAAATACTATAAATATAAGCAAGATTTTATAATAAGGTAAGCATAACCATGACGCGCGTATTTTTCTCAGTTCTTTCAAGAATTGTTGGGGCCCGGATGATCGGGCTGATCATGAGGCTAATGACGGCACTTATCATGCCACTAATTATGGCCACAACAATGATGGCGGCAATGGTGGTACATGTTTATGCTGAGACCCGTCAGGACGCCGTTATTGGGCTTCAGCTGGAACCGCCGCATCTTGATCCGACAAGCGCCGCCGCCGGGGCTATTGATCAGGTGCTTTATGCCAATGTGTATGAAGGCCTAACTCGGTTTACTGAAAATGGTGATATCATCCCGCACCTAGCCGCCTCATGGGACATATCAGATGAAGGCAGGCGCTATCAATTTACCTTGCATCAAGATATGCGCTTTCATGATGGCTCAACCCTTGATGCGGCAGCGGTAAAGTTTTCGCTTGATCGCGCCAGGTCTGATACATCGACCAATGCTCAGAATGCTCTGTTTCAAGGGATTTCGAACATTACCGTTAACGCACCAGATCAGCTGACCATTGATCTCAAACAGCCTGATGGTAATTTTCTGTTCAAATTGGCTTGGGGTGATGCGGTTATTATCGCCCCTGACAATGTTGATCAGCTCAAACAATCGCCGATTGGGTCAGGGCCATTTAAGCTAACGTCTTGGATCAAGGGTGACCGTATATTGCTGCAAAAAAATCCCGATTACTGGGGCATGCCTGTGGCATTAGATCAAGTAACCTTTCGTTTTATTTCTGATCCTGTTGCCGCTATGGCCGCCATGCAAACAGGTGAGATTGATGCTTTTCCCGTTTTTCCAGCACCTGAAAACCTAGCCATGCTAGCCACTGATACGCGGCTCAAATTAATCAATGGCTCAACCGAAGGTGAGACCATTTTAGCGATCAACAACGCCCGCCCACCATTTGATCAGCGTTCAGTTAGACAAGCCATTGCAATGGCAATCAATAAGCAGGATATTATCGATGGCGCGATGTTTGGCTATGGCACGCCTATCGGTTCACATTTTGCCCCCCACCATCCGGATTATATCGACCTGACTAATGCCGCCCCTTATGACCCTGCTGTGGCACGGCAAATGCTGGCTGATGCCGGGATAACCGATTTACATCTGACGATCAGCTTGCCGCCACCAGTCTATGCGCGCAGAGGCGGTGAGATTATAATGGCACAGCTCAGCCAGATTGGCATTAAGGTGACGCTAGAACCATTAGAATGGGCGCAATGGCTGGAAAAAGTGTTCCGCAATAAAGATTATGATCTGACAATTGTTAGCCATACAGAACCATTTGATATCGATATCTATGCCAGACCTGATTATTACTTTAAGTATGACAACGCGCCGTTTCAATCGATTATGGCAGAACTGGACATAACCACTGATCCGACTAAGCGCCGCGATTTATTACATCAGGCACAGCGCCATATTGCGGATGATCAGGTCAATGTCTATCTGTTTCAGCTAGCCAATGCTGGTATTACCAAAACTGATTTGGTGGGAATATGGCAACATGCCCCCACGCAAGCTATGGATATGACAGGCGTTTACTGGAAAAACTAGTATCTTTTTTCCAAATTAGCGCCCAAATCAGGTATATGATGACATATGGCTGGATTTATACTGCGCCGACTTGGCGTGTTATTGTTAACTTTATTCATCTCGTCGGTGATTATTTTCGCCTTGCTTGAGGTCATCCCTGGCGACCCTGCCTTAACGATGCTTGGCATCAATGCAACACCAGAAACGCTAACCGCGCTGCGTGATGAACTTGGCCTCAATGCCAATGCCTTATCACGCTATCTGTCATGGATGGGTGGTATGCTCACAGGTGATTTTGGGCTGTCTTATACTTACCGAACCCCGGTTGTGGAGCTATTGGCTGACCGCATGGCGATAACATTGCCGCTGGCTATTTATGCTTTGATTTTTACGGTCATGATTGCCTTACCGTTTGGCTTCTTAGCAGGTGCGCGCGCGGGCAAGTGGGGTGATCGGATTATTCTTTTCTTGAGCCAGATCGGGATCGCTTTACCTAATTTCTGGTTTGCCCTTTTGCTGATTTTTATCTTTGCTATTCAACTCGGCTGGGTATCAGCAGGCGGATTTAGCGGCTGGGATAAAGGCTTATGGCATGGCTTGGCTGAATTAACGCTTCCCGCAATCGCCCTTGCCATCCCGCAAGCAACAATATTGTTACGGGTGTTGCGATCGGCGCTTATTGATATCACGCACCAAGATTATATCCGTACTGCTCGTGCCAAAGGATTAAGCCGTGATCAGGCTTTATGGCGGCATGGATGGCGAAATGCCCTAATCCCTGTTGTCACCATTATGGGAATGCAATTTTCGTTTCTTATTGCAGGCGCAATTATTATTGAGAATGTTTTCACCTTGCCTGGATTGGGGCGGCTAATGGTTCAGGCGATTGGACAGCGTGATATTATCCTTGTCGAAGCGATTATATTAATGATGGTGCTGATCGTTATCACAGTCACCTTTATCACCGATGTGATCTATGCGCTGATCGACCCCCGATTGCGGAGACCAAAGTCATGAGAGTTTGGAGGATATCGCCATTTCTGATCGCATCAGCCGGCAGACGCAACCTGATAAGTGGCGGGGTTATTCTTGGCATCATCAGCTTGGCTGGACTGATCTCATTTTTCTGGACACCGGCTGATCCGACCATCATGAATATTAGCAACCGCATGCAACCGCCATCAATGGCGGCTTGGCTTGGCACTGATCATTTTGGTCGTGATATCCTCTCACAAATCATGGCGGCAACACCTGTTACATTGTCGGTAGCATTGGTGGGGGTGATGATCGGCATGATTGGCGGCATCCCGCTTGGTCTGATGGCGGCGCTTATCCATAAGCCGTTTTTTGATCATGTCTTAACCCGTGGCGGTGATGTCTTATTTGCCTTTCCGGCGATAATCATGGCGATGCTACTAACCGCCGGATTTGGCGCTGGTATCAGTATTGCCATGCTGGCTATTGGGCTTTTTAATATTCCGGTATTCCTGCGCATTACGAGGGCGGCGGCAATGCAACAGCGGCATATGACCTATATCCATTCGGCTCGACTGGCGGGCAAATCAATGCCGCGAATTGCCTGCGAACATATCTTGCCAAATATTGCCCCTGTTATCATCCTGCAAGCTAGTATTCAGTTTTCGCTAGCCATTCTGGCAGAGGCAGGATTGTCTTATCTTGGGTTAGGGGCACAGCCGCCAACGCCTAGCTGGGGGCGGATGCTTGCCGATAGCCAGACCATGATCGGGCTGGCTCCGCATATGGCGATAATCCCTGGGCTGACCATCATGCTGACCGTCATTGGCGTCAATTTAATCGGTGAGGGCTTACGTCAGCGCCTCGACCCTTATCGGTCAAGACAGGCAAACTATGTGGAAATGGATATCAGCTGATGACATTGCTGACGCTCAAAAATCTATCCATTTCGCATCATAATACACCATTATTGGCATCTGTCTCACTGGCTATTGAGCATGGCGATAAGATTGGATTAATCGGCGCGAGTGGCGCCGGCAAATCGGTTCTATCCTTGGCTATGATGGGGCTATTACCGCCTAACTTCCAGATTAGCGGCACCATGCAAATCAATGGTGAGGCAGTGGATTTAACGGATGATGCGATCATGCGTTATCGCCGCGGCACCGATTTAGCCATAATCTTTCAAGACCCTCGACTAGCACTCAATCCGATCAAGCCCGTGGCGGCACAAATTGCTGAAGCCGCAGAATTAGCCCTTGGGGTTAGCCGCGTGGTCGCCAATGACATGGCATTAGACAGCTTGGCACGGGTTGGCCTAGACCATGGTATTATCGCCCCCGACAGCCTGCCTGACATGCTTTCAGGTGGCCAATGCCAGCGTGTCATGATTGCAATGGCTATTATTGGCAAACCCAAATTGCTGATCGCTGATGAGCCAACAACATCTCTGGATACAGTCACCCAAGCGGAGATTTTGGCATTGCTGAAACAGCTCGCTGATGAAGATCACATGGCACTATTAATGATTAGTCATGATCTGGCTATTCTTGCCCAGACCGTAGACCAAATGCATGTTCTTGATCAGGGCAAGCTAGTCGATCATGCGGCATCGCCACCTTTTGCCAAAACCCTAACCCATCGGCAAAGTCAGCAGCTGATAGAAGCCAGCCGATTAGATATAGCACCACCACCTGTTGCATCTGATCCAAATCATCGGGCTGATCAGGATATTATTCTTGCGGCGGATCACATATCCGTGACTTATGCTTCAGGGTTTAATGTGTTTGGCATTGCGGACAGTAATAAGCCTATTCTGCGCGATATTTCGCTGACATTACGGCGTGGCGAATGTCTTGGTCTTGTTGGCACTAGCGGTGCTGGCAAATCAACATTAATGCGAGTGTTACTGGGGCTTGAGAGGCCGCAGCAAGGTAAAGTGAGGTTAGCCGGTGATGTGGTTGACCCAAAACGCATGACATCAGCAATGCAGCGGCGCATATCCGCTGTTTTTCAAGACCCTAACAGCGCCTTTAACCCACGTCATAGTGTAAGGCGCATTATTGCTGAACCGCTAGGGCTGCTTAATAATAACATGCCCCAAAACATGACTGATCAGGCAATAACGGAAAAGGTTGCTCAGGCCCTGGAATCGGTAGGGCTTACCGCCGATATGATGCATCGCTATATCCATGCCTTTTCAGGTGGACAGCGGCAACGCATTGCAATCGCTAGGGCATTGATCACCAATCCCGAAGTGATCCTGTTTGATGAGGCGACGGCGAGCCTTGATACATTAATCCGCAAACAGATATTAGCCCTTATTAGTGATCTGGTTGCCGCCAATAATCTATCTGCCGTTTTTATCAGTCATGATCTTGCTGTCATTCGCGCCATCTGTCATCGTGTTATGGTGTTGGAAGATGGCCAATGTGTTGAGAGTGGGGAAACCGAACATATTTTCCATAACCCTCAGCATGCGGCAACGCGGAGATTGCTCCATGCTATACCGACTAGCATGACATAAGCCAAATAGAATAACAGGATAACGTGTGAGATGATGAGATTACAATCAACAGGTCCTAAAAATCTGATTACCGATATCGACGGATTACGGGTTGGCAATGCGAGTGATGATAAATTGAAATCAGGGGTTACCGTGCTTACCGCTGATCAGCCCTTTGCCGCCGCCCTGCATGTGATGGGTGGTGCGCCCGGCACCCGTGAGACGGATTTGCTCGCCCCTGATAAAATGGTGTCTGCGATAGATGCGCTGGTCTTATCGGGCGGCTCCGCACATGGGCTGGATGCGGCATCGGGGGTGATGGCGCGTCTGCATCAATCAGGGCGCGGTTTTGCGGTTGGCGATCAAACCGTGCCGATTGTTCCGGCGGCAATATTATTTGATTTGCTAAATGGCGGCGATAAAGCATGGGCTAATAATCCGTATGCCGATTTAGGCGGCCATGCCTATGACGCCGCGCAAACCGATATCAGCTTAGGCAGTCATGGGGCTGGAACAGGGGCGACCACCGCCACCGTCAAAGGCGGCTTAGGATCAGCGTCAATGATGTTTGATAATGGCATCATCATTGGGGCGCTGGTTGTCGCCAACCCGATGGGGTCTGTGCATTGCCCCGACAGTATGCAGTTCTGGGGGGCAACTTGTGAAATGGATGGTGAATATGGCGGACTTGGCGTGCCTGTTCAGCATACCCCACTCCGCATTACCACAAAGCAACATCCGCAACAGATGAGCAATACGGTCATCGGAATTGTGGCGACCAATCTCATGCTGGATAAGGCTAGCCTGACTCGGCTTGCCACCGCTGCCCATGATGGCATTGCCCGCGCGATACAGCCCTCGCATACGCCGCTAGATGGTGACTTGATCTTTGCCGCCTCAACTGGCCAGCATGATATCCCGTGTGATGCTTATGATCTGGCGATGCTAGGGCATGGTGCAGCACTAGCCATGACACGGGCAATCTGCCGTGGTATCTGGCATGCCGAGACGGCGGCTGGCGACACCTTGCCGATTATGCGCGATATCGCTAACTCCTCTAAAAAAGATTAAGACAAATGCTGGCTTTATATTAGAATAGTTGAATATTAATCTCTTCCACTCGCCAACATGACGAAAAGTTTAAGGATGCTGACAGATGATATCAGTCAAAAATAATGGGGCGCTAATCGCGTGGTTTGGCGTCATCTTGCTGGCACCTGATGCGTTATTGATCCGCATCACTGAACTCGAAGGCATGATGCTGTTATACTGGCGCGGCTTGCTGATGGGCGCCACGTTGTTGGTGCTGTGGCTCATTTTTTCCTATCGGCGGTTGCGCCAAGATATACGGGTCGCCTTATCGCCTGTGGGATTACTGCAAATTGCTGTCTTTACGGTGGATGCCATTGCTTTTGCGATTGGCATTACTATGACCTCGGCGGTGGTGATGCTAACGGCGCTGGCGACGATGCCGATTTTCACCGTGTTGTTTTCTATCCCGATGCTGGGCGAGAGGCCATCACTCCGGACATGGCTGACGGTGCTGTTCTGTATGCTGGGGATTACGATTGTTGTGACCAGTGGGCATGAGGCGGTAGGCGCACCAACGGGCAGCCCTGTTATTGGCGGCTTGCTAGGCATTTTTACCGCCGCCGGATTAGGCTTTGCCATGGTGCTAAAACGCCAAAACCCTGAATTGCCAACCATGCTATCAACCGGCACCGCCAATCTGATCACGGTGGCAGTGGCGTGGCTATTGCTGGCGATGGTTGTCCCGGCCTTTCCGATGGAGCCGAATAAGGCGCTGGCATTGCTGACTATGGGAATACTGGTCTTGCCGATGGCGTTTTTCGCGCTCATGGTGGCACCGCGCTATACCTCGGCGACGACCGTTGGGCTGATCATGCTGATGGAAAGCATTTTGGGCCCGCTTTGGGTCTGGCTAGGCACTGGCGAGCGGCCAAGCGCCTTAATGGTGGCAGGCTCAATCATCGTCATTGGCAGTCTGGCATTCTATTTCCTCTATGCTGATGGTGAGGATGCGGCGGCGGGTGCGGCGGCCAAAACAGAGGCAGAAGCCTGAGCCTGAGCCGTATTCTTATTCCTATTATTATCCCTATTAATATCATCGGCCGCGGATAAGCGGATGTTCAGATTGATCATGACTTTATGAATTCACCGCTGATTAACCGAAAATTAACCTCTCGCTGATAGAATTGGTGATACAAGCGCCTTTGAGCATCGCACCAAAAAGGGAGGACAACTATGTCAAAACCACTTTTTGAAGATTATTTTTCCATTTCAACCCGCCGCAACCGGCGGAGTTATATCTTCAACCTCATCATGCTTTTTATTATGTCCATCATTGCGGCAGTCTTTATTCTG
This sequence comes from Alphaproteobacteria bacterium, assembly GCA_016778985.1. Classification (GTDB taxonomy): domain Bacteria; phylum Pseudomonadota; class Alphaproteobacteria; order Puniceispirillales; family UBA1172; genus UBA12202. The sequence continues at coordinate 49,876 of JADHOM010000005.1, read as the reverse complement.
CCCGTCGGATGGCTACTTTCAACAAACATGATCTATGCATCATTTGCCCTATTCCTTCTGTATTGTCTGGTCATTGATGTTATCCTGATCATGCTTGCTATCCAGCGGAGTAATGATATCGGCCTGCCGCGCGGGCCAGTGGCAACACTATTTATCGTCACGGGTCTGCTCTCAACATTCACCCTTGTCGTTGATGGCACCGTCATACAATATGGGCTGTTACAGCTGATGTTTGGTGGCGTTTTGGCGGATGTGATCATCACCACACTTCATATAATATGTGTCCTGCTGTGGCTTTACTTGGTATTCAGGCGCGGCCAGCCAGGCGTCAACCAATGGGGGCCTGACCCATTGGCTAAAAATCCAGAAAACGCCGACAAGACTAATGCGGATATGGCATGACGACATGGACAGTGGTGGCGATAGGGCGCGGATCAGTCGCTGAGATATTCGGTCAGGAAATCACCAAACGCTACCCATGATTTTCTGTCCGCCTGTTCACGGTATCGCGGTGAACCAAAGACAGTGAAGGCATGCGGCGCGCCGGAATAGACCTGAATTTCATAGCTGACGCTGGCGCCCTCAAGTTCCTTTGAAAGCGCGGCGACATCATCCATCGGAATGCCCTGATCAGCACCGCCATGGGCAATCAGTATTGGCGGTGTCGTGCTGTCATACCCCTGTCCCTGCGGGGTTTTGAGACCACCATGAAAACTGACATAGCCGCTAATATCCTCAGCCTTGCCAGACCGCGCCAGTTCCAGAACCGCCGCCCCACCAAAGCAATATCCCATGACAACAGCCTTGCCCGGGCGCAGTTTACGGGCTTCGGCAAGACCACCAAGGATCAGCTCTCGCATCAACGCACGATCTTGATAGAGCCTGCCCACTTCAGCTTTTTTGGCACCGGTATCAACAGGACGGTTGCCCTTACCATAAAGGTCAACGGCAAACGCATCATAGCCCATTTCTGCGATCATATCAGCGCGTTTCATTTCATAGTCGGTCAGCCCATCCCAATCATGAATGACCAGAACCAGACCTTTTGATGCACCATTTGCAGGGGCGTGATAGCCTTCGAATGCCGCGCCGCCAATCATATAGGTTCTATTCTCACCCGCCAGGGCCATAAAGGGGAAAACAAGACCAGCCAGCAAGCTGCATAATATACCGCATATAAGGGTTCTCATCAGGCTTTCTCGAATCGTTTCAGATTACGCATAAGGCCATTCTGGCATGATTTTAACAGATAATCATCAAAAACCGTGCTCCTCCTATTTCAATCCCGCTTTATGACACTCAGCCTTAAATTGCCACGCCTATTTACCGTCAAGACAATCTGTCAATGCGGTGGTCATGTTGCGGATGAGCGCAAAATACATATCAGGGCCGCTTTCAATTGTTGCCCCAAGAGGATCAAGAACACCTGTTCCAGCATCCGTGTTCTCAACAACAACGGAAACCAGCTTCGGCTCGAACTGCGGCTCAGAGAACACGCAAACCGCGTTCAGTGAACGCACCTTATCCTGCAATTCACTGACTCTTTTAGCGCCGGGCAGATGCTCAGGCGAAACCGTTATTGAGCCAATGGCAGTAATGCCAAACCGCTTTTCATAATATTGATAAGCATCATGAAAGACGATATAGCCCTCACCCTTCACTGGCTCTAACTGGGCATTAACATCTTCCAAAAGGATATCCAATCGGGTCAGCATCCGGGCGGCATTAGCTTCATATAACGTGGCATTGCTTGGATCAGCTTTGACCAGCGCCTCCTCAATCGTGTGTACCATGGCCTTGGCATTGACAGGATCAAGCCAAACATGCTGATCAAAACCCTCATCATGATCATCATGTCCTTCATCATGATCGTCATGATCTGCATGGTCATCATGTCCTTCATCATGATCGTCATGATCTGCATGGTCATCATGTCCTTCATCGTGATCGTCATGATCTGCATGGTCATCATGTCCTTCATCATGATCATCGTCATCATGATCTCCATGATCGTGATCATCATGAGTTTCAAAATCGGCGCCTTCACGGAGCTTAATTTTTGTCAATCCTTGGATTTCTGAGAGAGCAATGGATACGTCATGAGACGCAATTCCGGCAATTGATTTTTCGAGAAAAGGCTCAATCTTATTACCAACCCAGAATATCAGATCCGCGTCTTGAAGCTGCCTTGCCTGCGACGGTTTTAACGCATATGTATGCGGCGAGCCTGACCCTTCAATAATCAGCTCAGGTGTGCTGACACCTGCCATAACACTTGCGACAAGCGAATGGACAGGCTTAATCGAGGCGACAACATTCACTTCTGCGCTTGCCTGTCTATCCGTTACCATTATCCCTGATGATAAAATAACAAATGCGCTTACACTAAACATGGATTTCATTGATGGCATACCGATGCTCCTAACGCTCATACATACCTATTATTTAAGAATCACAAAATAGATAATTCATGTTATAAGATAACAATTCAAGCTGCAAATAGTTTCTGCAAATCGTTTAACGATATGGCAAATGACCTGATAATATTATGCCTGTAAATATTATCCCTGAAATGGTATCCCTTTAAAAATTAGTGATGGATTCTCAATGTTGGAAAATAAAGACATGCTTGTATCTCTAGAAAACGCAGGCATTTTCAGATCAAAGCGCTGGCTAGTCAAAGGCGTTACGATGAGTGTATCGGCAGGCGAGATTGTCACTCTGATCGGGCCGAATGGATCAGGCAAGTCAACAACGGCTAAATTAGCACTTGGTATATTAGATGCTGATGAAGGCAAGGTTTACCGTAAACCCAATCTGCGAACCAGCTATGTTCCACAGAAACTTGATCTAAACTGGGCCTTACCGCTGACGGTAACGCGCTTCTTATGCTTAACCAACAGAGCTCGTCCATCAGAAATTGAAACGGCGCTATCCTCCACCAAGACACTCCATCTGGCTAAGGAACAGATGAATAATCTGTCAGGGGGGGAATTTCAAAGGGTCTTGCTGGCACGCGCTATTCTCCGCTCACCTGATTTTCTGGTGCTGGATGAACCTGTTCAAGGTGTTGATTTTAATGGTGAGCTGGCACTATTTAGTTTAATCGAAGATATCAGACGGCAACTGAATTGTGGGGTGCTTTTGATCTCTCATGATTTGCATATTGTTATGTCAACGACGGATAGGGTGATATGTTTGAACGGTCATATATGCTGTTCCGGGACGCCGGCAACGGTCGCATCAAGCGCCGAGTTTAAATCGCTGTTTGGCGAGCGTATTGCGTCAGGACTAGCTTTTTATGAACATAAACATGACCATGAACATCTTCCTGATGGCGGCATTCATTACCCCACTAGTAAAACAAACGCCAGAACAAATGATAGCACCGCAGGCAACCCTATTTCAGGCAAAAATCCTGCCTTGGCAGACACCGTCGAAACTGATCAGGATAGTGACAATGTTTGATGATTTTTTTGTCCGCGCCATGATTGGCGGTATCGGGGTTGCGCTAATCGCAGGACCTCTGGGCTGTATTATTATTTGGCGACGGCTAGCCTATTTTGGGGATACGCTATCGCACTCAGCGCTGCTTGGTGTTGCGCTGGCCTTGCTGCTTGAATTAAATATCATGCTTGCCGTATTTGGCATTTCGGTTGCTGTGTCTTTACTTCTGATGCTGCTGCAACGGCGTGCTAATCTTTCATCAGACTCACTGCTAGGGTTGCTTGCCCATTCAGCCTTGGCCATTAGTTTGGTGGTTCTGTCTTTCATGAGCTGGATACGCGTCGATTTAATTGGATTTTTATTTGGCGATATTCTTGCCATCACGTCGCGTGACCTGATCATTATCTGGGGCGGTGGCGGTGCTGTCCTCATCCTCCTGATGCTGATCTGGAGACCGCTTTTTGCGGCAACTGTGAATATGGAAATAGCCACAGCAGAAGGCACAAGACCAGACTATATCAATTTCATTTTCATGATCGTCATGGCCGCTGTTATTGCGATATCAATGAAGATAGTAGGGGTGTTACTGATCACCGCATTACTGATCATCCCTGCCGCCAGCGCTCGGCGGTTTTCAACATCACCCGAACAAATGGCCGTTTTATCAGCGATTATTGGCGTTATTTCAATTTGTGCTGGCCTAATGGGCTCGCTAGAATGGGATATCCCCGCCGGCCCTAGTATCGTTGTTGCGGCCGTTATATGCTTTATTTTGTCAATTTTGCCATTAAAACTGTCTTTGAGAAGCAGCCATTAGGGGCGTAATATAAGACTAGGTTATCGGATAAGATCATGATCAAAACACAAAAACATGCCGCGCTAGAACTGACTGAAAAGCAAAACCTTGTCATGGAAACTTTAGCCAAGTCAAAGCGGCCATTAGGCGCTTATTCCATTCTCGATGCCTTGCGCGACGATGGGTTTAAGGCACCGCTTCAGGTCTACCGAACGCTTGATCAGCTGATCACGCTGGGCATGGTTCACCGGCTGGAAAGCCTTAATGCTTATACGGTCTGTCAGCTCGACAGTTGCGCTTCCAGAAACAGCCAGAGCGCTTCATTTGTCATTTGTGAGATGTGTGGATTGGTTGAGGAATTAGCCCATTCCAATGTTGAGGGCATTGTTAGCCGTCTATTAACTAATTTTGATTTTAGGCCAACTAAAACTGCTATTGAAATCCGAGGGGTTTGTGCGTCATGCCAATCCTAATAGACTCCTGATGGGATGCCATCGCCCCCAATCTAGCGTTTACACTGAAATTGTTTTTGACAACCGGCACTAGGATCTTCATTGGTGAGCGTCACTCGCCGCCCCGTTTGTGATCGATAGACACACATAGTAACACCATCGACAACCTCAACCGCTTTGAGGCGGCATTTTTCCAAGACATGACGGGTATTTTCCATTGAGCCCTTTGATTTGTATGTTTTTGCCGCAGCCATAGCATCATGGCTACTGATCACAGATGTCAGACCAATAGCGCTAGCGCCTGTCAAAGCCAGCATCGCTGTCATTGCAATAACACGCGATATGTTAGCCGTTCGTTTCAAGGTCATTAATATCATCTTCTGATCCTGGCAAATAGGCCTTGCCTTGAATAGCGCGCGTTCCCAACACATTGATTAGGTCTGGATTATCTGCCAGAACTTTTTTCAACATCTCTTCGACTTGCGCTTCTGCGTCTTCTGGGGTTTCTGCATCTAATTCAGCAACCCCGTCAATAATCCAGTGAATCTTGACTTGCATGTCAGCTCCTTATATCGCCTGCTGATTTATTTTCCAAATGACAGGCCGTAATATGTGGTTCTCGCTTCTTCTTGTAGAGCAATCATAACTTCTGGCTCAAGATAGCTGGCCGCTTCATCTCTTGCTTCTTGACTTCCCTCAATACCAACGGCTGATGCAATAGAATACCAGAGATAAGATTGTTCATAATCTGGCTCATAGAGAATCTCTCTAAAATACCGTGCATATTGAGTAATTGCTCTTTTATCGCCGTTATCAATTCGTTCTTTAAGCCGTTTGGCAATCGCATTTCTGGCTTTTTCTACGGTGTCCTCAGGTAGGATATCAACAATCTCCTCGGCCAACATCTGCGCCTTTTCTATTCCGCCCAGATGCGCCAGCCAAGCCCATTTTAAGGCATCATGATAATGTTGCGGTGTGCCTCGACCAGATTTAAGCAATAACGCCAGATTAAACTGAGCATCATGTTGGGCGGCCTCTGCCTGCATTTCAAAGAGCGTGAAGGCATGGGTATAATTGCCTGATTTAGCTGCTTCGACAGCTTCCATAAAGGTCTCATCGCTGGTTGCAATATTATCACCGTGATTATCCGCATGGGCAAATCCGTAACTTAAGAGGCATGCAGATAGCGTCGAAATCATAAAGGTTTTACGCATGCTTTATCGCCCTGCCATCATAACAAGCTGTAAATAGAAAATGCGGGTACGGAATTTAGAATGTGGCTTTTTTTCATAAACAACAATGCGTGGGCGATTGCTATCAGGCTTTTGAAACTCAATAATCATGTTATCTGGCATTTCAACACCATTGGTAGCTAACGTCGCTTGCGGGTCACGCGAAAAGCTCTCATGAAATGCCGTATCAATCCATGTTCGCGCTAGGGCTCGGCCAAGAATATCAGGCAGCCGATTACGCACATCCTCTTTATCGGTAAGCTTAATTGCATCCTTAACTAAGCTCATGGGATTTTCATTTTCAGAACGCACCACAGCAGGTGGTTGTGCTGGTCTGACTGGCACAAGTGCATTTGGCGGGTTGCTCATGAAACAAAATCCATAATTTTAGTATCAATCATATTAATTTTTTATAATGCCATAAAAGGCAAAAATTTCAACTCTATTAAGTTTAGTCTTTATTGCGGCGACAGGCATAATCTGGCATGAAATTTGAATACCCTTGCTGATATCTTTTACCGGTGCAGCCAATAAGGAGGCAAATGAGACATGTTATCCATCATTTCGAGCGGATTATTAGCCGCAAATAAAGAAATTAGCACTATCTCAAATAACATCTCAAATGCGAATAGTACTGGCTTTAAGCGAAGCACGACAGATTTTCAGGATATCTATGCGAAAACCTCCGATCAAACCGATAATGCGGTCACTGGCATGGGGACACGTAACTCAGGTATGCGTGTAAATTACAGCCAAGGCTCATTAAAGACGACCAGTTTGTCGCTTGACCTTGGCATTTCTGGCTATGGCATGTTTATGGGCGCGGACCCAACAGATGGCGGCATGTATTATACTCGTGATGGATCATTTAGCCTCAACGAAGATGGCCAAATGATCACAAACACCGGAAAGCTTCTGCTATCGTCTACAGGTCAACCGATTACCATCCCCTTCCGTGTTCAAACAGGTGATAATACCGGACAATATAAAGAAGTCGATGCGATCTCAATCAATGAAAAAGGCGAAGTGACCGCAAATTATGGCACTAATTTATCCTTGCAAGCAGGTCAAATTGGACTTGCGCGGTTCCGCAATATCAATGGCTTAACACAACGTGGTCTTAATGAGTTTCAAGCCAGTAACTTATCCGGCCCGCCAATAGTCGGGGCGCCAAATGATGGTTTTTTTGGCCGCGTTATTCAAGGCTCGATTGAGGCGTCTAACACCAGTGTATCCGATGAAATGGTAATGATGATGCGCGCTCAACAGGCTTACGGGGCCTCATCACGGATGGTTCAGGCTGAAGCAGATATTATCAGCAGATTTATAGATAGATAATTAACGAATAGGCAGAGTGATTGACATATCTGATATATTCAGCGTCATTTCTTCATCAATCCTGAGATCGCCATCAACACTGACGGCCAAGGCTTCATCAACATCAACCTTGATAACCGCTGGCCGTGTAGAGGCTGGTCTGATATATCGGATCAAACGGTCAAAGGCTTGCTGCGGCAACATAGCATTGATTTCCATTTGCCTTTTATCAAGGCGAATTTTGACCTCACCTATGGGCTGATCAGCGCGCTCCCCTGACATGATCTCATGAGCCGCGAATGGGGTGACTGTGATGATGCTCTGACCTCTGGCAATGTTAATTAAATTACAGGTGGCAAATAGCGTCTCACGCATATCGGCATGTCTTAAACGTATCTCTGCTGTTTGCACAGCCATACTAATTTCATGCGTTTGCTGCCAATCTTTCATGCTGCCAATCTTTCATGCTGCCAATCTCTCATGCTGTCTGTCTTTCCTGTTTTCTGTCTTTTATCCTGCCATAAATCCATGTTCAGGATTACCGATATAATCTCGGAGCCGCTTAATGGCTGAGGATTTAATCTGTGATACGCGGCCAGTTGTAATCTCCAGCACTTCTGCTATTTCGTAGACGTTAAGCTCCTCAACATAATAGAGTTGAATAATCAGGGCCTCACGTTCGGGCAGAGTATGGAGAGCATCTTTCAGCGATGACCTTAACTCAAGATCATTCATCACATCTTCGGGATTATTGTCGTCAGACACAAACCAGATAGAAAACTCATCATATACGCTATCCAACGATTGATGATTATTGGCCTCAAAGTCTTGTTGCCAGTCCTGCATTTCATATTCTTCAACGTTCAAATGCTTAGCCAGTTCATGCAATTCTGGCTCGCGTCCTAATTTAGAACGAAGCTCTTGTTCAGCTGAGCGAACATCTTGCTGGCGCTTGATTGTTGTCCGGCATAGGTTTGAGTTCTTTCGCAAGAAGTCAATAATTTCACCCTTAATGCGCAATCCGGCATAGCTCGAAAAACTAGCGCCTTCTTTCGGGGTATAATTCTGCGCCGCCAGCACCAGACCGTAATATCCAATCTGAATTAAATCTTCTATCTCAATAGATAGATGGACACGGCCATGCATATGCCATGCAATCTTTTTAACTAAATCAAGGTGATTGTTGATTAGCTGTTCAATATCCACTTTTTGTTCAGGATAATGCGCTCTCATCTCATCCCTCGCCTGACTTACCTTGCTGGAAAAACCGAATACCATTTGTCGTATTCATTGGCGCATCAAGCACCTGTTTAGCCACTGATTGAAAGGCTACTACTTCTGGCAAATCCGATTTTCTGGCGGTGATTGGCTTACGGTCTATAACAGATTTACGTATCCGCTGTGACATAGGGATATGCCCACCAAAGCGCAGGCGAACATCCAAAAATTGCATGGCTATGGCATTAAACCGATCAAAATGCTTTTTCGCCTCCGCGGCGCTATTAGCCATGTTCACAACAATAGTAAAGTTTGTGATTTTCATTTCCAGATGACAGGCCTTAATAAAGGAATAGGCATCAAGAAAACTGGTTGGCTCACCAACAAGCACGACAACTGCCCGATCTGCCGCCGATACAAAAGACACCGAATTATCCGAGGCACCAGCCGGAACATCAATGAGCAGAACATCAATCTGATCTTCGATCTCATCCATTAATCTGATGGTTTGAAAGCGTTTGGTCTTATCCAGATTTAACACCTCAAGCAAACCGCTGCCGCCAGAATAGACATTGACCCCTTTCAGGCCCGGACAGCCAATTTCTGACATTGATTTTTCTCCAGATAACGCCTCACTGATATAATGCTCAGGGTTAATTCCCATCAAAATATGCGAGTTAGCCATACCAAAATCAGCATCAAGTATGGCAACTCTCTTACCCATGCTTTGAATTACCATCGCCAAGTTGACAGTTATGTTGGATTTTCCAACGCCGCCCTTGCCGCTGCATATTGCGATTGATGTTGCCATTAATGTTTCCTAATAAATGTAATTCTTTATTTCTATATGCAATTTCCAATCCAAGCAAATGAAGTGCATATTTTTTATTCAATTTATTGTTACCCCATGACCCTGGCTAAGCATCATTTGTCGTGGTGTCAAAGATTGGAATGGCAATGATATCGGTTTCAACATCATCATCAATGCTAGAATGCATCACGAGCTGAGTGGTGACAGTAACGCCAACACTAGGCATCAGGCTGTCCTGATCTAATCTGACATCTCTTTCACTAAGGATGCCGCCTGTCTTATCTTTGACCTGAAAGCGGATCATTGGAGCTTCTATCTGGCTTTGATTATGATTGGTCACAGTCCCTTTAATGCGGATGGTGTCACCCATCCGGGTGGCATCTAGCGCGCTAATTTCAATCTGTTCAGGTCTTGCGGCGGGCATAATACCTATGGTTTGCATCAATCCAGAGATAAAAGGGGTAACCCCAGCCAGATGATCACGCATCGCATATGTCCCTGCTGTCAGGCCAAGCGCCATGATGAGAACAACCATGCTTAGCCGATGCTTAGAGCGGCTAACCATATCACTGCGCATCTGATTTATCGTTGCCCGAAGTCCATTGAGATCATGGGTGAAAAGGTTCATCTGTTGCTTTGCTTCCTCGCCCTGCTCTATGGCTTTCTCATAGAACACTTTAGCGGTTTCAACAGAATCCCTTATCTCATTTCGCTGGTCTTCAATATCTTTAGCCAGTTTTTCATTTTCCCATTTGAGCCGCTTCACCCGAATATTGATTTGCGCCTCTTCCTCAAAACTACTATCCGCTTGCGCTGCCGCGGATTGCTCATCCCCGATAGCTTTCATAAAGGCGTCTGAGGTTGCTTTATCCATACTTGGCCGACCTGTTATGGGATTAGAATACTGCCGTGGTCCCTGATGAGAATGCAATTCTTCCTGCATGACCTTGGTAAAGACATCGCTGATTTTGTCTTTCTTTTTGGGTGCATAGCCAAGATCATTGGTGGCACTGATCTCAACTTTACCATCACGGGTCTTAGTGTCCAAAATCAAGGCATCATCACCAAGCTGTGACAGGATTTGATCCATCGCAGTTGCACTATCGGCAGCAGATACGGTAATGGTTGGCATATTTTCTCTCCTTGCTTTCCCTTATAAGTGGTCTGGCTTAGCTCTCGGCTTCACCGCTAATTGTCGCCACAAGTTCAATCTTGCGGTTATCTGGAATTTCGGTAAATCCAATGACGATCATGTCATCAATATGCTGGCGGACGAGGCCAGATAGTGAGCGCCGAATAACAGGCGAGACGACCAAAACCGCCTGCTTGCCTTTTGACGACATATCATCATTGATCTGATTCAGTTTGGTTAATAATTTCTGTGATAATTCATTATCGAGGATAAGCCCTTCCTCACCGCTTTGCTTTTGCATCGTGATCAGCATATTTTCGAGATCAGAGGCCAGCGTCACAACAGGCAACGGGCTGTTCAAAGGCGCAACTTGCTGGATCAACATGCCGGCAAGAACTGGGCGCAATGCCTCTGCCATATCAGCCGTGCTCAGGTTACGAGAGGCCAGATTAGCAATGTTTTCCAAAATCCGGCGCATGTCACCAATAGGCACACGCTCATCAAGAAGGTTCCGTAAGACAGCCGTTAAATTATGCAGAGGGATCAGTTTAGGGACAACCGATTGCACCAGACTTGGGGCGCTATTAGCAAGGTTATCAAGCAATTTCTTAACATCATCCTGACCAATTAGTTGCCCTGCATATTTATATACCAAATGGCTTAAATGCGTCGCCAGAACAGATTCAGGTGCCACCACAACATAGCCTTTGGTTTCGGCTTCGCGCGTTTGATTAGCATTAATCCACACAGCATCCATGCCAAAGGTCGGGTCTTTCACATGGATACCATCGATTTTGAGATTGGCATCTTCGCCCGGAATAGCCAGCTTGCGATCAGGATAGACTTTATCCTCACCAACAATTGTATGCCCTACTTTGATCAGATAGGTGTTTGGCTCAAGCGTCAGGTCATCTCTAATACGAACTGATGGCACAACAAATCCAAGCGCTTTTGAGACTTGTCGGCGTATCCCTGTCACTCTTGTGCTTAAAACCCCACCATCATTACCATTGACCATATCAACCAGCCCATACCCTAGCATGATTGATATTGCTGAATTATCTGCGATGTCTGAAAGAGAGACATCTTCGGTATTTTCTTCGGGACTTTCGAGCGCATTAGAAACAAGATTTTCCTGCTCTGCGAGCTGTTCTTCTTTGAAATATGAGCTCGCCGCCAGCACCCCTGCAATGGCCGCGCCAGATAAGAACAATAGATTAGGCATGGCTGGTATAAGACCGATCAATCCCAAGACAGCGGCAACCGGTATCCAAGCGCGGGATAAATTAACCTGAGCCCCAATATGCTGTGCCATATCTTGTGTTGACGAGACGCGGGTCACAATAATCGCAGTAGAAATGGCAAGCAGTAATGAAGGGATTTGCGCAACCAACCCGTCACCGATAGACAACAGAACATAGTTTTCCGCAGCAACCGAAAGCGGTAAATTATGCTGAGTAAGACCAATAATTAGACCGCCAATGATATTTATGAGCAAAATAAAGATCGCGGCAATGGCATCACCTTTGACAAACTTAGATGCACCATCCATTGCCCCATAAAAATCAGATTCACTGGCAATCTCTTGACGCCTGATTTTGGCTTCTTCGTTGGTCAAGACGCCAGCGTTAAGATCGGCATCAATCGCCATTTGCTTGCCAGGCATAGCATCCAATGTAAATCTGGCAGAGACTTCTGATACTCTGCCAGCACCACGGGTAATGACGACCAAATTGATAATGATCAGAATTATAAAGACAAAAATACCAACCGCGTAATTGCCCGCAATGACAAACTCACCAAAGGATTCAATCACCTCACCTGCGGCATTTCCACCTTCGTGCCCTTCGGTTAGAACAATGCGCGTTGAAGCCACATTGAGACCAAGCCGCAGCACCGTAGCGATAAGAATAAGGCTAGGAAAGCTGGAAAAATCCAATGGCCTATAAGTATGCATGGCCACCATCAGAATAAGCAGTGAGACAAGAATATTAGTAACAAAAAAGATATCTAGTAAAATAACCGGCAGCGGCACAACCATCATGGCAACAAGAATAAGAATACCAATCGGCATAACACTGCCCCGAAAGACAGACAGTAGAGTATCAACATTCAGGCGTTGTATCACTGCATCCATAATATTAACCTCTATTCTTTCTGTCGTTTATTATGTGGGGGTTCTTTTTGTGGGTTTGTCCTGTCTCTTGAGCATCAAACGTCAATAATCCGTTGTCAGAAAACTGACATGCGTGAGCAGTCATAGGCACTGCTCTATTCATTAACGTGTTGTAATATAACGCTTTAGTAATATTCATAATGATCATCTTCTGCTCATGGCATTGCGACTTCTGTTTATTAAAGGCAAAACCCGTGCCAGATTGATTTTTATTAGAGATTTTGCAGGCGCCATGGCTCTGGCATAGAACATGCATGACGCGATCAAACACTTTCTCACGGATGGAGAACCCAAATGACTTATAAGACCTTAAAACCTCTGGCCTTTTTACCGCTTGCGGCAACATTGGCGGCATGTCAGGTGCCAGTCATCTTGCAAAGCGAACAAGCGCTCACATCAGGGGCTTCTGATACGGTTGGCGTTAGTGATCTGGAAATGAGCCAGACTGAATCTCTGGCTGCTGTCAAAGACGTTTTGGATGCGAAGGCCGATCAAATCCCGACCCTAACCGCGGTTGGATATGCTGTTATTTCATCGCAGCCCGGACGCTCAGATGCCCAGAAAAGGCTTATGGCTATTCGTGCCGCACGGATGGCAGCGATGCGTGACCTAGCTGAACAGATTCATGGCTTGCAAGTCGATAGTACAACAACTGTCATTGATCTGATGGTTCAAAACGACACTTTCCGCGGTATTGTCACAGGCACGATTAGAGGCGCCAGAACTGTTCGGATTAACCCGACAGGGTCTGACACATATGAAATTGTTCTTGAGATTGATCGCGATATGATCGCCTATCTGATGGATAGCGCCAGACATATCGGCTAGTTTCTATAAAAGCTAGATTCTATTATAAGGACATTTACCGAGTATTCAGGCAGTTATAATGATCGCATCAACACAAATAAAACTGGCACAAACAACCTTGGGGCAGGCGACGCTTGCCCAGAAACGCTTGTCGCAGGCGAGTTCAGAACGGGCATATCCACTGTTAAGAATGATGTTTGTCTTTATGGCGCTATTTGTTTTCGTTCTGCCAGGACGACCATTAGCCGATTTGCGATACACAGAAGCAACTGGCCGGGCGGTAATTGTGCATGAAGACACAAAAGCAGAAGCCCGTATGCTGGCTCTCGAAGATGCGCTTTATCTGGCAGCATTACAAGGCGGCGCGCGGATTGACGGATTTTCAGCCGTCAGCGCAGATACTAGCCTTAGCGACCATTTCGTCATCAGACCTGCTAGCATGATTATGGATTATGCGGTGATCAATGAAGTCGAAGATGAAACCCATTATTCCGTCACCATCCGGGCGGTTATTGGGGAGAAGCCAGAACAGCAATGTCAGCGGTCACGGGTTAATGCAACGATGTATAAGCCTATTATCAAGATCGACCCAAAGGTCCCCTCATGGGCGGCAGCCCACGCGCATATGATGGTCAAAGAGATTTTAGCTGAGGTAGATAACCACCCACAGATTGATATGACCAATGCCAGTAACCGCAGTTTTTCGGCAAGAAACTTGTCTAATACTAATGATGATTTTGATTATATGGCATTAACAAGTGGCAAGACCCATGTTCATGATGGTGATTTTGCTATTGTCCCGGAGATTCATATTGATCATGCGCGTAACACTAATGGGGTTATTCGCAGCGATTATCTGACCGTCACCTTTGTCATGAATGGATTTCATGGCAATACATATATGCCAGCGTTTAACGAAAGCATCATTGCTGAGATACCGTTCAGCACAAAGACGCCGTTTAGGGCAATAAATCACCTGACAAAATCCTCACGTACTGAGCGGACGGCGGCGTTATCACAACCTATTCCATTTTTTGTTAAGGCAGCTAGCGAAGCTATGCTATGCCAGCCGCTGATTGCAACTTTGGCAAAACAAGGTGATATGCTGACCGTGCCTTTTGGCCGTCAGCAAGGCTTAAATGAAAACTCACTAGCTGTGACCAATGGCGGTGATACCGGCTGGACAGTGCTAAAAATTACTGCCCTTAATGATCGAACCGCAACACTGAGCCCGCTTGATACGTCACATAATATCAGCATGTTAGAAGGCAAATCTGTTGAATTCATGGAGCTAACACAATGATGAAAGCTAAAACGCTTATTCTGGCCGCACTGCTATCTGGCCTACCTGCCCTAGCCATAGCTAATTCTCAACCCTTTGTGGTGCTAGAATATCAGAGCTATGGCAAAAACGGCATCATGCCTGATAATCCGTTTGTGATTGATCAGAATTATTCCGCTAAACATACCGTCCAACCTGGCGAAACGCTAAGTCATGTGATGGAAAAGCATTACATTGGCAGTGGCTTGAATATGCGCTTTATCGAAATGGCAATTGTCATGAAAAACAAACATGCCTTTGTTCGTAACAATCCCAATTATCTCTATGCGGATAAAATCCTGCACCTGCCTTCTCTCAATGAAATCAAAGCGATGATAATGGGGCAAAACGAAGATCAGGGCGATGATAACTACACGATTAGCAATGACATCTATTTTTTCGGCGGCTAAACGCATCATCATCTGGGCTTGTATCGCTGGCGCCAGCACGGCTAGTCATGCCAGCACCTCTAGTCAAAATAATCAAATGGCAGATGCATTAACGCCAGAGTTAATGACTGGGGTCGAGTTGATCAATCATATCAATGCAACGCTGGGGAAGCATGAGATTGATGGCAACCCATTGATTAATCCCCAACAAAAGTTTATCCGCTGTGATGCCGATTTTAACATCAAGCCGCTTTTCAAAAGCTGGAAAACGGTAAAGTTAACCTGCCCATCTGATGATACATGGCGGCTGCTGGTGCGGGTCAAAATGAACGCTTTTGACAACCCGCTAGCGTCTTCTGATACCAATTCAAACAGCATGGTAACACCACTACCAAAACCAAAACCAAAAATATCGACAGCAAAATCCGTATCTTCAGTCTCTCATGATGCGCCACAATCAAAACATCATTTGCACGCGGTGGCATTAACCCGCAGCATGACAAAAGGTGAAGTGATCAGCGCCGCTGATCTGATGATGATAGCGATCACGCCGCAACAAAATACCGGCATTTTTATGAAGCCTGACGATCTCATTGGTCGCCGTGTCAAGACTGCCATTCATGCAAATAAGCCAATTTATTCACATCAGCTTCATCCGTTTTACATGGTTGAACAAAAAAAGCCTGTTACTATTGCTTTTTCGCAGCAAGGAATTTATGTTGAGATGAATGGCATATCGTTGGAAAACGGCCAGTTTGGTGAGGTTATTAAGGTTGAAAACCTGTCCAGCGGCAAGACGGTTTTTGGAAAAGTTATTGGCAACAGAAAAATTTCACCAATTTACTAACATATTTGCTTTCTGCGTCGTTTAACATCTTGAGGAGGCTAGACCAATGGTAGAGTCAATTAAAAATATGATGAACAGGGTTGATATTCAGCGCAGTCGCGTAGCAGATGCTCAAACCTCAACTGCTTCACCAGCAAAGGTAGCAAAACCAACTGCTCCTAATGGCACAGCTGAGAATGGCGTGGTATCACAAAAGGTAGTGGCAGAGCTTGCAAAGCAGCCACCTGTGAACTCCGAAGCTGTTAACCGCATCAAGAAAGCGATTTTGCAAGGTAAATATCCTATCGATGTTGATCAGATTACTGATGCATTGATGGACGCTTATCGTGATCTTAAAAGCTAAGTCAGACCGTTAAGGATTCTGATGTCAGATAACCTTGTGGAAAAATATTGTAGCATCATTGAGCGCCTGCTTGATGATGGTTTGGGTGTTTCTGTGCAAGCTGATGCCAAACCAACATCAGCGGCATTTCAAGCGCAGCTATCTGAAACGCTCAATCTCATGCAGGCGGATATAGAAAACGGGCTGATTATTCCAAGCCCTGAGGATAAACTACGTCTGCTGGCGGTGATGAAAAAAATATCGGCATTAGAAAGCCACACGCATTCGCATTTAAGCTGGTTCGATGATCTGGCTAAACGCTTACAGAACACAGACGATAGTTAGGCTGATGAGGCACCATCAATCCTATTAATTACATGGTGAAGATCGTTTTCTCACAAGTCATAAAAACCGTTCTCGTCCCCATTGTGATATTTAGCCGACCTGTCTTGCGGTTGAGCATAAGCACCATTTCTGTATTTGAAGCCATCATCTGATCTTCGCTTATGCTGCCGATAGGGATAGAATATTCATCATCAATTTCAATTACTGTCAGATCAGCTCCGGCCTTATCATCATTGATAATCAACTCATGCAAGCCAATCGCATTATAAGGGCAGGTATAAGTCTCATGTCGAAATCGCTCACAGCCAGCAAGCAATCCAGCAAGCATTAATGTCATCATTATCCCGCCTTTCCCACAACATCTTGTGAGCATATAGCGGCGGCTATGCATCATCATCATCATCGGCAGCATCAGCATCAGCGGTTGCCGCTTCTACTTCATCATTGAGATCATCTAATCCGCTATCATCATCATCTTTATCAATGACCTCAGCCTTTCCAGAAGCAATTAATCGCTGGGCATCTTCATTAAATGCGTCGATAACAACGCCAGCGGGAAAACGTACATTATTAACCTCAGCATTTTCAGTAATCCGAACCCGTATCCAATTGCTTGGCTCTGCTTCACCTGCTTCATCTGCCACAGGCTCAGCATCAGCATCTTTTTCCATTTGCCTGGCTTCCATGACATTAGTATGACGATCTTTAATATTGTCGGCACTGTCATCGGCTTCATCATCGTTGCTTTTCATGAATTTGATTTTTTCACGCAGCATATATACCCTTGCCGCCAGCACACCTAGACGTTTCTGATCATTTTCCTCATGACTGAGAAGACCTTTAATAAATTGCGTCATCTCATGCAGGTTTTTACCTTCGCATTTCTGAATAACCGCATCGCGTACCTTAATCGTCGTCGCCGACAGATTGCTGCTATTCAAGTTTTCCAAGTCAGATATTGATTCCATTTTCATCCCCTTTTAACAAGTTGGCATCCTTCTTGCAAATTTCGCACCAGAATGAACTTACGCAATCAAGCAGATTAGAAATTTATTATAGACGGATAATGCCATGAAGGGAATTGCAGATACATTAGGATTACATAGCGCCGCGCTAATGTTGCGGAACAAGCGCAATATGATCCTTGCATCCAATATTTCCAATGCTGCGACGCCAAATTTTAAGGCGCGTGATATTAATTTTGAGGAAGAAATGGCAAAAGCACAGAAATCAGGGCCTATGACAACAACGCACAGTCATCATATTCCTATCGCCATGACCGCTCCTGGTAAAGATGTTCTTTATCGCCAGAATATTAACGCGTCTATGGATGGTAATACGGTTGAACTCGCGGTTGAACAGCTTGAGTTTTCCGAAAATGCGATGCGTTATCAAACTAGCCTGACCTTTCTTAACAATAAAATTGCCGGGCTAATGTCGGCAATTAAGGGAGAATAGACATGGCTGATATTAAAAATGTTTATGATATTGCTGGTCATTCTATGGCTAGCCAGCTCATCCGGATGAACACGATTGCTAGTAACATTGCCAATGCAGGCACTATGACTGGCGATCCAAATCAAGCCTATAAATCCATTAAGCCTATTTTTGAAAGCACCTATGCTGATCAATTTGGGCAAAACGGCATTGCATCTGTCCGTGTGACTGATGTCGTAGAAATGGATATGACGCCATCACGGATTTTCATGCCCTTCCATCCAGACGCCGATGCAGAAGGTTATGTTTACGGCGCTGCTGTCAATATCGAAGAAGAATATGTCGAGATGATGGAGACCAGTCGCCAATACCAGAACAATGTTGAGGTTATCACCACCATGAGAGCCTTAGACATGCGAACCATCAATATGGGCAAATAAGCCAACGGAGTGAACAATGATTGACCCTGCTAGCCAGAACCAGCTGAATACGATCCTTCAGAAACTGGGTGTAAATAAAAACGAAGAAGAGAAAGCCAATAAGGATCAGCTTGGCCAAGAGGATTTTCTGAAGCTGATGACAACGCAGCTGCAAAATCAGGACCCTTTTGCGCCCATGGAAAATGCTGAGTTTATCGCACAAATGGCGCAATTTTCTACGGTTACTGGCATTACCGAAATGGGCGAAAGTTTGAAATCACTGTCTAGCCAGATCAAGGAGTTTCGCGTCGCCACCGCATCTAGCCTGATGGGTGCATCTGTTATGGTGCCTGGCAATGTGGCGCGCCCTGACAGCAATGGTGAGATACATGGCATGATTGATCTGCCATCAGCCTCAACCATGACACAGCTGACTTTTTCTGATGCTACTGGCGCGCCAATTCACAGCATGGATTTAGGCCCGCAAGCATCTGGTCTAACGGGTTTTGCATGGGAAGATATTCCAGCCGATATCGTCAATAGCGATGCGCCATTGCGGGTTGATGTTTATGCTAATTTTGGCAATGGCATGGAAAACTTAACGCCATCGGTATTTGCCGAAGTCTTTTCCACCTCAGTGGGTGATGACAGCAATGGCGTTATGCTAGATGTCCGCGACTATGGACAAGTTCGGGCTGCTGATGTCTTACGTTTTCGCAAGGCCGGCGCCCCCGCCTCTGAAACTTTATAATTTGGTCAATAGATAAATACTGTCACTTGAAGGAGTAATACCATGTCGTTCTACACCGCTCTTACCGGACTAAATGGTTCGTCAGCAGATATTTCAGCAACGTCTAACAATATTGCCAACGTTGGCACAACAGGCTTTAAGCGAAGCCGTGTTGAGTTTGGTGATATCTTTGCTACATCACCATTGCAGAACGCGTCTTCATCAATTGGTTCAGGTACCATTCTTAAAGGCATTAAACAGCAGTTTACTCAGGGTAACATTGCTGCCTCATTGAACGCGCTTGACCTGGCTATTTCCGGACAGGGGTTCTTTGCTTTGAAGCCATCCCTGACATCTGCCCAGACTGTTTATACACGAAACGGTTCGTTAAACGTTAATAACGACCGCTATGTTGTGGACTCCGCAGGACAGTATCTGCTGACTTATCCCGTTAACACTGACGGTTCGGTAACCGCCAAAGACCTTGACAGTGCCGTGCCTCTACAATTGCCAGTGACATCAGGTGACCCGCAAGCGACCTCAAATATTAAGCTTGGCGTTAACGTAAACGCAGCATCAGATGTTGTGACAGACCGACCGCAGTTCCAAGACGGCTACACTTTTGACCCAAATGATCCTGAAACTTTTACAAACTCAACATCAATCACGATCTTTGATGACTTGGGTAACCCAACGATTGCTACCGTATATTTCATTAAAACTCAGGCTGCATCTGCTGATGACCCAACAAACAAATATGATACACGGTTGGTGATTAATGACACTATTATTAATCCTGATCTGGTGAGTGCGGTGGATGACGCAGGCAAACAGATTTTTGTTGACCGTTTCGGCCAGCAAACCACATCCATTCCTGATGATAACTACTTTATCGAGGGCAAAGGCTCCCCTCTCTATAAGCTGGATGATCTGCAAACTCTGGTGCCATCACAGCCAGCACGGATTAGCGGCGAAGCGACCAGCTTTGACTTTGGTGAAGAAGGTGACAAACTGGTTGAGATAGTGACCGACCCATTACAGTTCAAAGCGACTCGTGAAGCCGGTGCTGATGGTGATGTCTATTGGGGTAAAGATTTCCTCCTCGTTAATGTCGATGACTCTGACCAGCCTGTCAGCATTGATATCAATCCCGGCGTTTACAACGCTGATCAATTAGCTGCCGAAGTTGAACGCGCGATTAATGCCGCCTATGGTGATGACCGCAAGTTTCAGGTTGAGCAAAATGTTGATGATACGATCACAATCGATTTTCAGCGTGTTGGTGCTGATGGAACCGTCACTTCACTAACCAATAAAATTGCTGTGGAACTGTTAGGTACAGATAGTTATGTGACCGAACTTATGGGTGATGATTTTGCTATTGAGGGCACATCCCCAGACTTTACCAAAGAAGAGTT
The DNA here is from genome assembly GCA_016778985.1 of Alphaproteobacteria bacterium. Lineage (GTDB taxonomy): Bacteria > Pseudomonadota > Alphaproteobacteria > Puniceispirillales > UBA1172 > UBA12202. The sequence continues at coordinate 29,260 of JADHOM010000005.1, read as the reverse complement.
TCTGGCTCATACCCAAGTTCGGATGAATGAAACGCTTAATCAGTATGGTAGAGAATATAATGATGATCCGCTCGGAATTGGCGGGCTTCAATTTACCAAATCGCGCGGGGAAAGCATCGATACTGTTTATGAATATACCCAAGTCGTTCAATTTGAGCGTGCTGATGATCCAACTGATCAGCAGTATATGGTGCATTCTTATAGTAACAATCGTCCAACCTTAAGTGTTCATTCCGTCCTTAATGAAGTCGAAGGAAATGGAACTAACTTTATAGAATATTCAGCAACTGAAAACCGTTTGAGAATATTTGTTGAGGCTTCAAATAGTTCAAATTCCGATCTTACCAATTACGAACAAGGCCGCAGCATTGTCTTGGCCGGCGATGATAGTTTCTCCGGTGACCTAAATGGCCGCAGCTTTGTTATATCTTCAACAGGCACTAGTGATGGTGGTTATAAGTATATTGATGTCAGCACATCTGGTCTGGCCTTAGCTGATGGTGATTTCAATATCGCCACTTCTGATGCTGATCAAGTCTATGTTCTAACCAGCCCATCTGACAATGAACCTACTGTTGAGGCCTTTTTTGAAGGCTCATACGCTGTTTATGATGGGGCAAGAGAACAATATAGTAGCCAGAGAATTAGTATAAGAGAAATACAAGGCTCAACCTCTGATACAGCAGCAGGTGCTTTTGTTGCTAAAGACTGGCTTATTGCAAATGGAACAGAAACCGCAAGTGCCGCTAATCTGTCAACAAACCTATCAAGCCTAGGGCTTCAAAACCTTATTCACCCTATGGTAATAACTGAGGGCACTCTTGATAATAATGCCGCATTTAATTTGAGCTTATCAGACGGTTCTAATACGCTAAGCATTAATGCTACTCCAGCTGATACTAATGATGGATCTGGTCTAGCGGCAATTAAAGACCAACTCATGATTAATGGCACTGACCTTAAAGGGTATTCGTTCACATTTCTTGATGGAAATGGATCAGTTCTATACCGAACAACGGCATATAATGATGAAGGTAATGAAAGCGTAACCTGGAATACATCAGGAACAGAATTGATTGAAGTGCAAGCAGGAACCATTTCATCAATGCGTGTTAGTCGCGATGATATGACAGATTTCACTGTATCCTCGTCTGACGCCACCGCGCAATTTGCTGCTAGCATTACAGGTGAAAACAATTCTGCGCCAACAGCTATTAATAGCGCCAGCACGGCGACTAATCTCACTACAACGGTTCTTGCTTCTTCAAGCATTGACTGGGTAGATGAGAAAGACCCACCGGTAAAGGTTGGTTATGATGATATTAATCAGCGTCTTAAGTTTGAAGTTGACCGTACGGTTCTTGGCTCAGGCACAGATAGTAACTTCAATTCCTTCTCGGTTTACGGCTCAAGCACACAAACAGGGATCAACAACCTTGGCCTGACTAATGCCGATAATTCGCCTCGTGTCCAAATTAGAGGTGGTGAGGTTCTGCATGGTGATCCATTTGTTGCCACTGGCGAGGAAATTCAGCCAAACGATAAGCGATATGGCATCAAGGTTGAGTATAATTCTGAGTTTCAGAACTTTAGCATCTCAAGCGGAACAACAGGTGAAGATATTGCTGCTAACGGTGCCATAGGTGTATCAACGCAACAGAAATCATCAAATATTCAGGTTGGTCGTTATTCTATTAGTGAGGAAACAGGTGCCCGAGTTCCACAAACATATGATGTTGATGCTACCATTATTGGTAATGGTGACAATTCGCTCTTTGGTCTGGGACAGACGAAAAATGATTTCCTCTTTGAGGCCGGTACAGGGCTGAAAGCAACCCCGGCGCAAGCGATTGGCGCCAGTGCTAATGAGCCTCTCACCAATGTCTTTAAGCTATCTACCCAAAATGGCGATAACATCTTTAACGTATCGGTGAACGGTGTGACAGGCATCATTGAGGTTCCTGCGACATCATATGTGGGAACAACACTTGCCGAAGCACTGCAAACTCGGATTAACCAGATTGTTGATCCTGTTACTGGCGATACCATTGGTGGTGTAACAGTATCATATAGCAGCGACTCTAACAGCTTTACCTTTTCAACTGGAACAACGGGAAGTGATTCCACAATCAAGGTGAAGGGCGCGGCGCGTCTAGGACTTGATGAAGTTCCTCTTGGTGTTGGTTCAGTGCCAGAGATTTATAATCTGGTACAAGCAACTGATGCTGATGGTGTGGCGCTTTATGTTGACTCTAATGGCGAGGTTGTTACCAACCCACCTGAAAATATCGTTGAAGGTTACTATCCGCTCTATATTGATGAAGGTGAGCTGACCTTTGATAAAACAGGTAAATTGTTAAGCCCTAAAAACCTCGTTCATTATGAAAAGCAGGAAGAAGGTTTCTCTATCGCGCTAGATGTTGACTTCTCTACCTCAACTCAGCTGGCGCAGCCATTCTCGGTTCTAACCGTAGAACAGGATGGTTTCACCTCAGGCCGACTGGATGGTATTGAGATTGACTCATCCGGAACGATCCGCGCTAACTATACCAATGGTCAGAATAATCCATTGGGCAAGATTGTTGTTGCTAACTTTAACAACCAGAACGGGTTGAAGCAGATTGGTAACGCGACTTACACGGAAACCGCTGTTTCAGGTACGCCACAGGTTGGGGAAGCGGGATCAGAAGGCTTTGGTAACATCCTTTCTGGTTCGCTTGAACGATCAAATGTTGATATCACCGAGGAGCTGGTAAACTTGATTACCGCCCAGCGGAACTTCCAGGCATCAGCTAAGGCGATTGAAACGACAACCGGTCTGACCCAGACAATCATTAATATTCGTATGTAATGCATTTGGGTTAACCAACAGCTATCAAGAGGCTAGACCATGGACAGATTTATTCATACCGCGCTTAACTCACTCAATATTGTTAAGGATAATGCGTTTATTCGGTCAAACAATCTGGCGAATAATTCTGTCCCTGGTTTCCGTGCTGACTATCACTTGAAAACAGCTGGCACGGCGTTTATTGAGGCTATGGATACGCATGTCACGCGAGGTATGTCGATCAAAGACGATAGCAATATGTTTGATGCGGCATCAGGCACATTGAATGAAACAGGTAATACACTTGATGTTGCTATTCGCGGTGATGGGTATTTCATTACCGACGCCCCTAATGGCAATTCATTTTCACGGCGCGGTGATTTTTCCACGAATATGGAAGGCCAATTAATAAATGGCTCCAGTGCTGTGATTTTAGATAACAATCTTCAACCAATTACTATACCGCCATATCGGGCAATTGATTTTACAGAAACTGGTGACATCGTTATTGAACCATTAAACAGTGAACCAGGCACAAGACAGGTTGTTGCTACACTTGGCTTATCAGTGCCAACGGCACCGCTTAAAAAATTTCCTGACGGTGAGATTCGCTATGCCGATGGCTCTGCAATTACTGCTAATCAAGATGTCAGAGTGGTCAATAAATATCTTGAAATGAGCAACGTCAATCTAATGGAAGAATTGGTCACCTCAATCGAAGATCAGCGCGTCTTTGAGATTAATCTCAAGCTGGTCAAAGCCGCTGAAGATATTGATCGCGGTGGCTCAAGTCTGATGCGGATGCCAACTTAACCCTCTTTTAACTAGTTTCTCTTTTTGGACCCGGTCTCTTTGGCATGGGTCTTGCAACTCCTTATTAGAATAATGTTTTCTTTGAGGAGTTTCAGCCATGTCTACCAGTTCCATGCATGTTGCAAAAACCGGTCTCAATGCTCAGCAGACCAGAATGCAGATCATTGCCAATAACCTTGCCAATGTGAACACAACCGGTTTTAAACGTGACCGCGTCAATTTTGAAACGCTGTTATATCAGGTGCGCCGTTCTGCTGGCGACCAAACTTCAGCTGATACAGAACTATCCTCAGCTTTTGCCGTTGGCACTGGTGTCCGTACCCTCAACACACAAAAATTGATGTCACAAGGCAGCCTTATCACCACTGATAACTCTCTCGATGTTGCCATTGAAGGATCAGGTTTCTTTCAGGTGCTGTTGCCTGATGGGCGGCTCGGCTATACGCGCAATGGAACCTTTTCACAAAATGCTGATGGCGTCTTGACGACCTCAAGCGGCTATGTTCTGCAGCCGGAAATTCAAATCCCCGATAATGTTACCAATATCAATATTTCTGGTGATGGTATCGTCAGCGCCATGGTCGCTGGTGAGATCGGGGCACAGGAATTAGGGCAGATTACAATCGCTGATTTTACTAACCGGACAGGGCTTCAGCCTATTGGTGAGAGTTTCTATGTTGAGACCGTGGCTAGTGGCCCTGCTGCGGTAGCCAATCCAACAGAGCAGGGTTTTGGTAAATTAATCCAAGGCGCGCTGGAAGCATCAAATGTTAATGTTGTGCAAGAATTGGTAAGCATGATTGAAACCCAGCGGGCTTATGAAGTGAGCTCTAAATCCATCACATCCGTAGATGAGATGCTTCGCTTTATTTCACAAAACCTCTAATCATTATTGGCTTAATCTCATGGCTTATTATCGCATTATATTACTCTTATGTCCGGCTATTTTGCTGTTTTCTGGCTGCACTACATATGTTGAAAATGTCGTGTCAGAAGATTATGAGCCTATTTTTCAGGAAGCTGCTGATATTGTTGAAGAAGCCCCTACGGGCGGAATTTATTCAGATAATGGGCAAGGGTTTTTCCCCTCCACTCGCCGTAATCGGCAAGTTGGTGATATCATCAGTGTGACGATGCTGGAAACATTTAGCGCCACAAAATCAAGTAGCGCTGCAAGTAGCAAAACTGATGCGTTTGATGTTACCCTTCCAACAGGTATACCAAACATTTTAACTGGTGGCTTTAACAACGGTTCACTTACAAGTGGTACAGCTCAGAACTTTGCAGGCTCAGGCTCGGCATCTCAGTCAAACAGCCTGACAGGTACAGTTTCGGTGACAGTGATGCGGGTTTTTGCCAATGGTAACCTTGAAATTGGTGGTCAGAAAAAACTAACCCTGACTAATGGTGATGAATATATCCGCGTCCGCGGCATTGTCCGACCTGAGGATATTTCAGAAGATAATGTAATTTTATCGAGCCGTATTGCTGATGCCCAGATTATCTATATCGGCGCGGGTCAAGTCAATGACAGTGTTAACCAAGGTTGGCTAAGTCAAGGACTTCGCGCCATTTCGCCTTTCTAGGAGTTGAGCATGTTAAGCCCCCTACGCCAATTGATCCTGGCCCTTATGATCCCCATCATGGGATTGGTCATGATGCCAATATCTGCCTATGCTGACCGTCTCAAAGACATGACCTCTATCGCCGGCGTCAGAAGCAATCAGTTAATCGGATATGGTGTTGTTGTTGGTCTAGCCGGATCAGGTGATGGCTCATCTACATTAACCCAACAATCATTAGAAGCTCTCATCTCACAATTCCGGATCAATATTGATGCCGCTAACCTGAGCGCAAAAAATGCGGCGGCTGTCATGATTACATCAGAATTGCCGGCCTTCACTAAACCTGGACAGACGATTGATATAACTGTCTCCACTCTAGGTGGAGCAAAATCACTGCGTGGTGGCACCTTGCTGATGACGCCCTTGCTTGGCGCTGATGGCGAAACCTATGCCATTGCCCAAGGTAATCTGGTTGTTGGCGGCCTTGGCGTAACCGGCAATGATGGCTCATCTGTGATTGTTAATATTCCAACGGTTGGCCGCATACCGGGTGGGGCGGTGGTTGAACGGATGGTTGAAACGCCATTTCTTAATGCCGCAAATATTATTCTTAATTTGCATAAAGGCGATTTCAGCACCGCCTCTAATGTTGCCGAAGCCGTGAATGAGATTTTTGGTGATGGTGTTGCTATCCCTCTTGATAGCTCCTCTATCAAAGTCCGGGCGCCTGCTGATCCATCTCAACGTGTGGCGTTTTTAAGCTTGCTAGAAAATGTTGAGGTCGAACCCGCCCAACCTGCGGCGAAAGTTATTATTAACTCGCGCACAGGTACCATTGTCATAGGCGGTAATGTTCGGGTAACGCCTGCGGTCGTAACGCATGGCTCGCTGACCGTTCGGGTTGAAGAAGATACCGATGTCACAACAACAGCGACGACAACAACCGCAGATGGCGTTGTTACAACAGCACCGGGCGCCGCGACGACCACTCAAGATACTGAGATCACCATCGAAGAAGAGCCAGCGAAAGCCTTTATCTTTGATCCAGGAACCGAGCTGTCAGACATTGTTGATGCTATTAATGCGGTTGGAGCAGGTCCAGCTGATCTAGTGACCATCTTAGAAGCCTTGCGTGAAGCTGGTGCGCTTCGGGCACAACTTATTGTTATATAGGATAGATAAATCATGATTGAACCCATGAGTAATATGCCCAGCATTAATCAGCTGAGTGAGGATAAAACCCTCGCTGCATTGGATAATAATAAAAACAGCAAATCAGATGAGTTGCGTGATGTAGCGGAACAGTTTGAATCGATCTTTCTGAATTTTTTCTTAAAACAGGCAAGAGCGGCAAAACTGGCTGATGATCCGTTGTCAAACTCAGCCTCAAAAACCTATCGCGACATGCTGGATCAGCAATATGCGGCAAGCCTGTCTGGTGATGTTGATCTTGGTATTGCCGAAGGATTGATACGGCAGTTCGGAAAGCTTGTGGAGTAGTAAGCCATGGCAGGCTTGTTTGAGATTGGAAAATCTGGACTTAATTCCTACCGTGAGGCGCTCTCGGTAACGGGGCAGAATATTGCCAATATCAACACAGACGGATACAAGCGCCGCGAGGCTTCACTGGAGGAAGTTAGTGGCGCCACCGGTGGCATTACCGAAATTTCATCACAAGCAGGACTTGGTGTCAGAGTTGATAGTATTAAACGATCCTTTGATGAGTTTCTTTTAAACAAGGCGCGCAATGCCCGCTCAGATTATGAGAACTCACAAAACTTTCTTAATTATGTTTCTGATCTAGAAAATACGCTACTTCCTGGTGATGCGAATATAAGCAATGCCATTGGCAGCTTTCTGTCATCATTCCATGAGGTTGCGAGCAATCCCACAGATAATGGCCCGCGCATTATAACCATACACAACGCCGAATATGTTACCGAGATTTTCCACAATACGGTTGGCATGACCGAGGAGTTAATGAACGGGTTGATGACACAAACCGAACAAGCCATTTCAGAGCTGAATAATCTGACATTTAGTTTGGCCAAAATAAATAGTGACCTCATTTCCGCTAGCTCAAATGCCCAAAACGCATTAATGGATAACCGTGATGCTGTTCTCGACAAAATAAGCGATTATGTTGGCATCACAACTGTTCTGGAAAATAATGGCATTGCAACCGTGTCATTAGGTGATACTGGCAATGGCCCAGTTTTGGTTAAGGCTAATCAATCAAACCGTCTTAGTGCAGAAGCGAGTTTTGATAAAATCAATTTCTATACGTCAAGCGGGTCAACACAAAGCCTGACCACCCAAGTCAATAGCGGCAGACTTGGCGGCATCAACGATGCCTATTACACAATGTCAAACACCATATCTGAATTGGATGGTCTTGCCTTTAAGCTCATTCAAGAAGTCAATGCCGTTCATAAAGACGGGATCGACCTTGAGGGCAATAAGGGCAAAGAGTTCTTCACAAACATCAATTTCAACGTCATTCCAAGTGGCTCAAACTTGGGCTTTTCGGACGCAGAAGTTGAGATTACTGACTATGATATCCTAAGCTCATCGCAAATCACCCTCACCTATTCTGAGGATAATGAGCTATGGACAGCAAAGAATAAGTCTGGCCAGACGCTTGCTAACGGGCGTGAGAATATTTCTCTATCTGGTATGCAGGTCACAATTAATGGCACAGCAGAAGACGGCGACCAAATTATGATCACACCAGCTGAAGGCGCTGCATCTTCTATTGCTCTCGCCATTACTCGTCCCGAAGAAATTGCCGGCGCCCTGCCTATTCAGATTTCCGCAGATATCACAAATGAGGGTAACGCGAGTTTAATCGTCACTAAGACTGCGAGCACCACAAACAGTGACAGTATTCCTATAATCAATGACATTATAGGCGATGGGCATTCCGCCATAGGTGCGTCACAATTCATCCGTGATGGTGCTGTTGCTATTATCCCATCTGATGTTACGGCGGTTGATATGATCAGCTTGATCCAGCAATCCAGCGTTCAGTTTTCTGTAGCCGATTCGGCGGTGACTGAGATATCAGATTTATCCATTGTAGTTGATGATGGGGTCAATGCGGCGAAAACCTATACTTTTGATTTGAGCAATTACCTCTCAACAATCAATAGTGATAGCACGTTAAGCGATGATGATAAGTTCTATTGGACAGATGCATCTAAAATTGCCGACCTGATGAATATTGGAGCCTTAAAAGCGACTAATTCAGTTGATGTGGATAGTGATGGTAATCCGTCAAAATTTACCATAAATGATCTAGGTGGATATGTTTCGGGGAATAATGGAAACCTGAATATTTCCCTGAATACTAGCGAAATTACCTCTGGTATAGTATCGATTAATAACTATCCAGATGTCACCGGCATCACCACAGCGAGAATTAACAGCGCCTCAGATATACAGGTTTTCACCCGTAATGGACGTCATATTGCTGGAAGCAGTTATTCAGGGATTACAAGTCTGATCACCGAAGACAATGGATTTTATGCGGAAGCAGAATACCGTGCCGATTATCTAAACTTATCCGGTAACAGTGGCTATATGGGTATGACCGTAACCACACAAAGCGATTACGCTTCTGATCTCATTAGAGTGACCGACACTGATACAGGCCATCTAATGAGCTTTAACAGAATTAGTGAAATAGATAATAAAGATGCCTCGACTGATGGTCTAAGATCTTCTGCTGGCATCTTTAGCTATGATCTGTCCATTGACGGTATTGCTATCACTCTGGACGAAAGCAACGTTGATGGTGACACGCCTGAAGCTATTGCCCAGGCTGCGCTGGATCAAATAAGATATACATCCCCTATTGCCAGTCTCACCGGTGTCAGTAGTCTGATTAATGATGAGACAATCGTTCTTACTAATGCACAGAAATCCACACTGGATAATGATGGGCAATTAACTGTCACTTACGCAGGCGTTGACTATTATCTGACTTATGAAGACAGCACCTATTCAATTGCCGGAGGCCCCAATAATCAACTGTCATTAAGTTTCGACGATAGCACACAAACAATCAGTTATTCCTATCCTGAGTTACCTGATGATGGCAGCAGCCTTGTGCTAAGCTTTGAGAATCAGGAATATATGCTGACAATGAATAATGGCAATATTGATGTTACTGGTGGCGAAAACGGCCGCTTGAATGTTAGCTATGATAGCACTTATACGCTCAATATTTCTGCTAGTAACGGCAGTATCTCAGCCAGCGAGATCACCATTGTCGATGATAGCGTGATAAGCAATAACTCCACTATGGCGCTAAGTTTTGGATTGATAAGTAGCTCTTCCTCCCCGACAACCAGTTTTTATTATGAAAGCGCTTCATATGATCCTACAACGATTAGTAGCGCCTACACGGCCCCTAATTATGATATTACTGTTAATGATAATACCCTGATCCTCACCAAAGATGATGATGCACTTGCTGATGAGATTACTATAAGTTCATCTGTTGCAAGCAAGGTTGGGTCAAGAGTTCAGATTACAGATCTACCCGATGAGGAACTGATTATTTTTTTAACCGGAAGTGATGATGGTAATGGGGTCAGAGCGCGCGCACTCAGTGCGACTTATGATACGACAAGTATTGATGTTAATAGTTTGCCGCGCGATCTCACTATAAACGTCACCAATGCAAGCACTGGCACAGTTGAAATTGTTGACACATTGACAGGAACATCTATTGCAACCAGAACTCTTGATAGCGACAGCAAGACTAATGCCGCTGGATATGAGTTTGATTTTAGCGGTCAGCTTTATGACAATGATAGCTTTGTTATCAGCAACAACGCTGGCGGCGTCTTTGACAATCGTAACCTACATAAAATGATTGCCCTAGGCAAAGTTAATAGTAATGGTGAAGGTGGATTTCAAGAAATCTTTTCCAACATAGTGCTTGAAATTGGCTCAGATATTCAGTCAACTGAAATTATTGTACAGGCCACAAAATCTTTACGCGATGCCAGTATTGAGGCTGAGTCTATTTATTCTGGTGTAAATCTGGATGCTGAAGCATCTAATCTAATAGAGTATCAGCAAGCCTATCAGGCCTCGGCACGCATTTTGCAAACAGCGCGAGAAATCTTTCAGCAATTGCTAGATTTGATCTGATGTAACCTAGCTGACATAATCTGAGGAGTACGTTTCTATGCAGGTAAGCACAAAAATATTTAATGATCAGGCATTAGCAAAGTTTACTGATATCAATAAAGAAATTCAGGATACACAGACCAAAATATCAACCGGAAAAAATATACTACGCGCATCTGAAGCCCCAGTGGCAGCAGTAAATATTTCTGTTGCTAAAGAGCAGAAAACTCTCCTTACCCAGTATCAGAAAAATATTGATCATGTAAAAACAAGACTAGAGTTTTCCGAAATTGCCATCACTGATATGCAGAATATCATGACCAGAATGCTTGAATTAACTATTCTTGCAAAAAATGACACAAATAATTCATCTGACCGTGATTCCATAGCTAAAGAAGTAGAAAGCATGAAAGTCATGCTTGTTGCGCTGGCTAATAGTAAGGACACTAACGGGGATGCTATTTTTGCCGGATATAAATCTGATATTGATCCTTTTGTGAGCGATAACAACGGGACTGTTTCGTTTGTTGGCAATCAAGGGGTAAGCAAATTACAAATTTCAGAAACACAAATGGCTAATAATTCGATTAATGGAGCAGATACCTTTATGAGAATTAAAACAGATGCCGGCTATAAGGATTTATTTTCCATTGTTGATGATCTGAAAAATAACATACAGACTATATCAAGCCATGCGACTATAATCGATGACATGAAAGCCACAATAAATCATCTGTCCGTGGAACAAACCGAAATCGGATCGCAAATCTATATATCAAACTTGCAATATGACACTCTTGAGAAAAGAAAGTTAATGGTTACAGAGAATTTATCAAAACTTGAAGATGCTGATTTAGCAGAAATGGTGACAAAACTTCAAACCCTTCTGGTTACTCGTGATGCATCCCAGCAAAGCTTTTCACTTATCGGTCAAAGAAGCTTATTTGATTATATCAAGTAGAAATTCATATAAGTTTATGTAACTTCAGTTTATATTCTAAAGGTTTTAACCATTCAGCATATAACTTCCATTTTTCAGAACTGCCCTTGTATAACGGCTGAGTGACCTGATGGTGGCTTGCTGTAGGCATGGCGCGATTATTTTTATGAAACTCAAGACAGCTTTCCTGAAATTCAAGCCCGCAGTAATCAAGTATTGTTTCAGTCATCTCTCTTTGATTTGACGTATACTCCTCATAATTTACATGCAGAATGCGGTCTTTAAAAACAGTAGAATAAAAATCCATTAAGTCCTTATAAAGCTTATAATAATCTGCTAAGTCATTCAAATCACATGTCCAGGACATTCCATTTGCCGGAAAATAATTTGTAAAATTAGAAAAACATACAGCCATTGGCGATCTGTTAATATGTATTATTTTTGCCTCTGGAAAAGCATTTGCTATCCATCCTACAAATCTAAAATTAGATGGCATCTTATCAGTAAAAAATAATTTATTGGATGCACGATGTTTAATGTTTTCAAGATAATTTACTCGAGCGTTTATTAATCGTTCTTCATTAGATAAATCATTATTATCAGCCATAATTATATCTTTTTTTACAGAATCATTGATATATTCTAACTCACCATACCCTTCAACTTGAGAGTGACTTGAGAGCACTTGTTCTATCAAAGATGTTCCAGACCTTGGCATACCAATAATAAAAATTGGGGTTATATTATTTTCATTCAAATAATCATTTTTGGGTAGATCAATATTTTGTGAAAAGGATGTAAAAGATGAATAAAATTTTGTAAAAAGGGTCTGATCTCTTTTAATATCATAATTATAATGATTTTTTTGGATTTTATTTACTGCCGACCAACAATCGAATGCCAAATCATAAATTTTGGATTGATCAAAAATCCTTGCAAGACAGTTTCCTAGTAAAAGTTTACGGTCATAATCGGTTTCATTATCAATGTATTTCTCTTTTATTTTATCAATCACGTCATTATTTAAGCTTTTTACATCTGATGTTCGGACTAAATTCCAATATACTGAAGCATCGTCAGGGGTTTTATCAATTGCTTTCAAAAATGCATTTTTAGATTCATCTTTTTTTCCCAGATTATATAATATATTACCCATCATATTATAGTATAATCCAGAACCTGGTTTTAGTTTAATGGCTCCTTTTATGCAATTTAATGCATCTTCATATTTTGCGAGGCCATCATAAGCGCGTGAGCATGTAAACAAGGCATTTGCAGAATTTTTGAAATCTTTTAAAATTTCAATCGACTCATAAAAATATTGCTTTCCAACAAGACCAATACCTAATTCACAATTAGCATCTATAGAATTTGGATCAATTTTAAGTGCTTCCTGCGAGTAAATAATTGCATCAGAGTACATATTCAAGTGATTAAAACCTGATGCTAAAATTAGCCAGCTTTGGAACCTATCTTTTTTTAATTTTAGAGCATTTGTAGCATGAGAAATGGCATCATGCACTTTGCCGAGTTTTAAAGATATAATTGCTAAATTTTCATGATAGTCTGAATTTTCAGGCTTCTCTAATAAAAGTTTTTTAGCAGTTTTCTCTGCATTAGGTAAATCACCTCTATCATAGTAATTTTGAAACTTTACCACAGTTTTTTGATGTAAAATTTCTTTTCTATTAATAGATTTTGCCATTGTTTTCTCAAAAAAAGATGAGCCTATATTAGGCTCATCTCATATATAGATCAAGTTTAAGTTATCAGTTACCCTTGGAGAAGGGACAGGACAGACTGCTTCGATGCATTAGCTTGTGCAAGCATAGCTGTGGATGCCTGTGACAAAATCTGTGTTCTTGCCAGTTCTGTTGACTCAGTAGCAAAATCTGCATCTTCAATTCTTCCATGACCAGCACTCAAATTTGTAGCTACATTTGACAAATTGTTGACAGTAGCTTCCAGCCGGTTAACATATGCACCAAGTGTAGCTCTTTGTGTAGAAAGAGTAGTCAAAGCAGTATCGATGCTTGTAATTGAACTTCTTGCGTTGGATGCAGAAGTTACACTTACAGAACCAGGATTAGTAATTGTTAGCACCCCAGCAGCTTGTGATACACTCACGTTCAATCCTGAAGTGTCTTCAATAGCATCTTTAAACAATGCAGCAATCGCAGTAACATTATCATCAGCCAGAGCTACGTCTGTTGCTGATAGATTAAGTGATACAGAAACACCATTAATTGTGGCTGCGTATGCGTCACCAGCTGTCAATACAGGTGTACCTGTACCTTTAGTGAATGTTAATTTGCCTGTAGATGTAGTAGCAGTCATCTCAAAGTCATTAGCAGTTGTAGGTGATGTAACAGCAGATGCAACAGTTGCAACTCCCGATGAACCGCCTACACCTAGTGCGGTTGCAGTCATCGCAGCAATACTTATTGACATTTGAGTATTATTAGCAGAACCGGATGTTCCAATTTGAAAATTGCGTGTCAGATTTGACGTACCAGTGCCAGCAGTAGTGTTTGCTGTGGCTGTACCATTTAGTAATCCAATACCCGCCCATGTAGTTGTTGTAGCAATACGATTGATTTCTGTTGTTAGCTGAGTCATTTCAGCCGCAAGATTGGTCCGGTCACTTGTTGAATTTGTATCGTTAGCGCCTTGAACAGCTAGTTCACGCATACGCTGAAGGATATTTTCAATTTCAATATGAGCGCCTTCAGCCGTTTCAATTAGGCCCTGTGCGTCCATTGCATTACGGATAGATTGGTTTGTTCCGCGAATTTCAGCAGAAAGACGTGAAGCAATTGCTGCTCCAGCGGCATCATCTGACGCTGAGTTTATTCTTTTTCCTGTTGAAAGACGTTCCATAGAAATTTCCATTTCACGAACAACACTAGATGCAGCAGACAGCGCCTTAAGTGCACCAATATTTGTGTTTATTACTAAAGCCATTGTATTAACTCCTGTAAGATAAAATTAGTAAGTCTTAATAGGTATTACGACACACAAATAATTTCGTTAGGGTAAAAATAAAAAAATTTATTTTTGTATGTTTGTTTAGTAATATATTGGCTATACTGCCATCGCCTATTTAGACCATTAATAACCAGCACATTAATGGCCATTTTCAGGTGTTGCAAAAATCGCAACATAGCAACAAATATATAACAATATACATCATCGCTTTTTTCTTCTATGTATTAATCATAGCTACAGTTGTTGTTTGTTATTAATTAAGGAAAAGTTATGTTTACTCCACTTTGGGTCTTTGATGTGGCTGCTGCACGAACTGCTTACGAATATTTATCCGCAGAGATGAGTATGGTTGCCTACGCAAAAAAATACGCTGAAGGCTTATCTGAACATTATAATGAAATCAAAGCTGAGACAATTTTAGAAACAGCAACAAATCTCCTTGAGTTTCTTGCTGAAGTAGAAGCCGGTGAGCAAGCAGCTGTTATTCTTAATGACTATTGTTATTTCAGAATATATTTTGAGCAGATTAATCGTCCACGTAAAATGAAATCAATGTTTGGCTCTATCGAGGACGGTTCAAAAAATTGTGAATATAATCCTGCAATCACAATAAAATCATTTCGAGCCTATGTATTCGGATTACGATCACAGGTTGTTCCAGTTGCACCTAAAGACTGGAAGCTTGAAGATGATGAACATATTGTTAATTTCAAAAAAATTGTTCAGAAAACAGTAAGCATTCTTGATGCACTGTAATATGATTATATTACAGTTAAGATATTAGTTTTTGATATTATTAGACCATGCATCCATCATTTGTGTGAGGCTTGACGAAGTTTTCTTCATTGTTTCTGATGCAATTTGCATAGTTGAAAACTTATCAACATAACGGGCACGGAGTTGTGCCATTTTATCTTCTAAGTCAGATAACCTTGTAGAATAATTATCAAGATCAATATTGTAATTTGATATTTTTTCATCAAGATTATTTCCACTTTCCAGTAATGTTTCAGCAATATTATATAGTAATTTCGTAACTGACCTCCCCATATGAACGGTAGCACTAGACACAGATGATCCAATAGATAGGCTAAGTCCACTCGTGCTATCACTTTCCCCAAGATAACGTGTCCCACTAGTAGTCATACTCACATCATCAAGTGTCACAGTTCCGTCAACATCAACGGTCAAATTATAGCTTCCACCTGTCCAATCATCGGAATAGACAGTTCCAACTACATTACTATCTGATGAGGTAATGCGGTTCTGAGTTATAAAAGCAAATGCGTCCGGATCTTCTTCAAATGCGTCAACAAAATCATCATAATCCAACTTAAGTGAACCATCTCTCTGAGTAGCTACCCCATAATTTGCAATATAGTATTCATCGTCACCATACCCATATATAGCATCAGTTGTTATTGATTTAATGTCCGTTATTAACCCTCTTATCATGGTATCATTTACCAAAGGTCCACTTTTAGCACCGTTTAATCCACGCTCGGAAAGGTCAAAAAGTACTGAATTTAAATTGTTTATTGCATCAACCAAACTGCTCATTGCAGCATATGCTGTTGCTGTATCAAAAGTAGTTTTTATGTTTAACGGTGAGCTAGTAACTTCCGATAACGTCAGGGTTACGCCATCAATGACATCTGTAATTACATTAGTTTCTCTTGTAATATCAACACCATCTAATGAAAAAGTTGCATCACTTGCAGCTACAACCTCTACGCTATTATCATAAGAGGTATAATTAAGATTAGCCAAACCTGTATTTAAAACTGTTTCTGATGCTGTTATCTCCAACGCATTATCTAATCCTGTTGCGCTCTTCAGGACAAAACTATATTGATCCGTTTCTGTTTCAATAATTGAAGCCGTGATACCAACATCTAGAGCATTAATTGCTGATACAATATCTTCCAGAGTATCCGAACCATCAGAAATTGTTAAAGTTTGTGACGTAGCATTGTTATTTTGTGTGAAAGTTCCTCCTGACCAAGTCCCAAAGTTAATGACAAGACTACCTTCTCCAAGCGATTGATTGACGCTAGTAAATCCATCAAACACTAATGTTTGTGATGTCGCTAAAGTATCAATCGCAACATCATAGCTAGCAGCGGTAGCAAGTGCAGTGTCCGTAACTTCAACACCAACAGCACTACCTCCACTACTGCCTAAAAGACCAGTGGTATTATTAATAGCAGAGAGTGATGTCTGAAAACTAGATAGCGCTGATTTTACTTCAGCCAATGCTGAAATGCTTAGTGTACGCTGATCAACCTTATTATTGATTAATTGCTCTGCAGGCACTTGTTCAGCAGCAACTATCGCATCAATAATCTCCGTCGTATTGAGCCCACTGCCAACATTAAGAGCGCTTAAATAATCCGTTGCCATTCTGGTCGTCCCTATTTCCAATCATTAGAACGACATAATACTTGCAAAATTTATACCCTTTTGCCGAAACGCAAATATTTTATTATACTAAATTAGCATTATACGATTTTAGTAGGTTTTATCCATGTCCCAACGCCCTCTTGCATCTGGCCAGGCAGTCACTGAATTGATACGGATGCTTGTCTATCTCATCATCACAGGCGTCGGATTTGGCCTGCTCATGGCCATTGTCACCAACGGTTTTGTTATCGGTGTTGGCCAGCTTACCCAGATGCGCGAAGGGTTAAGCATGTTCCAATTCAGCATTGGCGAACACCTGCTTTCACTCACGCCGCTGCTGGCCATGCTGGTGGCGGCGGTATTGATCATTATCATCAGACGTGTCTTTGCGATCAGCCGCTGGCACGGCCCCGGCGATAGTATTTATGCTGCCCACAGAACCGATAACGAACTTGATGTCAAAGCTGGTTTTGGCTCGACACTAGCAGCATTCGTATCTGCCAGCGGCGGCGCCTCAGTCGGACAATACGGCCCGTTAGTGCATTTTGGCGCCACAATAGGTAGTTTCGCTAGGCAAATCACGGGCGGCCGCCTCACCACAGATATCTTCATCGGATGCGGTGTCGCCAGCGCCATTGCCGCCGGATTTAACGCCCCTATCGCTGGAGTTGTTTTTGCTCATGAGGCGATATTGCGTCATTTTTCAGTCCGCACCGTCACCCCGATCGCCATTGCCAGCATCACTTCAGCCGGCATGAGTAAGTGGATTTTTGGAGATAATCACGCTTTTTCTGGTGTCCCTGATATCAATCTGGTTGAGGTTCTGCCAATCGCGCTCATCGCCGGGCCTATTTTTGGCGTCATTGCGGCGCTTTATATGATGGGCTTGCGGCATGGAACAAGGCTAGTTGGACGGACAGGTCTGACGCCATCGCAATTGCTCTTTCTTGGCGCTTTATTAACCGGATTAGTGGGCATGGTCTTGCCGCAAATCCTAGGCCTCGGCACAGCAGTTGTTCTTGATATGCTCAATATGGAGTTTGGATTAGCTATGCTGCTCACCATATTGGTGGCGAAAGCCGTGATGACGGCATTGTGTCTAAGCATGGGATTTTTTGGCGGCATATTCTCACCCGCCCTATTCATTGGGGCGGCAGCGGGCGCCAGCATCCACAAACTGCTTGCCAGCATCGGCATTATGGTTAGCGGGCCGGTTATGGTTGTGTGCGGGATGGCGGCAGTCGCTAGCGCGGTTATCGGCGCGCCAGTCTCTGGTGTCCTCATCATGCTTGAAATGACCATGAGTTATGATTATGCCCTTGCCGCCATGTTGAGCGTCGTCACCGCCGCGCTGGTCAGTCATCATATTTACAGCCATTCGTTTTTTGACCGGCAATTGCTTGATCGCGGTATTGATATCTCACAAGGTCGCGGGCATTTGGAAATGATGGAAATCCCTGTCCGTAATCTGGTCAGTGATGATTTTGTCACCGCCTATCAATCTGACAGTAAATCTGATGTTGTTGACCGGATGATAGCCAATGCTGTTAGTGAAAGCTATCTGCTTGATGAGAAACGGTTTATTGGTAAATTAACCCTGCATGAGCTTCTTCAGCAGCCTGATGATATTAGCCTAACTGCGGCGGCAGATACGGCGGCTATCTCAATCAAACATGATGCCTCATTGATGCAGGCGATTGAAATAGCAAGCACATTTGTCGGAGAATCCATTCCAGTGATTGATCGTGATACGGGTGAAATGCTTGGGGTGGTTACTGAGGGTGATATCTTTGGGCTATATCTAAGCACGCAAAACCGCATCACCGATCTGGAACGGTCATAACGCCAAACCACTAACAGAAAAGCCAGTTAGGCGAGAATATCGACCTGTGCCGAAAACCGCGGCGCATCAGCATATAAATTGGATATGCGGGCGATTTTTGTAGCTGCCATCTGATGCAAAAACCCCGGTGACAGCGCCGCCCTTGCCGAAACATATTGCTCACTTGTGACGCCTGAAGGTGCTAGCCTTGGATGGCTGATCACGGTAGCTGGCGGGCGTTTCATCTGACGATGCTGATTTTGAGTGACGCCAACAGCCTCTAGCCCATATGCGGTTTGCCGCTGTGATGGCACAGAATTTGCAACAATAGGCTGAAGTGCCAACGTATCTGCGATGGGCATAACAGGTGAGGTTTGTGTAAAAGCAGGCAATACCATAATATTAATATAATATATTCAAGGCAAAAAGGGAAGCCTTAAGAGGATTGAACGCATGTCTGTTAAAAAAATGATGGAAGCCTATACCAAATCAGATCATGCCAATGTGGTAGAGGGCAATGATCCGGTTGCCATTGTCGCCCTGCTCTTTGATGAATTAATCCGCTCCATGCAGGATTTTGTAAAACATAGCAATTCTAACACTGGTAATCCTGAAACTAAATCACGACAATTTAGCCGCTCACTTACGATTATCTATGCGCTTCAATCCAGTCTTAACTTTGAAGACGGCGGCGATATCGCGGAAAACCTGTTCCGGCTCTATGAATATGGCAGGCAGCAACTGCTGCAAGACTGGAAAGAGAAATCCATAGATGGAACCGAAAAAGCTATTATTGCGCTGGATGAGATCCGTGGTGCTTGGCATCAATTAAGCCGCCAGGGAATCCAGCAAGATGAACAGCAAGGAACACAGCAGAGTGATCAACAAGGAGCATCAGAATGAGCAATCAAGCTAGCCATATGATTAAAGATATCGAGCAGATCAATTATAATATTGCCGACGCAATCCAAAATGCAGATTTTAATTCGGCGCTCAGTCTTGATGAGTCTAGGCAGCAGCATCTCAATGCTCTTAAAACATTTATTGGCCCGCTTTCCACGGCGCAGATTAATCAGCTGGAAAATATTCTTAACGGTGTTAGGTCAGAGATTATGAATATCGAAAATGCCATGCTTGACCTCAATGCTCGGACAAGCAAGCATATTAAGCGGCTACATGGCTATCTATAATCTGATCTGAATTATCGCTCAGTCATCGGGCGTGGATGCGGGTTTCTCAATTCCATATTTACGCATTTTTTCGATTAGTGTCGTCCGCCGCAGCTTTAGCGCATCGGCCGCACGACTAACCATGCCTTCATGCTTGTCCAATGCTGAATTGATCAAGATAACTTCAATATCTTGGAGATGGCGGCGTAAATCAATATCATCAAAATAGGCAAACCAATCGCGATAATCAGAAGGATGCGGCAAGGCCGGTTTATCTAAAGCGTCACCACTTGCGGATAGCGGATCACCGAGAGCAGCTGTTGCCTGCCAGAGAAAATCAGCTTCTTTTTGTTTTTTCGGTGCTTTCATCCGTAATAGGTTTTCACGGACCTCGTTGGCGCTAATGGTTTTGCCTGGGAATAAAACTTGCGCCCGCTCAAGCACATTACGCAATTCACGCACATTTCCCGGCCAAGAATAGCGCATCATTTCAGCGACAGCGTCTTCGTCAAACTGAAAATGAGGCTTATCACCAAGCGCTTTCATATGATCCATCATTGCCTTTATTAAAACCGGCAGATCAACTTTTCTTTCAGCCAGCGTTGGCAATTGCACAGGAAAAACATTAATCCGATAATAAAGGTCAGCTCGAAAACTGCCCTCATCAACTTTCGATTTTAGGTTCTGATGCGTCGCACAAACCAGCCTGAAATCTACCTGAATATCTTTGCCACCACCAACCCTTTGAATAGTTCGGTCTTCTAGCGCACGCAATAGCTTGGATTGCAGTGACAATGGCATGTCACCAATCTCATCGAGAAATAATGTTCCGCCATTAGCCATCTCAAAGCGCCCTTGCCGCGGTTTTTCAGCACCGGTAAAAGCCCCCTTCTCATGACCAAAAAGCTCCGATTCAAGCAATTCAGACGGGATTGCAGCACAATTTACAGATATTAAATCACCATTACGCCCTGATGAATAATGAATGGCGCGGCTGACCATTTCTTTACCCGTTCCTGTTTCGCCAAGCACCAGCACTGTTGATGCGGTTGGCGCAACCATCTCAACCATATGCTTCAAATCTGCCATAACAGCAGATTGACCGGTGAGATAGTTATCAATGGAACTTAACATTGGATACTCTGGCTAAGTGTCAGTATTTTGTTATTTTTATAACAAAAATTTTATGGATTTGTCAAAAAAATAACACCGTCAGGAAAATTAAAAAAATCTAAATGAATAATTTTTCTATATTTTTCAGTTAGTTATAAAATAATTTAGATTATTGAAATATTGGCAAGGTTTTTGCCTGTTTCATTTTTGAAATTAACTTTTTGTTAACTAATTGAGGATAACATGTCTAACATTCGACTTGCCAAAGATTTTTTTGACGGCGCAGACATCCTTGAAGCCATTTTGCTGAAACGCATGTTTATGGTCTCGCCAATACCTTCTCGTGATGAGCCAGCGGCAGCAGGCGCGACGTTGATTTGCTCTGCTGCTTTTGTTGGTAAACAAGGCGGTCGTGAAAAACTGATTGAAATGGCACGCCAGATTAAGGCAAGGCTTATCCTCGTCATCGAAGAACATGCTGACAGCTTTGCTATTAATAATGACCTTGGCGGCAAGCTGATTACCGTGTCGATCCCCGATATACCCATGCAAGACCCCTCAAGGCATTATGGATTTAATATGATCGCATCGATGGTTGACGCCGAAGGCCATCTCGCCACCGGCAGTGATGCTAGTCTTAATATGCTGACCCTGGCCAAAAAAGTGGCAGCAACTGATGTGACCGTCTTTATCAATGGGCCAACCGGAACCGGCAAAGAGGTGCTGTCACGGTTTGTGCATTTTCATTCAGCGCGCAAAGATAAACCCTTTGTTGGGATCAATTGCGCGGCTATTCCAGAAAACATGCTCGAAGCCATTTTGTTTGGCCATGAAAAAGGCTCCTTCACTGGTGCCTCAACCGCTAATAAAGGGATTTTCCGGGCAGCCGATGGCGGCACATTATTGCTTGATGAAATCTCCGAAATGCCACTTAGCCTGCAAGCTAAGCTGCTGCGTGTTCTGCAAGAAAAGACAGTCACACCATTAGGAAGCCAGCAAGAAATTGAAGTTGACGTTCGCGTTATTGCCACCACTAACCGGGCGATGCAGCATGAAATTAACCAAGGCCGTTTCCGCGAAGACCTGTATTATCGTTTAAATGTATTCCCATTGCACACGCTGAGCATGGCAGATCGCGCCGAAGATATTATTCCGATCGCCACGGCATTATTAAAACGCCATCATTCTGATCTCAATCATATTCCATGGATGGATGAGAGCGCGATTAAAATGCTGGTTGATTATCATTGGCCTGGCAATGTTAGAGAGCTTGAAAACATCTTACAACGTGCCATGGTTTTGGCGACAAATGGTGTCATTACCGATGCTGATATCATTATTGATACAGCGATTGGTCAGCTGGCACCGCCGCAACCTAATTTCACCCAGCAACACACCGCGCTAGCCTAAAGATATAGCCCTGGAATTAGCTAGAGATTAACTAGAAATATTTTGCCAATAGAGGATATCCCATGACGACGATTAAGCCAGCATCATTCACTCAGATCACGCCCAGCACCGCATTGCAAGATGCTAAAGCGATGCTTGAAGCCGCGCGATCTTCGCAAACAGCACATACAGAAAGCTTTAGTGACCGCATGGGCAACGCCATTAATTCCGTAGCAGATGCGCAAAATAACAGCCTCAAATTGGCACAAGCATATGAAATGGGTCTGGAGAATGATTTAAGCAAAGTCATGATAAGCCAGCAAGTGTCGTCGCTTGGCTTTCAGTTGACATTAAACGCCCGCAACAAAATGTTGAGTGCCTATAAAGATATTATGAATATGCCTGTTTAACTGAATTGATTTTGATCAGTTTATCGCTTTAAGGATGGAGCTAAATAATGGCCGACGCAACCACCATGGATAATCAAACAGCAGCAGTGACTGTGGCTGAAAAAGGCGGAATGCTATCTAGCGTGCGCCGCATTACGTCTGACCCAAGTGTCAAAAAATCCTTACCAGCTATCTTTTCCGTTATTGGCGTGGTCGTTGGACTCATCATCTATGTTGTGATGCAGCAACCTGCTTTGACACCTTTATATGCTGGTCTGCCAGAAAGTGAAAAAGCCCGTGTTGTCGAAGCACTTAAAAATGCAGGTGTTGATGTCAGCCTTGATCCTAGTACTGGTGATGTGATTGTTCCAACTACTGATTATCATACGGCACGCATGACCTTGGCGGCGCAAGGGTTGCCCGAGTCTGTTCCTGATGGCTATTCGACTATTGGTGATATCCCGATGGGCTCAAGTTCATCTGTTGAAAGCGTCAAGATCAAGCAGGCACAAGAAATTGAACTGGCCCGGTCCATTGGTGAGATTGAGGGCGTTATCGCCGCGAGAGTGCATCTGGCATTGCCAGAAAAATCAGTCTTTGCGCGCTCTGCTGTGCCACCTAGCGCCTCTGTCTTTGTTCAAATGAGTGGTGGCCGCGCCCTTGGTAATCATCAGGTAAATGCCATTGTTCATCTTGTCTCATCGTCTATTCCAAGCATGGCTAAGAGCGATGTGACCATTGTTGATCAATATGGTAATTTATTGTCTAAGCCGATTGATGATCCATCAAATGCTATGTCAGATGGTCAGCTTGAACACCGCATGAAGCTTGAGCAGATTTATCGTAACCGAATTATCCAGCTGGTATCGCCCATTGTTGGTGCTGGCAATGTGACCGCACAGGTTAATCTGGATATTGATTTTACCCGTAATGAGATTACAGAAGAGTTGGTTGATCCTGAGGGTGGTGCGCTCCGCAGCATGCAATCCAGCGTTGATATGACGGCAAAACCTGAAGCTAAAGGTATTCCCGGCGCGACTTCAAATCAACCACCGACAGCTAATGAAATTAATAAAAATTTTTCTAATCAAGGCAGTGGTGGTGAGTTTCAGTCACGCTCATCTAATGAGGTCAAAAATTATGAGGTTAGCCGGACAATCTCTACCACCCAAAAACCATCAAATCTGATCACGGCGATTAATGCCTCGGTCTTATTACGTGATCCTGAGGTGGAAAACCCAGAAACTGGTCTGAAAGAAATTCAGAAAATCACCCCTGAGAAACTGGCAGAAATTCGTGCTCTTGTTGAAAGTGCAATAGGTATAAATATAGAGCGCGGTGATAAATTAACTGTCAGCAGTTCTGAATTTGCGTCAGCGATCGAAGGCATTGAAAAGTCATGGTACGAAATTGATTGGATTTCTAATGTCATGAAGCAGCTAATGACCTTACTTATTATGGGCGTCATTATTCTTGGTGTTATCCGTCCATTAATCTCACGGATTATTGTGCCGGTTGCTCCTGGCAAGCCTGGTGAGGCTCTGGTCAATCTTGAAGATGAAGTCGATCTAGATACAGTTGAGATTTCCGAAGGCGAAAGCCTTGAGGATATCAAGTCAAAGCTGAAGCCGAAAAAGGCCTCCATCTCCGCCGAGATGCTGGATACGGCTAATACCTATGACGATAAAGTTGCCGTTATTCGCATGATCGTCAGTGACGAAGCAGGTCGCGTATCTAACGTCTTTAAAAATATGATGAAAGAAGATTTGGATTAAGCATGATATGAGCTAAAATATATTGTTGTTAGTTAATATCATTGCCAAAATATCGGTGCCAAAATATCAGAGCCAAAGTGGGGCAAGAAAGAGGACAAGATCATGGCAGAAACAGATAACCCAGTTAAAAAAGAGGCCGTTTTTGAGGCGTTAAGTGGCACTCAAAAATCCGCCATTCTGATGATGCTATTGGGTGAAGATGAGGCATCGGAGATTCTCCGCAATCTGAACCCACGTGAAGTTCAGCATCTTGGCCGAGCGATGTATTCAGTTCAAGGGCTTAACCAGGACACAGTGAATTTGGTGCTGGATGAGTTTCTTGCCATTATTAAAGAGCAAACCAGCCTTGGTTTAGGCGCCGGGAATTATATCAAGAATGTTCTTAATAAAGCCCTTGGTGAAGATAAGGCGCAATCTGTTCTCAGTCGCATTACGCCATCAAGCAGCAACCAGCCTATTGAGATTCTTGACTGGATGGATTCCAAATCTATTGCCGAGCTTATCCTTGATGAGCATCCGCAGATCATTGCGCTCATCATATCCTATCTTGATTTTGGCGTTGGCGCCGATGTTCTTGGTCTTTTACCAGAAGAAATTCAGCCTGAGGTTGTTGGCCGTATCGCGACATTAGAAACCGTTCAACCTGATGCCTTAAAGGAACTAGAACTGGTCATGCAGAAAAAATTTGCGACCAACACTAATCTGCGTGCATCACAAGTTGGCGGTGTCCAAGCCGCCGCTAAGATCATGAACTTCACCAAGCAGGATATGGAAGCGCGGATTATGAAAACCCTGGCCAAGGATGATAAAAATCTCATGGTCGCTATTCAGGAAAGCATGTTCATCTTTGATAATCTGGTGATGTCAGATGATAAGTCGCTTCAGACCCTGCTCCGTTCGGTTGACACAGAAGATCTCGTGCTGGCGCTTAAAGGGGCAGATGAACCGTTACGTGATAAGTTATTTTCATGTATGTCATCACGGGCTGCCGCAAACCTTCAAGATGAAATGGAGGCCTTGGGGCCTGTCCGCTTAACCGAAGTTCAAGAAGCCCAGAAGCGCATTATTAACGTCGCCCGCCGTCTCTCAGATGAAGGTTCAATCGTCCTGGCTGGTCGTGGTGGTGATGATTTTGTGTAATCGACAGAGCCAACAGGTCAGCCAAAAGGTTAAATAGAAATGACAACCGCACCCCAGCGATATCCTGAACAAGAGACGGGCGACAATCAGCAGATTGACGTGTCCGATATCTTACAGCTGGTGCGGACAGCTAATGAAAAAGGCTATATCAAAACCAGTGATAATTTTAGCAAGCCGAAAGGTGAGTTCAAATCACGGACATTAAGAGATATCGCCGAAAGTAATATGAAGACCATTAAAGAACAGGCGCAATCGCAGCCAACGAAAGAAGCTGCGCCTGAACCTGTCACGCCTGATGATAGACAAGAGCAAACCGATCCACAAGCTAATCAGGAAGCTATGCCAAGCGCAGAAGCTGCGCCACAAAATGCAGCCAGTGCGGCGGAAGATGCGAGCACCTCATTACCAGATCAAGCTGATGCAAATCAAGAAACGCCACCAGAAGTAGAATTAGAAGCCACCTCAGAAATAGATCAAGAAGCATCTCAAGAAGCCGCTCAAGACACGCCTGATGCGGATAATCTGCCAGATAATAATGACCCAGATAATAATAATGGGATTTCACCAGAGGATAATAGTGAAGCAGATGGGTTCAAAACCACGATCAGCCCCGCTCAGCAGGCGCCAGTATCAGCTGCATCAGAGGCTGAATATGAGCGTGGGTTTGAAGCGGGAAAAGCCGCTGCCCATGCCGAAATTGACGCTAATCTGAACGCCGCTATGACCAGTTTTATCGCCGCTGCCGACGCCATTAGCAGAGAAGACAGCATTGATATAGCCCAGCTAGAGACCGCCATGTTCAACGCTATTAATCAGCTGGCAAGCGAACGTGCCGGGATTGAGATTGCGATAAATCCTGCGCCATTTTCGGCAAAAGTGGCGAGTATGGTTAGCCGTATCCGCAACCGCATTGAAGACCCTGTTATCCATCTCCACCCTGAAGATATCACGGCCATTCAGCCGCAATTAGAAGCTCAGCTAGCACCGCGTCAAATTACCTTACGCGCTGATGCGACCATGAAACGCGGTGATGTGCGTGTTGATGTTGGCTCTATCGGGGTAATGGATTTGCTAGATGATCAGCCAGGCCAAAACCCTCCCAAGACTGGATCAAAATCTAATACAGCAAAAGCTAAACATAAAGCCGATAAGATGCCAGAAAATTCGCCCGATAACACAACAGATGATGACAGCAAAAATAATACCAAAACGGATGTGACTGATGAATAGTCTTGCCACGCGTGTTCTTGATACACTTGATCATTTTCCTGCCAAAACTACGCCATCGCATTATGGTCAAGTCTGCCGCTTTGACGGGCTGTTTGTTGAATGTGATGGGTTTCCTGCCCCCATTGGCTCATTATGTGAAATTGATACCATCACCGGTGCGCCTGCGATGGCTGAGATTATTGGCTTTAATCAGGGCCGCAACATGCTTGCCATGCTCGATCATGATGCCAAAATATGTGATGGTGCGAAGGTAAAGCTGATCAATACAGGGCACCATATACCCGTTGGTGATCATTTGCTTGGCCGGGTTACTGATGCTTTGGGGGCACCATTAGACGATCAGCCGCTTGCTGATTTGAATGACAGCTGGCCACTCGCGGGAAAGCCGCTCAATCCGCTGAAACGCCACCCGATTACGAAGCCGTTGGATGTTGGCATAAAGGCCATTAACGGATTGCTTACCGTTGGCCAAGGTCAGCGCATTGGCATTGTTGCAGGTTCAGGAGTTGGTAAATCGGTACTGCTGTCTATGATGAGCCGTTATACCGATGCTGATATTGTTGTTATTGGTTTGATTGGTGAACGTGGTCGTGAAGTCGGAAGCTTTGTTAATAGTGTTCTTGATAACGACACCCGCGCCCGAACAGCAGTCGTTGCGGTGCCTGCCGATCGCTCACCTTTATTGCGTATTCGCGGGGCTGAACGAGCGACCGCGATTGCTGAATATTATCGCGATCAGGGGAAAAATGTTCTGCTCATCATGGATTCGCTGACCCGGGTAGCGCATGCCCAGCGTGAGATCGGATTATCATTGGGTGAGCAGCCAACCTCAAAGGGCTATCCGGCATCCGTGATCTCATTACTTCCACGGCTCATTGAACGGACAGGCGCGGGTGAGGAAAATGCCGGATCGATAACCGCGTTTTATACCGTCCTTGCTGATGGTGATGATCAAAATGATCCGGTTGTTGATATCTCACGCGCAATTCTGGACGGGCATATTGTTCTGTCACGTTCGCAAGCGCAGATGGGCGTCTATCCAGCGATTGATGTATCACTATCGGTGAGCCGCGTGATGAATGATGTTACGAGTGATAAGCATCAGGCGGAAGCCCGACAGTTTAAGCGGCTTGTAGCCTTATTTTTGGAAAACCGTGATCTCATATTGATGGGCGGCTATCGCCAAGGACAAGATGCAGAGCTTGATCGCGCTGTTCAATTATGGCCTTCATTGATGGCCTATATCCAACAGCAAGAAACCGAGAAAGCTAATATAGCAACGAGCATAGAAGGACTGTCGGCATTGATGCCAAAGTAAGCTCATGACTAAGCCACGCGACATATTCCAGCACCTTGCCTTGCGCGAAAAATTGACAGTGATGGCACGTGCTGAAACGATCCGAACCCTCGATGATGAGCATAAGAAAATAAGCAATATTGGCGATAAGCTGACCGAGATGGCGGATAATACGCGCCCTCACCCCGGCCTAACCTCAATGATGTCATTGCGCGCCGCCCAACATTATAGCGGTAAAATTAACGAGCAGCTGAAAGTCATTGAGCAACGCATGAGCTTTCTTGAAGATGAGATTAATGAAGAGCGATTTACGCTTGGCACGGCATTAAACCGGCAAAATCGAGCAGAAGAAAAATCGCGCCAATATCAGCTGGCAAAAAGAGACAAAAAACAAGAAAAAGCCGAAACCGATATTCCACGCCCACATCACCCAAAAGGGTAATTCCCCACATCACCGGCAATTCTGGCATTGTTTTTGCAATATTCTGCCAATGAATTGATGAAAATGGATAGCAATACCTATGACCTTGATCAATGCTAACATGCCAAAAGCCGCCTCATTAATTGAGGACGGCATCGGTGCAAATAGCCCATCTGTTGATGGCGCAATAGCCATATTTGATGCCATTATGGTAGCAGTTGCTGAGTTGAATAGCGCCGATCTTGACATGGATATGACGCAACAGGCGGAAACCATGGCCACTCAGTTAATGGCTGACACGAGCCTTCAGCCGTATCTGGATGAGACTGGTGCCGACGATCTGTTGCCTGTTATCTCGCAGCTGCTTGAGGAGGCCGATAGCGCCCCAATCAGCGATCAGGCCGTCAAGCTTGCAAGCCCGCCAGCGCATCACATCCACCAGCTTAATGATATATTTGCAGCACCTTTGGCTGATGAAGCCGCGGCCACTAAACCAACCGATCAAGCCAAAAAGGCTAATGCTCTAGAGGCTGAGCATGCTTTATTTCAGTCAACGCAAACCGCCAGCCGTCAGCCCCGCGGACATTATGGAAAGACCAAAAATCCCGTTCAAGTTTTGGCTAGTCTTATCCGCAAGACGGATAACAAATCCATTGACAGCCAAGCAATAGAATTTAATCAGAATGCACTTCAGCATATTGATGGAACAGCAACCGTAACTGAACCCTCAGGGTTACAAAAGCCTGATGAGTTGAGCCGTCCTATTGAATTAAAAGCTCCTGATTTCAAAGCCCCTGCGTTAAGATCATGGCATCCGCCGCTCACACCTGTTCA
>JADHOM010000025.1 GCA_016778985.1 Alphaproteobacteria bacterium | reverse complement strand
CGTGAGAAGTTGCCGAATTACAAAACGCTCCTTATTGATACTGACCCCCAATTAACATCATCAACCGTGTTAAAAAACGCGTTGCCACCTGAAGAAATTCGGCAAATTCCAACCGGTGACCGCTTCGATGGCGTTGGCATTTCATCGCTTGATGGATTGATCAAAAATACCCTTATCGATGAGAATAACATTATCTGTATTGATAGTGGAGCAGGCCATTTAGGGAGCATGATGCAGATCGTCAAATTGACAGATGTGATTATTGTGCCTTCATCATTATCGTGGACAGATTTACGTCCAACGCTTGAGTTTATTCATACTATTGATGAACAAAAACAAGAGTTCGGAGTCGCTAACCCGCATATTATCGTTGTTCCTAATCGCATCTCACCACAACAACGTGATTATAGTATCCTTAACGATTTTGTTAAGGATATCAATGTCATCATTGCACCTCCGATATCTGATTATGCGATTGTCCGCAATAAATCGCATGGCTATAAAGGCATATCAGATATTAAGGGCAGCAAGTTTTATGAAGAGCTTGAACGCTTGGCTAATTTTCTCATCAGTCATGTTATTAATGGTGAATTAGATCGCATTTATGGCACTTAAGCAGCCATTTGTTTAGCCACCCATTGATGAAAATAATGTGTCGGCCCATCCATGATAGGTGAAAACTTGCCGCCATCATATTGCGGCGCAGAACGGCCTTTATACATGCCTTCAACGACATCGATATCTTCAACAAAAATCTCTTTCCACATCGCGCTATTTTTCTGCCGCATGACGCTGTAACTATCATCGAGAGCCGACTGGTCTGCGTAATAAATTTCAATTTGTTCGGTCGTTTGATTAATCGCATCAGGGGTGATGATGATGTTAAAGACATGATCACGATGCACGCCTAACAGCACATTAGGATAAAGCGCCAGATATTCGGCGGCCGTGTCCCATTTATTGCTGATGTTATCAAATGTTGGGAAGGTGCGGCCAGTTTCATCCAGTGATGGATTATAGACATAACTACCCTGACCAGAAAAATGGCCGGGGCCTTCGATATTGTAATGGTCTTCGAGGCGCGAATATGAGTTTAGCCCAGGGTGAACAAAGGGCAGATGATAGGATTCGCAGTAATTTTCAATAGCAAGTTTCCAATTGCTGTTAAGCGTCAAACTAAAGCTACTATCCGAACCTGAATGATAAATCGGTCTATTAAACTCAGCCCAGCGATCAATAATATCACTATGCATATCGTCAAATGCCGCCGCCTTGCCATCTATATTAACAAAAATAACATCCATCCAAACATGGCTTCTAATCTCATTTAACGACAAGCAGGCTTTATCAACGGCCTCATGGTCATGAATATCGGCGCCGCCAACATGCGGGGTCGCCCGCAAATGCCCATCCATATCATAAGCCCATGCATGATAAGGGCAGGTGATCGGGCCGTTTAGGCGTTTCGCCTCATTAACTAGAATCATACCGCGATGCCGGCAAACATTCTCAAAAACCTTAATCTCACCGTTTTTATTGCGCGTAACAAGCATGGGAATACCAAGCATATCAATCGGCATAACACAGCCCGCATGAGGGACATTTTTACCGCAAGTGAGAGCAGTCCAGTTTTTATGAAAGACGTGCTCACGCTCTTTTTGTGCCATGGTTTCATTGATATACATCCCATTAGGTAGCCCATGGGCGGTTTCAATAGACGACAGAACAGCGTTGATATCTTGTGTTTGCATGAACCTAGTCTCCTGTATTTTACCTTTTCAGAGGCATTTAAGAATTGCGGAACATTGTATATCAAAATCTAATACTAAAAATCTAATACTAAAAATCTAATACTAAAAATCTAATACTAAAAATCTTATAGTTGTCATGTTAGCGGAAATATGATCAGGATGCGCTATGAAAATGTCATCACAACATCTATCTCTGCCCAGTACACTGTATTCACCTGTCACCCCTGCGAGTTTTCCAAATGCGCGCTTAATTTATCGTAATACGGCATGGGCAACGCAATTACAGATCAATGCTAAACTTGCTGATGAGGCGAGCTGGATTAATCGGTTTTGCCGATTTGAAGCCTTTGAGGATAGTCTTAATCAACCCTTGGCATTATGCTATCACGGCCATCAGTTTGGCGTTTATAATCCTGACCTTGGTGATGGTAGGGGGTTTTTATATGCGCAGATTATTGATCCGATTACCTGCAAACTTCTTGATTTTGGAACCAAAGGGTCAGGCCAGACACCTTTTTCCAGAGGTGCAGATGGTCGCTTGACTCTCAAAGGTGCTGTCCGTGAGTTGCTGGCAACAGAAATGCTGGATGCGCTGGGGGTAAATACATCAAAAACCTTTGCGATTATAGAAACTGGTGAGGCTTTGAGTCGCCATGATGAACCATCGCCGACACGCTCCGCCGTGCTCACCCGGCTATCACATGGTCATATCCGTATCGGCAGTTTTCAGCGCTTAATTTACAATGATGATAAACCCAGCCTAGAGCAATTGATTCGCTACTCTCTGGCAACCTATTATGCGGTAGATAACGCTGAACATATGCCAATCGCCGAAGCCGCTGAAACTTTGCTGATGCTGGTCGCTGAACGGCTGGCACATTTGGTATCGAGCTGGATGGCGGCGGGCTTTGTGCATGGTGTATTGAATACTGATAATTTTAACATCTCAGGCGAGAGTTTTGATTATGGGCCATGGCGTTTTCTGCCGCTGATGGACCCCGGATTTACTGCCGCCTATTTTGATCACCAATCGCGTTATTGTTATGGCCGTCAGCCGCAAGCGACGTTCTGGGCGTTATGCCGATTAGCCGATTGCATGGTGCCGTTTGTTGCCGTCGAACGCTTAGAAAAATTGGTTCAGAGGCATCATGATATGTTAGAAGAAACAATGATCGAAGCAACGGTGCGGCGGCTAGGTATTGATCCAAGTTGGGACAAAGCAGGTGAGCTAGTTGCAGCATTCTTAGGGGCTATGAAAGCGTCTCAGATTGGCTTTGATGAGGCGTGTTTTGACTGGTATGGCGGCGCAGCCGGATATCCGCGAGCAAATGCCAATGCCCGTGCCACACTTTATAAAAGCGCTAATTTCAAGCCAGCCGCCGATTTGCTAGCCAATGCCCCAGCTAATCCAAATGCCCAGCCTGATCATGGCTATTTCCAGCAAGCCAATCCGGTGCATATGCGGATTGATCAGGTGGAGGCGTTGTGGGCGCCGATTGCAGAGCATGATGACTGGTCACATTTGCATGAAAAATTGGCAGAGATACATGCCATGTCAGATGCCTATAATTTGCGGCAGCAGGCACCAAGCGGAATATTGCTGTCACAGCCAATTCGCTAGACTGTTATATGGGGTTAAAAGCTATTTATGCTTAATGGCAGGCTTCTGTTGGTAACAGTGCGCAGAACAAAGTTGGACTCAATGCTTCTGACATGCGGCAAGGAAGACAGATATTTTGTGTGAATTTCACCATAATCGGCAACATCTCTCGCTGCGATGCGGATAATGTAATCCTTGGCTCCTGCCATCAGAAAACAAGCTAGAATATTTGGAATTTTCATGGCCTCTTGCTCAAATTCAGCCAAGATTTTTGCCGATTGACCATTCAGCGTCACCTGAACCAGAATAGTAACATCATAACCAAGTTGTTGGGTGTTAAGCTCCGCGTGATATCCGGTAATAATTCCGCTTTTTTCTAGATTAGATACACGCCTTAAACACGCTGATGGTGATAGATTGATCTTATTGCTGAGTTCAACATTGCTAAGCCGGGCATTGTCTTGAAGCGCTAAAATGATAGCATGGTCAATGCGATCAATATTTTTCAATGAGATTGTTGCATTATCATTTTGCAATGTTGAATAATCTTTCAATATATACCCCATATATAAAATTTTATTTGAAAATTATGCTGTTTCTATGAATAAAAAGCAAGGAAATTTAATATAAAAATAGATTAAAATAACCTCAATGATCTTTAAATTTATCGGGGAAATTGTGTCATGCGTATTGGCGTACCTAAGGAAATTAAGAATAATGAGTTTCGTGTTGGCCTTGTTCCAGATTCGGTTAAGGAATTAACAGATCGCGGCCATTCTGTTCTGGTAGAAACTGGCGCTGGCATTGGCATTGGTTCAACCGATGATGAATATAAAGCGGCTGGCGCAGAGATCGCTTCTGATGCGGCACGTGTTTTTGCCGATGCTGAGATGATTGTTAAAGTGAAAGAGCCGCAGCAAGTGGAATGGAAGCAGCTCCGCTCTGATCAGCTTCTATTCACCTATTTGCATCTTGCGCCTGATCCAGCGCAAACAATCGGTTTGATGGAATCGGGCTGTACTGCAATAGCCTATGAAACCGTCACAGATCATAATGGCGGTCTGCCCTTGCTCGCTCCGATGAGTGAGGTTGCTGGCCGTTTAGCCATCACCGAAGGCGCGTTTTATCTTAAGAAAACAGCTGGCGGTAGAGGCATATTGCTGTCCGGTGTTCCAGGAGTGGACGCAGCTAATATTGTCATTATCGGCGGCGGCGTTGTTGGCACTAATGCGGCTAAGCTAGCCGTTGGTATGGGCGCAAGAGTGACTATTCTTGACAGGTCAGTGCCGCGGCTAAGATATCTGGATGATATCTTCAATGGCCGTCTGATAACACGCTATTCAACTGCACAGGCTATTGAAGAAAACCTTGCTACTGCTGATCTTGTTGTTGGGGCGGTGCTTGTTCCTGGTGCTGCTGCGCCTAGATTGGTGCGCCGCCATCACCTTGGTATGATGCGTAATGGCTCAGTGCTTGTTGATGTTGCTATTGACCAAGGCGGCTGTTTTGAGACGTCTAAGGCGACAACGCATGAAGACCCGATTTATGATATTGATGGGGTTATTCATTATTGTGTTGCTAATATGCCGGGGTCGGTTCCACGCACGTCAAGTCATGCGCTGAACAATGTGACCTTGCCATTCACGCTAGCGTTAGCAGAGCATGGTGACAAGGCGCTTGAGATGGATGAGCATCTGATGAATGGTCTTAATGTTAAGGCTGGACGCATTGTTCATCCTGCTGTTATTGAGGCTTTGGGTGAAAATCCCTCACTATAAGAAGAGTTTTTTATCATTTTGATAAACTTTTTGTCATTTTGATAAACTTTTTATCATTTTGTTAAACAAGGGGCTTGACGAAAAGCCCCTTGCTGACACATAAAGACGCCTTGCTGATGTTTTTTAAACATCTTTTTGAATTTAAGGGGCTATAGCTCAGCTGGGAGAGCGCCTGCTTTGCAAGCAGGAGGTCGTCGGTTCGATCCCGTCTAGCTCCACCATTTCGCTTATTAAGGCTGGAGACGGATATGGCAGTTCCAAAGAGTAAAGTAACACGTTCTAAGCGTGGTATGCGCCGGTCACATGACTCTATTAGTCATGATGCCTATGTCGAGGACAAGACAACAGGTGAATTGCACCGTCCACATCATATGGACCCAAAGACAGGCATGTATAAGGGCCGTCAGGTTCTTAAGGTAAAAGAACGTCTATAATCAGTTAATTTCATATTTATTTATGATGAATGATTTTGTTGGCATGGAGATATTGTTCTTTCATGGGGTTTATGATGGATAAAAAAGATAAGAAAATTAAAAATCCCGTGTTCAATATTGGCGACGTCGTACGTCATAAACACTATCCTTTCCGAGGTGTCGTGTTTGATGTTGACCCAGAGTTTGATAATACCGAGGAATGGTATAATTCAATTCCTGCAGAGGTGCGTCCGAGCCGTGAGCAGCCATTTTATCATCTGCTTGCTGAAAATGAGGATAGTTTCTACACCGCTTATGTCAGTCAGCAGAATCTTGTGCCTGATGCCGAGTCAGGGCCAATAGATCATCCTGATATTACTGATTTATTTGATGATTTTGATGGCGATCGGTATACGCCGCGTCGCTTTAGCATAAACTAATCGCTTAACCGATAAGCCATTTGTTCTCATTGCTCCGCTTCATTTTGCCTCATCTTTTTCGCTTAATTGCGGCAATTATTACGCATTTACCACTTGATTAAACACTAGTTATAACGATATTTAATACAGACTATTTTGGTCTTATATAAAGTTTCTAGAGTATTACCCAAGTATTACTCAGATATTACCCAGGTGTAGCTAGGTGTTGCAATGATCAGACTTAATAAAATGACTGATTACGGGACGGTTTTATTATCGGCTATGGCCAGTAATTATGCTGATAATCCGATGCGCCTGCATTCATCTGTTGAATTGGCACAACAGGCTGGTTTGACTCAGACCACGACACAGAAAATACTGAAAGAATTAGCTGGATCAGATTTTGTTCACGCTCAACGCGGAAAATCTGGCGGCTATCGGTTGCTTCGGCCGTCAGCTGATATATCTCTCATTGATATTGTCGAAGTTTTAGAAGGCCCTATTGCTTTAACATCTTGCGTGACAACGTCGGTTGATCCTTGTTCGTCTCGTCATGTCTGTTTCCTTGGTGGGAATTGGGAGAAAATTAATACTGCAATTTCTCACGCTCTCAAAGATGTCAGCCTTGCTGATTTATGTAACCCCGAAAATATGTTTCCGGATAAAGAAGCATCAAAGAATACTAATCAATCGCAATCACAAATAACGCCGTCAGTGATGGAGGTAAAGTAGATGTCTGCAACTGCAGAAACGGTTCGCCAAGTCGAAGAAGCCACAGGTAAGTATAAATACGGCTTTGTCACCGATATTGAGGTAGATAAAGCCCCTAAAGGGCTGAACGAAGATACTATTCGCATGATTTCGGCCAAGAAAGAAGAGCCGGAATGGATGCTGGAATGGCGTCTTAAAGCGTATCAGGTATGGCTAAAAATGGATGATCCAGATTGGGCGATGCTGCATTATCCGCCTATTGATTATCAGGATATCCATTATTACGCTGCCCCTAAAATGGCCGAACAACCCAAATCTTTGGATGAGGTTGATCCCGAATTGCTTCGCACCTATGAGAAGCTTGGCATTCCGTTACATGAACAGGAAATGCTGGCAGGGGTTGCTGTTGATGCTGTGTTTGATTCTGTATCAGTGGCAACAACCTTTCGTGAGAAACTAGCTGAGTCAGGGGTTATATTTTGCCCTATATCTGAGGCGATTAGAACCCACCCTGAACTGGTCAAAGCCTATATTGGCTCTGTTGTTCCGCAAGGGGATAATTACTTTGCGGCATTGAACTCGGCGGTGTTTACCGATGGCTCATTCGTCTATATTCCGAAAGGCGTGCGCTGCCCGATGGAATTATCCACGTATTTCCGCATTAATGAGCAAAATACAGGACAGTTTGAACGGACGCTGATCATTGCCGAAGAAGGCTCCTATGTGAGCTACCTTGAGGGCTGTACAGCCCCGCAACGTGATGAAAATCAGCTTCATGCCGCGGTTGTTGAGCTAGTGACTATGGATGATGCAGAGATTAAATATTCGACAGTTCAAAACTGGTATCCCGGTGATGAGAACGGCAAGGGCGGCATCTATAACTTTGTGACCAAGCGGGGTGCCTGTCGTGGAGCACGCTCTAAAATCTCTTGGACTCAGGTCGAAACAGGGTCAGCGATTACATGGAAATATCCATCTTGCATCCTGCAAGGTGATGGCAGTGTGGGTGAGTTTTATTCGGTTGCGGTGACCAATAACGCGCAACAAGCCGATACTGGGACAAAAATGATCCATATTGGCGCCAATACAACCTCTACCATCATCTCAAAGGGTATCTCTGCTGGCCGTTCTAATAATACCTATCGCGGCTTGGTCAAGATGATGCCGGGTGCTGAAAATGCGCGTAATTTTACCCAATGCGATAGTTTGCTGGTTGGGGATCAATGTGGAGCGCATACCGTCCCTTATATCACCTCGCGTAATCCTAGCGCCAAGGTAGAGCATGAGGCAACAACCTCACGCATATCTGAAGATCAGCTCTTTTATTGTTTGCAACGCGGCATGGCAACCGAAGAAGCCGTATCGCTGATTGTTAACGGGTTTTGCAAAGAAGTTATGAAAGAATTACCAATGGAATTCGCTGTTGAGGCACAAAAGCTCATCGGCATCTCACTAGAAGGAAGCGTAGGATAATCATATGCCATTACTGGAAATCAAAAATCTGCATGCCTCAATTGGCGATAAGCCTATTTTGAAGGGCATAAACCTGACGATCAATCCGTCTGAAATCCATGCCATTATGGGGCCGAACGGATCGGGGAAAAGTACCTTATCTTATGTTCTTGCTGGTCGTGATGGGTATGAGGTGACGGATGGTGATATCTGTCTTGATGGCCAATCTGTGCTTGAAATGGAGGCAGATGAGCGGGCGCGTGCTGGTCTCTTTCTAGCATTTCAGTATCCTGTTGAATTGCCTGGTGTTGGCGGCATGAGCTTTCTGCGTGGGGCAGTCAATGCGCGGCGCATTGAGGCAAGGCTTGATGAAATTGATCAGATCGCCTTTGTTAAAACCGTCCGTGAAGCCGCCGCCAAGTTAGGTATTAAGGATGATATGCTGAAAAGAGCTGTCAATGTCGGCTTTTCTGGTGGTGAGAAAAAACGTTATGAGATACTTCAAATGGCGTTACTTGAACCGCGGATGGCTATTTTGGATGAAACCGA
Source organism: Alphaproteobacteria bacterium (assembly GCA_016778985.1). GTDB lineage: Bacteria > Pseudomonadota > Alphaproteobacteria > Puniceispirillales > UBA1172 > UBA12202. The sequence goes on along the minus strand of JADHOM010000025.1, from coordinate 20,778 downwards.
TTCCGGCTTGGATGTTGATGCTTTGCGGATCGTGTCGGAGGGCGTTAATGCGCTGAAAACTGATGATATTGGTGTTCTTGTCATCACCCATTATCAGCGCCTGCTTGACTATATTATTCCTGATCATGTGCATATTCTTGCTGATGGCAAGATCGTCAAATCTGGCGATAAGACGCTTGCGCTTGAGGTCGAGAAAACGGGGTATGGAGGCTTTATCGATGCCGCATGATGTCATCAGTTTTGAGCGTTTGACAGCTGATGCGTCCTCACGCTATGCCAAAAATGGCTGGCCAAGCAGTAAGGATGAGGCTTGGCGATTTACCAATATCAACGCCATTAGATCAGCGCAGTTTGCCCCAGCAGAAGCCTCACTGGAACCTTTGTCTTCACCCGAAGATAACGTAATTCATTTTATTAATGGTGTTTATCAACCTATTGATAATATGTCATTTAATGATGGAATTCATTGTGAAAATCTGTCACAGAACACGGCGCTTTCATCGGCATTAGCGGCGGCTGTTCCTGACCAACATAAAGTCGCTGATTTCGCACTTGCTTACGCCAGGGATGGGCTAGCGATTACAATCGATCAGCCAGTTGCTAAACCATTACAGCTGATATTTGATTATTCAGGTGATGGCGTTTCTAGCCATCCTGTTCTTGTCTTTAAGATCATGCCGGGGGCATCTCTAACTATTTTGGAAGAACATAAAGGTGAAGGGTCGGGGCTATCGGCACCACTTATGCTGTTTTGTCTGGAAGAAGGGGCAAGGTTAAATCATGCGCGGCGTTTGATTGAGGCGGATAGCCGCTATCACTTGGGTCTTAATTTAGTCAAGCAGCAAGCAAAGTCTGTTTATCATGGCGATATGGTGATGGCTGGCGGTGATATTAGCCGAAGCGAGACACAAGTCAGCCTGTCCGAGGCTGATGCCCAATCCTATTTGAACGCGGTGTATTTGGGGCGCGATAAGCAAATCCGTGACGTCACCAGCAGAATTGATCATGATGCCCCCGATTGTCAATCTTTTCAGCGTATTCATGGGGTTCTTGATAACCAAGCCAAAGCTGTCTTTCAGGGTAAAGTGAAAGTCGAGAGATATGCCCAGAAAACCGATGGCAATCAGATGAGCCGGACGCTTATTCTATCACGTCAGGCTGAGGCTAACACAAAGCCAGAGCTAGAAATCTATGCTGACGATGTGACATGCTCGCATGGCGCCACCATTGGTGAGCTTGATGATGATCAGCTATTCTATTTGATGAGCCGCGGCATTAGCCAAGATGCGGCGCGACAAATGCTGATAGAGGCCTTTTTGGTTGATGTCGTGGATGAGCTAGAGGAACCGCAACGCGAATGGCTGGTTGCACCGATTGAACAGTGGATTAAATCAAGGGTGACGACATGAAACCGTATCATGCGAATGATCAAGATGGTTATGCAAATGATGTCAATTGGCAGCAAATCCGCGCCGATTTTCCCATTTTGCAACGTCAAATTCATGGTAAACCACTGACCTATCTTGACTCGGCAGCCTCTGCGCAAAAGCCGCAAATGGTGATTGATGCCATTTCAGATGCGTATAGTCAGCATTACGCGAATGTTCATCGCGGTATCCACCGGTTGAGCGAAGAAGCAACAGATAAATATGAATTATGCCGCACCAAACTTGCCCAATTCATTAATGCGCCGTCCGCGCATGAGGTGGTGTTAACGGCAGGCGCGACCGTATCACTTAATATCATTGCCCAGTCCTATGGCGGCATGGTGCTGAAACAAGGTGATGAAGTGCTTATCTCAATCGCTGACCATCACGCCAACATAGTGCCATGGCAAATGATCTGTCAGCAGAAAGGCGCTATTCTAAGGGCAGCACCGGTTGAGCCAGATGGCCATGTCGATATGAATAAGGTTGCCGATATGGTTAGCCATAAGACGAAAATTATCGCTATGCCGCATGTGTCGAATGTGTTGGGGACGGTTTACGATATCAAAGCGCTGTCAGAGCTTGCCCATGCCCATGATGCGGTCATGGTCGCTGATGGCTGTCAGGGAGCTGTTCATATGCCTGTTGATGTTCAGGCATTGGGATGTGATTTTTATGTCTTCTCAGCGCATAAACTCTATGGCCCTAGCGGCATTGGCATGATGTGGGGACGGCATGACCTGCTGGCATCTATGCCGCCATTCATGGGCGGCGGTGCTATGATTGACAGGGTGACGATTGAGGCATCAACCTACGCTGATCCGCCTGAACGGTTTGAGGCTGGAACGCCACCTATCGCCGAAGCGTTAGGGTTTGCGGCTGCTATTGATTATGTTGAGGCTATTGGTATGGATCATATCCGTGACCATGAACATGATCTCATCACCTATGCGCATCAAAAATTATCAGCGATAGATGGGGTCAGGTTAATCGGCACGGCAGGGGCTAAGTCAGGGGTCATTTCCTTTGTCATGGATTGCGCCCATCCACATGATATATCGACCATTGTTGATCGCGCCGGTATCGCTATCCGTGCTGGTCATCATTGCGCCCAACCCTTGCATGATTTTCTAGATTTGCCCGCCACCGCCAGAGCTAGCGTTGGCATTTATAACTCACGCCAAGATTTTGATGTGTTGGCTGAGGCTTTGGAAAAAGTGAAGGTGATATTTGCATGACGGTTGATCATCTCACCTTGCATGATTTTATGCCTGATGGTGTTGGGCAAGCAACAACTGAGGGCTATATTGCGCGTTCGGGTGAGCCGTTTTCCAACCTTGATGAGGCAAAAAAAGTTCCTGTTGGTGATGTTGTCGATGCCTTATCAACAGTCTTTGATCCTGAAATTCCTGTTAACATCTATGAGCTAGGGCTTATCTATGATATTCAAACAAAAGATAATGGTGATGTTTATATCACCATGTCGCTAACCGCTCCGGGCTGCCCTGTTGCAGGAATATTGCCGAAACAAGCGGCCGATGCTGTGGCTAAGCTTGATCATGTTGGCTGTGTAGAAGTAGAGTTGGTTTGGGACCCGCCCTGGACTAAAGATCGCATGAGCGATGATGCCAGAATGGCATTGGATTTGTGGTAGGGAGATAAGGTGAGGGAAAAATATGTATTCATCTGATAAACCGATTATTACCCTGACAGATCGGGCAACACAACATATTCAGATGTTGATGGATGCAGGGTCTAGTGATGTTATGGGGATACGTGTTGGCATTAAAACCGCCGGCTGTTCTGGCATGAAATATCATGTTGAATACGCCAAGGATCAAAAACCATTTGAGGATAGTATCAGCGTCAATGGTGTCACTGTATTGATTGATCCCGCCGCCGTCATGTTTCTAATCGGTTCAGAAATGGACTGGCAAGAAGATAAATTTTCATCTGGATTTGTGTTCAATAATCCAAACGAAACCGCCCGTTGTGGATGTGGTGAGAGCTTTTCTGTCGAAACCACATAGTCGTTTCAATTTATATTAAAGGAAAATAAAATGGCCGATGCCGTGAAGGTTGAACCGCCAGCGAAATATGGTGAAAAAATTGGTGTCGGTCAGGCGTTGCTGGAATTAGTCAGATATATATCACCGCGCGGCAATCGTGAGGTGATGACACGAACATTCTTGGCATTGCTGTTCATTTCAATCGCAAGAGCGGCAACATTAATTGTGCCATTAACATATGGATGGGTTGTCGATTATGTATCAGAAGACCCGTTTGCATTTGATATTTCTGTTATGTGGTGGCTCTTGGGTGCATACGCGCTAGCCAGAATTAGCCAGCAATTTTTTGATGAGGGGAGCGAGTATGTCTTTGTCCGCGTTGCCCAGAAAGCCGTTCATGCCGCCGCGCTTAGAACCTTTCGACATCTGCATTCGCTTAGCCTCAAGTTTCATCTAGATCGGCAGACAGGTGGCTTAACTCGTGCTATTGAACGTGGCGCTAAGGGCATGGAGTTTTTGCTGACTTTTGCTTTGCTAGAAGTCATGCCATTGATCATAGAATTGATCCTTGTATCAGCAATTTTATGGGGTCTTTTTGGATTTTATTATGCTCTTGTGACGGTCATTACTGTCATCATTTATGCCACCTATACGCTTGTTTTGACGGAGTGGCGGATTAAGTTTCGGCGGCGTATGAATGACGCTGATGAGAAAGCTGCTACACGCGCAGTTGATTCACTATTAAATTATGAAACAGTTAAATATTTCAATGCAGAAGAAATGGAAGCTAAACGATTTTCTCAAGCATTAAAAGGCTATGAAGATGCGGCTGTTGTGTCGCGCACCTCGCTATCCTTAGTCAATGTTGGTCAGGGCTTAATCATATCTATTGGCCTGATGATTGTGATGGGTCTAGCCGGTCAGGATATCAAGGCTGGCAATTTATCAATTGGTAGTTTTGTGGTCGTCAATACCTATCTCATACAGCTTTATTTACCGCTTAATTTTCTTGGCTATATTTATCGTGAGATCAGGCAATCCATTGCTGATATGGAACGTATGTTTTCGCTTCTGACCGAAGACCCTGATATTAAGGATTTCCCGACTGCGGTGCCGCTTAAAATCAATGGTGGGCGAATTGAGTTTGATAATATTACCTTTACTTATGGCCCACGCGCTGTTCTCAAAAATTTGAGTTTCACGGTTGAGCCTGGGGAACGTGTCGCCCTAGTGGGGCCGAGTGGCGCGGGCAAATCCACCATTTCTAAATTATTATTCAGATTTTATGATCCTGATGCTGGTGAGATAAGAATTGATGGCCAATCCTTACAAGCTATAGAACAGTCGAGTTTGCGCTCGGCTATTGCTATGGTTCCGCAAGACACGGTGCTGTTTAACACAACGATTGCTGAAAATATTGCTTATGGCACTGATGAAATGGATATGGATAAGGTGCGCAAAGCTGCTGAATTAGCATCACTTGATCACTTCATATCATCGCTACCAGATGGCTATGATACAAGGGTAGGTGAGCGCGGTTTAAAATTGTCGGGTGGTGAAAAACAGCGTGTTGCTATCGCTAGAGCTATTCTCAAAAACCCATCTATCTTTCTCTTTGATGAGGCGACATCTGCCCTAGATAGCCATACCGAAAAACAGATACAATCCTCACTAAATGCGATTAGTCAGGAAAGAACAACACTTATTATCGCCCATCGTTTATCAACAATTGTCGCTTGTGATGAGATTCTTGTTCTGGTTAAGGGGGAAATTGTTGAACGCGGAACGCATACGCAATTGCTCGCCAAAAAAGGCGTCTATTTTGATATGTGGGAACGCCAGGCCTCAGAAAGTCCGCAAATTCCTGCATCATGATATCTGCCGCCCCTGTTATGCCTGCGCTATTCACCTTAACCCATAAGGGCATGGAAGTTCGCTATGGGATATGGGGCAGAGCTTTGCATTCAGAGTTAGTGGAGTCTAATAAGCCGATTATTATTGTTCTACCCGGCCTATCGGAGTTTATCGAAAAATACGCCCTGATCATGTCGCCGTTGTTTGAAAAAGATGTCGATGCGCTGATTATAGATTGGCCATCACAAGGCATGAGTGGGCGCCTTCTGGCAGAGCGCTTGCCTGTCCATATCGGCGACTTTAATGACTATCTTGATGCGTTAGAGGCGGTTTTGAACGCAACTGCTATCCTGCGCGGGCGGCCGGTTATCCTGTTTGGTCATTCTATGGGTGGGCATTTGGCATTACGCGTACTAAAACATATCCCTGACTTAAATATTAGAGGCATAGTGCTTTCCGCCCCCATGATGCAATTAGCGCTATCACCAAGCTGGTTTGTCAGGCCAGTATTGAAGCTGTTAATGATGCTGGGTTTTGCTAAAAAGCCAGTCTCAACCAAACATGATCGGCCAGATGATAATACGTTTTATGCTGATAATCCGCTAACAACCGATGTTGATGGCTATGCCGTGATGCCGCAATTATGGCAACGCTATCCAATGGCTAAAACCTATGAGCCCACCTATGGCTGGGTCAAAGCGGCGTATCAATCGTGCGCCCAGACAACCGCCTCAAAATCTTGGCTAAATCAACTGTCTTGCCCTATGCAAGCGCATATTCCTGAGGATGAACGTGTTGTTGATGGCAACATACAGAAATGGGCGGTTGATCAGATACCGCAATGTGAGAGTCATATTTACCCGGAGGCGAGGCACGAATTGATGCTTGAAAAGCCAGAGATCAGACAATTATTCTGGCAAAATGTGATGCAGTTTCTGAAGCGTCTAGATGCGCTAGCCGATTAATATTCTAAAATAAAAACTGTTCTTGCATCGCCCGTTCTGCCAACCCTTGACCGGGGTCACTTAGAATTGTGTAGCTAATATTTTTATCCATTTTAATGTGAACAGCCGACACATCCCTGATCTCTGTTCCATCAGCGGCCGCGCTGACTGGCCGAAAATCAGGTTCAATCATGGTTAAATGGACATCAGCAGATTGCGGTAAGATCGCTCCTCGCCAACGCCGTGGACGGAAGGCGCTAACCGGTGTCATGGCCAGAACTTCTGATCCTAGCGGGATAATAGGGCCATGTGCGGAAAGATTATATGCGGTTGAGCCGGCTGGTGTTGCGACAATCAGCCCGTCGCCAACCATTTCAGGTAGACGTTCAATCCCATCTATCAAAATCTTACATTTAACCGCCTGATGACTTTCTCTTGATATGGATACTTCATTAATTCCATGCGCGTGATGAACCTCACCATGGATAGTATGCGCTGTCATTGCGAGCGGGTGGATCACCGTTGTTTCAGCTTTTTTGATACATTCAACAAGGTCTTCTTGATGAAACATATTCATCAGAAAGCCAACGGTTCCGCAATTCATCCCATAGACAGGGTGATTGACCTCAACCGATGCTTTTAGCGTCTTTAGCATCTGCCCATCACCGCCTAAGGCGATAATGACATCACAATCTTCTGGCCCATGCTGACCATACGCCTCAACCAGTTCAGTTAGCCGTTGTTGAGCCATTGGTTTATTTGATGCGGTAAAATGAAAACGCATAATCTATCCTCTTTTGAAGAACTCATAGCATATATCTTGTTAAGTTGCCATGCTGTGCGCGCTTTGTGCTTGTTTTGTTGGTATCATTTCTTATCTTTAATATATGAATAGTCAAAACAAACCCCTGTTGGTCATCCCGCAACCTGATAATAGTACGCTTGTCAAAATTGTTGAGGGAAGAGATGAGCATAACCAACCGGTGAAAGTGCCGGTGGTAACAGAGCTTCCATTAACCATTTTCCTTAATAGACAAGAAATTGTCACAACAATGACGCTTGGCGATTGGCCAGAATATCTGGCGGTCGGGTTTTTGAAGAATCAAAACATGCTCAAGGATGATGATGTTATCACGGCTATTGATGTTGATGATGATCTTGGTGTTGTTGTTGTTCGGACAGAACGTGAAACGAATTATGAGGAAAAATTAAAGCAGAAAATTCAAACAAGTGGCTGTGCCCAAGGCACACAGTTTGGCGATATGATGGATGCGGTTGAAGATATATCGCTTAATCCAGATGCGCGGATACATATCTCTGACATGATGCGATTGCTTAAAACGATAAACACGATGCCGAGTTTATATCTATCGGCAGGTGCTATTCATGGCTGTGTCTTAGCCGAGGGTGATCAAGTGCTAGCCTATATCGAAGATGTTGGTCGCCATAACGCGGTTGATAAGATTGCCGGATGGATGCGGCTTAATCATATCACTGGCGAAAATAAAATTTTCTATACGACTGGCCGCCTGACCAGCGAAATGGTCATTAAAACCGTGCAGATGCAAATACCGATTTTGGTATCTCGTTCCGGATTTACCCATTCAGGCGTTGCTATGGCTGACCGAACAGGGCTAACCCTCATTGGCCGTGCTAGGGGAAAGCGGTTTACCGCCTTAACAGGTTGTCAGCGTATTATTGATGATTATGATGCGAATAAAGGTGATGCGGCTGCTATTGATGGCACTGATGATGGCGATGATGATATGGCATCCCCGCAACGGGCGGCGTCACGGAAATGAGTGCCGATTTCTCTACTCCTAAGTCGCCTCAACCTTTGCTTCCATCCGATGTGGTGGCTGTTATTCTGGCTGGTGGTGAGGCGCGGCGCATGGGTGGCGGTGACAAAACACTGATAGAGCTTGGCGGCAAACCTATCCTTCGTCATATCCTTGATCGTCTGACCCCCCAGTGTAAAGATGTTATCATCAATGCTAATGGTGATCTTAACAGGTTCAAATCCTTTGGCTTGTCTGTTGTAGCGGATCAGCTTGATGGTTTTTTGGGGCCATTGGCGGGTATTCTGGCGGGGCTTGATGCGGCGGCGGCACAATATCCTAATAAAACCCATGTACTTAGCCTAGCGGGGGATACGCCGTTTATTCCACTTGATTTGGTGGCACGTATGCTCGATAAAGCTAGCCAGACAGGTTTAGTTTGCGCGGCGTCAGGCGGCCGCACGCATCCCGTATTTGGGCTTTGGCCAATTGCTATTCGCGCTGAATTACGCGATAAGCTGATTAATCATGATATGCGTAAAATTGATGGCTTTACTGCCCGGTATGATGTTGCCATTTGTCATTTTGACGGTATTCCCGATCCATTTTTTAATATCAATACGAGCGAGGATAAAGACAAGGCAGATCGTATTCTTAGCCAAGTGTAGTAATATAATATTAGAAATGCTTGCATCATGCCAAAAGCTGGCTAGATTAGCGCCTAGATGAGCACATAGATGAGCTCCTAGATGAGAACATGGATGAGCATATAGATGAGCACATAGATGAGCGCCTTAAATAGTGAATAGAAAATGGAAATGGTTAGAGCCTATGCTTGAAACAACACAGTTGTTAGCGGATACCTATAAAAACGCGATTGATCGACTCGTTCAGCGGATGGATACGCAGTTTAATAAGGCTGTTGATATGATGCTTGAGGCATCAGGGCAGGTGATTGTCTGCGGGATGGGAAAATCGGGTCTGTTTGGCCAGAAAATATCATCTACTCTGGCCTCGACTGGAACACCTAGTATTTTTCTGCATCCTGCAGAAGCCATTCACGGTGATTTAGGGCGGGTGCGTGCTAATGATGTGCTTATTCTGATCTCTAATTCTGGAGAAACTGAGGAAATTATCCGATTGCTTCCTGCATTTGAGCGTATCGGTCTACCCAGCATTGCCTTTACCGGTAATTTGAAATCTAGTTTAGCCAAGCATTGTCACCTTGTTCTTGATATATCGGTTGATAAAGAGGCGTGTCCGCTTAATCTTGCCCCGACCACATCTGGATTAACGACCCTTGTTATGGGCGATGCGCTGGCGATTGCTTTGATGGAAAAGCGTGGCTTCAAAGTTGAAGATTTTGCTGCCACCCATCCTGGTGGGGCGCTAGGCAAGCGGCTTCTGTCAAGGGTTAGCGATCAAATGATAACAGAAAAACTGCCTTTTGTTGCCCCTAATATGCCAATGTCATCGGTTATTCTTGCTATGACTGAGGGCAGGCTTGGTATCGCGCTTGTTGGCACACCTGAAAAGTTAGATGGTATCATTACGGATGGGGATTTGCGCCGTGCCATTGGTGATCAGATTGATTTTCAGCAGACGCAAGCCGAAAGTCTGATGTCACCAAGTCCGTTGACGGTGCGGCCTGACACCAAGATGACGGAAGCCGAAGCTAAAATGCAAGAAGCCCGTGTTCAGTGCCTGATTGTGGTTGATGATAACCAACATGTGTGCGGCGTTGTGCAGATTTTTCAGCCTGTATCATGAAACTTGATGATTTTGATTATCAGCTGCCAGCAAAGGCAATCGCGCATAAACCGGTGAGCCCACGGCATCAGGCAAAATTGCTCGATATGCGGCAACAAAACATGCAAGATAAGCACATTATAGACTTACCATTATATCTTAATAGTAATGATTTAATCATTGTAAATAATACAAAAGTTATACCCGCTCGATTAAAGGGTAAGCGTGGAGAGGCTGGGATTTCTGTCACCCTGCATCAGCAAATTTCTAGTGATCAATGGCGTGCATTTGCTAAACCAGCTAAGAAACTTCGTCTCAATGATATGGTGATTTTTGCACCTGATTTTGCGGCTCGGGTGACGGCTATTGGTGATGATGGTCAAAGAGAATTACAATTTAATTGCTCCGGTGGTGATTTGGTCATGGCATTGCATACTTATGGTACTATGCCATTACCGCCATATATTCCGCGCCCAGATGGTGTGGATGCAGATGATAAGCATGATTATCAAACCCTGTTTGCGCGACATGAAGGTGCAGTTGCGGCGCCGACTGCCGGATTACATTTTGATGAAACGCTGATGGATGCGCTGGCAGCCCGCCATATTCCGATTAAGGAAGTCACTCTGCATGTTGGGGCAGGGACGTTTTTACCGGTTAAGGCGGATGATCCTCGGCACCATATTATGCATAGCGAGTGGGGGGAAATATCGGCTGAGACGGCAGCGGCTATCAATTCCTGTCGTCATCGCGGTGGACGTATCGTTGCGATTGGCACAACGTCGCTTCGCCTGCTTGAAAGTTGTTGGCGTGATCATGGTGATATTCGTCCCTATCAAGCGGAAACGGATTTGTTTATTCTGCCTGGATATCAGTTTGGGGTTGTTGATATGTTGATGACAAATTTTCATCTGCCGCGTTCAACCCTATTGATGCTGGTATTTGCATTTGCTGGTGAAGATCGGGTTAGGCACGGCTATCAGCATGCGCTTAGTCACGGCTATCGGTTTTTTTCATATGGTGATGCCTGTTTAATGGAGCGACAGCATGACAAATCCTGACTTTCAGTTTTCGCTTTTGAAGACCAATGGCGGTGCCCGCCGCGGTCGTCTTGAGACAGCTCATGGAGTGATTGAGACGCCTGTATTTATGCCAGTTGGTACGGCCGCCACGGTTAAAGCCATGACGGTTGATGATGTCTGGGCAACTGGTGCCATGATCATTCTTGCCAATACCTATCACTTGATGCTGCGGCCGGGGGCTGAACGTGTGGAAAGGCTAGGTGGTGTTCGGCGGATGATGGGATGGGATGGCCCATTATTGACTGATTCTGGCGGCTTTCAGGTTATGTCGCTAGGTAATTTACGAAAGATTGATGAGGATGGTGTTACCTTCAAATCACATCTCGATGGGTCAAAGCACCGCCTCACCCCGGAACGGTCTACCGATATTCAACGTATGCTTGATGCGACGATTACGATGGCCTTTGATGAATGTACACCATTTCCAGCTGAACATGAAGTTGCCGCGGCCTCAATGCGGTTGTCAATGGATTGGGCAGAACGCTGCCGTGCGGCTTTTGTCAAAAGACAGGGTTATGGTCAGTTTGGCATTGTTCAGGGCAGCATTTATCCTGATTTAAGAGAAGAGTCTGTTAAGCGCCTGGAGCAAATTGATTTTGAAGGTTATGCTGTTGGTGGACTTGCGGTTGGCGAAGGCCAAGACACCATGTTCACAACGCTTGATGCCACCACCCCCTTGATGCGGGCGGATAAGCCACGTTATCTGATGGGGGTCGGAAAGCCCGATGATATTGTTGGGGCTGTCGCGCGCGGGATTGATATGTTTGATTGTGTTTTGCCGACGCGATCTGGACGTACTGGTCAGGCATTTACCCCACGCGGAACCGTTAACATGAAAAATGCTCGGCATGCGGATGACCCTAGACCGCTTGATGAGACTTGCACTTGCTCTGCTTGTAGTCACTATTCTCGCGCCTATCTGCATCATTTGTTCAAAGCTGAAGAAGTGCTTGGGCTTATGTTGTTAACGCAGCATAATATTACCTATTATCAGCATCTGACGGCGGCTATTCGGACGGCTATTGATAATGGCCAATTTGCCGATTTTGCTGATCAATTTTATGAAACCAGAACATTGGGTGATATTCCGGCAATAAACGGATAATATAGAAAAACCCTTCATATTCTGTCATCATGGCCTCATGATAACGCCTGTGACCACCCAACATATCCATGATCTTGCCATTCGCCACGGCTTTAGCGTTGTTGGTATTGCCGGGGCTGATGCTGATGCCGGATTAGCAGAACGGCTAGATGCTTTTCTTGATGCTGGGCATCATGGTGACATGCAATGGATGAAAGACACGCGCGACCGCCGCATTGCGCCTGTTGCTATGTGGTCAGATGCTAAATCTGCCATTGTCCTTGGTATGAATTATGCCCCTGATCATGATCCTATGGAAAACCTCAAAGCGCGCGCATTAGGTAATATTTCTGTCTATGCAAGGGGGAGGGACTATCATGATGTAATTAAGGGCAAGTTAAAGCAGTTAGCCGCCCAAATAGCGAAAGGATCAGACATAGAGGTGAAGGTTTTTGTGGATACGGCACCATTAATGGAAAAGCCGCTTGCCGCACGTTCAGGGCTTGGCTGGCAAGGCAAACATACTAATCTGGTGTCGCGAGAATATGGCTCATGGCTATTTATCGGCGTCATATTAACAAATGCTGAGCTAGCACCCCATCAGCCTGCGGAAGATCATTGTGGCAGTTGTACGCGCTGTTTAGATATTTGCCCAACAGATGCTTTCCCTGCACCGTATCAGCTGGATGCAAGACGCTGTATTTCCTATTTGACGATCGAATATGCTGGCATCATTCCGCCTGAGTATCGCCGTCCTATGGGTAATCGGATTTTTGGTTGTGACGATTGTTTAGCGGTATGCCCGTGGAACAGATTTGCTCGTACGGCAAGTGAACAAAAACTGCAAGCAAGAGCCGAGCTGACCATGCCAATGCTAGCGGATTTATTAGCACTTGATGAGGCGGCTTTCAGACAACAATTTGCCGCGTCACCAGTCAAAAGAACAGGCTATCAGCGCTTTATCAGAAATGTTCTGATTGCATGTGGCAACAGCGGCAATGCAGGTCTTGCCAATGCCGTTAAGGGACATATAGTCTCCGCTCATGTGGTTATCCGTGCTAGTGCTATCTGGGCGTTATCGCAAATCATGCCGACACATGAGTTCATGGCTTTAGCGGCGCAATGCAGGCCAAGTGAAGATCATGAAGATGTGGTAGCTGAATGGGATTCCGGTATCAGCATCTGCAATGCTCCGGCAAATAACATATAGAGTGAGGTTAACATAATTCCCCATTTCACGTAATCAACCTGACCGGGGATATCAAACTGTTCGAGCGTTGCCATGACGGCAAAAATGACCCAGAGGACAGTGACAGGAAAAGATAACATCCGCCACCGCTTTGTTCTAATCGGATGAATAAACTTTATTGGCAGAAACATAGTAATCGCTAAAATCACACAAATAACAGTGATCGTCCAGAAATGCGGCTGAATAGCAAATAACACCAAAATCACCATATTCCAGCAGGATGGGAAGCCGGAAAACGATTTATCTGCAGTTTTCATGCGAGTATCGGCAAAATAAAGCGAACTTGCAAATGTAATGACAAGTGTGGTGAACCAGCCTGTCCAGCCTGACAGCAAGCCGCTTTGAAACAGCGCAAATGCGGGAATGAAGACATAGGTCAGATAATCAATTATCAAATCTAGCAAGATGCCATCAATGCGTTTTGCATTGTCAGTCACATCAAATCGCCGCGCCAATGGGCCATCAATTCCATCAACAATAAAGGCGATCATCAGCCAGAAAAACATCGCATCCCAGTCGGTTTTAGCCGCCTCAAGAATGGCTAACATGGCTAGAATTGCACCTGTTGCGGTAAATAAATGCACACTATATGCACGGAGAGTCGAGCTCAATGTATTCTCCAATTGCTTAGATATAATCATAAACGCAAAACATACATCAACGCAATCATAGCATTAATTGGTCTAGCTTCTTTATAAAATCTGACTAAGAAACTCTTTAGTTCTAGGGTCTTTTGCCTTGTTAAAGAATGTTTTAGGTGGCCCATGTTCAACAATAACGCCATTATCGGTAAAATAGATATGATCGGCGACCTCTCGCGCAAATCCCATCTCATGTGTGACGAGAATACACGTCATGCCTTCTTGCGCTAGGTCTTTGATTGTGACCAGCACCTCTTTTACGGTTTCGGGGTCAAGCGCTGCCGTCACCTCATCAAAAAGCATGACATCGGGGTTCATGGCAAGCGAGCGGGCAATCGCCACTCGCTGTTGCTGGCCGCCAGATAACTCACCAGGATAGGCATGTTCTTTGCCTTCAAGGCGAACCTTTTGCATTAATTCAAAGGCACGTTTTTCAGAGGCGGCGCGATCCTGTTTCAGCACCATAGTTGGTGCCATAATGATATTTTCTAGCGCCGTTTTATGCGGGAATAAATTATATTGCTGAAAGACCATGCCAACCCGCTTGCGTAGTTCTAACTTATCCAGTTTAGGGTCGGTCAAATCAATGCCGCAGACATTTATTTCTCCACCTTGGATATTATTTAGCGCGTTAATACAACGTATCAGCGTGGATTTTCCCGAACCAGATGGGCCAATCACGCAAATGACTTCACCCTTCTTGACATCAAGGCTGACGCCTTTGAGGACTTCGAGTTGACCAAAGGATTTATGGACATCCCGAATTGACACAATGGTTTCTGCATTTTTTTTAAGCATGTCTAAATACCTCTATATTTTCACCGAATAGCGGCGTTCCAGATGCATGGTTACCCGCGCAATAGGATAACAGTAGAGAAAGAATAACCCCAGCGCAAAACTGTAAAAGGGAACAAGCAGCTCAGGGTGATTGTTTTCGGATTCCATTGCCTGCCGTGATAATGTGATAATCTCTTCGACCCCAAGCAGTGAGCATAATGGTGTCGCCATCGTCAGAATAGCATACCAATTCATCCAAGGCGGTATCATCCGCTTAAAACATTGCGGCAAAATAATCCGCCATAAGATTTGCTGGCGCGTGAAGGCTAGGCTTTCCGCCGCTTCCCATTGTGCGGTTGGCACAGATAGAACGGCGCCGCGGACAATCTCAGATATATTTGCCATAATTGGCAGGGATAGGCCAATCACGGCTTTCGTCCAATCAGGTATCATAATAATGACCCCGAAAATTGTGATCTCAAACGGGAAGGCAAGCAGCACAATAAAGAGCAGCACAAGCCAAGGTGAATTACGGAAAAGTTGTGTGATGAACCAGCTAAATCGGCGAATGATACCAGTTTTTGAGATTTGCCCTAAGCCGAGAATAATCCCTAAAAATGTGCCAATGAGCATGGCAAAAAGGGATATGATGACATTAAACAGAAAGCCTGATTTTAACAGAAAAGGCATCCATTTTATGAGCGCGGCAAAGGCATCTGTCATGGTGAAATTGCCGCCAGCATGACTGGCAAAAGGCCAAATCATCATCGGCAGTAATAATACTAAGCCTGTCCAAGGCGGCAGGTTTGCAAGCCATGCGCTCGTGTTGAAAGCAACAGGCTGGCTCGGTGCAAATGGCTTAAGGACAGGTAAATCGGTGCTTCCATTTTTGCCAATTCCGGGAATAGATGTTGAAAATCTACTGGCCATAACCGGGTATCCTTAATCTCTTTTCCCATGAATTCATGCTCATCACCAGAACACCAACTAGCAAGATATAAACAACAAATACCAGAAGCATGGTAGGGTATTGCGCCGATGGATAATCATTCCAAATCGTCACTGATTGATATAGCAATTCAGGAACGGCGATACCGTAGGCTTGGGTCGTTGTCTTGACCAGATTAATCAAATTATTATTCAGTGAGGGTAATGAGACACGAATAGCTAAAGGAAACATCACATAGCGGAAGGTTTGAAAGCGCGAGAAACCAAGCGATTCTGCAGCTTCCTTGGTGCTATCGGCAACCGCCTCAATACCAGCTCTGAATATCTCAACATTAAATGCACCAGCAAAAAACGATAGCGAAATGATCGCCCATCCGACATTCGATATGATGGGAACCTCAAGCCAGCCATCAGGGCTGAAGGTTGGCGTGAACTGACCTAACGCAAAATAAAAGAATAACAGCTGAACATATGGCGGGGTATTGCGAAAAAACTGGATATATCCTTGCACAAAGCCACGGATAAAGCGGTTTTTACTACCTTGAGCAAAAGCCCCAACAATACCAATAACGACAGATAGAATAAGACAGTAGAATGACAGTATTATAGTCATCCAAATACCTGAAAGGATTTTTCCTTGTTGCACAGGTTCATACATCCAGATGAAATTCCATCTGGGGTAATCTTCAGCTATCTGGCGAAAAAAATCAGCTATAATGTCCATATTACATACCAGAATCCCGTCATCAGTAAATGACGGGATTCCTTATTTATTGGTGATTTGATTATTCAGCTAACCAATCACTGTATTGAGCATTTTTATCAGCAAGGAACTGTGTTGGCTTGATGCCCCACTTTTCTTCAAGAGCAATCAATGCACCATCCTGATGCCACTGATACTGCATACCAGCCATGAAACGTCCGAATACGCAATCACGCTCAGCACTTGGCACAGCCAGTGCCCATGGGTTGTCGTCTTCGGAATTTAATGGCATTTCGAAGTCGTCCCAGTTACCGGAGCTAAGGTCAGAGCCGATGGAGCTGTCATCATATACCCAAGCGATACATTTCTTGTCACGAAGAGCTTGTTTTGCTTCTGCGTTACCAGTAAATGCAATCACCTGTGCGCCATAACGCTCTTCAACGATTTGGTTATAGAACGCCCCTTGCTTGCCACATACAGGCTTACCGCGAAGGTCTTCCCAGCTGGTTAGGCCAAGCGCCTTAGGTGACATAACATTTGTTCCAGATGTGTAGTAGTTAGGTCCGACGATACCAACGATCTCACGGCGGTCCTTACGGTCAGACATTGTCGCAATCATAAGGTCAATCTTACCCTGCTCAAGAAACTGCATCCGGTTGGATGACTGAACAGCAACAAGCTCAATATCAACACCCATCTTAGCGGCTACGTCGTTGGCCATATCGATTTCCATGCCAACAATTTCACCATTTGAATCACGATAGCCCCAGGGCTTGTAGTCAGCCTTAACGCCAACAACGATCTTGCCACGAGACATAACCTTGTTCCAAGTATCGTTTGTACAGCCTTCAGCAGAGGCCACAATTGGTGACATCGCAAAACTAGCGGCGATAGCGCCAGCCATAATCTTCTTGATCATAAAATCCTCCATTAAAATGACTTGTCATTACGATTAGCATGACGTCATATCATGCGCAACATATTGACAGTCGCCTATATTGTATTGGCTGAGCTTATTAAGCAATATCTAAAACTTATTAAATTGAGAATATTGATATATTCCGTCAGTTTTGAATTGCTAAATGATGTTTTTGTGATCATGAATAAAGAATACATTTTTGCTTAAGGCATTTCTTTTATCGATTTTTTCATGACACATACCTCCCAAATAAGCACTCTTCATCATTCTAATCTTCCATCTCATGCCGAAGTCGTTGTTATCGGCGGCGGCATTATGGGATGTTCAACGCTCTATCATCTGACCAAAGAAGGGGTTAGTGACAGTGTCCTTTTAGAGAGAAATAAATTAACTTCTGGGACGACGTGGCATTCTGCGGCGCAGGTGAGAGCATTACGCTCAACGCAGAATCTGACAAATTTGATCAAATATTCTATCTCGCTATATGGCTCGCTTGAGGAAGAAACAGGACAGCAGGTTGGCTGGATCAATAAAGGTTCATTATCAATTGCTACCCATCCAGACCGCCTGACCCATATTCGACGGCAAGAGGCGCTAGCCCGGCTATATGGCGTGCAAGCAAGCTCCGTTTCAGCTGATGAGGCGCTTGAGCGCTGGCCGCTGATGAATGTAGATGATGTCATTGGCGCAGTCTGGTCACCAGATGATGGCCGTGTCAGCCCTTCAGACCTATGTGCGGCACTAACTAAAGCGGCACGTCAGCGAGGCGGTAGCATTTTTGAAGATACCGGCGTTATTGGAATTATTACAGAAGGCAATAAAATTAAAGGCGTTGAGACCACACGCGGTACCATCCAGACCAATAAAGTTGCAATTTGTACGGGTTTATGGAGCAAGCAAGCGGCGGCCTTGGCTGGTGTCGATATTCCGGTTTGGCCGTGTGAGCATTTCTATCTTTTAACACGGCCTATTGACGGTATTTCTGGCAATATGCCAACTTTGTCTGATCATGACGGGCATTTATATATAAGGGATGATTCAGGCGGTTTGCTGGTCGGTTGTTTTGAGCCTATGGGCAAATCGATTGACCCTGACAAGTTAGGGGCAGATTTCGCCTTTCAGCTATTGCCCGAAGACTGGGATCATTTTGAACCTATGCTGCAAAACGCCTTACATCGGCTGCCAGTCCTGGAAACGGCTAAGGTGAGGATGTTGCTTAATGGCCCTGAGAGCTTCACCCCTGACGGCAGTTTTTTATTAGGCGAGTCGGCGGAAACACAAGGTCTCTATCTGGGATGTGGGATGAACTCTGTCGGGGTGGCGACAGGTGGCGGTGCCGGCTGGGCTTTAGCGCATGATATTATTCATGGGGCGCCACCAATGGATTTGCATGAGGCTGATCCTAAACGCTTTGATCCAGCATGGTCAGATATTGCGGCATTATCAGAACGGGTACCAGAAGTTCTGGGCAAACATTACGAGATTACCTATCCAGGGCGGCAATGGCAGACGGCACGGCATTTGCGTAAATTGCCGCTGCATGATGAATGGCAAGCGCAAGATGCCTATTTCGGGCAGGCTTATGGCTATGAAAGACCCCTTTATTTCGACGCGCATGCTGCCCCTAAAATGGGCTTTGGAAAGCCAGATTGGTTTAATCAAGTAGGCAGTGAGGTTAAGCATATGACGGACGCTGCGGGTGTCACCGACCTGTCTAGTTTTGGCAAGATTGATATTAAAGGCGCTGATGCTTTAATGGCTCTGCAATGGATTGCCAGCAATCAAATGGATCGACCTGTTGGGTCAATTATCTATACGCTTATGCTAAATGATAAAGGCGGTATCATGAGCGATTTAACGGTCTTTAGACTAGCTGATGATCATTTCCGTCTTTATGTTGGAACGGCGGCGCTGAAACGCGATCTGGCATGGATTAAACGGCAGATGCAAGGCGCCTGGAAAGTGACGGTTGAGGATGTGACCGAAACCCTCGCAACCTTGGGGCTAATGGGACGGGATGCCAGCAGAATAGCAGATGCTTTAGGGGCAGGCTGGATGCGTGATATTAAGTATTTTCGCCATGCTGAGGGCAGTTGCGCTGGCGTTAAGGTAAGCGCTGGCCGCTTATCCTATGTCGGGGCATCAGGGTGGGAGATCACCTGTCACCGTGATGATGCAAAAACGCTGTATCAAGCGATGCAAGCGGCGGGGGTTAAGCCAGTCGGTGCTTTTGCGCAATCATCAATGCGGATTGAAAAACGATTTTTATCTTATGGGCATGATATTGATACCGATAATATTCCCGAAGAACTGGGGCTGATGTTTGCGGTTGATCTAAACACCCCTTACCTAGGCCGCGATGCTATGTTAGCCAGACAAAATGATCAGCCGAAGAAAACACTAGTCACAATTATACTGGCTGACAGCGATGTGTTCCCCATAGGGAATGAGCCAGTTGTTGATGTGACCGGTCAGATCATAGGCAAGACATCTTCAGCCAGTTATGGCTATCGGGTTGGTGCCGCTGTTGCCTTAGCCTTGGTTGATGTTGAATATGCTGTTGCTGGCGGTCAGGTAAATGTTGATATTGCAGGAACTCTAGCAAGTGGTAAAGTAATGTTAAACCCTGCTTATGATCCAGATGGAAACCAAATGCGGCAAGTGCCAGCATAGCAAATATTGAGGCGAATTATGTCACATGTCTTTGGCAGAAATGCAAGAACAGAGCCACCAGTTGCGGTGTCAGGTGAGGGATGTTATCTGATTGACCGTGATGGGAAACGCTATCTCGATGGCTCAGGCGGTGCTGCTGTGTCTTGCCTTGGGCATAGCAATGATGAGGTTAAGCAGGCGATTAAACAACAGCTAGATGCCTTAGCCTTTGCCCATACGGGCTTTTTTACATCAGAACCTGCCGAAGCTTTAGCCGATAAACTGATTAAGCATGCGCCTGAAGGGCTTGATCGGGTCTATTTTGTATCTGGCGGGTCAGAGGCTGTGGAAGCAGCAATTAAGCTTGCCCGACAATATCATGTTGAGCGCGGCGAAGATGACCGACATATCCTGATTGCTCGCCGGCAAAGCTATCATGGCAATACGTTAGGGGCATTGGCGGCTGGCGGTAATCTGTGGCGGCGGCAAATGTTTAACCCTATTTTGGTGGAAACGCGGCATATCGCGCCATGCTATGCGTGGCGTGATCAGCGTGAGGATGAGACGGCATTTGCTTATGGGCAACGTGTTGCTAATGAACTTGAGGCTGAGATTCTATCGCTGGGGCCGGATAAAGTCATGGGGTTTATTGCCGAGCCAGTGGTCGGCGCGACCTTGGGCGCGGTGCCAGCGGTAAAAGGATATTTTGAAAGAATTAGAGAGATTTGTGACCAATATGGTGTGCTGTTGATCCTTGATGAAGTCATGTGCGGGATGGGCAGGACAGGAGATATTTATGCCTGTGCAGAAGACGGTATCAGCCCCGATATACTGACAATTGCAAAGGGTCTGGGTGCCGGTTATCAACCTATTGGTGCGATGTTAGCTAGCCGTAAGATTTACGATACAATCGCCGAAGGAAGCGGGTTTTTTCAGCATGGGCACACCTATTTAGGGCATCC
>JADHOM010000042.1 GCA_016778985.1 Alphaproteobacteria bacterium | reverse complement strand
CGCGGTAATACCGTAATGAAGGGATATTTCAAAAATCAAGAGGCAACAGACGAAGCCTTTAAGGGTGGTTATTTCCATTCTGGTGATTTAGCGGTTAAGCATCCTGATGGATATGTTCAGATTATGGATAGGCTGAAAGATATTATCATTTCAGGCGGTGAAAACATCTCGTCGGTTGAGGTTGAGGCAACCTTGCATAAGCATCCGGCGGTGGCGTTGGCGGCGGTGGTTGCGATGGCTGATGAGAAATGGGGTGAGGTGCCATGCGCCTTTGTTGAACTCAAAGGTGACACTGCTCCTAGCGAAGATGAGCTGATTGCATTTTGCCGAGAGCATATGGCGTCTTATAAACGGCCGAAGAAAATTGTCTTCACGACCATTCCAAAAACAGCGACAGGAAAGATGCAAAAATTTGAATTGCGGCGAATGCTAAAGGATGGCGATTTTAGCTGATCACAATCGCTGGCGGTAACAGCATTAGCCCTAGCACATAACTCTCTGGCAAGACTAAACCATCTGGCATATGAGCCATCTTGCCAAGATCCGTTGCTAGATGATTGGGCATCTGAATTTTGGCCTCGGCTATGACGCTTTCCATCTTGATGCTAGTCGCATCACCTGCATCAGGACTTGCCGATATTCGCATCAGCTCTGATAGATATAACGTGTTGGTATAGCTGCCGCTTTGTGGCCGTTGATGCCAGCCTTCTTGCCGTTCAATGCGAATACGCGGCGTCACTAAAGCAATAGGAAGCTGTGCCATATCGTCATCCAACCGATACCCATCCGGCGCCCATAAAACGGCGCGCATCTTAATATCACTGGCAAGTGTGATAGTGACAGATTGGTCGGCATTAGTGGCAGATAGCCCATCAAGATGACGATCTGCTGTCGCATGAAATCTGCTGCCGCCAAGCATCCAGCTACCGCCATCATGAAGCCGCTGTTGGGCCAGTTCCAAAATGGCTTCTTGCGATAGCGGCAAGCGCATGGTCTTGACCTCGGCTGAGGCCAGGCTTTTTGGCAATTCATGCCAGCGCTGCAATCGTAAATCTGGATCAGCATCACGCCATCCCTCAACCTCATCATAGGGGCGGTGGCAACCGCTGCAATCCTGGCTTGCCGAATGATCACAAACACCAACACAAGGGCTATGCGAAGCGGAGCTAAAAGCCAGCGCATCAGTTAGCATATGACGATATGAGATATTAGGTTTACTCATTAATTTTTCTCACCAGTCTTAATCATCACTTTACACATGGGGTCAATCCTTAATCAAACCAAGCGCGGTTTCTTCTATGAGAATGCTGGCCAAGCCTGCATCATAATCTGGATAGAGCAAATCCAGTCCCAGCTCAGATTTAAGACGACTAGAATCCACGCATCTTGCGGTTGCATAAAAACTTCTCGCCATTGGCGACATATCAGCATCAGCAAAATCGACAGCTGCCGGCGCATCCATGCCTAACATTTGGGAGGCTCTCCTGATAACGTCACCAGCCTCACAAGGGCTGCCATCGGCGCAGTTAAGGATACGCTGAGGCGCGGGATTATCCATTGCCGCCATGATAATCCGCGCCAGATCAGCAACATGAATACGGTTAAATAAATGCCCCGGCTTATTAATAATCCGCGCTTTGCCAGCTAGCAGAGCCTGAAAGGCTGAGCGCCCAGCCCCATAAATACCGGCGGCACGAAAAATCTCTGCATCGAGCTGTTCTTGCCACGCGCGTTCGGCTTGCCGTCGCCATTGGCCGCGTCTTGAAATGGCCTCGGTTGGGCTGTCTTCGTTAACCCAGCCGCCATCAGCCTCAGTGTAGACGCTGGTTGCAGAAATATAGCCAGCCCATAATCCATGCTTGGCTTTAATGGCTTGCAGTGCCGCACCATGTGCCGCTAGCACAGGATCAGTGCCGCCAATAACGGCGATTGATGACACCACATGCGTGATGCCAGCAAAGGCCAGCTCAGGGTTATCTAATGGTTCATCCGCAGAAAACCGAAAAACCTTAACCGCTTCTGGCAGGGCATTGATGCCGCTGTCAGGGTGACTGCCATGCCTTTTGGTACCGCGAACGCGCCAGCCCTTTTCCACGAGTTTTCGTGCCAACATTGTGCCAGTAAAGCCAAGCCCAAAAATAAATATACATGGTTGATAAGACATGTTCAGAACATTAGCTTTTTCCATCATCTTGGCAAGATGAAATTACATTGCGGTTGGGTTAGCCCATTGCGCTTGTGGTTTGCAAAGGTTATGACAGGATAACTTAATCAAAAATGATAATAAAGAGGCGGCTATGATACGGGCAAGATTAGGGGCAAGATTACGAGTAATGATGATGGCGGTTGCGATATTAGCCGCCGCCGCCATTGCCGCAACTGCGCTTTATATGCTGACAGATCGGCTGGCTAGAGACACGCTAGAGCCGTTTTTCCCGCATTTGGCTGATGCGCCATTTGAATTGCAATCAGCTAGCGGCGGCATGATCAGCCAGCATGATTTAATTGGTCAGCCGCAGCTCATGTTTTTTGGTTTTACGCATTGCCCAGAGATTTGCCCAACAACGCTATATCGGATGTCCAGTATCGCCGAACGGCTGGGGCTGACCGACCAGCTAGGCATTGTTTTTGTGACGGTTGATCCGAATAGAGATAGCGCCGCATTATTGGCTGATTACATCAGTAATTTTGCCCCCAATATAACAGCATTAACAGGCACCCCTGAAGCGGTTGAGCAATTGGCGAATCATTATCGGGTTGTCGTAAAGAAAGTTGATCTGGATGATGGCGATTATACCGTTGATCATACGGCTTCTGTATTCATGTTCGACCGTCAGGGCAGGTTTTTTGGCCTGATCGCATGGGGCGAGGCAGATGCAATGATAGAAGAAAAAATCAAAAGGCTGATTAATTAATTCAGATGGGATAGATTAGCCATATGGCAGAGCAGGTGATTATAATCGGTAATGGTGGGGCAGGACTAGCGATGGCCTTAGCCTTGGCTAAGGCTAATCATCATGTCACGATCATTAGCGCAAAACAGGCTCCGGCTGATCGCATGTTAGGCGGTGTCCAAATGGCGGCAAATGGCTGGTCTGCTTTGCGTGATCTTGGCTGTTATGACGCGGTCTGGCAATATGCTAAGCGACTTGAGCTGATGCGGATTATGACGCTATCACATGGTCATACTCTGGTTAGCATGCCGCTTGATGAAGCCCATCAGCGTCAGCCTTATGCGTCAGTGACACGGCAAGGGCTGATTAAAGCTATGTCGGCTAGGACGCTAGCATCAACGCTTATCAGCCATGTCACGGCTGAGGTTATGCATATCGAAAGCCACGCTAAGCAAGCGGTTGTTTTTGATAGTAATGAGCAGGAATATCAAGCCGATTGGGTGTTTGGTGCGGATGGCATGATGGGGCTATGCCGCCAATATATAGATGGTGGTGAAATGGCAAAGCCAAAGCTGGCTAGCCGTACGGTGCATCGGTTTCTGGTACCGCTTGACCATCTGCCGGCGGTAATGGCATCAGCCTCAACTAGTGTCTGGCTTGGCCGCGAGGGGCATATTGTTCATTATCCGCTATCGAATGGTATGCTTAATTTGGTTGTCATCACCCATAATAGCATTAATGGACGCACTAACGGTCATGACAGCTGCTGGGCATTGGCGGAACGGCTGCTTGACGCGCATCCTTCACTTGATGTTAATCACCCTTCGCTAGCCAGCGATCAAGTGCATATGATGGCGTTACAGTCATGGCCACGCTGTGATAGCTGGGTCAGAGACCGTGTTGTTGTGACTGGTGATAGCGCCCACCAAATGCCGCCACATTTAGCTCAAGGGACGGGGCAAGCGCTGATTGATGCGGCGAGTTTGGGGCGCTGTCTGGCAGATGGCAAAACCATAGCAGATGCCATTCCGCTATGGGCTGGCCAAAGGATGCGAAGAATTAGAGCAGTATTAGCATCCGCCGATCAAGCTGGTTTGGTCTTTGCGCCGCCGCCGCTATTATCGCCAATCAGAGATGTGATGGTTGGTCTTGGCGGCATGGCGGTTATGCCGCGTATCTTGGATAAGATTTGGTCAGATCAGTTATAAAAAAACCCGCAAACAGTAATGCCGCTTGCGGGTTTAAATTAATGTTTAATCAATTTTATTCGCGGTTGCCGATCAGCTGGATCAGGAACAGGAACATATTGATGAAATCGAGATAGAGCTGAAGCGCGCCATGAATAGATTTTTTCTGCGCTACGCTATAACTATCTGAAGCCAGATACATCATTTTAATTTTCTGTGTATCATAGGCTGTCAGGGCAGCAAAAATCAAAACACCACCAACGCTGATCAACAAACTCATGCCCATTGAACCCATAAACATATTGACGATCATAGCAAGCAGGAGCCCAACAACACCAATCATCAGAAAGGCGCCAAGTGGGCCAAGATCACGTTTTGTTGTGTAGCCATAGATGCTTAATGAGGCAAAGGCAGCAGCTGTGATAAAGAAGGCTCGGGCAACGCTTTCACCAGTGTAGACAATCAGTAATGATGAAAGAGAAACACCCATCAGCGCGGCAAAGGTATAAAACACGCCCTGTGCTTTCGATACTGACATCGCATGAATACGCGCAGACAGCCAGAACACCATAGCAAGAGGCGCCAAAACAACGACCCATTTCAATGGTGATAGATAAAGTGCCTCACCAAGAGGGGTCAGCAGAGTGATGCCGCCAAGTTGAGCCGAAACGGTTAGCATTTTTGTGCCGTAAGCGGCAAGTCCGGTCACAGCAAGCGCAGTGGTCATATAATTATAGACCCCTAGCATGTAGCTCCGCAAGCCTTGGTCAATGGCGGCTTGGTCGGCTACGGTTGAGTTCATATAACGATGGTCGTTCATGTCATCCTCCGATTGAAACGAGCTTGTTCGTACTAATGTTAAGATAACCATTACTTGTGGCGATTTCAAGACAAACCGATCATAAGCTATTATGGGGTCGATTATGGCGCATCATGGGCCGATTCTGGCGGGAGTCTTTGATCTGTCTGCTCAGGCGGTTATGGCTTTAACCTGACTTTTCCGCAATCGTTCTGATGTGGTTTTTAGCTGGCCGCAAGCGGCGAGAATATCCTCGCCTCTAGGAGTTCGTATGGGGCTTGCATATCCGGCTTTCATCACAATGGCAGCAAAACGGTCAATCCGATCATCGCTTGACCGCTCATAGCCGCTTCCCGGCCATGGATTAAAGGGGATCAGGTTAATTTTTGACGGAATACCCTTAATCAATTTGACCAGCGCCCGTGCCTCATCATCGCTATCATTAATGCCATTTAGCATTACATATTCCCATGTAATGCGCCGCGCATTCGATAGAACACGATAATTTTTGCAGGCATTGATAAGAGTTTTGAGTGGATATTTTCGGTTAATCGGTACTAGCACATCACGTAGCTCATCATTGGTCGCATGCAGCGATATGGCCAGATTAACCCCTAATTCATCACCACAGCGGATAATTTCTGGCACGATACCAGAGGTTGATAGGGTGATGCGCCGTTTCGATAAGCCAATGCCTTCGCCGCTCATGATAATTTTTAAGGCTTTCGCGACATTATCATAGTTAAACAACGGCTCACCCATTCCCATCATAACAATATTTGTCAGCCGTCTGCCATCATGGGTGGCTGGCCATTCCCCTAATTCGTCCATAGCAATCAGCACTTGGCCAGTGATCTCAGCTGTCGTTAAGTTGCGAACTAATCGCTGAGTGCCGGTGTGACAAAACGTACAGGTCAAGGTGCAGCCAACTTGCGATGATACGCAAAGCGTACCTCTATCATCTTCGGGGATATAGACGGCCTCAGCCTCATTTCCATCGGCAAAACGCAGTAGCCATTTGATCGTTCCATCGGTGGATTTCTGTCTGCTGGTAATCGCTGGGCGCGTGATCATCATCTGCTCAGCCAGCCGCTCACGGACAGGTTTTGCTAAATCTGTCATATCATCAAAGCGTGTCAAGCCATGGCGCCAGACCCAGCGCCAGACTTGCTTGGCGCGAAAGCTTGGCAATCCATGCGCGGTCATGGCTTGGTTTAGATCATCCACGTCACATCCGGTTAAATCCAAGAGGGGTGGTGATGCGGGATCAGGTACAGCAACGCTGTCTTCTGCACAATCGGTAGGGGCAAGGTTTACTTTGGACATAATGTGTTGATCGCCTTATAGGCGGCGGTGAAACCCGATAGCGAATAAATATCGATCGTTTTATTACCGCGGCTAGAAATGCCTGTAACCGTCAGTTTTTTGCCGCGCCGCATGGCCGCAATCATTTTTGAAGCCTCATTTTCATACGCCCAAGCATAGTTGCCATCAATGTAGAGTTTATGGGTTTTGCCATCAATATTGAAAATTACTTCGGATTGATCGCGATACCGATAGCCAGCATAGGTGCTAATCTCATTGCGTGAGCTGTTTCTATGGGTAACATATATTCGTGTCTGGCCACGGTTATTACGGTCATATTCACCTTTAAGTTGTTTGGGGATGCTAGTAATGAAACACTGTTTCTGGCTACCTTTTCCATGGACATGGGCTTCCCAATCCTTATAGATACTTGTCGGTTCACTTTTTGATTGGGCATAGACTGGCATGGCAAACATCGCCGTCATTAGCATGAGCATCGCTATTGATATCACATTTATGCGGCATGTATGTTTGGTTAACTGGACCATTGTTACGATCATTCTTACAACCTTTATCCGTTTTACGTTACAAATCTCAAATAATGAGGAAAAAGGGCAAGCCCTTAACATAAATTACTTTATACTCATTTTCCCAAACTTTTCCTACTGTCAATCTGTACTTTTATTGATCAAAGGGGCATTCCTTAGAACAGCCAGAAGGGTTATGTCTTGCGTTTATGCTTGCGCACCCATAACGGGTCACCAAAAGCCGAAATCTCAGGGGCTTCGGTGCCGCCACCAGGCATTAATGGACGTGGCGCAAAGCGTTGCATAGATTGCATGCGGTCATATAATACTAACGCCCCTGCGACAGCCAGATTCAAAGAAAACCGAGTTGGGATTTGTATCACATGATCACATAGCCCTAGCATGTTTTCGCTTAACCCCATCCGTTCAGACCCTAAAATATAGGCTGCCATACGGGGATGGCGAAAACTGGGCAAAAAATGGGCGTCTTTGGTCAACTCAATGCCGACAAGTTGACAGCCTTCAGGCAGGCGAAAATCCTCAACGCTGTCAAAAACATGAAAAGGCAATTGTTCAACCGCTTTTGAGGTATCG
>JADHOM010000004.1 GCA_016778985.1 Alphaproteobacteria bacterium | reverse complement strand
TAGTAGGCCCCCAATTATCAGTGTTAGAGGAGGCAATGGTAAGGCCGGAGCGTCAACTTGACTCTTATATTATTTCAAATTTAGCAAGCGATGCTGATACTTGCCAATTAATTTTAAATCGTATCATTGATGAAAATAAAAAGAATACATCATCGATACAGTCTGGAGGGTTAGCTTCCCCATCATTTGGAAACATGTCGTCATCTTCTTCTTCAATGAATATGGCGGTGCCATCCTTTGGAAACACATCCAACAATAGTCAAAATAACAATAAACGACCATTTATTGTTCAATGTGAAAGAAGCAGAACTGATCTTCCATTGACAGGGGAGTCAAAAGAAACACTTGCCTCACGGTACAATTTACCAATTCTTTATGTTGATGAAAAAACAACCTTAGTTGAGCAGTTGAAGACGGCAGAAAATATAAGCGAGTTAGCCAGAACATCCGTTGATAAAGTTGTAGCAATCGAAAAAGCAACAAACACTTATAATTTAGAGAACTTTAAACAATTATTTAAATATAGTCCAATTCCAATGACGGAAGAGGTCAAGGATGCAGAAAATATTAAAATTAAAAATCAGCTACTTAACATTTTAAATATCCGTTATGAGAATGAGGGAGTAATTTATCAGCAAATAACAATTACCATTCTTGTTACAACAATTCTTTATGCCATACTAGCGACCTTTCTTTCCTTAATTATTTGTTATCCAATTGCCTATAAAATGGCTTTGATGTCTCGACCAAAAATGATGGCTTGGCTGTTTGTTGCACTATTAACACCTTATTCAATAGCAGAATTGATGAGGATATATGCTTGGGTTTCCATTCTGGAAAATAATGGTCTGATAAATCAAATTTTAGATTGGATTGGGTTTATTGATATAAATGCACAAGAGTATATTCCCTTCAAACGCTATCCTATGACTGTCTTTTTGGTAATTGTTTATACCTATATGCTCTTTATGGTCTTCCCAATTTACAATGTTATGTCAACACTTGATAGAAACCAAATTGATGCCGCAAGAGACTTAGGCGCTAGCATGCTAAAAGTACATAAGCGCGTTATTATTCCGCATTCAAAACCTGGGATTGCTGTGGGATGTATAGCTACATTCATGCTTTCTGCAGGTGCATTTTCAGTTCCCCGGATTATATCGCGTGGCCTGCAGAGTGAATGGTTTACACAGACTATTTACAATAAATTCTTTGAAAGCCAGAATAGTAACCTCGGCTCTGCGTATGCTATTTTCTTCACTATTACCTGCTTTGTTATCGTCGGAATGTTTATGTGGTTAATGCAGGCAAGACTAAAAGACTTTATGAGAGTTTAGCAATGAATCAATCATCAAAGTTACTAAACATATATACAGCCTTTTTTTTGGTGTTTCTGTTTACACCTATGATCCTTTTGATGGTGGCAAGTGTTAATGATCATTCTCCACCAAGTGTTGCGGATTGGCGAGGATTTACAGCAAAATGGTATAGTTTTTACTGGGCAAGTGAGGATGTAATACGATCAGATGATGTGCTTCGTTCTCTTGATCGCGATCGCTTTATTCGGTGTTTTGCAAATTCCCTTACGGTGGCTAGCATCGTTGTTCCACTTTCACTCATTTTAGGCATGGCTGGTGCTATTACTTTAACAAAATTGAATACAAAATATAATTCGTTTTTATGGTGGTTATTATTATCGCCAATGCTTGCCCCAGGAATTATTCTTGGGCTATCGACCTTAATTTTCTGGAGAGATTTTGGTGTAAATGCAGGCTTGTTTACAATTATAATGGCTCAAACAACATTTATTTCTAGCTATCCTATGTTAATTATTATGGCAAGGTTACAAAGACAGCCCCATGAACTTGAACATGCCGCTTTTGATCTTGGGGCTGGGCCTATAAGAACGTTTTGGCGGATAACCCTTCCGTTTCTTTTCCCGGCTTTAGCATCTTCTGCTGTTGTAGCCTTTCTTGCATCAGTTGAAAATTATAATACAACTATGTTTGCTAAAGGTGGCTCATGCACATTAGCGACAGAAATAGGATCTATGGTTAGAAATCCTAATGGGCATCCTCCAATTATAAATGCATTAGGAACATTTATAATTATTTTTACACTTGGTTTTGCGATTATCTATACATTTGTTTACCAGAAAAAAGATAGGTGAGTATAGGGATGAGTAAACCTAAATCTGAAACTGAAATTATTATTCGTTGTCATCCTGCACTAAAACCATACATTCCTGAACCTAAACTCTCTGAAGTTTTTTTTCCTGATTGGTTTAAAGAGGCTAAGTCAAATGTTCAAAGTGATTTGATTGGGGCTGAAGCAATCAGAACAATTAAACACTGCCCTCCTGTGATAGATGCTTATCGCCATGGTTTTATGATGCCTCTATTAGCAGATTTAATCATCAAAGATGGATATATCACTTGGAATTGGGATATACCTAATTTGCCTGAAGAGTTTTATATTCGAAGCCCTATTAGTTTTCATGAACCTGCTCAACTTGCGGGGTTTCCAATCAAAATGAAGGAAAATCTTGCTATCAAGTTCATGAATTTGTGGTCATTGCAACCTCCTGACGGTTGGTCACTAATCTTCACACATCCATTTAATCGCCCGGATCTTCCTTTTCATAGCCTTACTGGTAAAGTCGATTGTGATCTCTTCCACTCAGGTCTTGTTCATTTTCCCGCCATCTGGATTGATGATGATTTTGAAGGGATACTGCAAGCAGGTACGCCTGTTGTTCAAGTGATACCAGTGCCAAGGGTTGATTTAAAATTAACATTAAAAAGTATGAGTGAAAAAGAGCAGCAAGAAACTAAAACTGTACAATCTCAACTGTCTAAAGATAGCGGTCAGTACAGAAAAAATTATCGCGCTTGATGCAGTTTTAAGGGGATAGCGCCTTTTGATGACCTTGTTGCCATTTTTAATAATGGCCAAATTTCACTTTCATTTTTGTATAAGTTAACTAGATCATTTATTGCGTTTTCTTCATTTAATTCTAACCGTGCTCTCATTATTCCAAGGTAAGCTTCATTTTTGTATTTATTGTGAGACATTAGTATATGCCAGTATTGTTTGGCAGTCTCATATTTTCCAATACGCTGTGCTAATCGAGCAACCATTACCTGACTATCCACATCCGTTTCTTTTATTACTAAAGCCTTTTGGAACATCTTAAAAGAATTTACAAATTGTCCCAGTTTCAAAAAGCATATTCCACACTCATAGCAAGCGTTGAAATATCCTGGCTCTTTGGCAAGGATATTTTCAAGTATTTTTTGAGCCTGTTTATCTTTATTTTGATAGCCTAAAACCTTAGCAAGATTATAGCCCACACTTATTGGTGCGTCTGAAAATCTGTAAACTTTTTTTAGATGTATTTCTGCCTTTGCCCATTCCTCATTTTTTATTGCCCTTATAGCTTTATTTGCTTCTTCTTCCCATATTTGCCTCATTGCTTTTCCCTATTCCATCAATTTTCTCATTATAAATGATTTATTTTTCATATTTATGAAACATTAAATATTTAATAAAAGAAAATCTAAACAGGAGTTTCTATGGATTTATTGCCCCCTTTTTCAAAGATACCGTATTTTAGAGGCAATCTGCATGGCCACTCAGTTCACTCGGATGGAGTGTTAGAACCAGATGAGGTGGTAAAAACATATAAATCTTTGGGATACAACTTTACTTGTTTGTCAGACCATCTTTGGACTGATAGCACATTCAGCGCTACTTCCGTGCTTGATACACGACATTTAAACGAAGATAGCTTTATTACTATTCCATCAGCTGAAATTCATTGTCGGGGTAAAAAATATGATAATGATGGACTTTGGCATATAGTCGCTAATGGCTTGCCCCTTGATTTCTTATCTGCCAATGATGATGAAACGGCTCCCGAATTAGTTCAGCGTGCTAAAAATGCTGGTGCATTTGTAACTATTGCTCATCCTGAATGGTATAGTTTAACTTCCGAGGAAGCTCTATCAGTAGCTCATGCTCATAGCGTAGAAATTTATAATCATTCTTGTCATATTGAGGCTGCAAGAGGGTACGGTACCGCTGTTGTGGATTATCTCCTTCAACAAAATTATCCCGTTTTGCTTACGGCAACAGACGATTCACATTTCCGCATGCATGATGCTGGTGGTGGTTGGGTCATGGTGGCTTCTGAAAATCTTGATCAGATGTCTTTGCTAGTAGCTTTAAAAGCTGGCCATTATTATTCTTCAACAGGTTTAGATATATTTGAGTTTGTGAAAGATAATAATCTAGTATCTATCAAATGCTCTCCGGCTTCTCATATTTGTCTTTCTGGCGCCGGGAATAAATCTCTAAGTTCTAATGGCACAAATTTAACATGTGCCCAATTCGATCTTAGTTCTTTTCCCTCTGATTGGTTTAGAATTACTATAGTAGATAGTAGCGGCAAAATGGCTTGGTCTAACCCAGTTAGAATTTCATAATATTAATTATAATTAACTACTAAATATATTTATTTTGATGAAAACAAATTTACTGCCAAGTTCTGCGTTACCTAGTTGTACATGCTTGGAAAATTGGTAAGGAGGGGCTAGCTTGACTTTGCATAAAAAACCTTCCCAAACTAAAACTGTTAATATGTTTGCAATCATGACAAAGGCTGTAGTCTTATCATTTTTGGCATTTTTATTTTTGATCCATAGGTTAGCTTTTGCGTTGGATATAATTCTATTTCCACGTCTTAAAAAAGTATCTATTGATAAGCCTCTTTTTATTGTTGGTCTTCCCCGAAGCGGGACAACGACTGCTCATCGTTTTATGGCCAGTCATACCGAACTTTTTACCTCAATGCCATTGTGGGAGTTACTGTTTGCACCCGCACTTTGCCAGAAATATTTGATTTGGGGACTGTACCGAGTTGATAATGCAGTTGGCGGGCTATTTTTTAAAGTGATCAAATGGATACAGATGAGGCTTGGTACTGGGTTGGCCAATATTCATCCAATAGACTTGACGAAGCCAGAAGAAGATTATCTTGGCCTTCTTCCCTTCGATGGTTGTTTTCTTCGATTTTTGATGTTCCCTTTTTCCAAATCAACATGGGATTTAGGAGATTTTTCATCCATGACGGAGACTAGGCGCAAGAAGTTGCTTACGGCTTATCGTGGGCTTGTGCAGCGACATTTGATTTTTAGAGGAGAGGATAAGCGACTGCTTTCCAAAAACCCCAGTTTCACAACGTGGGTCAGTGATTTGGCGAAAACTTTCCCAGATGCAGAATTTATTGGGATGCACCGAGATTTGGAGCAGACTGTTCCGTCACAACTTAGTTCCATTCACTCTGGCCTTAAAATATTTGGATACTCAGCAAAAGACCCGCATATCGTTAAGAGATTCGTTATGCTACTCAAGCTCTATCAGAGTCGGATAAAAGTTGACGCATCCAATCTTGGTTCACGTATGTTGATACTCGATTTTAGAGAACTTGTTGGCACGCCAGATAAGGCCATTGAAGTATTATATGGTCATTTCGAACTACCACAGAGAAATAATCTGGATACCATACGTCTTACAGACCTTATGGTTGAGACCAAAGCGTATAAATCCAAACACTTCTATAAGTTGCAAGACTTTGGATTAAAAAGTCAGGACTTAATACCATCAAATACACCACCAAAATTAAAAAATTCATCGGCATAGTTTTGAAGATGTGTATACTTAAAAAGCAATCCGACACTCATTCTGCAAAATCAGTTATACATTTGTCACAAGATATATTATCTGAACATACAGAGCAAACACGAAGGTCTGATCTTCGAATTGCTATCGTCTCAGATGCTATTGCCGGTCGAAATGGTGTTGGTACGTTTTATTTAGATTTACTTGCCCAAATTCTGCCGCATGTTGGGGCAGCGCAGCTATTCTCGCCAAGTGATATACCAGATCGGACTTTGGAGAGGTTTGCCCTGCCCCTACCAGGAGATAAAACACAACGCTTAGCTTGGCCCAAAAAAAGTACACTTTATAACCAATTGGACGCGTTAGATCCGTCCATAATTGTGATACCTTCACTAGGAATGTTCTCCTATTTTGCGTTTCGCTATGCTCAGATAAAAGCTATTCCGTTCGTTGTTGTGAATCATACAGATTTCGATCAATTACTCTCGATTTACTGGCCAAACTGGTTGTCTAGACCTTTTCAAAATATACTCTCAATAATAAACCGTCGGCTATGCGAAAAAGCAGTTGGAATTGGTGTGCTAAATGACACAGCGGAGCAGAAGGCCAAGCAAAACGGCGCCCGTTCAGTGCAAATCATGGCCACTCCATTGGACAAAGATTTTTTGACTCACCCTATTCAGCCAATTGATGGAGCCATAAATCGGGCTATTTTTGTGGGCCGTTTAGCGCCAGAAAAAGGCATTACCGAATTGTTGCATGCGGTGCATTCACTTTCTGCAGTACATTTCACTGTTATTGGTGACGGCCCGTTGAGGGACAAGGTGCAAACCGTAGCAAATGCTTATAGAAACCTTTCATATCTTGGATGGCTTCCTCGCAAACGTGTGCGTGAAGAAATAGATGCAGCGCATGTTTTGTTACTTCCTTCTATATACGAAACATTTGGTACTGTAGCGTTGGAAGCTCTGGCAAGAGAACGTTTTGTTATTGCAAGCGAAGGTTGCGGTATTTCAAAGTGGCCTTCGCTAGCCAGTGGAATTTTCACCATTTCTCGAGAAACATCTTTGACTTCTGTCCTATCTGACATCTGTAGACAAAGCTTTGAAGAACGGGATCGTCACGCCCGAAAAAGCTGGCAGGCGGTTCGAGAGTTTAATGGAAAAGCAATAACTGATTGGTTAGATTTTTTTTATAAATCTATATTACCACGTACTTCAAATTAATCCCTGATAACAAAGGACCATTCCGATGAAAGCCCTTATTTCCATACATGATGTGATGCCAAACACGATGACCGAGGTGGCAGAGATTTTGGAAATTTGCTTTTCACTTAGAATCAAGCGGGTCACATTGCTTGTTGTCCCAGGACTTGATTGGCAACAAGAACAGGTTGATCAACTACGCCAGTGGGAGAAAAGTGATTGCGAATTAGCTGCACATGGGTGGGTCCATAGATGTTCGTCAAAGAAGTCTCTTTGGCATCACATACACAGTTTAATTTTGTCTCGTAATGTTGCCGAGCATTTGAGCTTAAAACCTGACGACATTACAGAACTAATGAATAAGTCTAGTAATTGGTTCGTTGAAAACGGATTTAACCAACCTTCACTCTATGTACCCCCGGCTTGGGCACTTGGGAAGATTTCGAAAAGGGCATTACAAGCTTGCGAGTATTCTCAGGTTGAAACGATTACAGGAGTTATTTTCACAAAATATGGGCAGACAAAGCGGCTTCCATTGGTAGGGTTTGAAGCAGATACTTTCACCCGCGAACTTGCACTTCGCTTTTTAAATGGTGTGGCTTTAAGGATACCAACAACAAAGCCATTGCGTATTTCGATTCATCCCTATGATCACAAATTACGACTAAGCGAATACCTTGAAACAGTTTTAAAGCATTGCACACAAACACTCAGTTATTCTGATATACTTCATTAAGGAGGAATACATCTACCATTTCCAAGTAAGTGGGTGTCCCAACCCATGACTATTAAAAAAGCTAACCCAATTTTAAGTAATCCTTACTCTAGAACCCAGCCCAGTATTCAGGGGGCTGCCCCCTTCATAGATACAGTCCATCCTCCAAAAGCCCCAAGTAACCCCGAGCCAAGCTTCAAGACCCCCGCATTTTGGCTCTGGGATCAAAAATCAAGCGTCAAGATTCCCGAAACTTGGCTCTTGAATCTCGGAACTTGGTTCAGGCAAGGTTGCAGGTAAGGTTTTGATAGTTGACCAATATGCAGAACATGCTAAAGTGTTGATATTACTGGAAACAGTCTTGAAATGGTGCTGTGTGTAGGCTTCGAACACCTCATCACCCGCTCCAATTTCCAATAAAACATTGGATATCATTAAAACCTGTTAAAGGGTTTCTTGATCCATTTTTAGCGCCATCTAAGAGATGAGCTTAGCACCTGCCTTCACGCCATTTATGGGTGTTTCACAAAGGCATTGGCCAGCAAAATGCCGGAAAAAAATCAGAAAAATTATCTATAATCTATAAACATGCTATGATGTTATCTCGAAATCAGAGGAGGCGATCATGCTAAGTATCAAAAAAATTACGCCGGCATTAGGAGGCATAATTGACGGTGTGGATTTCTCAAAACCGATTGATGATCACACCCATCATCTGATTTATGAGGCGCTGATTGAACATCAAGTGATCTTTTTTCGCGGCACTAATATATCGCCATCCGCACATCTGGATTTTGCGCGGAGCTTTGGGCAAATTGATGCGCCGCACCCCATTTATCCGCATGTTGATGGATTTGAGAATATTGTAAAACTTGAAAATAATGCTGATATGCCGCCGGATACAAACTCATGGCATACTGATCTGACCTTCAAACGTGAACAGCCCTTT
Source organism: Alphaproteobacteria bacterium (assembly GCA_016778985.1). Classification (GTDB taxonomy): domain Bacteria; phylum Pseudomonadota; class Alphaproteobacteria; order Puniceispirillales; family UBA1172; genus UBA12202. Next base: position 96,091 of record JADHOM010000004.1, on the reverse strand, counting down.
GCCTCAATTCTGGTGGCGAGAAGCGTTCCTGAGGTTGGCGGTGACACCTTATGGGCAAGCACTAGCGCCGCCTATGCGAGGTTACCCGAAAAGATGAAGGCGTATCTGTGCGACCTTGAAGCCATTCATGATATGGGTGATTTTAGAAATGACTTTTCTGTTGGACAAGACGCTGAGACGGCAACGCGCAAACTTAATGATGCGGTGGGGCGTTTTGGCCATAATATTCAGCCTCTGGTTCAGCAACACCCTGTCAGCGGTCAACCCTACCTCAATTTCAACGAAGCGTTCGTCAACCATATTATCGGCCTGACCACGAATGAGTCTAATGCCCTCAAGACTTGGCTCGCCAATCACATGAACCGACCAGAGATTCAGATGCGCTGGAAATGGCAGGCCAGGGACATTGCCATGTGGGATAATCGTATCACCATGCATTATGCGGTCGCGGATTATCTGCCTGCCTATCGCTGTATGAACCGCATCACTGTCATTTCGGATGGGCGCGAGACATCATCACAACTCGCCTCATAATGTAGCACTAAATGGCAGGTTTACCGTCGCTGCACTACCACCCGCCAGCACAAGTCCAAGCACTTGCGCGCCTGCACCACTTGCCATAAATGGATGCAGGACGCCATATTATATTGATCAGGCTTTCACAAAGGTTGCGGCATACATATGAACGCCGGCAAAAAGCGGTGTTGTGTTTTTGCCGTCACTTTCCATAAACATATGCTGCTTAACATTGCTTTCCAGGCGGTAGCCTTTTTCCCACATATTTTGCCTATGAATTTCCATAGCGATTTTGCAAAATGTAGGCACGATAATGGTAATCCGGTCATCCTGTTGGCCGTGTTGGGTATCTGGTCTTGACATAGCCTTTTCCTTTCCATTCATGGTTATTCGGCTGCTGGGTTGAATTGCGCGTCTTCGGTACTCTCATTAAGGGCGGTTGTTGACGACTCCCCACCCTTAACAGTGGTAGAAATAGCGTCAAACCATCCGGCCCCGACTTCTCTTTGATGACGATGTGCTGTGTAGCCAATTGTTTCGGCCGAGAATTCCGCATTTTGCAATTCGCAATAGGCGCTCATGCCATTTGCCTTATAAGATTTGGCAAGCATGAACATGCTGTAATTGAGCGAATGGAAACCTGCCAGAGTAATAAACTGGAACTTATAGCCCATCTTGCCAATTTCCTGCTGAAAGACATTAATGTCATCTGCTGTAAGGTTGGCTGACCAGTTAAAGGAAGGGCTACAATTATAGGCTAGCATTTGATTTGGATATTGCGCTCTGATGGCTTCCGCAAAGCGTCTCGCCTGATCAAGATCAGGAGTCGATGTTTCCATCCACAGTAAATCAGAATATGGCGCATAAGCCAAACCGCGCTCAACACAACGTTCAAACGCATGTTCATCATCGAGGATGTAGAAACCTTCAGGGGTGCGTTCGCCTGAAATATAAGGGCGGTCACGGTCATCAATATCTGACGTGATAAGCCGCGCGCTTTCGGCATCTGTGCGCGCCATAATAATCGTTGATACCCTGGCAATATCCGCCGCCAGTCGAGCCGAATTAAGATTGGCAATCGCCTGCTGGATAGGGATAAGAACCTTGCCGCCCATATGCCCGCATTTTTTCTCAGACGCCAGTTGATCCTCAAAATGAACCCCTGCGGCGCCTGCCTCAATATAGGATTGGGTAATCTCAAAGGCATTGAGAACACCGCCAAATCCAGCCTCACAATCAGCAACAATCGGCGCTAGCCAATTTACCGATGTTGCGCCTTTTTCCAGTCTCTCAATCTGATCGGCGCGGCGCAAGGTATTATTAATTTTCTTGGCGAGTTCGGGCCCAGAGTTTGCCGGATAGATTGATTGATCAGGATACATATGCCCTGCCATGTTACTATCGGCGGCAACCTGCCAGCCGGATAGATAGATCGCCTTTAGCCCGGCACGAACTTGCTGCAGTGCCTGATTGCCGGTTAGGGCACCGAGAGTATTGACATAATCTTCTGTCTTGAGAAGCTCCCATAACGTGTCAGCACCTCGGCGGGCAAGCGAATGTTCAACCTCAACCGTGCCTGAAAGTCGTTCGACATCGGCAAGCGTGTAATTTCTGGTCACCCCATCAAAGCGACCTGCTGATGCCTTTGTCCGCGTTTCAAATACATGTGTTTCATTTGCCATGACGTTTCTCCTTTTTGTCGGCACAAGCAATATGAAAATTGCTTCTAAAGGAGAAACTAGCTAAATTTTGTAAACTTGCAATGAAAATAGTGTATATGTGTTATTTGTAAAGATTTACAGTTTACACTTATCGGGAATTCAATATAAACGGCTGATAATAATACCCATGACCATGACCAAGGTTACCATGATTTTGGCGCGGCTGATGGTTTCCTTTAACAGAAACACACCTAAGAACATGGCAAAAATGACTGATGTCTCACGCAATGATGAGACCAGCGCAATCGGTGCCTGCAGACATGCCCAAAGCACCATGACATAGGCTAAATATGTTGCTGAGCCGCCTATCCAAAAGACTTTCTTGCCATCACGAACAAGCCGTCGCATCGCATCCTTGTGAAAGCTCATGCTATAAATCAGCATCAGCATCACATTGAGCATCGTTGAGCTGCTATAAAATAGCAACGCGTCGCCGGTTAGCCGTGATCCTAACACATCCACCATCGAGTAACTGGCAATAAACATGCCGGTAAAACAGGCAAGAATAAGCCCTTTTTTGCCCGTCTTGATGCAGCCGAAATTGCATAAAGCCCAGGGTAATCATAGACAGTGATATAATGATAATGCCGGCAAACTGTCCGCCAGATAGCACATCCTGTCCTATAATCAGTGTCACTATTGATAAAATGAGCGGCGATAAGCCGCGCGCAATCGGGTAGATATTGGATAGCTCACCGAAGCGGTAAGCATTCATCAGAAACACCTGATAGCCAACATGCAAAACAGCACTCGCCAGTAAAAATGGCACGGCTTCACGCTCTGGTATGCCAAGATATAAAATGCCTAGAATAGCAAAAGGCGCATGTCCTGCGGTCATGGCAATCATGGCCATCACTTTGTCGGTATTGCTGCGCACTAAAAAGTTCCACCAAGCATGCAAAAACGCTGCCGATAGAACAACGATAATGACGGTGTTATCCATATCTGACCACCCTATCCAGCAAGCCCGATCCAGCAAACTGATGAGGGTGGTGGTGATCGGGTCTATAAAGATAGATAGGGTTTCGCCTTTTGTGCATTTTCTTTCACAGCCTTGTCAGCTTTGATCGTCCCATCATTAACAAAACTTTCATGATTTTCAATAAGCTCATCCGGATGATAAAGATAATTAACCATCATCCCTAGCGATTGTTTCATGCCGCGCGCCGATGTGTCCGCATCCTCATGCAATTGATGTATCCGCGCCCCATTGCTGAGATGAAACCGTGCCACCGGATCAACAGGCATGCCATTATCGCGTTTGGCAAGGCTGAGATAAGCAGCAGCAAGCGGCTTTCTTAGGCCAATATGATCAGTCGCTAGCGTTAAGACATCCTGCAGCTCGCCGTCTTTTTCAACGGCTGTCAATGCCGCTAACCATTTGGTAAATCCGGGCAATGGCGATAGTGTCAGATAATGTTTTATACGCGGATATTCATGCTTTAATTCTTCAACAACCGTCTTGATCAGAGCGTTGCCAAATGAAATGCCAGCCAGCCCTTTCTGGCAATTTGAAATCGAATAAAAGACTGCGTAATCCATATCCTCGACTGACGTGACATCGCTATCTTGCGCTAAGATGACTTGCACCGAGGATGGCAGATGATCCATTAACGCCACTTCAACAAAGATCAGCGGCTCATCTGGCATAGCCGGATGAAAAAAGGCAAAGCAACAGCGATCTGATGGCTCTAGCCGGCGCCGCAAATCATCCCAGCTGCTAATCTCATGAACGGCTTCATAGGAAATGATTTTTTCCAAAACAGCTGCCGGACTAGACCAGCTAATCGGCCGCAACATCAGAAACCCGCGATTGAACCAGCTTAAAAACAAATCACGCAAATCAATGTCGATCACCTCAAGCTCACGGTGCGATGGGATCAGTGATAATAAATCTGCCCGCATATTGACCAGATCAAATGTTGCATCAGGGGCTTCATTGAGGCGCCGAAAGAATTGTCGCCATTTCGGTTGCGTTGACTTAATAAACTGCCCATACCTATTGGCATCATGCTTATCGGTATAGGCATTTAACGCGGTTTTCACATCACTACTATTGAAATCCATATCGGCTAGGATGAACTGAAAATAGGCGAGCTTAGCCGCCTCATCCAGCATCCGATATTGGTTAAGAATCTGCCGCGCTATGGTTACGCCTGAGACCTCACCCTTGGCGGATAGCAAATCCAATGAAAGCGCTTTAATATCACTATCCGAGCTGGCATAAGATGCCAGAAACCAGTTTGTTGGCCGAAACAGATTACCCAGAATATAAGAAATAGTTGCCATATTACCCCCACCCAAAGGCAATCAAAAAAACTAATAATATATAAGATCATTTTTGATCTGATGTTGCCAATATTACAAGCAAAATATTCGCCAATAGTCTAATCAGAGGCGCGCCAGCAAGTTTTGTGTCGCTTGGGCTAGCCGCTCTACCCATGTCTTAATCCCGGCGTCAGAGCGCAGCTGATCGTTGCGTATCTCAATCAGCAGATGGGCAATGCCTTTCGGTTCTGCATATTGTGTGACAAACCAATCCGTATCTTCGGTGACCTGATAGGGCACATTAAAGCCGATGTGTAAATCAGGCTCAGATGCCGCAAGTATTGCTGCCATCTGTTTGGCATATTGCTCTCCCTCACGGTATAGAAAGCTCATATTCCAGGGTCGCTTCTCACCGTCCATTTCGGGGGTGAAGCTATGGATGGATATCGTCAAGGTGATATCCTGACGCGCCATGTGACGCTGGCAAAGGGCATCATAGGGCAAGAAAATATCTTCCACTCGCGCCGCTTTTTCTGCTGCCGTTAACCCGTGATTGCCGGGGATGGGGATATGATCACTGTCTTGCCTGATCGATTGCGCTGATAGCGGCCGCCGATTACAATCAATGATCAAACGGCTATAATTCTGCCATATAAAGCCTGCCCCTAAATACTCGGCTAAACCTAACGCTACCGCTTTGGCGCCAATATCCCATGCAATATGCTGTTCTGCCAGATCAAGGTGCGGGTCAAGCCCAAGTCGCCCCAATGATTTCGGTATGGCGAAACCAGCATGTTCACATATCAGCAAGAGCTGTGGGCAAGATGTTGGCGGCAGATATTCCGCTACTGGTGGATCATCTGCGCCGATAAGTGGTGTCATATCGTTATATTGATATATCGCATATAGTCATGCAGATCAGCGATTAATTAGCCGCCAAACCATTGGAAATAAGATCATAGCCAGAGCAAGTTTAATCAAATCGCCAATAATGAAAACGCCAAAACCTGCTGTTAGGACAACATCAAAAGGTGCGGGTGACAACATGGTGTTAAGCCAGATCAAACCAGGAACATAAATCACCAAATTGCCTGCAAACATGGCAAGACCTGTTCCCACGTCACTGCGATCCCAGCCACGCTCAGCCAGCCAGCCTGTCACATAAGCCGCCCCAACAAAGCCAACCAGATAGCCCGCGGTATACATCGTAACAGGATGCGCCCATGTTCGCATTTCTGCGAAAACAGGAAAATAAAGGCCTTCAAGGCAGTAAGCAATAGCCGCTAATGCCCCTAAACGTGAGCCAAGCGCCATGCCAACAATGAGTACAGCAAAGGTCTGACCAGTGACCGGTACCGGGCTGGAGGGAAAGCGAATTGCACATTGCGCCATCAAAGCAATGAACAGGCTGCCCGCTAGCACCATCAATGCCTGTCTTAATAGCAAATTGTTAGCAAACAGATTAGGGAATACCTGCTGAGATAAAGTCGGATAAGTCGCTGATGACGTATTCATGTTCATTTCCTTTCACGAAGCATCATGTCAAATACAATAAGAGCTTCAGGCTAATCGCCGTCACTGTCAAAGTAAAGGCGAATAATATCAAAACAATATAGGAAAAATCAAGGTTTGAAAATGACCTATCGCCATTCACCCCTATTCCCCCTAATCCCAGCATGGTCTCATCATGATCACATGTGGCGGCTAATACCACGCATCAGGCAACTCACTTTTGCGCCTGCCAACAAAATCATCCAGCGCCTCACGGATCGCAATATCCATTGGCGGCTCTTGATAATCTGTCAGCATTTGCTTCCATTTCTCATATGCTCGCACGCGCATATCTTTTGCCCCACCCTCTTCCCAACTTTCCACATTTTCACTATCGCTTAATTGTGGTTCATAAAAGGCGGTGGAATAATTCCGCATCGTATGTGCCGAGCCCAGAAAATGACCGCCTGCCGCCACCTCATCATAAGCATCTTTGGCCAGCCCCTCATCACTGGTATCGAGCCCTTGGGCTAACAGTTTTTGATAGCTGCCTAATCGGTCTGCATCCATAATCAGCTTTTCAAAGCCAGCGCATAATCCGCCTTCAAGCCAGCCCGCCGCATGCAGAACATAATTTGCCCCTGCTAGCATGGTCGAATGCATGGAGTCGGCGGATTCATAGGCGGCTTGTGCATCCTCAATTTTTGAGGCTGTGAGCGAGCCGCCGCAACGTAACGGCAACCCCACCCGCCGTGCCAATTGACCAATAGCATAATTCGACATAACAGGTTCAGGCATGCCAAATGTTGGCGCCCCTGATTTGAGCGACATAGAGGATAGAAAATTACCTAAAACAAACGGCGCCCCCGCATGAATAAGCTGCGCATAAGCACATGCCATCATGGCTTCTGCCATAGCTTGCGCAATACTAGCGGCCGTCGATACAGGCCCCATAGCACCTGATAAAATAAACGGCACAACAATAATACCTTGGCCACGACCACAATAGACGCGGATCGCTTCTGTCACCACCTTATCAATCAGTAAAGGTGAGTTCGTATTAACATTTCCTAAAATGACACAGTGCTTATCCATCACCTGCCGGCCAAACACAATTTCTGCCATATCAACGCTATCTTGGGCTCGGCTCATTTCTGTGATTGCCCCTAGATGCGGTTTATCCGATAAGGTCATATGCGCCAGCACCATATCAAGATGCCGTTTACTGACCGGGATATCACATGGCTCACATGTAACAAAGCCGCCATGATGAAGATAAGGATGCATATAAGTCAGCCGCACCAAATCACGAAAAGCCGCAATATCTCCATAGCGCCGACCGGCTTCTAAATCACGGACAAACGGCGCCCCATAAACTGGCGCAAAGACTTGATGCACGCCCCCTATAACCACTGATTTAGATGGATTTCGTGCAAGTTGCGTGAACTCAGAAGGCGCTTTCCGGCAGAGATCACGGATCCAATCCGCCGGCGCCCTGACAATATCACCATCTATTGTTGCGCCTGCCGTTTTCCAGAGCGCTAGCGCTGATGGATCATCCCTGAAAGCAATACCAACATCTTGCAATAGCCAATCAACATGATGTTCTAATGTTTCGATCTGTTCCATATCAAGAGGATCGAAAAACGGCAGTCTGCGGCGGATATATGGCACCGCAACAGCGTCTTTTATGCGCTCATGTCTTGCCCATGACGATGCTCCGCGTCTAGCCAATCTTGATCCCCCCATATCTATTAGCAAGTAATGTACAGGAATGTATATTGTGGAGCAATCCCATCGCTGATGGCAAGTCCATTTTTACGCCTGCTATGACCTATTACTCTCTGCACTTTGGGGCTTGTATTGCATATCTTATACAGATTTACCTTTTGATAATGACATAACCTGATATAAAAATGTTGCCGTTTTAATCCTGTTCAGTTTTTTGTTTTGGAATATCATCACCATCATGAGTAATCAGCCAGATATTGATATGGATGTCGTCATTATCGGAGCTGGTGCGGCCGGATTATTTGCAGCAAGCATCGCGGCAGCACGAGGCAAATCCGTTTTATTGCTTGATCATCGGCAAAAGATTGGTGAGAAAATTAGGATATCAGGTGGTGGCCGCTGTAATTTTACCAATATGTATTCGCGCCCTGACAATTTTATTTCAGCAAACCCGCATTTCGTCAAATCAGCATTAGCCGGCTATACACCAGATGATTTTATCGCCCTTGTTGAACGCTATGGTATTGCCTTTCACGAAAAGAAATTTGGCCAATTATTTTGTGATGAAAGCGCCCAAGATATCATTGACATGCTGGTAGCCGAATGTCGCCGCCATGATGTCAAATTGGGCTTTGGCAGGGCAATCAAAAGCATCAATAAGCATGCTGATCAGTTCACTATTATAACAGACACAGATACCATCAGAGCAGCCGCCGTGATGATAGCAACAGGCGGCTTGTCCATCCCCAAAATTGGCGCTACTGGATTTGGCTATGATATTGCGAAACAGTTCGGCATGGATATCGTTGAGCCGCGGCCAGCACTTGTTCCTATGACGTTTACTGACACGCTCAAATCACTTTGTGCAGAGTTATCTGGCCTATCGGTAGAGGCGCTTGTTAGCCATGGCAATATTCAGTTTGCCGAGGGGTTATTATTTACGCATCGCGGGTTAACCGGGCCTTCTATTTTGCAAATCTCATCTTATTGGCGCGAAGGTGAGGCAATAAATATTGATCTGGTGCCTGATCAACATATGGCTGATACGATTATCAAAGCCAAGCACAGCCACCCCAAACAGATCATTCAAACGCATCTATCCCAATATATGCCAAAGCGGCTAGCGCAAGAGTTATGCACGCATCATCAGCTCTCAGGGCGGCTCGCCGACATTCAGAACAAAGCCCTATCGGCGATAGGTGATCAGATTAATCATTGGCGCGTCAAGCCTGCGGGAACTGAAGGCTACCGGACGGCGGAAGTCACGCTTGGCGGTGTTGATACGGCGCAATTATCATCACATGACATGCAGTCAAAAACCTGTCAGGGGCTTTATTTCATTGGTGAGGTTGTTGACGTAACCGGTCACTTAGGCGGGCATAATTTTCAATGGGCATGGTCATCAGCCTATGCCGCCGCAAGCAGAGTATAAAACGATAAATCGGGGAAAAGCCAGCTTAGCGGCTTGCGTGATCATATCAAGCTGGCAAGCTGGCGTTAAATGGTTATCCCTGTTTTAACTCATTCTGTTTAGCCAAAATGCAGGGTTTTGACTTCTTGATAATCCTCAAGCCCATGCAAGCCGCCCTCACGACCATTACCTGATTGCTTATAACCGCCAAAGGGTGACCCATAATTAAAGCCGCCCCCGTTGATATGAACAGCTCCTGCCCGCAGCTGGCTTGCCATCCGCTCGGCGCGGTCAGCGTCTCCTGTTTGTAGATACGCGGCTAGACCGTATGGCGTATCATTAGCAATAGCAATTGCTTCGTCCTCATCCTCAAACGGAATAATGACCAGAACCGGGCCAAATATTTCTTGCTGAGCGATCACCATATCATTGCTGACATCAGCAAATATAGTTGGTTTGACAAACCAGCCTTTATCAAACCCATCGGGACGACCAGTGCCACCAGTCAATAGCCTTGCTCCCCCATCAATGCCTTTTTGAATCATGCCTTGCACGCGATCAAATTGTATCTGATCAAAGAGCGGGCCAATATGATCACCATCTTTGCTTGGGTCGCCTACACTCTGACCTTCGGCGGCGGCTTTGGCAATCGCCAGCACCTCATCATAACATGACCGTTCAACCAGCAACCGCGTTGGCGCATCACAAGACTGGCCTGTGTTATACATACATTCCAGCACAGAGGCTTTTACCCTGTCCTCTAAATCACAATCAGCAAAAACCAGATTTGGTGATTTGCCGCCTAATTCAAGCGTCACGCGCTTAACGGTTTCAGCGGCATCTTTGGTCACCGCAATACCAGCACGGGTTGAGCCGGTGAACGACATCATCTGAATATCTTTGTGCCGTGACATCGCCGCCCCAACCGTTGGGCCTTCGCCTTGCACCAGATTAAAGACGCCAGCTGGATATCCGGCAGCATCAACAATCTCAGCATAAATTGCGCCTGATATCGGCGTATGCTCGGATGGTTTAAGCACACATGTGCAGCCTGTCGCCAGTGCGGGGATGACTTTCAATGTCACCTGATTCATTGGCCAGTTCCATGGCGTGATCAGGCCGCAAACCCCTATCGGCTCACGTATCATGATATCGCCATTAGCTAGGGTCTCGCGGGTGTCTTGGGCGCTAAGAGCATCTATAAAGCCCTGCAAATGTCCGATAGCGGCATCGGCTTGTGCGTCTCTGGACATAGTCATGGGGGCGCCCATTTCGTCGCTCATCGCCGCAGCCAGATCATCAAAGCGGGCTTTTGTTGCCGCCATCAAAGCATGCAGCAAATCTAGCCGGTCTGATTTTGAGGTTTTAGAAAAATCCGCAAAGGCAGCATTAGCGGCAGCAACGGCGCGGTCAACATCAGCCTCATTGCCTAGGATAATAGTGCCAATTTGTGCCTCAGTGGCCGGGTTCAAAATCCTAAACTCGTTTGTACTGATCGGGGTTACCCATTCACCATTAACGTAATGTTTTGTTAAATCCATGACTACCTACCCTTCCCTTCCCTATCAGCTATCAGCTATCAGCTACTGCTATGTATTTTTGTGTCACTAGACTACGTATGGTGATCTTGTTATGTCAAGATGTGACATCACGACAGCGCTGATTTCAGCCAATAAATCATTATCTTCACAATATCGTTATTTGATAGACGACCACGCAGCACCTACAAAATAACAAACATTGTGAAGAACAATGGTAATCGGGGGCTGATATGGATGCTACCGCCAGACATCGCCGTGACCTTTGGATGGGTATTTTATTCATGGGAATAGCGGCGTCCCTGTTTCCGGTGAAAGATGCGTTTGTCAAGGCGGCATCGGGATCAATCACGCCTGTTGAAGCGACGCTGGTTTATTATTTTACTCAAGGCGTGATCACCCTGCTCTGGTCATTAGGGCTCAAAACCCGTTGGCGTTTTGGTCAGCTGTTTATGTCCCTAAGACCGCTGTTTCTTATCCGGACAATATTTCAGGTTCTCACTATCGTTCTGTTTTTTATATCAATCCAAAACGCCCATTTAGCCGAATCTGTCATTCTCTTTACATCCAATGCACTATTTTTGGTTGTGCTTTCATGGCTGGTTTTGAAAGAAAGCATGAGCCTTCGTAAAATGGCAGTGACGTGCCTCGTTTTTGTAGGGGTTTTGATTGTCATGAGCCCGCATATCCACGGCTTTGGCAATGCTTATCTGTGGTATGCTTTTGCTCTGCCTTTACATTTGCGATATATTTACTGACAACGAAGACGCTGGGCAAAACTTACCCGCCTCGAGAAATGCTTTTGGTTGATGGCGTTTTAGGCACATGCCTCTGCCTCATTTGTCTCTTGGTGTGGACGTTCATCACCAATATTGAGATCACCTTGATCGGGGCAGCGCCGCGATTAATTGGGTTTTTGGTATTGTCGGGGATGATCGGAACTGTCTCTGCGTTACTCGTTGTCATAGCCATGAAAAAGGCGCCAGCCTCAGTTGTTGCGCCGCTTGGGTATGTTGAGATCGTCAGTGCCGCCATCATCGGATATCTGATTTTCAAGGAAACGGTCGGCTTCACCACCATCATTGGATGCATGATCATTCTAGGCATGTCTTGGTTGTCGGGCAGGATAGAGACGAATAAACCGCAGTCATAATCCCCCTTGCGCCACCTTCAATCGGCGACTTAGCCTAGCCTTGAAAGCCCGTCATGGACATTGGCCTTGAGCCCATGTTGTTCAAAATACAGCCGCAGACGTTGATTAAATCCATCAGGCGTGTTTAAGGCCGCGATCAAGTCATCGCTTGCCATTCCATTTAGACTAGAGGCAATGAGTTGACGTAAAAATGGCTCCGCCTTATTGGCGTCACCGCCATGCTGATCCACCCATTTCGCCGCCGCCGCAACCATCACTGCAACAGGTGACAAGATCGCTTGTGCCGCCAGAAACACATCCAGCTCCGCGCTATCCGTGATGGCAATAATGCTATCGCTATCCCCAAAAATTCGCGCAACAGGCGCCGCATCACCCATCACCAAAATTGGCGATCCGCCACCAGCAATCGCCGGAAAAGGGATCATGATCGTCGTTGCCGGAGCCGGTGATACTAGCCGCGCCAATGCATCCAGATCACAACCTGCCATCAAAGATATGATAATATGATCAGGGCGAAATTGAAGCGCGGTCAGAACATCTGCCGCCACATCATGATTAAGCGCAATAAAGACAACATCGCTATGATCCAGCACAGATTGATTGTCCGAGATAGTGATATCGGGGAACGCCTTGGCTAGACGCTGTGATTGCGCCACGCTACGTTTGGATATGGTGATATGATGGCCAACTTTAGCCAGACCCGTTGCCACCGCGCTTCCTATATTTCCTATCCCCACAACACCACATCGCATGGCGCTATCCTTATGATTATATTGCGGCATATGCTATCCTTCCTGTTACATAGAATCGGGAAATGCCAGCGCTTTCACTTGTCGGAATTGCCCTGTCTGAAGGAGCTGGTCTAAGACCTTGGCAGGCACTGGCGCATCCAGATAAAGCAGGCCGATCGCCTCGCCACCTTCGGCTTCTCGGCCAAGGGTAAAATTAGCAATATTGACCCCGCCTTCGCCCAAGGTTTTACCAAGAATACCGATAATTCCCGGCACATCTTCGTTAGCGGTATATAGCATATATTCACCAATCTCAGCATCAATATTGATCCCCTTGATCTGAATAAAGCGCGGCTTCCCATCGCTAAAGACCGTCCCAGCAACAGATCGCTCAAAGCGTTCGGTGATAACCGTGACTTTGATATAGCCCTCAAAAACGCCCGATTTATCCTGATTGGTTGTGCTGATATGGATACCGCGCGCCGCCGCAATAATCGGTGCTGAGACCATATTGACATCAGGATTAGCCGAACTCAGAACACCAGCCATTAATGCTGAATTAAGCGCCGGTATGTTCATTTCCGTCACCGCACCATCATAGAGTATCTGAATGTTTTTGATCGGATCATCAGACATCTGACCAACAAAGGCGCCAAGATTGCCAACAAGTTTCAGCCAAGGTGCCATGATCTTTGCTTCCTCAGCCGTAACAGACGGCATATTAATCGCATTAGTAACCGCACCAGTGAGCAAGTAGTCGGACATTTGCTCTGCAATTTGGAGCGCCACTTTTTCCTGCGCCTCAACCGTCGCCGCCCCCAGATGCGGGGTACAGACAACATTTGGCAAATTGAAAAGATGATTATCCAGTGCCGGTTCTTCGGCAAAAACATCAAGCGCCGCCCCCGCCACATGACCAGATATGATGAGATCAGCAAGCGCCTTCTCATCGATCAGGCCGCCTCTAGCACAATTGATAATGCGGACACCAGGTTTGGTTTTCAACAGGTTTTCTCTGCTAAGAATATTATCGGTTTGATCTGTTAATGGTACATGCAGGGTGATAAAATCGGCGCGTGATAACAGCTCATCCAGCTCAACCTTTTCAACCCCCATAGTTTTGGCTTTGTCTTCGCTCAAATACGGATCATAAGCAATAATGCGCATATTTAACCCTTTGCCGCGATCACAAACAATGCCGCCAATATTACCAGCCCCGATCACACCAAGGGTTTTATGTGATAACTCCACCCCCATAAAACGTGACTTTTCCCATTTGCCAGATTGTGTGGAGGCGTTGGCCTCAGGGATTTGTCGAGCCACCGCAAACATCATCGCAATAGCATGTTCGGCGGTCGTAATCATATTTCCAAAAGGCGTATTCATGACAATTATGCCTTGCCGGGATGCCGCCGCCCGGTCAATATTATCAACGCCAATCCCAGCCCGGCCAATGACCTTAAGCCGGTCTGTTGCCGCTAGCAGCTTTTCCGTTACCTTTGTTGCAGAACGAATAGCAAGCCCGTCATAATCAGCGATAATTGCTCGCAAGCGGTCTTTATCTTTGCCGATATCAGGCTGATAATCGACCTCAATTCCGCGGGTTTTGAAAATCGCAACTGCCTTTTCAGATAGCTTATCTGAAATAAGAACTTTTGGTGCCATCATGGCCTCCTTCATTGATTGTATTTAAAACTTATAATGTAATGCTGGGGGTGATGCCGTTAACCGGCGGCTTCGATCTCAACCGCATATGCCCATTCCAGCCATGGCAACATGGCGGCAATATCCGCAGTCTCAACGGTTGCCCCACACCATATTCTGATGCCCGCAGGTGCCGCGCGATAAGACCCAATATCAAAGGCTATGCCTTCATCCTCCAGCCGCTTGGTGATGGCTTTGGCAAACCTCGCATCGCCTGCCACATCCGGATGATTAAAGGCCAGACAGACCGATGTAGTTGACCTTGTAGCTGGATCATTGGCAAGGTTTTGAATAAAGTCTTTTTTGGCCACAAAATCCCACACACATTGCGCATTATCATGACTGCGCTTAATCAGCCCATTGAGACCGCCAAGCGACCGCGCCCATTGCAAGGCCAACAGATAATCTTCTACCGCCAGCATAGATGGAGTGTTTATGGTGTCACCTTGAAAAATACCTTCGATCAGCTTGCCGTTTTTGGTGAGCTGAAAAATCTTTGGGATTGGCCAGTCAGGGGTATAGCTTTCAAGTCGCTCAACCGCGCGTGGGGACAGGATAATCATGCCGTGCCCCGCTTCACTACCAAGCACTTTTTGCCAGCTAAATGTTGTCACATCCAGACTATTCCAAGGCAAGCGCATGGCAAAACACGCCGATGTTGCATCACAAATGGTCAAGCCTTTACGATCAGCTGGGAATGCCGTATTGTCAGGCACTCTAACGCCTGACGTCGTGCCATTCCATGTAAAAACAATATCGTGATCATAATCAAGCGCTTGCATATCAACAATATCGCCATAGGGCGCGGTAACTATATTGGCATCAAGCCGCAATTGCGCCGATACATCTGTTACCCAGCTCTGGCCAAAACTTTCCCACGCGACCATGGTGACAGGCCGTGTCCCCAATAGCGACCACATGGCCATTTCAACAGCACCCGTATCAGAGGCCGGGACAATTCCAATCCGATAATCGGCAGGAATCTCCAGGATCGCTCTAGTGTCTTCGATAGCCGCATGTAATTTAGCTTTGCCACCAGCCGCGCGATGTGATCGCCCAAGCCATGCATATCCAAGTTGACTGATATCATATTGCGGAAATTTGGGACAGGGCCCTGATGAAAAACGCGGATTAGCCGGCCGCGTTGCCGGTTTCTTAATAATCATGTTATCTATCCTTCCAGATAATCGCCTCTCGGTGGGGAGAGGTAGCCCACTTATGGTGATATAGATAATTAATCGCTTCCGCAAGTGCAAAATCAGAGTTATATCTGGGCAAGCCGCTCTGCAACTATGGATTATGATGGCGAGAAATGATGTGGACAGCGATTATTACAGCCGAGTCTGGCAAGACCCTTGATAGCAAAGCCATAGACCAGCTCTACCTTGACTGGCAAGGCCGGCACATGACAGAGCTAGCAGCATCAGAAGCGGTGATGCTTACACTATCACATGAGCCAGATGATTTTGCGGCACGCTGGCAAGCATGGCAGCAGAACGGCGTTGATCTTAACCTATTGGCAGGCGCGCCATCACCAAAACGTATATTGGTTGCCGATATGGATGGCACTATGATCGAACAAGAATGCCTGGATGAGCTAGCAGAAATGGCTGGTGTTGGCGAGTATGTTAAGCAAGTGACTGCCCGCGCAATGAATGGTGAGCTTGATTTTGAGGCGGCATTAAAGCAACGTGTGGCCTTACTAAAAAATCAGCCAGCAGAGATGATTAATCAGGTCATCAGCGAGAAGATTAGCTTAATGCCGGGGGGTAAAACCTTACTTGCAACCATGCGCGCAAATGGTGGATATTCGGCACTTGTTTCAGGTGGATTCACACCTTTTACCGAATATGTTGCTGAACAACTTGGTTTTGATGAGCATCACGGCAATGATCTGATCATTGCTAATGACGTCCTCATTGGTGCGGTGGCAGAGCCAATCAAAGGCAAGGCAACCAAGCAGCAAATATGCAGGACGTTGTCACATCGCCTTGCCATCCCTTTATCTGAGATGATGGCTATCGGTGATGGCGCCAATGATCTGGATATGCTTCGCATTGTTGGAATGGGCGTTGCTTTTCATGGCAAGCCAGCGGTGGCGGCGGCGGCGCAGTGGCGGATCAATCATGGTGACCTGACTGCTTTGCTATATCTGCAAGGATACCGAAAATCCGATTTTATTAATGCCTGAAACATTGGCCTCTTTAATCGATCAAGATTTGGGTGATGAAACGGCGCTGATATAAATCTGCATTTGCAGACATGCCTAATCATGGTATGAAGAGATGTCGCGTTGATTTGGCGTATTTTATAATTTCAGCAGTTTTCTGAATATTTGCCGCGACACTTTCGCTGTTTTGCTTGTGCAACATTGTTGGAAAACCGTTCCTCAGAAAACCTAAAAGGAGTTATAAAATGAGCTTACGCATTAATGATATTGTTCCCAATTTCAAGGCCAAAACCGACCACGGGTCTATTCAGTTTCATGATTGGATTGGCGATCAATGGGCGATCTTATTCTCACATCCCAAGGATTTCACCCCTGTTTGTACGACGGAGTTTGGTGTTGTTGCCCAGCTCGCCGATGCATGGGCGGCATTAAACACCAAAGTGATTGGGCTGTCGGTAGATGGGGTGGATGAGCATAAAAGCTGGAAAATAGATATTGAAACCTATTCTGGTGCTAAGCCGGACTTCCCAATCATTGCTGATGCTGATCTGGTGATCTCAAAGCAGTTTGATATGCTGCCAGCTGATGCCTATCTTCCTGATGGTAGAACAGCCGCCGATTCGGCATCTGTAAGGTCTGTTTTTATTATTAGCCCAGATAAAAAACTTCAGCTGACGATGACCTATCCAATGTCTGTTGGACGCAATTTTGCAGAGATTTTGCGCGCCCTCAAAGCCTTGCAGAAAACCTATGGCCATTCTATTGCGACACCAGCAAACTGGACGGAAGACCAAGATGTGATTATTGCCTTAACGCTTGATGATACCGCCGCCAAGGCCAAGTTTGGTGATTTTGACGCTAAGCTGCCTTATTTGCGCGTAACCTCAAAAGCATAAAATATTTGAGCGGTAACTGTGTTAGAGGAGCGAGCGTTAGAGGAGTGAGGTGGCGCATCATAGCTGATGCATGGCCTCAATCCGGCGCTTTATCCGCTAGCAACCTTATGTGGTGATATCATCTTTGGGACGTTGAGCATCGAGCATTTCCCCATGTACAACAAAATACACTTGCTCAGCAATACTCGTGCAAAAATCACCAATACGTTCAATATTCTTGGCAATAAATAAAGCGTTTATTCCTGATGGGCTTGAGCCATTCTCGACCATATCACGATAAATGCTCTTATAAACTAGACTATGCAGGGCATCGAGTTCAACGTCAGCTTCCCAGACTAGCTTTGCCTTTGCCGCATCACGGCGCGCCAAGGCGTCAAGAACATCTACCAGCAAGTCTCGCGCCATTTGCGAGATTCCATCCAGCTTTTGCAGGATAGTTAAATTATTTTCTTCCGAGATCATCATATTGCGGCGCTTAATGATATTTTTCGAATAATCGCCAATGCGTTCAAGAAAAGAGGCAATTTTCGGGGCAATAATAATATGCCGCAAATCATTAGCTTGGGGCGCACGGATAGCAATAATTTCCACCGTTTTGTTATAAATCTCTGTTTCAAGCGCATCAATCTTGCTGTCATTAGCAATCAGCTTATTTAGGTCAACATCGATCTGTGCCATGCCATCTATGACAGCAACAAACTGGCTTAATGCCTGATTTCCCATCTTGGCAATAAGCCGATCCAGTTCTTCTAGGTCGTTATCAAAAGCGGTGCTGATATGTCGCGACATCATGTCTTTTCTCCTAGCCAATCTTGCCCGAAATATAGGCTTCGGTTTGTGGGTCTGCAGGGCGTGTGAATACGTCTTTCGTTTCCCCATATTCTATCAAATGCCCAAGATGAAAATAAGCTGTTTTTTGAGAAACGCGAGCCGCTTGTTGCATTGAGTGGGTGACAATTATAATGGTAAATCGGTCTTTCAGATCATTGATTAATTCTTCAATAATTGACGTTGCAATCGGATCAAGTGCTGAGCATGGCTCATCCATCAGCAAAACTTCGGGCTGAACTGCGATTGCTCTTGCTATGCAAAGCCGTTGCTGTTGGCCGCCTGATAATCCGGTTGCCGGATCATGTAGCCTGTCATGCACTTCATTCCATAACCCTGATCGTTTCAGACTATCCACAACAATATCTTCGGCTTCTGATTTGTTAGTAACCAGACCATGAATACGCGGGCCATAAGCGACATTTTCAAATATAGATTTTGGAAAGGGATTAGGTTTTTGGAACACCATGCCAACCCGCGCCCGCAGAAAAACGGGATCAAGTGCTTGGTCGTTAATATTTTCATCACCCATCATAATATGACCATCAACACGGCATGATGGTATCACATCATTCATCCGATTAAAGCACCGCAGAAACGTTGATTTGCCACACCCTGATGGGCCGATAAAGGCCGTCACCTGCCTATCCATAATATCAATATTAATGTCGTGCAAAGCCTGTTTTGTATCATAAAATACATTAACATCTGAGGCTAAAATTTTAACCGTATCGCTCATCTTTGACGCTTTCTCTAATGCTTACTACCAGGTTTTCTCATACCGACGGCGCAGAATAACAGCCAGTAGATTCATTGAAATTAGAAACACTAACAGCACCATGATAGCCAGTGATGACCGTTCATAAAATGCTCTCTCTGCACTATCTGACCAGATAAATATCTGAACTGGCAAGGCCGTCGCCGGATCAGTGATTGACGTTGGCACATCAACCACAAAGGCGACCATTCCAATCATGATGAGAGGCGCGGTTTCGCCCAATGCTTGCGCTATTCCAATAATAGTTCCGGTAAGGATTCCGGGGGCTGCTTGCGGCAAGACATGGTCAAGCGCGGCTTGCATGCGTGACGCCCCAACCCCTAGCGCGGCATCACGAATAGATGTTGGTACGGCGCGAATTGAGGCGCGCGTGGCGATGATGATTGTTGGCAAGGTCATCAAGGCTAGCACCATACCGCCAACCAATGGTGCCGATCGGGGCATATTGAAAAAGCCAAGGAATACCGACAAGCCAAGTAGCCCAAAAACAATGGAAGGCACGGCGGCAAGGTTATTGATATTGACTTCGATAAGGTCTGTAACCCGCCCCGGCCGAGCGAAATATTCAAGATATATCGCTGCCATAACAGCAAGCGGCAAGGCTAGGATAATGGTCACCATTAAGGCCATAGCGGAGCCGACAACAGCCCCAAGAATACCTGCGCTTTCAGGTTCTCTTGAATCGGCAGTGGTGAAGAAACCAGTATTGAAGACTTTCCTGATCTCACTTACCTCTTTAAGCTGATCAACCCAGCCAATCTGCTTATCATCAAGTCGCCGCATTTTTTCCGGCAGGGATGCGTCAAGCCGCCCTTTCATATACATATCAACATCATCTGATGTTTTGATCCAGAACAAATTTTGTTCCATTAGCTCAGGATTTTTTTCAATCTGCAGCCGCAATTCATAGCCCGCATTATCGGATACTAAGTCACCAAGACTGCGTTTATCCATCATCCCTTTGACGTCCGGAAACTTTTTGCGGAAGGCTTTTTTCACCAATCCATTCCAATTAAACGTCATTATTCTTGCCGCATCAAGATCACCATTCTCATCAACAAGTTCAGCTTTAGGAATAGTCATTTCCACCTGTAACTCAGACTGCAGCAGCGCGGTATAGCCGTTGAGAAATATATTTGAGATTAAAATTACCAGAAAGCTGATGGCAATCGTAATCGCTGTCAGCCCTGCCCAGCGCAAGCGCCGTTCGGTTTTATGGCGCTTTTGCAAAGAGTGCCGAATAATGTCTTGGCGTTGCTGCGCTGTCAGCATGTCTGTTGGATTATTCATAACGCCCACCAATTCTGCGCGACATGCTGAGCGCCGCAATATTTAAGCATAATGTCACAACGAATAACGTGATACCAAGCGCAAAGGCGGATAGGGTTTTGACCGAATCAAACTCGGTATCACCGGTCAGCAACATAACAATCTGAACGGTGACGGTTGTCACGCTATCAAGCGGGTTAGCCGTAAGCTGAGCACTCACCCCTGCCGCCATAACGACAATCATAGTCTCCCCAATGGCGCGGCTGATTGCTAACAGAAACGCCCCAACCAAGCCCGGGAAAGCCGCTGGTAAGACGACTTTGGTAATCATTTCACCGCGTGTACTGCCAAGCCCAAGCGCGCCATCACGCAATGACCGCGGAACCGCAGTAATGACATCATCAGACAGCGATGAGATGAACGGAATGATCATGATACCCATCACCGCACCGGCGGCTAAGGCGCTTTGAGAGGAGACATCCAGCCCTGCAAATAAACCCAGATTGCGAATAAACGGGCCGATTGTAAGAGCTGCAAAAAATCCATAAACAACGGTTGGAATACCGGCCAGAACCTCTAAGGTCGGCTTAACATAATTGCGTACCCGACGGCTAGCAAACTCCGCCATATAGATGGCTGCGAACAGACCAATAGGAACCGCGACCAACATAGCAATAAAGGCAATCAACAGCGTGCCAGCCATCACAGGGATCATGCCAAATGAACCCGATGAGCCGCCAACATCCTCATCCAGGGCATTTTCAACTCCCTCACGCAAGGCGACATTTGGTGACCAATGCGTGCCAAAGAAGAAATCAATCGGGTGGTATTGCGTGAAAAACCGAAATGCCTCAAATGTCAGTGAGACGATAATGCCAATCGTTGTAAGGATGGCGACAATCGCCGCAAACGTGAATACTCGGCGCAGAAATCCTTCAAATACAACCCTTGCTTTGAAATGTGGTTTAATGCGCGATATTGCGAACATACCGCCGATTAGGCTGACCAAAATAACCGTCACATAGCGCAACATGCTGAGCCGATCAGAGGCATAGCCATATTGATCAGCCAAGCCGCGCATAATGTCATCTTCGGCGGCGATCAGACCTGATGAAATATTTTTAATTTGAGCAATTTTTAGATCAACAAAACTGCTCGGCAGATCAGGATATGCCGCAGATAGGCTTTGAATGATGAATTGATTTTCAAGGGGTCTGGTAAAGCTTGTCCAGACAATCAGCACAATAATGGCTGGGAAAAATGCCCAAATAACAGCGTATCGCCCATAATAATAAGCCAGTGAATGAGGCTTAGATTGGCTCGTTTGTATTTGCCCTGATAGGCGCCGCAAAGACAGAAAATAAATACCAGCAGAGATAAGAATTAGCCACAACAACGATCCAGTAAATGATGTAAAAAATGCAGTCATGAACTATTCTCATTCTTAAAAAGTGTTGCCATTATGTAATGGCAACACTGTATTAAAGTCAATTTATTAGAGAGAGTTGCGAGCTTCAACCTGCTCAGCAAAACTGTCTTCAGCCAGCGGCACTAGGCCAGCAGGGAACAGATAGCCATCCATGCCCATTGCTTTTTCTGAAACAAACTCAGAGATAAACTCTTTCATGCCAGGAACAACGCCCATATGTTGCTTCTTTACATAGAAGAAAAGAGGCCGCGCACCAGGATATTCATATGATGCAATATTGTCGAAGTTAAGCTCAACCCCATCAACGACAGAGGCCTGCACCTTGTCTCTATTCTGATCAAAGAAGGAGTAACCAAAGATGCCGAACATCTCAGGACCAGCAACAAGCTTTTCGATAATCAGCGCATCATTTTCGCCCATTTCAATAGCCTTACCATCTTCACGGAGGTTTTTATAACCGTCACCATCTAAACCTAGCTTTTTCCAACCAGCTTTCATGAAAAGTGAACCCATGGCGTCACGAGTACCGGAGGTTGGCGGAGGGATCATGATAGAGATTGGCTGATCAGGAAGTCCCGCAGACGCACCACCCATATTGGCGACAAAGGCATCAACCTCTGCCCAAGATGTGAGCATATTTGCTGACATTGCGGCATTTGAGATATTTGTTTTACCGCCGCCTGGAAGCTCAGCTGCCAGCGCTGCTGCGATATGCGCGATTGAGATTTCAAAATTGGCAGATGCGTTTGAGTTAGAAAAGGCTAGACCATCATTACCGACGATAAACTCTTGAAACTCAACGCCATTAGATGCACAAAGCTCAGCTTCACCAGACTTCATGGCACGTGATGCGTTTGTAATATCAGGATGTTCAAGACCAATACCAGCACAGAACAGCTTCATGCCGCCGCCAGTACCAGTGGATTCGATGACTGGAGTTTTGAAGCCACTGCTCTGACCAAACTTTTCCGCAACAATGGTTGCAAATGGATATACTGTTGATGAGCCGACGATAGAGATTTGATCACGAGCATGAGCAACGCCAACCAATGATGCTGACAATGCTAAACCCGCTAATATATGTGAAAACCGCATAATAAATACTCCTATAAATATTGTGTATCAATGCTTATAAGTGCTATATATTTCACTAATATTGCAGTGTAATTTTTTTTGAATTTTTTATTCAGGCTCACGCATGGCATAACCACTGCCGCGCACTGTTCGAATAAGATCAGGATAATTTTTCCCATCCGGATTATGATTAAGCGCTTTTCTTAAGCGGCTCAGATGGACATCAACTGTCCGATCCTCAACATAAACCCCATGCCCCCATACATGATCCAGCACCTGTAACCGGCTAAACACATTACCCGGACGTTCTAACAATAAGGACAGGATGCTAAACTCTTTGGGCCCTAGATCAATGCGTTGGCCATCCCGTTCGACAATTTGTTTACTTGGATAAATTTTCAAATCAGCAAAGGCAATAACATCACCCATTAACATAGGCCGCGTTCGCCGCAAAACCGCGCGCACACGAGCGACCAATTCTTTTGGGGAAAACGGTTTGGTGACATAATCGTCAGCGCCAACATCTAACCCCAACGTCCGATCACCTTCTTCGCCTCTAGCGCTTAGCATAATAACAGGTATTTGATTAGTTGCCATGATCCCGCGCAGAGCCCTGCACACATCTATCCCTGACATATTCGGCATCATCCAGTCGAGAATAATAATATCAGGCATGATTTGTTCGGCCAGGTCTAGGGCTTGCTGGCCATCTTGAGCTTGGCTTACAGAAAATCCGGCTTGTTCCAAATTATAGGACAATAATTCGAGCTGATGCGGTTCATCATCAGCAATTAATACGCGGATTGTCATTTGTTTCGCCTTAATCAAATCGTATCCATAATGGTTTTATAAATACTTATAATACACGACTTTATATCTTGATTGTTTCAAAATTATGACAAATCTGATCACATGATTACTGGGCAAGAGGAAGGATAACGCTAAACACCGTCTTTTCATTTAATGTGCTTGTAATGATCAACTCTCCCCGATGCTTATTAATAATGTGCTTGACGATGGCAAGACCTAACCCGGTTCCACCCATCTGTCGCGAGCGGCCTTTATCGACTCGATAAAACCTCTCTGTTAAGCGGGGGATATGCTTTTCCTCAATGCCTTCGCCGTGATTAGTGATGTTAATCGTCAAAGTATCATTAGCATTATTAGTAAGCATATCGACAGATATCGTTGACTCTGGAAAACTGTATTTTATCGCATTATCAATCAGATTGTGAAACACCTCTGTCATCGCATCGGTCTCACCTAAAATAATAGGCGCTTGATCGGTATAGTTTCGCCTATCGGTAAATATAATCTCACGTCCTGTTTCTTGAACCCGTCTGGTCAGTGATACAATCACAGACTGAACAATATTTTCTATGAACACTCTAGCCATTGGGGCAATATGTTCCTCGTTTTCCACCTTGGCAAGAGACATCAAATCATCAATCAGCCGCGACATTCGTTTCGCCTCATCTGCCATGATGCCAAGAAATCTGTCGCGCGTTTGGGTCTCCATATCATCGGAGCCTTGCATCGTTTCGACAAACCCAATGAGGCTAGTCAATGGGGAGCGTAGCTCATGGCTAACATTAGCGATAAAATCACGGCGCATTTTTTCCAAGTTATGTTGCAGTGTCATATCCATCAGCAAGACAATAACCGTTGTCTCATCCAAATAGAGCATACGGCCACGCAACTGCCGAAATCGGTTAGCCACGGAAAACCCTGATGGCGTTGTTGTGAACTCAACAATTTTCTTTGTCGCAATAGCGCTATGAAAATCATCTTTCAAATCCGTATAGGTCAGTCTTTGGCAAAGGTCGGAGCCGATCAGATCATCACCCAGCAAACTAATTCCCGCCGCATTAGAATGCATAATCGTCATGTCATGATTAATCTCAAGCAGCACGTCATCAATGAGCGAACCCAACAACGTCCTGAGCTGGCTTTTGGCTATATCATTATGAACTTCGCTATCATCCTGCATGTTATATGAGCCATCTGTTGAGTTGGTATAAAGGCATTGCGTTAGTATCACGCTTTCGGCAAACCATAATACTGATAGTTATCTGTGGCAATATCACCGTGCCAAATATAGACAGACATAAAGGCTTTATCCTCAGTTCGAGTGGCATGCGGCATCATTGATGGATGATAGGATCGCTGGCCTGAACCAAGGCTAATATAATCCGCCTTATCATGTTTCCATGACGCTCTACCCGCCAACATGATAAAGGTTTCTTCTGCTGGATGGGTGCGGATACCATATTCTGAATGGGGGAGTATGCCATAAAGCCCAAGCCGAATATCCGATGACGGCACCAACCCTTCAGGCCCTAACAATTCGACATGCGCCTTAAAATTACTATGTTGTTTATAGAGAGGGTCTTGTGAGGTTTCTGGCGGCGCCCATTGAAACGGCATAGCCGCAATATCCTGACAGATCGGATGCGCGTCCGGCTCTGCCATGACCTCAAGAAAAGGGTTTGCAAGTGGCGGCGTTTGCTCTAAAGCATGTGGTGATAAAGGAAAATCAACATCAGCATCAGCCGCAAGCAAGGCCTTGATCGCCTGCGCTTCAATAGGGGTTTCGGCGGAAAACACCGTGCTTAATGCTTTGAAGAAACGACTGAGTGACATACGCCATTACTCTTTTCAAGTGATCCCATTAATCCTTAATTGAGCAAACCCATAGGTCAAGTTCTTTTATGGCTAATGATTAACTCACATAGTTATCACTTATTGCTCAAGTCACCAGGAACAGTTATCAAAAGATGCTGCCAAAAGGGATTAGCCTTTTTTCACCAGCTCATAAACTGCAGAATCAGTAAGGGTCAGTTTCCATTGTGGATCAACAACTATGGTTGTTGTTTCTTCTTCCAAAATGGCAGGACCTTCGATCTGATCACCGGCACCAAGTTTTGCGCCATCATAAATTGGCGTATCTATCCGTGTTCCATCACTGCTAAAGACAACTTGGCGGCTGCCAGTTTTCGCGCTTTCCGCCCCACTGCCCTTGGCTTGCTTCATGCGCGCTGGCCGTTCAATTTTACCAATAATTGTGCTTTCAACATTAACCACTTCGATAGCACTATGCCGTTCTGAATACATGTAGAGTTCTTCATGTCTAATATGGAACGCCTCTTCGAGTGTTTTTAGCGATTCCGGCGTGATATCAAAGGCATCAACCTCAACCGTACATTCATGAACTTGCCCTGTATAGCGCATATCCAATGTCCGCGTGACATGAATATCGTCTTTGCTGAAGCCGTCTTTATTGAGCTGGTCATAGCCTTTATTTTCCAGCCCATCAAACAGACCCTGTAACTTACTTGAGACATCCTCGCTATCTAATCGGAACGGCGCTGGCGCCATGAAATTATACTTCACATCAGATATAATCTGACCATAAGCACAAAGGCCAGATGCTAGTTTTGAGATAAGGATACGATTAATCCCTATCTCATTAGCAAGGGCGGTGATATGCGCCCCTGTCGCACCACCAGCCCCCATCAAGACAAAGTCTCTGGGGTCATACCCACGTTCAACAGAGACGCGGCGGATGCCATTGACCATATTGTTGTTAACAATGGTGAACATGCCATAAGCAGCCCGTTCAAGGGATAACCCTAATGGATCAGCAATCTTTGATGTAATCGCTTGATTGGCACGATCTTGATCAAGCTCAAGACGGCCACCAACCAGACCTTTGGGACTGAGATATCCTAGCACCAGATTAGCATCGGTTGTTGTTGGCTGCTCCCCGCCTTTGCCATAACAAGCAGGACCCGGTTCTGAGCCGGCGGATTGCGGGCCCATTTGCAACAAACCCATTTCATCAATCCGGCCGATTGAGCCGCCGCCAGCACCAAGTGTTTCCACTTGAATCATGGGGATACCAATCCGGTAGCGCAAGAAATCAATATTCTTATTTACATTCGCCTTACCTTCATGGGTGAGCGTGATATCAAACGATGTGCCACCCATATCAATGGTAATAATATTCTGATCCTGCCAAGGCTCAGCAATAAATGTTGCGGCTTGTGGGGCCGATGCAGGCCCTGAATTAATTGCGTAAACGGCCTGTTCAGCAACTGTTGATCCTAGAGCTAGACCACCATTAGATTGGAAAAACCGAACTGGCTTATCAGCGCCTAATGATTGAAAATACTCATCGATAGCGCCAACATATTTTTGCAGAATTGGTGCCAAATAAGCATTAACCAATGCCGTCGAGGTGCGGGTATATTCACGCACCTGTGGGTATAGCTGACTACCAACGGTTAGGTGAACATCTGGTAGCATCTCACGAACAATTTCGGCAGCACGCTGTTCATGTTGAGGATGCAAAACCGACCACACAAATGACACAACGACCGATTCAACACCCTCTTTCTTGAACGTCTCACAAGCGGCGCGGACATCATCTTCGTTCATTGGTGTCTTGACCTCACCTGTCGAAATGACGCGTTCCTCAACGCCTTTGCGCAGATAGCGTGGGCTTAGCATAACGGCTGGTGGATAGTCCGGGTCATAGCGATAGCCATCTTCTTTATGGCCAAGTCGGATTTCTATCGAATCTTCATGACCTTTGGTACAAATCAATCCGGTTTTTGCACCGTTATGGGTAATTAGCGCATTCAAGCCAACGGTTGTCCCATTGATACATAGATCAGATTGTGAGACCAATTCTTCAGCTGAAACACCAGCTCTAGCATCGATTTCTGCCAAGCCATTTCTAATAGCTAATGTTGGATCATGCGGTGTTGATAAAACCTTGTATATTTGTACATCACCATCTGGCTTTGACAGAATAAAATCTGTAAATGTGCCACCAGCATCAATCCCAAGTCTGTATTTTTGAGCCACGATAAAATCCCCTATTAAACGCGCTTAGCACGCAAAGTCTGCGTAGCGGCATTATCAATTTCCAGCTGTTCAAAGTTTGAAAAAACGACGCCATAATCCATCTTTGCGCCTTTTTCACTAACTAAGCCGTTTCTGACATCAGCAACAACTCTGTTAACATCTCGTTCAAACGGATTACCAAATCCACCGCCGCCAGGGTTCATATTTGCGGCTTTTTCTCCAGGCATGATCTGTTCAATCACATTTTCCTTGATGATAGTTTCCTCACCGTTACGGGTGATCCGCAGGCGTCCAACTTTTGCCTCAACAAACTCAGACTTAGCGCCGCCCGCGCCCATAGCAGGGATACGGCGGCCTTCACCAAAGGTGATCATCGTCATCGGTTTATCGAGTGGCTCGACTTCCCAGCATGTGCCTGAGCCGCCTCTGAACTTACCTGCGCCACCAGAATCTTCCATCAGTGAATAGCGGTGGATAATGATCGGATAGGAATATTCCAGCATCTCAATATCGCCTGATGTCAGTGCCCCAAAGCAACATTCAGGGCCAACCGCATGCCAGCCATCTTGTTCAGACGTAGCTCCTGCGCCAGAAATAATTGAGGCCAGTACCATGGTCACATATTCTTCATCATGGCGGGTATCCCAGCCTGCAATGTTACAGCCATTAGCATGACCCCATGATGCCGATACTTTATCAGGGGCTGCCTTTTCAAAAGCCAGACGCACCGCATCGGTTAGGGTTTCCATTGGCGTAGTTGTACAATTGGCATGTGGGGCTGGCGATTTTGCATTACACAGAGTACCCTTTTTGCCCATATCAACACTGATACAGCGATACAAGCCCTCATTATAAGGTGGCGGCAATTGCGCGAACATCATCAGACCTAGATATACCCCTGAATAGGAATTACCTTCATAGGAATTGATGAAATACGGCACCTGTGGCGGGCTATCAATCGTGATATGACAATTGTCACCCTTGATCGTTACCTCTGCGGTAATTTCCATATCGCCAAAGCCATGGCCGGCATCTTCTAATATCGCCATGCCATTATACGTTCCATCCGGCACTTTCTTGATCATTGAACGCATATGGTTTTCAGCCATTGCTAAAAGCTCATCAATGCAATCCTGAACGACTTCTTTGCCATATTTATCCAATAGCGCAATTAGGTTTCTGGCACCAACCTTACAGGCGCCAATCAAGGCGTTAAAGTCACCTTCTTGGTCACGTCTGGCACGCATATTTGTAAACAGCATGTTGAGAATGTCATCTCTCGGCACACCTTTATCCCAAATCTTAATTGGCGGTATCCGCAAGCCCTCAGCATAGATTTCTGTCGCAGCCGGATTATAACCAGCCGGAACAGGGCCGCCAATATCGGTCAGGTGTCCTTTGCAAACTGTCCAAAAAACCAACTCACCCTTATAGAAGACAGGATAATACATACAAGTGTCAATAATATGTGATCCGGCATAATCTGGGTCATTATGCAGGACCAGATCACCCTCGCTAATCTGGCCGTCGAAAAACTTATCAACGGCTTTCATCGCTGGAATAAGTGACCCTAGATGAATAGGGATATCCTGACCTTGTAAAATCATTTCAGGTTGATGATTAAATAAGGCGGTTGAGTAATCATGAGCTAAGTTAAACACACTTGATCGTGCTGTTTTTTCTAGCGTCAACGTCATTTCACGTTGGGTTGTTTCTAATACCCCTCGCACTACTGATAGCGTAATAGGATCAATGTCTTTACCGCTATAACTCATGATTTTCTCCCTTTCGTTTAAGCCATTGAAGCCCGGAGTTTTTCCGTTGCATCTTGATCAACTTGCCAGCCATAACCATCATCGACTGCGGCCATGACAACACCATAATCATCTTTGGCTTGATCTACTGAAATGATGTCATCAAGCACATCATCAAGCACTTTAGCAGGCTCACGCTCTAACGGATTTCCAAATCCTCCACCCGATGGTGAGATATAGGACACTACATCACCTTCTTCGGTTCTCAGACCTGAAAACTTGGAATATTCTTGGCGCACATTAGATGGGTCTTTTTTGTTATAAATTTCCATCTTGCCAACAGCTCCTGGCTTGCCGCCAAACGCACCCCATGGGGCATCTAAATGACGGTCGGATTCATGTGTCATGAACCCTGGCGTCAGATAACGCTGCGATTTCACAACCCCCGCTCCACCACGATATTTACCTGCACCCGGAGGCGCATCATCTCTGATCTCATAACGATCACAGATTAATGGCAAATGCATGCCCAAATCTTCAAGCGGGTTGTTGCGTGTATTTCGCATCAGCTCTTCAACAGTATCAACACCATCTGAGTTCGGGCGGCCACCTGTTGCGGCCTCATTAACCTCAAGGAAGACCCAGTAATCGCCGCTTGGACGAACCCCTGAATATGCCGCAAAGGACAAGGTAGCGGCGTTACCAGCTGTTGATTTTTCGGGAATAACCGGGCTCAGTGCCTTAATCACCAAATCCGCCATACGTTGAATTTGACAGAATCTAGCTTCGGCAGCGGCAGGAGCAATCGGATTAAAGATTGATCCCTTTGGTGCCGTCACTTTAATCGGACGGAATGAACCTTCGTTCTGTGGCACATATTCTTCGAGCGTGTAGGTATCGAGCAACATCGCACGGAAAACAAAGAATGCCGCCACCATAGTTGATCCATCATAGGGGACGTTAAAGGCGGTCGGAACCTGATCTGATGATCCGGTCAGATCAACCTCAACATCATCACCGGTAATGCGAACACAGACTTTGATGGGGAGCGTTTTATCTCTATTTCGGCCATCATCATCGAGGAAGCCTTCGGCGAAATATTCACCATCCGGAATTTTTGCAATTTCCCGACGCATTAAACGTTCGGTATAATCCATAAGCTGATTACATGATGCGATAACATCCTCTTTGCCATATTTTTCAACTAGCTCCTCAAACCGCCGTACGCCTAATTCAGCTGACGCAATTTGGGCCTCTAGATCACCCATAACGAGACCTGGAACGCGGGTGTTGTCATGGATATATTTCCACATAGGCTCAACCCGTTTGCCGCCTTCATAGAGCTTGACAGCATCAAGCAACATGCCCTCTGCCCACATATCCGGAACATCAATAATTAGCCCCGGTGTAGCCGCGCCGATATCGACATGGTGCGCTGTATTGGCAGAGAAACCAATCAGCTCGCCTTTATAAAATACTGGCATCACTACCGCAATATCAGGCGAATGTGACGCGCCTTTATAAGGGTGGTTATGGACAACACAATCTCCTGGCTCCCACTCATCTAAAGGAATAGTTTCGGCAATTCCCCGTAAATAGCCCGGTAGAGAGCCAATATGCATAGGGGTTGAGTCAGATTCGCAAAGCGTATTGAAATCAGTATCAAATAATCCTGCGCCTAGATCCTGACTTTCGCGGATAATGGATGAGTAACTCATGCGGTAAAGCACGTTACCCATTTGTTCTGCGATGGAATGCAAGGCACCACCGATGACCTGCAAGGTAATTGGATCAATTTCTCTAGTCATGTTCAGTCTCCATTCCCTAAATCAGTTTTTTGCAATCAGAATATCGCCAACCTCGAGCACCGTGGCGGTATAATCTGGCGGTATAATTGTTGTTGAGTTATGCTGAGTGACCACGGCTGGACCGTTAATCATATCACCTGATTTTAGCTTGCCTCTTGCATAACGCGGTGTTGATACGGCTTTATTATCGTCAAATATCGTATCTCTATTGTAGAGATGCGCGTATTCAGGGTTTGTATTGCCGCCTTTTTCAAGTATATTAAGCTGAAGCTTTTCAACATCAGCAGAAGCAATGACCCGAACGGTGATAGCTTCGGTAATCTGATCCTTAAAAGCATGTCCATATTGTTGCTTATGAACATCATAAAAATTATCAATCACGGTTTGGACATTTTTGGTTGTTAAAGGCTCACTAGGCATTTTTGCCCGCAGCTCAAAGCCTTGTCCCAAATACCGACATTCCATGATGTAATCATATCTGCGCTGATCCTTTGCCACATTATCCTGATCAAGCTGTTGATCGGCCTCTGCCTTCAAGTCTTTAACAATCTGATTGATCTGGCTGAGTTCATTATCAGATGCTTGGTTAAGCGGGATCAGAACCGACCGTGTAAACTCATATTTAAGGTCTGATACAAGCAACCCAAGTGCCGCCGTAATCCCCGGCTGTGACGGTGATATAATGTTCTTGGCCGAAATCATATCAGCAAGTGCCACCGCATGAAGCGGCCCTGCACCACCAAAACCCATCAATGTAAAGCCTCGCGGGTCAATACCCTTGGCGACTGAGTTTGAATTGATGGCAAGTGCCATATTGTTGTTGATAATTCTCAGAATACCTAAGGCTGCTTCGGTTACTGACATGCCTAGTGGATCAGCGATATGGGTCTTAATGGCTTTTTCCGCTAGTTCAGGCTTAATGATAATATCACCGCCAAGGAACTGATCCTGATCAAGCCGCCCCAGAACAACCTGCGCATCGGTAACGGTTGGATGTTCCCCGCCATTGCCATAACAGGCTGGTCCAGGGACAGCGCCGGCTGATTTTGGCCCAACGCGGAACGCCCCACCTTCATCAATATAGGCGATTGATCCGCCGCCCGCACCAATCGCGTCAATATCCAGCATTGGCACCAACACAGGCAGGCTCGCAACCTCAGTATCGCGTGGATTTTTAATCCGCAACTCACCATCTTGGATCACGGAAATATCGGCAGATGTGCCGCCAATATCAATGGTAATAATATTTGATATATCACTTTGCTGGCCTGTCGACCGGGCTCCAATGACGCCACCAGCAGGGCCAGATAGCAATAATCCAATGGGCCGATCAGATGAGTTTTCAATGGTCGAAATACCACCATTAGACTGCATGATCCTGACCTGACTATTGATGCCTTCTTTTTTCAGACGGTTTTCCAGATTAGACAGATAACGCGCTGTTTTAGGGCCAATATAAGCATTCATCGCGGTTGAGCTAAAGCGCTCATATTCTCTGATCACATTGACCACTTCTGATGATGTATAGATATACGCATCTGGATGAATGGATGCGACAATTTCTTTTGCTCGCATTTCATGGTCATTGTTCAAGAAGGAAAATAGAAACGCGATAATGATAGAATTAATGCCGCGCTTTTTAAACAATGCCGCCGCTTCAC
The DNA here is from genome assembly GCA_016778985.1 of Alphaproteobacteria bacterium. Lineage (GTDB taxonomy): Bacteria > Pseudomonadota > Alphaproteobacteria > Puniceispirillales > UBA1172 > UBA12202. The sequence continues at coordinate 63,288 of JADHOM010000004.1, read as the reverse complement.
GAACCTCATCTTCGTTCATAGGGACTTCTATCTCACCTGTTGGCGGCATGAGCCGTTCTGTGATCGGTATCCGATTACGGCGCTTAACCAATGGCTTGGATTGCCATGGCACCTCATATTGGAGACTAAAGTTATGCGGCCGTTTGTGACGTGCCATATGCAGAATGTCTCGGAAACCACGTGTCGTCAGCATCCCTACTTCGGCACCATCACGTTCGATGACCATATTAGTAGCAACCGTCGTGCCGTGATAAAGCATATCAATATCACCAGGATTTACCCCGGCTAATTCACAGACTTGAAGCACACCTTTGACCACCCCTTCGGATTGATCATGTGGTGTACTTGCTACCTTTGTGACCGTTACTTCATTTTTACTAGCATCGTGATTTTCCAAAATGATATCAGTAAATGTTCCACCGACGTCTACCCCTACCCTAATCATCTGCTTCTCTCCTTTATTTTAGTATATTTTCCAAAATTTTTGCGACTTCGATTAATGCATCGTCATATCCAGCATGCGCACTAACTAAAAGACTGGTTGGTCTGTCGCCATCCTTCCGGTTTTTAGTCATTGGTAACGCCACCCCCGGCAGGTTAAAGATATTGCCTAGAGTGGTATTACGTAAGGTCAGCAAATTGACCTTATGGAAAAGCGCCTTATCAGCAATAAGCGGTGCAAGTTCAGGCGCTTGAATTGGTGTTGTTGGCATCAGCATAAAACCATTACCAGTTTTTTGAATAATCTCTGCTACACCCTCACCTCTTAGCCAATGAAGCCGCACAACGTCTGAGGCAGACATGCGGGACCCGCGAAGAATTCGATCAAGTACTCGTTCATCCATCCGCGCCCGAATATCTTCGGTCAGCTTATCTTGATGCTCAAGCCAAGCATCCATAGCTACCAATGTGCCGCATTCTTCGAGTAACGGAAATGTATTAGCAAAACATTCAAGATCAATTGACTGAACGCTGTATCCAGCGTCTTTAATCCGAGCAAGCGCATCATTGTAATCAGCGGCAACCTGCTCATCCATCGCATCCAAGACAACCGTTTGCGGCGCATAGAAACGTGGCTTTTCTGTTAGTGGAGGTGGCGCGACATGCTGTGTTGAGCGGAAAATCCGATCAATAGCGGCGCAGTCATCAACCGTTTTTGCCAAAGGCCCAACGGTATCAAAGGTTCGTGATAGCGGCAGAACACCGTTTTTATCATAACGGCCTTCAGAAGTTTTTAGCCCAACCACCCCATTGTAGGACGCCGGCACCCGCACCGATCCACCGGTATCAGAGCCTATTGCAATCGGCACCATATCACGCCCAATTACCGCTCCACTTCCAGAGGATGAGCCGCCAGGTGAATAATGCATATCATCAGAACAGGCATTCATGGGCGTGCCATAATGCGGATTATAGCCGATCCCTGAATACGCTAATTCTGTCATATTGAGCTTGCCAATACTGACCATTCCTGCTGCTTTTGCTTTAGCAACGACAGGCGCATCAGCAGCCGCAGGAGCAGCATGTTCAAACAAGATTGAGGCGGCGGTTGTGACCTCACCTTCCATATCATAGAGGTCTTTCCAAGCGATTGGCACGCCATCTAAATCTGATAATGCTTCACCTGCATCATATCTTTTATCTGCGGCCTCGGCTTCTGCCATGGCGCGTTGTTCGGTTAATGTGATGTAAATCGGGCTCGCTTGGTTGCGTCCAGCATCAAGACAGGCGGCAGCGATATCAACTGCCCGAAGCTCTCTTTTTTGCAGAGCATCACTAAGCTCTAATGCTGTCATGGAAAGCAATGATATCTCTGTCATGGTCTATCCATTACTTTCACTCAACATGATACTAGATTTATTAAAATCCCAATAACAATTCAGCTCACTACCTGTGTTCAGGTCCTGGCCATCAAGTTTAGCCACATGTGTTTCAATTTTAGTGCGTTCACCATTGGCCAGACGCAGATAAATAATCACCGTATTGCTGATGAAATTAGCTAGCTCAACATTACCCTTGACCGTATTGACGTCTTTTTTGGATGTTTTGCCGAAACTGATATATTCAGATGGCACGACCATTAGCCCTGATGCATTATTGGCAGCATTGCCGATTAAACGCCCTTTGAATTGTCCATTCGGGGTTTTAATAGCACCTATTTTCCCGCTAGCACTGGTAATCGCTCCTTCAAAAAGCAGATTCTTGCCGATAAAGCGCGCCACAAATGGCGTTTGCGGATTGAAATAAATATCTTCAGACGCCCCAATTTGCTCAACCCTGCCGGAGTTCATAACGACAATTCGGTCACCCATCCCCAGCGCCTCTGATTGTGCATGGGTCACAAACACAAACGTAATATTTAACTGTTTCTGGAGAAGTTTTAATTCATCTTGAATAGCCCGCCGTAAGTTGGCATCAAGCGCACCTAAAGGTTCATCAAGCAACAGAATCTCAGGTTCTGTGACAAGTCCGCGAGCTAGCGCGACACGCTGTCTCTGGCCACCAGAAAGCGATGTTTCGCGCGCATCTGCGACACTGCCTAGATCAAGTAAATCAATGATATTTGATGTTTTTTGTCTTATTTCTGAGCCTGATAATTTTCGTATTTTTAGCCCAAACTCAATATTCTGGCGAACCGTCATATGCGGATAAATGGCATAATTCTGAAAAATAGTTGCGGTTGGTCTTTGCTCTGCTTTGATATGTGTGTTGTTAACTCCGCGAATATATAATTCACCAGATGTTATGTCTTCCAGTCCTGCGATCATCCGCAGCGTCGTTGTTTTGCCGCATCCCGACGGGCCAACAAAGGATAAAAACTCACCCTTCTCAACTTGAAGATCAAAAGCCTCAACAGCCAATGTGCCACCGGGATATATTTTCGTTATCTGTTTTAGCTCTAAATCAAAGTCAGTCATTATTTGTACCAGTAAAAACTGGGTTCAGAGGAAATCCCCTGAACCCATATTGATGATTATGCGCTTAGGAATTCATCCCACTTCATCATGAGATGATCATACTCATCTGGCCACTGGTGCCAGTAAGTAACCTTAGACGCACGATTGGCCAATGAACCACCATCACGCAGATCGCCTTCTTGGATGCCACGGTCTGGTGCACCCACCCAAGGCTTGCCCTCATACCAGAAGTCATACTTTTCTTTTGACATATGGTTTTGGATTGTTGTCGTTGGTGAGTAGTAACCCTGCTCAGACACGGCGATAGCTGGTGGGCCAGATAGCCAGTAATCGGCATAAGCCATAACAGCTTCTTCGTTTGGTGAGCCATTGATCATGGAAATACCAATTGACCAACCCCGATAACCTTCTTTTGGCTCTGCGTATGAGCATGGAATGCCCTGCGCTTTAACCGCCATAACAGCAGGCTGCCAAGCATCGGCAAGAATCATTTCACCAGAAGCCATCAAGTTAACAAGTTCACCAAAGTCACCCCAAAGCGCCCGGAACTGACCTTCTTTTTTCTTGGAGATCAGGAATTTAGAAGCTTCGTCAATCTCACTCTTATTTGGATTACCTGGGTTTGGAACATCCAGCATGCCGAGTGAATTCATGGCCAAAATAGCCTGTCCGAATGCGATCAATGGATCAACGTTCAGGCCAGTCTTACCCTTAAACTTCTTATCAAAGAGTGACGTCCATGTATTCGCTTCTTCAGCATCAACAAGGTCAGGACGATAGCCGATTGAGTCAAAGTTATAAACGGTTGGAACCATCCATAGTGATGACTGACCAGCATCTGCCCAAATCTGGCCAGAAATCTGTGCCCGTGATTCCATCCGTGGATCAGCTTTTGTGAATGTATCACGGATACTGTTCCAGTTAGAAAGCTTTGATGTTGGAATTGGCTTAATGGTATTCGTCACCGTCATAGCAGGCAGACGTTCACCAATAGTTTCCCAGCAATCATAGGCTTTTGAACCTGAAAGCAATTCGGTCTGTGTGTTAGGAAAAATGTCACCCTTACCACTGACCGAACCAACGCCAGACTTTTCTTTAAAATCGTTCAGAATACGTTCCTGAACAGTCACGGACAGACCAACCGTTCTTAACTCTTGGTCTGCAAGATGGCCATTAGCAAAAACTTGGGAGGCGTTGGTAAGCATGGTGCTACCTAATGCCACCCCTGTTCCAGCCATAAATTGGCGCCTATTAGTATGTATTGTCATTCGTTCCTCCTTCTAGGATTTGATTATTTGTTAGTAGCGGCCGACCCCAAGTCCACCGTCCACACTTATCACTTGACCCGTCAGATATCTGGCCTTTTCTGATGCTAAAAACACAATAACATCAGCAATATCATCAGGTTGACCGATGCGACCCATCGGTATAAAGGCACCAGCTTTTTGGGCCCCTTCCTCGCCAAGTGAATGCTTTTCAGACAAAAGCTGGGCTGTCCGGATATACCCCGGGGCAACGCCATTAACCTTAATGCCGTCGCGTGCTAGTTCATTGGCAAGACCACGAACCAGCCCAACAACACCTGCTTTTGCAGCTGAATAATGTACATGCTCATCCCATCCATACATGACACCCATGCATGAGGAGAGACAAATAATAGACCCTGTATTGGCTTTTTTCATTTGTGCTAATGCAGGGCGAATGACGCGGAACATGCCCTTAAGATCAACATCAAATGTGAAATCCCATTTCTCATCTGTCATGTCTTCAAGCGGAACTTTATGGGCAATACCGGCATTACAGACAATTGTATCAATGGCGCCATAAGCGGTTTCTATCTTGGCGACGACTTGATTAGCATTATCCGTTGAGGTGACATCGAGATGATAAAACTCTGCTGTACCGCCAGCATCGGCAATCTCTTTGACGGCGGCGGCGCCTTCATCAGCCAGGATATCTGTCACAATGACGCGATATCCAGCCTGGCCAAATGCCAGCGCGCTCGCTCGTCCAATTCCAATACCTGCACCTGTAATTAAAACTGTTTTCATCCCCGCCTCCTAAAGCATCACATCGCCAGAATTTGGCCCTAGGGTTTGTCCCACATAAATCCGCGCATCATCAGATGCTAGAAAGGCAACTGTCGCCGCCACGTCTGATGGCTCACCAAAATGACCAAGAGGTAATTGCGCGGCTTTGGCATCACGCCAATCTTTTGATAATCCAAGCACCAAATCAGTATTGATCGGGCCTGGGGCAATGGCATTAATTCTGATGCCAGATTGACCATACTCTCTGGCCAATGATTTTGTCAGGCCGATGATAGCCGCCTTTGCTGTCGCGTAATGAACTAGCTCAGCCGCCCCAATTTGTCCCAATTGTGAGGCTGTGTTGATAATAATGCCGCTGCCCTTTTTGAGCATATGCGGGATCGCAAAATGACAGCCCAGAAAACAGCCACGAACATGCACAGCAATCATTTTATCCCAGTCATCATAGCTCACATCGACAAACGCTTTTTGCTGAAGAATGCCGGCATTATTGACAACCAGCGATAGCTCGCCATAGGTCTCTAAAGTCCGCGCAAAGAGGGCTTGCATATCGCCTTCATGCGAGACATCACCAACCTGATAGGCAATGTGATCCGCTGCAATGCCTGACGATATCAGCTTATCTTTGACCGCCTTAACACTCACCTCATCAATATCGTTCATCATGACTTTGGCACCATCATGGGCAAGCCGTTCAGCAATTGCAGCGCCAATACCTGATCCAGCTCCTGTGACAATAGCGATATGATGCGCTGACTGGTTCATGAAATATCCTCTTGCAGACCAGACGCGCGCTGACGTTGGCGACGCACCGATAGCGTCAATAAAATTCCATAGATAGCAAGCAGCGAAAATGAGAATAACGTACTCAGCACCCCAAAGGCGAAAAGGTTTGGATGAATCTCAACGGCAAATGTCCCATAGATCGCAATCGGCATGGTGACATCAGAGCCGCCAGTAAACAATGTCCGTGGAAACTCATCATAACTAAGCGTGAAGGCAAATAGCATGGCCGATAAGACGCCCGGAAATATAATCGGGAATGTGACTTTGCGAAATGTTTTCGCCGGGCTAACACCCAAGCTTAATGAGGCTTCCTCAACCGATTCATCAAACCGATTAAAGATCGCCAGCATGACCAGAAAGGCAAACGGGTAGGTATAGACAACATGCAGCACAAACGCTGTTGACCACCAGTTACGCGCCACACCAACCTGATCAGCAATCAACACCATGCCAAGACCTAGCAAGACGCCCGGCACAATCATGCCTAAAATAACAGAATAGAAAACAACAGCAGAGCCTTTGAACGGCCGCCTGAAAGCTTGTGCTGTCAGCACCCCCATCACCGTTGACACAACCATCGTCGCAAAGGCCAAGGTCAGTGACCGGATTAACGCCTCACCAATGGGCAAGGGGGCGACCCGTGATGGCGGCGCTAGCCCAAAGACATGCTGATACCAGTATGATGACCATTCAATAATCGGAAATTGTGGGCCGCCTTCAGGGCCTTGCTGAAAGCTCAATATCCCCATGACGATGAATGGCCCATAAAGGAACAGCACAAAGAGAGCAGTGAAGATGCCTAAAATCCAGCGTAAAGAAACAACTTTATCCATAAATCATGTCCCCCTAAAGCTGATTTCTCAAGTTAACAATACGCAACATGACGGCAACGAATGTCGCCATGACAATCGTCAGCACAACGCCAGCAACCGCGGCAAATGCCCATTTCAGCGACCCAACCTGCGTGATAATGATATTCCCCAGCAGATTAACTTTGCGCCCTGATAACGCCGACGCTGTCGCAAACTCACCCAGCACCATGACCGTCACAAAAATAGCCCCAACAATCACACCCGGCATGCTAAGCGGCAGGATGATACGGCGGAAAATTGTCCATGACGAGGCGCCCAGATCACGTGCTGATTCAATCAGACTGCCGTCAATGCGGCCAATCATGAAGGCGATCGGGCCCACCATGAACACCACATAAATCTGCACCATCCCAATAATCACCGATAATTCGGTAAACAGCAGAACTTCAATTGGAGCATCAATAATTCCTATTTTTTGCAGAACAATATTAATCGCACCTTCTTTGCCTAGCATTGGCCGCCACGCCAATACCCGAATGAGAAATGACGTCCAAAACGGAATCACGCAAGTCACCAACAAAGCGGTTTGTAAGGTTTTGTTTTTAATAAATTGGCCGATATAGAGCGCTACAGGATAACCGACCAACAAGGTCACAAACAGCACAGTTAACCAAATCCTTATGGTTCGCAGCAAAGCCCCAAAATACGTATCCGAGCTGAAAAAATTAACCCAAGATGTCACCGTAAGTTCAGGCTTGATGCTAAATGTTGTTTGCGTCCAGAAGCTGACATAGATCATCATAATCAGAGGCGCCACAAGGAAGAATAAAATCCATGTTATCCCTGGTGATAGAAGCAACCATGTTCTTTTATTTGACTTCATGATGTCATTCTTTCCATCTTTACCATTTACCCCAGCAACTGTTTGTTTTCGTCATAATAGAGAATATCTTTAGACTTCCACTTCAGCGCGTAAGTCGTGCTTGCCGTCAGCTCTCTGCGCTCACGCAGGCTCATGTGATCTTCAACTTCACAAACATGCCCATCTTCAGTTTTGAAGAAATAGATGATTTTGTTGCCGAGAAACTCACTTGTCAGAAATTCTGCCCGCAGACCTTTGGCCTTAGCTGATGCCGCCACGATATCAATTCTATCCATTGGGATAGCGCAATGCATGGCCTTCTTAATTTTTGCCGCTGATAGCTTATCGCTGGTTCCGGCTTCCATGTGTTTGTGCAAATCATCGCCAGAAAAAATATTGAAATTATGCATGCTTTTTGCCGTAATCAAATCTGATGGCGTTGCATACATCTGCTGCGGAATGCCTTGCTCAACAATTCGGCCCTCTGACATGACAAGCATGTTCTGCCCCATAGCAAGGGCTTCAAACTCATTTCCTGTAACATGCATAAAGGACACGCCAAGCTCACTGCGAATGTTTTGCAGCTCAATCGTCATTCTTTCTCTGAGGTTTGCATCAAGCGCGCCAAGCGGCTCATCCAGCAAGCAAATTTTAGGTTCAGTAACCAGCGTCCGTGCCAGCGACACCCTCTGCTTTTGGCCACCTGATATCTGACCAGTCATCTTGCTTTCTTGGCCAATAAGACCAACAAGAGCAATCGTCTCGGACACCTTTTGTTTGACCAAACTTTCATTTTTAATCGGATCAACCTCACGATGGCGAAGACCAAAAGCGATATTGTCAAAAACATTCAGATGCGGGAAAAGCGCGTATTTTTGTTGCACAAAACCAATCCTGCGCTCATGGCAAGGCAGATCGGTCACGTCTTCACCATTCAAGAGTACCACACCAGCATCTGGCGTCAGCAGGCCAGCAATAATGCGCAGGAGAACCGATTTACCACTTCCCGATGAGCCAAGAAGAGTAACATATTCATTTTGCTCAACCTTAAAGGACACATCTTCAACGGCTGGAACCCCAGAAAAGCTCTTAGAAACGCCTTTAACCTCTAGCACGTCCTGTATTCTCCACAGTTTGAAGGTTGTTAGACCGTCAAAATATTAAATGTTTGTTAACCTATGTTTTCACAATGAACACAAAAGTCAAAGTCTTTTTTTAATATATGAATGAATAGCGAAGAAAACCCCGTTATGATCAGGCTTTGATCTTGAAATTAGCAATTTCAATTCAATAAAACCCTATTTTCGTGTAAATTTAGATGAGTTGACGCTGTAAAGTGTATTTGCTATTTTCAAAAAATGGTTTTTGTATACAAAAATAGTAATCGCCAGCCGCGTTACTTGCAGATTTTTGCCGAAATGAAAACGGTGATATCTACGAATCGGGCTTTAGACGGGGTTATTGTTAGCGTTCAATCACTGGCCAGTATTTTTGAGTCAAGCCGGACACCTGTTTATCAAGCCTTACAAATGCTGGAGAAAATTGGTTTAGCTATCCGCGTTGATAAAAAGGCGCAATACATTCTTAGACAGTCTGACCAAGCAAACCCAAAAATGCCTGATGTGGTAAAGCGCGTTAGCGACAGTGACCTGAAGACATATTTTCATAATACGCTCGATGTCGAAAAGCAGAGAATTGATGATCTTCATCATGATATGGAACAGCACATTGCCAATATGCTGCCCTTTGGTGAGTTTTGGATCAATGAGCAGAAAGCCGCTGATAACTATAACGTCAGCCGCACCATTATTCGCCAATCGCTGTCTAAGTTTGCCGAACACGGATTAATTGGTAAAGATTATCGGGCGCATTGGACGGTCGGGCCCTTAACATCCAAAATGCTAAATGATCTCTTTAGTATTCGCTCAAAACTAGAACCGCTGGCATTAACTGACGCTGCCCAGCGCCTCGATAATCAGCGAATCAATGTTTGGCTTGAGCGATGCTACAAAGCCAAAGAGGACACATCTTCACTTAACCAAGAGAAGATCAAATTGATTGAAAATGACCTGCATGTTGAGCTTCTGAACTGCTCACAAAATATGGCATTAAAACGGATCATTGGGCAAACTCAGCTAGCGTTAGTGGTCAATGATATTTTTGCCAAGCCTATGGATGGACGGCCTTTCATCGCCACTTTATCTGAGCATATTATGATTTATGAGTTGCTAATACGCGATTCCGTAGATGCCGCCGCCATGGCTTTGGAAAACCATATTCAATTATCAGCTAAACGGACAAATCAACGGCTCAAGGCACTTTCGATCTTTCCAACACCGCCGATCCCATCATGGCTGACACGACAATAATTATATTCGGCGATAGCCAATATTGACAATCATAATCATAGTGAGGTTAATCTGATCTATTGTCGACCAACATGCTTTGGCCAAGGCAGATTTTCCCACTTTCTGACAAGATAATTATGTTCTGGCATAACCGTGTTCCAGATAGCGATGGATTTCATTCGGTCATAAAGACTGCCGCCTTCGCGGACGCTGCCTTTGCGATAAAGTAACTGTCCATCATTATCAAAAATATCGTATCTGGCGGCCTTACCCTCAATCCAAAACTCATATTCATGGGTTTGCAGATATGTGCGAACCGCCTCGGTATTGATGAAATAGCCGCCTTGGCGACAGAGATAGGCACCAGCTGGGCCGGTGAGCCACCAGTTTAGATAATCATAGGCGGCATCACGGTTCCAGTCAGATAAAGACTGTGACAAGGCAAGCCCGCCAAACCACCCACGATAGCCACTCATCGGAGTAAACATGCTGACATCATAGCCCCTGGCACGCAGCTGCATCGCGCCTGACCACCAGATCGAACAAAGCAAGGGTTTATTGATATGGCTAATCGCCAACAGATCATGCTCAACTTCCCAATGATAGAGGATTTGTCCCTGTTTTAAATACCCGCTAAAACACCTGATGAACTGATCAATTTCATCGGTTGTTAGATCAGTAATATTAGCAACCTCTAAATCGCCTTTCTGGATAAGGGCTAGCAAAATCTCAACCATACTTATGGCCGAATCTTTTTGAATAATAACCGCGCCATGCCAATCTTCATCCAGCAATCCTTGCCAGTCATTGACATGCGGAAAGGGATGGCTCTGACCATTTATGATTGCCATTGTATCAGCATTAAAAATAGTCGGCATCATGCTGATTTGCTCAGACGGCTTGCGTGACAGTGATAATTCAGCACCAACAAAAAGACGATCAATAGGGGCAGAGGTTTTCCATATGTGATCTTTAGTTTTAGAATATCCGGTTAAGGCATTCAAATCTAACTGACGGAAGCCTTTGATGCGATTGATATCAATCGGCTGTAATGACCCTGTTGGCCAGCTCAGGTCAATATCATGAAACCACTGATCATAGACATCATAACTTTGGGGTGATAAAGCCGCCCTTTGCTGAGCTGACTCACCACCCAAAGTTACCATATCAAGCACTATGCCCAAATCCTTTTCAGCATAGCCTTTCAAAACCGGGTTTTGCGTCACAGATGTTCCCAGCACCGCTAAGCGATGCGTTGAATCTTTTACTAATGGCGCTGCTACCATAACCCTATGCTACGATAATTCTGACCTGATCGCATCAAGCAATTTATGCCGCTCTTGACGAGCTGATAAAGCCTCATCCATGCTAACCGCTTCAAACTTTACTGGCGTATGAGGTTGCAGCTGGCCGATATAATCCATATCAGCAGAGATAATCGCCCCTAATGTGAAATAGCCGCCACCCGATACCGCGTCTCGATGCAAGACAATAGGCTCAGTGCCGCCAGGCACTTGGATTGAGCCATAAGAATAACAGCCATCAACAATATTTGACGGATCAGAACCAGCACCAAACGGCTGCTCTCGGTCAACAAACTCAAGCGTCTTGCCGCCCCTGAATCGATAGCCCATGCGGTCTGCTTCGGGGGCCACTTTCCATTCATCAGCCAAGAATTGCTGACCCGATGCCTCTGTCAAGCGATGCCAGTATAAACCCTTTACCATCCGCAAGATAGCTGGTGTCGCTGGCATCCTATGCATGGTAGAAGGAACGCTGGCGCCAATGGTGACAGCACCAGCAGAACCTGTTGGCAAGGCATCACCAGCGGCAATATTTCGCCCTTCGATGCCGCCCAGCGCACCAATTGGATAGGTTGAGCGACTGCCTAAAGCTTCGGGTGTAGTAATGCCGCCGGCTACGGCAATATATATCCGTGCTCCTGTTTTAAGAAAGCCAAAGCTTAGCTTTTGCCCTTTGCTGACGGCTAAGGCTGTCCAGCTTGGCGCCTCAACACCATCAATCATGACCGGAATATCGGCACCGGTGACAGCTATTGCCGTATCGCTCGTAAACTCAATCTCTGGCCCCATAAAGACGGCTTCCAGGCCTGCGGCATCTTCGGAATTGCCAACCAGCATATTGGCAACCCGCATGGAAAACCTGTCCATCGCCCCGCCGATAGGAATGCCTAGATGAAAATATCCGGGGCGCCCGAGGTCTTGAATAGAGGTCGACAAACCTGGATTAATAATATTAAGCGCCATTGAGAGCCTCCATCAAACGAGCATTAGTTTTTGCAATATCCTGATTGAATATATCCAGATCAAACTCAACTTCTGCCATTTTTGGCATATAGGTTCCATCCTCAACCTGCTGACAAATGGCATCATATTCAGCCCGATCAATCGGCCGCCATTTGACAATATCTCCAGGCCGGAATAGCACCATAAAATCTTGCAGATATGTCACCTTCTGTTCAGGGTCATAAATCGGCATTGGAGTGATGCCAAACATCTGATAGCCGCCAGCACCGCGAACAGAATAGATACATGAAAAACAGCCGCCATAGCCAACTGTTAGTTTTGGCGTATCTGTTCTTGGGCGCAGATATTTTGGCACCTGCAACTGCTTGTCGCGCTCAACAAGCTGATAGAGAAACGGCAACCCTGAGACAAATCCAACCATCGAAACAAACCAGGGCTGTGAGTGATGCGCGGTGATGAAATCGTCGACACTATCAAAGCCATTGATTTGTGCCGCATATTCCAAATCTGTGCCATTAGGGTCTTGATGTCTTTCTCTGAACCGCATGAGGGTTTCATGTGTCCATGGGTCTTGATAATAGACAGGAATTTCAATGATGCGAGTATTCAGCCTTTTTTCAGCTTGCACGGCTTTTTCCTCAAGCATTTTAATGCGCTCAAGCAGATCATTGGGGTGAATAACATCTGGATTAAACTTCACCTGAAAAGACGCATTGGCTGGGCAAATCTCTGTTACCCCATCAATGTTTGCGTCTTTTACCGCGTTACTCATGGATAAGCTTTTGAAGAACGCATCAAGCGACATCTCTTCATCGATCTCAACATAGATGTGTTCATCACCACCAAATGTATATCGTGTTTTCAATTCAATTCTCCATCAATTAAAGATTTGAGGGTTGTTTTCGAGCCAGTGTTCAAGCCAGTTTGTATGCACTTGGCCAGACTTTACATCAGCGTCTTCAGTCAATGCCATGAGCAAAGGAATGGTTGTCTCTATACCTTTTATCACTGTCCCCGCTAGCGCTGCATGTAACTGCGTTATCGCCGCCTGACGGTCGTCCGCATGGATAATCAATTTTCCAACTAGCGAGTCATAGAACGGCGGTATCGTATAGCCTTCATAGAGAAAATGATCAAAACGAACATCATTGGAATGATCAAAGCTTAACTGATCAATCGTGCCCGGTGATGGCAAAAATTGCATCGCAGGGTTTTCAGCATTAACCCGCACTTCGATACTATGACCGCTCATATGAATATCGGCTTGAGCAACAGACAGCGCCGCACCTCCAGCAATATGGATCATTTCCGCAACCAGATCATGACCTGTGATTTGCTCTGTCACCGGATGTTCAACCTGTATCCTCGTATTCATTTCAATAAAGAAAAAGCGCCCTGTGTTTTCCTCATAGAGATATTCAACGGTTCCGGCACCTTTGTATCCAACGGTTTTGGCTAGTGTGACAGCTGACTGGCAAAGCTCATGCCGGGTGCCTTGGTCAAGCGCTGCTGATGGCGCTTCTTCCCAGATTTTCTGACGGCGGCGTTGCAAGGAACATTCGCGTTCAAAGAAATGCACAGCATCCTTACCATCCCCCATAATTTGCACTTCTATATGGCGGGCATCCACAACCACATATTCAAGATAGTAACTGCCATCACCAAAGGCGGCCTGCGCCTCGGCTTGCGCTTGCGGGGCTAGTCGCCGCAAACTGGCTTCATCATCGGCAATACGAATACCGCGGCCGCCGCCCCCCGCCGCCGCCTTAATCATAACAGGGTAGCCAATCTGCTCAGCAATTCTGGCCGCTTCATCAAGGTCAGATATGGCGCCATCCGACCCCGGCACAACAGGCACCCCTGCCTTAATCGCGGTTTGTCTGGCGGCGATCTTGTTGCCCATCATATCAATCAGCTCAGCATCAGGGCCAACAAAAATCAGCCCTGCCGCCGTCACCGCCCGCACAAAATTAGCATTTTCAGCCAGAAACCCATATCCGGGATGCACCGCATCAGCATGCGATGCTTGAGCAGCAGCAATAATCGCCTCAACATTAAGATAGGATTGTGCCGCCGGTGCCGGGCCAATACAAATAGACTCATCAGCCATTGCAACAGCCAGCATAGTTTCATCAGCCTCAGAATAAATTTGTATTGTTGTTATTCCTAGAGCTTGCGCTGCCTTAATAATCCGAACAGCAATCTCACCACGATTAGCTATGAGAAGTCTTTGAATTGCCATGATCAGTTATTTCAGCTTAGCAATGACTTGACCAGCCTGAACAGGTTGCTCGTTATCAATGACATAACTGTCAAAGGTTCCGGCGGCAGTGGCTTTAACCTCAATAAAGGTTTTCATGACTTCTATTAGCCCAATAACATCACCCTCACTAACACTTTCACCGGCAGATTTGAACGCTGGCTCACCAGGCGATGGCGTGAAATAAAATGTTCCCGGCAATGGAGATTGAATATCTGACATAATTGACCTTTCTTAAATGGCGCCTTGAATTGCGACTGTTGATAAACGGTATTGAAGGTGTCTTTTATTATTTTTTTTAGTCCTTAATTATTTTTTGGGGGCTTCAATGCTAATGCCATTAGCTTTTAGCGTATGGTGGATAGCTTGACCCATCGCTAATGCGCCGGGTGAGTCTGAATGAAAGCAGATAGACTCAAACTCAATATCAATATCTGGCCCATCTACTGTTGCAACCTTGCCCTCAACACAAGCTCGCAGACATTTATCTGCAACTGCTTGTGGGTCAAGCTGACCTACCTTTTTTGCAAAGACTATTGAACCTGTGCTGTCATAGTCTCTGTCAGCATAAAACTCACGAATGCTGGGATAGCCCTTTTCGAGAGCAATTTTGCGGGTTAGCGAAATGCCCATACAGAAAATCATTTGATCAGGGCAGGTTTTCTGAAGTGCCTCAATTAACATGGTCGATAATTCCTCGTTGCGCGCTGCTTCCATATAAAGCATGCCATGTGGCTTCACATGTTGGAGCTCAACATCATGCCGACGACCAAATTCGCGCAATGCCCCAACCTGATAAAGAATGTCATTTATAAGCTCATCAGCTGGCGTTTGAATAAATCGCCGACCAAAACCGCGCAAATCCTGATAGCCCGGATGTGCACCTAGCCCAACATTATATTCTTTGGCGAGCTTCGCAATAATGTTCATCGAATTAGGGTCACCAGCATGAAACCCTGTTGCAACATTAGCTGAGCTTAATATCTTCATCAGCTCTTCATCAGGGGCATCACCTAATACCCAATGCCCAAAGCCTTCGCCCATATCACAATTTAGATCAACCGATGATTTCATCATTTCCTCTTAATATTAATTTGCCATTTAGCGGTTACATAAATGTGCATATCACTGTTTTATAGTTTTATGATTAACTAAAATACCGATAGAAGCAATACCCTTACCGCCACACCAGAATGGAATAGACGACGGCAGGCGCAATTTTATTGCATTAAAGCTAATACAAAAAATCAAGCTAGGGGCTAATACATCAGCTAACTTGGCTTGAACTCCATCTCTAAAAAGGAAAACGGCGCATCTGACGCATTAATAACGTTATGATTAACCCCAGCAGGTCGAAAATATGGCGCATCAGGTGACATCTCTGCTGACGTTTCGCTACCATCAGGATGTTGAAGCCTGACCTTACCATGCGATTTTGGCATGACGGCATAATCCATCTCATGCGTATGCCAGCCGGTTTCCTGACCAGGCTCAAAAGACCAGAGAGTAAGCCGACATTGATCATTATCAATCAAGATCGTTGGCGTCGCTGATGTTTCGCTCAATGTTTCTTTCATGAAGCATTTTCCCTTTAGCGTTTCATTTTGGCATTTGGCGCCCAATCTCTTTCTGGTAAGCCGGTTGGATAAGCATAGGTATAATCATAAGCTGGTTTGATGACGTATTTGCGGTCAAACTCCATCCAGTCATAATCCATGCCCGAGGCAACAATATAAGCCCAGTCTGGATGCGCAAAAGTTGGACGGCCGACCGCCACAATATCGCCAGCGGCTTGATCAAAGACGTCTTCTGCGCTCGCGCCATCAAAAATATTACCATTGGTAATAAACGGCTTACCGCTGATTTTTTTCAAGGTTACTGGAACTGGCGGTGCTGATGGATCAAATCGATTATCTTTCCAATTAAAACTTGACCAGTGAATAACATCGGCATCCATTTTGCCAAGCTCAACACCAAGTGCCTCAACATAGCTCTGGCCAGCTTCCCAAAACCCTGTAAAATCATCAACACCATCTTGTGAGATGCGATATGAGATCAGCTTATCAGGCCCAATCGCGGCACGGATGCGATCAACAACCATATTCGGAAAACGCATGTTATTTTCGGCTGAACCACCATAAGCATCAGTGCGAAGATTCTGCTTCGGATCAGTAAATTGATAAAGCAAGTAACCATTAGCACCATGGACTTCGACACCATCACATCCGGCATCAATCGCGCGTTTCGCGGCGGCGGCAAAATCATCAGCAACAGCGTTTAGATCATCTTCGGTCAGGCTTCGGGCAGGTGGAAAATTGACTTGTGGCCAGTCACCACTAAGCCCACGATCATGCAATTCTGTATCATTATCGGTATAAAGCACCCAGCCGGTGCTTTTTGTATCTGATGCTGATACAGGCTGTTCACCCTCTTTAATTGTTCTCGGGTCAGCAACCCGGCCAGCATGCATGAGTTGCAAAATAATTTTTGCCCCATGCTTATGGCAGGCATCTGCAACTTTTTTCCAGCCAGCCTGATGTTTATCTGTCTCACAGCCCGGTTGATTTAAATAACCTACACCAGAAAGATTATCGGCGGGATAGGTGCCTTCGGTAATAATTAGCCCAATACCACCACGGGCACGGCGCGCATAATATGCCACCATTTCATCATTAGGTGTTCCATCATCATCAGCGCATTGGCGTGTCAGAGGCGCCATAGCAATTCTGTTTTTTAGCGCCAAAGGCCCGCAATTAATA
Source organism: Alphaproteobacteria bacterium (assembly GCA_016778985.1). Lineage (GTDB taxonomy): Bacteria > Pseudomonadota > Alphaproteobacteria > Puniceispirillales > UBA1172 > UBA12202. Next base: position 46,225 of record JADHOM010000004.1, on the reverse strand, counting down.
TTATCAAATAATTTACCACTATACATAACTTCTCCTTAAATAAGGAAATTATTAGAACACCAAATCCTGTTTTTGCAAATACAAATTATCGGTGCCAAGCTTGTCACTAAACCCCCTTCACTCCCTGACATTAGGATCATATTTTGAAAATCCTGCTTAAGTCTTGCAATTCAAATCATATTATGATGATTATAAAAACTCTTTCATGTAGAGGACATTGACCATGAGTGAAAATGAAATGGATTGGCAAGAGCTTGATGATATGCTTCATCAAGCATTTGATAAAGCAACTGAAATTTACCAGCAAAGAGGCTTTCAGAGGCGTATAGGATTTGGCAAAAAACCGGCTCTAGTCTCTGTTGATCTTGCAAATGCTTGGACACGTCCAGGCAATCCGTTCACCTGTGATCAGAATAAAATGGATAGCGAAATTATCCCCGGTATGCAGCGTCTGCTGGCAGCATGTCGGGCGCATGGCCACCCAGTTATTCATGTCACAACAGCTTATGAAGTCACTGATCGTGACGCTGAGTTTACTGATATGGGGCTATGGCATTGCAAAATTCCTGTAGATGTTGTCGATATCAAAAACAAAGAATTATGGGCTATTGACAGCCGCATTGCCCCTGTTGAAGGCGAATATACATTGCTGAAAAAACGCGCCAGCAGTTTCCACGGAACCGAATTAGCTGGCATTTTACGAGCTGCTAATGTTGACACAATCCTTGTCACCGGCGTGACCGCCACCGCCTGCGTCCGTGAAACGGTCTGTGACGGGCTTGCCGACGGGTTTCGCACCATAGCAGTCAAAGAATGTATTGGCGATCGTATTCCGGGTGCCGTGGCATGGAATTTATTTGATCTTGATGCCAAATTCGCCGACGTTCATAATGTTGATGAATGTGTAGAATATCTCGAAACAGTTAAGCTTAAAAATACTTAACTCTATTTAAATAGCTCTCTCCACTGACACCTGAAAATTGGTGGGGAGCTGCTTCATTTTATCTTCCTATTTCACCATTATATTTTTTTATATTTGTTATCCTTAAGTGAGTTAACTATGGTTATTATTAATTAAACATTAATTACTACTAACTTAAGTATAAATATTAAGGGAGATGTTTGGTGAAACTTATTGGTGTAGATGTAGGCGGTACGTTTACTGACCTTGTGTTGTTTGATTCGAATACAGGCGCAACATTTACCCATAAAACGCCAACAACGCCGCATAATCCATCCGAAGGGGTTATGAGCGGTATCAATGAGCTTTGCCGCCGCTTCTCCGTTGATAGAAAATCCATTGATCACATTTACCACGGCACGACAACCGCTACCAATACGATGCTAGAGCATGATGGCGCGGTGTGTGGGATGATCACGAATGAAGGGTATCGTGACATTATTCATATTGGCCGCCATCAACGGCCACAGCATTTTTCTATCCAGCAAGAGATCCCATGGCAAGATCGCCCATTAGTCAAAAGGCGTTGGCGTAAGACCGTTGCACACCGTATCGCACCACCCCATGGTGAGGTGTTAGTGCCGCTAGATGAGAACGCTGTCAGGCAAGCTGCTGAGACATTTAAAGCCAATGACATTGACGCGATTGCGATCTGTTTCTTGTTTGCCTTTCTTGATCCATCGCATGAACATCGCGCCCGCGATATTGTGTTAGAGGTATATCCAGAGGCATTTGTCACATGCTCATCAGATGTATCACCACAATTTAGAGAGTTTGAACGTTTCACAACAACAGCGATCAATGCCTATATTGGACCCAAAGTCCGCAACTATGTCACTATGCTTGAGGAAAATATTGCTGATCAGGGTTATTCAGCTGATCTCCATATCATGGGGTCAAATGGCGGGCTTGCGACGTCAGCCATGGTAGCAGAAAAACCAGTTTTAACCATTCTTAGCGGACCTGCAGCTGGCGTTATGGGCGGCGCATGGTCAGGTGGTCAGTCCGAACGCCATTCGCTCATTACCTTTGATGTTGGCGGCACTTCTGCGGATATCGGCATAATTCAGCATGGGCAATTTGCCGAAGCATCGCCGCGCGATACTTGGATTGCTGGCTTTCCATTGATGGTTCCAATGATTGATATTCATACGATTGGCGCCGGCGGCGGCTCTATCGCTTATCAGGATAAGGGCGGCGCATTTAAGGTTGGCCCTCGGTCAGCCGGTGCTAGACCGGGGCCATCTTGCTATGGATTTGGTGGTGATCAGCCGACCGTAACCGATGCTAATCTAGCGCTGGGCCGCCTGGACCCTGACAATTTTCTAGGTGGCGAGATGATGCTTGATCAAGCGAAAGCTAATCAAGTTATTGATAATCTTGCCAATGAGCTTTCCATGGATCGCCTATCATGCGCTGAGGGTATTATTACGATTGTAAATTCCGCCATGGCGAATGCGATTAGATCAAGAACGGTTCAGCGCGGGCTTGATCCAAGAGAGTTTTCTTTGATGGCATTTGGTGGTGGTGGCCCTTTGCAAGCATCAGAAGTTGCCGCCATGCTCGCTATCCCTGAGGTGATTGTCCCCCCACATCCGGGTATTACATCAGCAATTGGACTGTTGACCACAGATATCAAATATGATGCTATTCGAACCGCATTCCAAGTATCAGGGCAAGTCAGTCATGACCGAGTGGAAGCTATGTTCAGTGAAATGGAGGGCCAGCTAGCCAGACAATTCCGGGCAGATAATATCCCCGATAATGATGTTGAGTTTTTACGTTATGCAGATATTCGATATGTCGGGCAAGGCTATGAACTGCGCGTTAAGATTGATGGTAAATACTTTGATAATAATGCCGAGAAACAGCTATTTGATCAATTCGAAAAACAGCATCAGACCGAATATGGGCGGTCTTTCCCTGATAGCCCAAAAGAGATTGTTAATGTCCGTGTTTCTGGCATAGGAACGTCAACAAAGCTGGAAAAGCAGGATACACCCTCATCCGGTTCTATTGATGATGCGCGCGTGAAAGTTGCACAATGTGTGTTCCGTCATGGCGCAGAGCTTAAGACATTTGATACAGCTATTTATCAGCGTGGTAAGCTGCCGCTTGATGAAAAGGTTGAAGGACCGGCGATCATTCTTCAACAAGATACGACAACCGTTGTTCGACCTGGTGACAGCTTCCACATTGATCAACAGGGCAATATGCTCATTTCTATTAATAGCTGAGGACAGACGAGGAGATTGACCATGGAGCAAAAAATACAGCAATCCATTGATCCAGTTACCGCTAGTGTCATTCAAGGCGCGTTGCAAAATATTGCTATTGAGATGGGCTATAAGCTAATGCGCATGTCTTATTCTTCTATCATACGTGAGTCTGAAGATTTTGGCACGGCGCTGACTGATGCAAAGGGTAATCAGCTTGCCGAGTCCGTGCAATCAACGCCTCTCCAATCTGGGCCAATCCCCGGCTATGTAAAAAATGTCATTGAGGTTTTTGAGAGACGCGGCACACCATTTAAACATGGTGATGTCATCATGCATAATGATCCGTATGGCGGCGCCAGCCATGGGCCTGATATTGCGCTCATTGTGCCGGTATTTTATGGTGATATATTAATTGGGTTCTCAGGAACAACCGCACATCATCTGGATGTTGGCGCCCTTAGCCCTGGTAGCTGCGGGATTGTTGATGCTATTGATGTTTACGCCGAAGGATTACAGTTCAAGGCTATTAAGGTCTATGATGGCGGCGAGCGTAACGAAGCGGTATGGCAGATTCTCAAAGATAATGTTCGCGCCCCCGGCATGGTTGTTGGCGATATGGAAGCCCAAGTTGCCGCCTGTCAGATTGGCGCCGAGCGGTTTATTGATTTGGTTGATCGGTTCGGGTTGCAAGCGGTAGATGATGCCAGCGAAGCCTTAATGGATTATTCTGAGCGGCTCATGCGTAATGCGATCAGAGATGTGCCCGATGGCGTCTATTCTGCAAAAACCTTTATTGACGGCTTCCTTGAAGACCCTGACCGTCGTGACTTACCACTTGTGGTAACGATCACTATTTCAGGGGATGAGATGGAAGTTGACCTTGAAGGCACTGCCCCGCAAGTATCTGATCGGCCGATAAATATGCCTCTCATCGGTACAGTTGATATTTCGATATGGTTGACCGTGCGGTCAGTATTACTAGACTCAGACATCTATGGATATATCCCACAGAACTCGGGTTTGACGCGTCCAATTACGCTGAAAGTCCCGCGCGGCTGTTTGGCTAATCCAATTTTCCCAGCGCCAGTCATCGCCCGATTTACGCCAGGTAATCAGCTAGCGGATACGGTCATGAAGGCCCTAGCAGGTGCCGTACCAGAACAAGTATCTGCCGGTATTGGCAACCTCAAGGTTATCGCATTTTCAGGATTAAAAGAAGAAACCCATTGGGTACATATGGAAATCTTTGAAGGCTCTTATGGTGGCCGTTATAATCGCAATGGCATGGACGCGGTTGATACGCTTTATGCTAATACACGAAATAATCCAATTGAAGATATTGAAAGCCATCTGCCTATGCGCGTCACTAGATATGAGTTGCGTGAGGATACATCCGGCGCTGGTCGCACCCGTGGCGGGTTAGGTGCATGTCGGGCATTTCAGTTTTTAGAACCCGGCGGGTTTTCAGTTGAAGGCGAAGGCCATAAGTTTGCTCCATGGGGTTTTAAAGGCGGCAATGATGGTAAGACGGCAGAGCTCCATCTCATTCACGCCGACGGTAAATCCGAATCTTTAACCTCGAAAGTGCCTTATCATACTACCGAAACTGGTGATACGTTTTTGGCTATCGGACCATCGGCTGGCGGCTATGGGGAAGCGTTTGAGCGAAGCCCCGAAGATGTTTATGAAGATGTGCTGGATGAGCTAATTAGTGTGGAAACAGCAGAACGTGATTATGGCGTTATCATATCACATGGAAAATTAGATTTAGAAGCAACAGCCAAAAGGCGACATGCATGATACGAAAATACGTAGTATCATCCGCGCAGATGGGGCCCATATCCAGGCAAGACACACGCCAAGATTGTGTTAACCGGATGCTTGAGATGATGAAAGAAGCGGCGGCAAAAGGATCGCGTTTCATTGTTTTTCCAGAACTGGCTTTAACCAGCTTTTTCCCCCGTTGGATCATTGAAGATCAGGCCGAGCTAGATACTTGGTTTGAAACAAGCATGCCTAATGCCGATACGATGCCTCTATTTGAAATGGCCAAGGCTCTCAACATCGGATTTAATCTAGGCTATGCAGAAAAGATTGTTGAGGGTGGCGAGACACGCTATTTCAATACCGCTATTCTGGTTAATCAAGCTGGAGAGATTTGCGGTAAATACCGCAAAATACATCTGCCAGGACATGATGAGCCTCAACCCGGCCGTCGTCATCAGCATTTAGAAAAACGATATTTTGAACAAGGAAATCTGGGCTTTCCAGTGACGCCAATGCTGGACACGCGGATAGGTATGCTAATCTGTAATGACCGCCGCTGGCCAGAAGGCTGGCGGGTTTTAGCTCTGCAAGCAGCGGAGCTTGTGTGTTTGGGTTATAACACTCCTGATGATCATAGCGGCTTTGAAGAGGTGGATGCGCTGGCAGATTTTCATCATTTGCTATCGATGCAAAGCGGCTCTTATCTGAACTCAGTATGGTCAATAGCGACAGCTAAATGTGGCCTTGAAGAGGGATCATCACTTATTGGCAACAGCGCTATAACAGCGCCATCTGGTCAGATCGTGGCACAAAGTGAAACGCTCGAGGATGAAGTTATTAATGCCGAAATTGATCTGGATATGGCGAAACAATATCGCCAGACCTTTTTTGATTTTGGCCGCCATAGAGCCCCTGAAAATTATCAGCTTATTTCCAAAAGACGAATGGCATTACCAGAACCTGATGATACATAAAATACAATAAGGAGTGTTAACATGACCTCAAAAATGACCCCAGATATGATCATAGTTAATGGCAAGGGAATTACCTTTGATGACACACAGCCCCATGCTACCGCGCTCGCTATCAAAGACGGGATCATCATTTCTGTTGGTGAGACAGCTGATATTCGTGCCTTAGCCGATACCTCAACACGCGTCATTGACGCAGCGCAAAATACCATCCTGCCAGGATTTATTGATAGTCATGTGCATTTATTTGGCGGCTCTGCCGAGCTTGATTATTTAGACCTTTATGGGGTTAAAGGCATTGATAGCCTCACCGAAAAAGTCCGCGCATGGCAACAGACCTGTCCTGATGACCCTATCGTCTTTGCTATTCAGGCCGATTATAACATCATTGCTTCGGGTAAACAGACAACGCGGCAGGATTTGGATAAGGTACTTCCCGATCGTCCCTTTGCCATGTTCGCGGCCGATCATCATACCATTTGGGCAAATACTAAGGCGCTTGAAATGGCCGGTATTCTTAATGGGGGTGAGGTTGATAAAGGCGCTGAGATTGTTATGGCAGCTGATGGCAAAGCGGCTGGTGAATTGCGTGAGCCAGGTGCCTATGCGCCTGTCTTAAAACTAACCCGTTATGGCGGCCGTGATATGATTGGCTTGGTAACTGGCCGTAACCCTGACCCTGCGGCAACCATGCAAGAGCGCCAGCTTGACGCTGATGCTATCGCGCGCGGCTTTAAGCATTGTGCCAGCCATGGCATCACCGGACTTCATAATATGGATGGCAATATTTATACATTAGAGTTGCTAAAAGAGCTTGAGCAACGTGGTGATTTGTTATGCCGAACCGAAGTTCCGTTTCATTTCAAAAGCTTTGATACCCTTGATCGCTTTGCCGAAGCTGAGACGATGCGCCGTGATTTTAGCGGTGATTGGGTGTGGTGCAATCGGGTTAAAATGTTTGTTGATGGGGTGGTTGAAAGCTCGACAGCATTGATGCTGGATAAATATCCCAACCATGATACGGTCGGTGATGCGGTTTTTGATGAAGCGCTTTTTAAGGAAGCATGCGTCAAAGCTGATGCTATGGGGCTTCAGATTTCTGTTCATGCGATTGGTGATCGCGCTATCAGGCAAACATTAGATGCTTATGAGCTAGCGCAAAACAAAAATGGCAAACGTGATAGCAGACATCGGATAGAACATATTGAAGTGCTGCATCCTGATGATCTGCCGCGCTTTAGCGAATTAGGTGTGGTGGCATCTATCCAGCCAGGTCACGCGCCATTCGGTGTGTATTTTTCACCAGAAACGGTGGAGCGCATGCTGCATCCGCATCAAATTCCCACCGCCTATGCTTGGCAGGATATCCGCAATACTGGCACAAAAGTCATATTCTCAACCGATTGGCCAGTGATCCCTGTCGATGTAATGCCAAATATAAAGTCGGCCGTGTCACCACAGCAAATGCCAGCGCCATGGCGTGATCAACGCCAAAGCCTGATGGATACATTAGAAAGCTATACCGCCGGCAATGCTTGGGTAGAGTTTAATGAAAACAAAAAAGGCAGGCTTAAGGCTGGCATGATGGCTGATATTGTTGTCATGTCACATGACTTGACGGCTATGGAGCCAGAAAATCTAGACCAAGCGCGCGCCCAAACAACGATTTGCGGCGGCAAGATAACCTATCAGGCCTAACCCCTTTAATAGCGTTTTCGGGTGAACAAAAAGAACACGGTCACGACCACCAGAGAGACCGCCAGCAAAACGGTTGATATGGCATTAATTTCTGGTGTGATAACGCGCCGAAGCTGCCCCAGCATATAGGTTGGCAGCGTATCTTGACCTGCGGTTTTGACAAACTCTGTGATAATCACATCATCTAGCGATATCACAAAAGCCAGCATCGCACCTGCCATAATTCCCGGAAACAGCAATGGCAGCGTGATGCGCCGAAAAACAACCAGCGGCGGCGCATAAAGATCACTTGCTGCTATTTCCATACTTAAGTCCATGCCATCGAGACGAGCTTTAATTGGTAAATAGGCAAAAGGCACACAAAACGCCGCATGCGCCACAATCAAATACCCCAGACCATAATAATTGGTAAATGTTTTGATGATGGCAAAAAAGATAAGTAACGCCACTGCGGTAACAATTTCAGGAACCATGAGCGGTTGATTGATCATGATAAAAATAAATTTCTGACCTCTGAACGAGCGTGTTCGCGTTGTCCCTAATGCCGCCATTGTTGCCACCAATGTTGATATCAGAGACGCGCAAACAGCAATCACCACAGACCGTATAGCGGCTTCTTGAACCAGCTCATTTTTGCTGGCCTCGACATACCAATGGAATGAAAATCCTTCCCATAACATCAAGTTATTACCGGCGTTAAAGGAATAAAACACCAAGATAGTAATAGGCGCATAAAGCGTGAAAAAGCAAATCAGCGCGATCGTTGCAAAACCAAACTGATGGGTAATCGAAAACTCATTTTTCTTTTGAAAGATTCTATTGAGCATCGTTTTGCTCCGACCGTTGTGATATCCGCATATAGAAAATCAGAGCAACCAACACAATCAATAGCATCGTCACCGCAAGGGCGGCACCCAAAGGCCAGTTTTTGCCCTGTCCAAATTGCAGTTCAATTAAATTGCCTATCATCAGATTCTTGCCGCCACCGAGTATACGCGGCGTCACATATGCCCCGAGCGAAGGCACAAAAACCAAAATAGAACCCGCAATGACCCCTGGCTTAATGATCGGCAGAATAATTCTCCGCATGACTTTAAATCGCGAGGCATAGAGATCAAAGCCTGCTTCAACATAACGGAAATCAAAGCGTTCCATAGCCGCATAAATAGGCAGAACCATTAACGGCAGATAGACATATGTCATGCCAATAACAATCGCGGCATCGGAATAGAGCATCGGAATAGGATCACTAATTATCCCCAGCGATATTAATGAATTATTGATCACGCCCTTGTTCCTGATCAATTCAAGAATAGCAAATGTCCGAATTAACAGGTTTGTCCAAAACGGGATAGTGATTAGAAATAGCCAGACATTGCGTGTCGATGGTGGCCGTGTTGCAATAAAATAGGCTGTTGGGAATCCTAGTACCAAACAGATCACCGTGGTCAGAAAAGACAGCTGAAACGATCGCCAAAAAATAGAAAGATGAGCATCTGACAGAGAGATCGTATCGTCAAAAATATCTTTGGTGTAGAGCACCTTAAACCAAGCTTCGCCCGATAGCTCCCAAAGCACGCCACCATAATTTCCGGGCGTCAGAAAAGAATAGACAATGACAATTAGCAATGGCCCTGATGCCGCAAATAACAGCAATAGCAATGCTGGTAATGACAATAGCCAGTTGGCGCGTGTCTTGCGTTTAATACGCTCTAATTCTAATTGGTTAGAGACAGGTGCCATGACCGCTAATCCTTTAAAATCTGAATAGCCTGTTCATCAATGACAATTCCAAGCGTATCACCAATTGAAGGATTAAAGGCACGGCCAATTTCATTTTGCGCGCGGACAACAAAACTATCGCCATTTTCAAGTGACAGATGAAAATTGGTATCCGTGCCAAAGAACAAGATATTGGTTAATGTCCCGGTCATTGTTGCCCCGCGTGATGAGGTTTGCAGACGCGCATGTTCAGGCCGAATAAAAACCGTCGCTGATTTATCCTTCGTCTTATTCGCCGGTAAGACTGCTTTCAGTGTTTGGCGACTGCCGCTCAAGCGCAGCGAGGCTTTTGCCTGTTTGCCCTTACTAACAGAAACAATGTCAGCCGTGATAAAGTTAGACTCACCAATAAAATCAGCAACAAAGCGTTCTTGCGGATTGTAATAAATGTTATCAGGTGTCCCGACTTGCAAGATATGACCATCACTCATCACAGCAATACGATCAGACATGGTCAAGGCTTCTTCTTGATCATGGGTGACAAAAATAAAGGTAATGCCGGTTTCTAATTGCAGCCTCTTGAGTTCAATTTGCATGCCTCGACGCAGTTTATAATCAAGCGCCGATAACGGCTCATCCAATAATAATACATCTGGCTTAGGGGCTAATGCTCGTGCCAAGGCTACTCGCTGTTGCTGACCTCCAGAAATCTGATTAGTCCGCCGGTCCTTCAGTTCTTCCATATGCACAAGCGCCAACATTTCATCAACAGTTTGGGCAATCTCATGCTTTGGCTTTTTTAACATTTCCAGACCAAAGCTAATATTTTCAGCGACGGTTAAATGCGGAAACAGAGCATAGCTTTGAAACACCGTATTGACTGAACGGTGATATGGTGGCAGGTGGGTAATATCCTTATTATCAAGAAGGATTTGCCCAAAGGTCGGGCTCTCAAACCCAGCAATCAACCGCAATAACGTCGTTTTACCACATCCTGACGGGCCAAGTAGGGTAAAAAACTCATTGCGGCGAATATCAATAGAAACATCATCTAGCGCTTTCACTAGGTTTGGTTCAGCGCCAAAATATTTTCCTACCCCATTTACATGAATTGCTATTTCAGCATTGCTGGTCTTTGTCATGATATTAACTTACCTATTAATTAGGTTTATAAAAAACTGTTGGATTACATTGAAGCGTTTCATCTTCCGTCTGTTTTTAACATCAGTCAACATGTTTCCCTAATTCAGCAGCAATCGCGTGAATGGCAAGTTGCGTGTCCACTTTGAAATCATCATCAAGAAAATCAGGCCAAGTAGATAATTTGACAACTACCATATTATAGGCTGGTGCAATATAGATAAGCTGACCAAACACCCCTAAACACATAAAGGATTCTTTGGTTTGATCCTCGATCCAGAACTGATTACGATAGCAGCCATTGGGAAGCAGCTTGCGCCTTTCCTCAGAAAATAATCCATGCGCGCCACGCCTTACATCGGTGATCCAGTCTGTCGGGACAATCTGTTTGCCATGGCACATACCGTCATCCAGATAAAGCTGTCCAAAACGGCCAAAATCCCGCAGGCAGCCATTAAAGCCGCCACTCGCCAGCCCATATCCGCGCGCATCAACGGTGAAATATCCATCTTCTTCGGCACCCATTGGTTGCCATAATTCTTGACTGATCAGCTCATGCAGCGGCATGCCTGAGACGCGAATCATAATATGCGCCAGTAAATCGGTTTCAATAGACCGGTATAAAAATCTGCTTCCATGTTCAGCGTCACAGGTTTGCAATGATAATATCTGATCCCAGACAGATGCAGGCCAATCAATATCAGGGCTAGCATCAGGCGCGATAGGACGCCAGCCTGAGGCAACATCCGTCTTACCAACATCAGAATCAAGCCGTGTGTATTCTTCACTATACTGAACGCCTGTCGTCATATCCAGAACATGCTGAAGTGTCGCCTCCGCCCACGCCGTATCAGTCAGCTCCGGGATATAGGTTCTGACCAGAGCAGAAGGGTCAAGCTGCCCCCGCCCGATCATTATTCCGGTAACCGTAGCGGTGATAGATTTGGACACAGATTGCATCAAATGCGGCGTTTCAGGGCGCATCCCATTATGATAGCTTTCATGAACAATATGACCATCAGCCATAACCAGAAATCCGTCTGTGTAACTATCATCAAGAAAGGCTTCAAGCGTCTGTGATATCTGATGTGATCGGGTAAATTGTATCTGTGAGATATCCCTCTCTTGCCGTGGCAGTGGCTTTGCTTGGGCATTACCACGCCAGACTTGTGCGGTTGGCATTAGGCTCCTGATGCGCTGAAAGCTCCACCTGTTCCATGGTGGCCTATCCCAATCCATGCGCGGCATCTGAGCCAAGATATCGGCCTCCGCCTTGTCAAAAATTGGCGGCCGTTTTTCACTATTTTTATAAGACGCTGTTATGACATTATCTCCAATATAACTGGTCTCCATTACCATTTGCTAAAGTTCAGTGTGAGAGGCAAAATTAATTATGTCAATCACTTGCTATAAGTTATGAGCCATAAATTACGGGCTAAAGGTATAGGCTAAAAGATACTGGTCAATATCTGGCTGACATGGCATCTTTAATCTTTACGTGTATTAGAGGAATTGTATCATGGATGAACTCTTTGAATGTGATGCTATCGCCCTTGCTGAGCAGATTAAGATCGGTAATGTTGCTGCCGCCGACATGCTTAGGGCCAGCGTCGCTAGAGCGGAACGGCTAAACCCATCGCTTCATGCTGTTGTCAACTTCAACACAACCCAAGCCGAAAAACTGCTGGCAACAACGGCACTAGATACACCTTTATATGGCGTCCCAACTCTTCTCAAAGACTTAGGCGCAGAAGCCATCGATTTTCCTTCACATAATGGCTCACGGTTATATCAGGATACGGCATATTCGTATGATGCATCAATTTATCAACGGATGCGGAAAACCGGCCTTATTCCATATGCCAGAACGACATCACCTGAACTGGGTATCGGGCCAACAAGCGAAGCTGGCGTCTATGGTGAGCCGACGCGCAATCCGTGGAATGTCAATCATACTAGTGGCGGGTCATCTGGTGGCTCTGGCGCTGCGGTAGCGGCTGGTATTGTTCCCTTAGCTCATGGCTCTGATGGCGGTGGCTCGGTTCGAATCCCGGCCTCATGCTGTGGGCTGGTTGGCATTAAACCAACCCGCGCGCGCCTGCCTGATGGCCCTGGTGTTGGCGAAGGCTGGGCAGGCATGGCAATAGACGGCTTTCTGACACGTTCTGTTCGAGATAGTGCCTTGATGCTAGACCATTGTTCAGGTGCAGATTTAGGCGCGCCTTATTCTGCTCCGCCTCTAAAGACAGGCTTTATGAAAGCTATGGACGCTAAGCTGCCTAGCTTGCGCGTGGCTGTCTTAGATACCGATTTCATGGGTAATGCTGTTCATGAAGAATGCCGTCACAGCGTTGCCCAAACCGCTGATAGTTTACGGCAACTTGGCCATAATGTGAGCGCATGGTCATCATCCCTTGGCGATGATGTTAAAGACATGATGATGGCATGGACCAAAATCGTCGCCGCCGGAACTTTGCTTTCGGTGCGATATAAAAAAGATATTGCTGAGGTGACGCTAGATGATGTTGACGGCGTTACTTATGGCGCCATTCAATTAGGACAAACTGTATCTGGCGCAGACTATCTGCAATCTATTAATACGGTTCACGCATTTGGCCGCAAAATGGCTGGTCTATTTGAAGAGTTTGATATTCTGTTAAGCCCAACATTGGCCGAACCACCCGCCCAAATTGGTCGCTTCAAGCCGATCAATACGGATTTTATGGATTACCGTAATGGCCCGGATGGGGTCTTTGCCTATTCGCCATATACAGCGATATTCAATGCCTCTGGTCAGCCTGCTATGTCGCTACCACTTTACTGGACGCCCGATAATCTACCAGTTGGGGTGCATTTTGCGGCGGCTTATGGCAATGATGAGATGCTGATAAGCCTTGCCAGGCAGCTTGAACAAGCGATGCCATGGCATGATAAACAGGTTGATTTAATACGCCAATATCACCCCAAATAAACAAAAATCCGATATAAAAAATAGAGGCGAAAATATTCGCCTCTATGATTAATTTGTCATATTAAAGCGACGCTATCGTCACTTTATTATTTTTGTAATTCTGTCCAAATAGCAGAATACATTTCCTGAACATGTGGTGGGCAGGTTTTGCTGAAGAAGCCGTTTGGAATGAACTCCGCAGCAATTTCAACTTCTGGTGCGCCCTTCATATCATCTGGCATAAATGGCTCAGAGCCTTTGATGCCGTTGGCGTAACGCGCAAATGCTGATGCCATAGCTGCGTGTTCTGGCTCCATTAGGAAGTTTTGGAAAAGCTTGGCATTTTCAACGTTCTTAGCGTCTTTGAGGACAACCACAGCATCCATCCACATTGGATAGCCTTCTACTGGATAGCCAAAGCGAACATCAGGATTTTTCTCTCTGGCACGAAAAGCCGCGCCGTTCCAGTATAGTGATGCCCCAAGATCACGTCCGGCAAATTTCTCAATAACGCCATAATCCATAGATAACCAATGCTTTTTCGCGCTGATCAATGTATCACGCGCTTTTTTCAGCTGGCTTTTATCATCGGTGCATGGCTCCCCACCTGTATACCTAAGAGCCGCATCAACGAGGTCAAGCATTTCAGGTGCCACATTAATTTTTCCGGAAAGTGACTCAGGTGGATCAAAGACCATTGCCCATGTATTGATATCGCCATCATATAGCGTGGTATCAACAATTACCCCAACCGTACCCCACTGATAGGGAACAGAATAGCGGTGACCTGGGTCCCAATCAGGGCTTTTGAAATTGTCACGGACATTGCCATAATTTGACATCTCAGACGGATTGGTTTCTAGCAATAAGCCTTCGCTGATCCAAATCGGCATAAAGCTAGCTGATGGCACGGCAATATCAAAACCATGAGCGCCAGCACGCACTTTCGCTAATGCTGTATCATTTGAATCGTAATCTGTGATGGTGACTTTAACGTCATATGTTTTTTCAAATTTTTCAATCATTTCAGGGCTAGTGTAGTTACCCCAATTGAAAATATTAAGCTCGCCAGCCGCAAACGCCTGTGAGGATGAGAGCATCCCAATAGCTACTGCTGCAGAACACAAATGCCTTTTTAACATGATTTCCTCCCATAAATTAGCATTATGAAATAATAGGCATAAATTTTCTTTTATGTATAGAACCATTTCTTGTGATTGTGATGGTGCCAGTAAGATGAGCTGATATTGGCGCTATTCTATAACCTGCTCTCAAGCTGATAGGCACTCGTATAGATAAGCTTTGCGCTCGTGATAAAAGTCTCATCATGCCAGGTATCACGATTGATGATAAAGACAGCAGCATCAGCGCGCAGATGCAGCAATTCGGATTGCTTTTCGGATGCATTAGCTGCACTAAAGCCAACCCTAGCGCTTGAAAATGGCGTGTTCAAAACCAGCCACTCATTCGCGCTGATAGTATTAAGGTCAGCGTTTAGAATATCAGGAACGACGTGCTGATTAATCCATCTTTCCTCAAGCGTATAAGGAGCATCATCAGCATAATGCAAGGCTTTAATATAGAGGCAGGGGCGCGGCTCTAAATCTTTCAGCGCCAAATTTCTAGGCGGCAGCCGCATATCCTGATCAAGCAACTGATAGCGATAGGATTTTCCTAATGCCTCTATCTCATGGCGGATAATCGGGATATTAACAACCGCGCGGCGGATAGGATGTGTTGCAACAAAGGTTCCGGCCTTGCGCCGACGGATAAGATATCCTTCTTTAGCAATATCGCGTAAGGCCCTATTAAGCGTCGTCCGCGCCACCCCATAATCACGCGCCATAATTTCTTCGTTAGGAATTTTTTCACCCGGTTGCCAATGCCGAGAATTGAGTTTTTCCATAACAAGGTCTTTGATACTTACCCAGCTTCGGCGCGTCATGATAGAGCCATCTGTCTTAAAGCTTTCACCTGACGGGCATAGTTCGCGATAATCCTGTCCCGATGAATATGGCGACCAAATCGCACCATATGACGACCAGCTGACCAGACATCTGTCACCAAGGAACTGTCCCCTGCCATCATGAAACTATCAAGAATGCGATCAGCTTTTATGTGGATCAGATCAAGCGCTGTGCTATCCAAGGCAACCAGATCAGCCCAAGCGCCTGTACGAATAGCGCCGCCATAGCGCGCCAAGGCTTGATGCCCACCAGCATTAACCGCCTCCCATAAAGTCCGTCCCACCGATTTTTCAGGGCTTGCTAAGATATTGCGTTTTTTATCACGCAAGCGTTGTGAGTATTCTAGTGTCCGTAATTCTTCGGCAAGCGCGATACGAATATTGGAATCAGACCCTATGCCGATTTTACCGCCATGCGCCATATAGCGCGCGCCATCAAAAATACCGTCACCTAGATTTGATTCCGTGATCGGACATAACCCTACCACCGCACCAGATTTGGCCAGAGCTTCGGTTTCTGACATATTCATTTGGGTGGCGTGAATAAGGCAGAAGCGGCTATTAACAGCAACCTGATCAAGCAACCATTCTACCGGTCTAGCACCTGTATGCGCCTTAATCTCATCCACCTCTGCCTGTTGTTCGGCAACATGAATATGGAAAGGCGCTTGCGAGGACATAGCCGCCGCCGCCATCAGCCCTTCATGGGATACAGCGCGCAAAGAATGTGGCGCAACGCCGATTGAGGCATCAGCAGGCAGATCGGATATGAGTTTGGCAGCACCATCATGAAGCTGATAAAACTGCTCAAGCGCGCACCCAAAACGCCGTTGCCCTGCCCCCAATGGACGTTGATCACAGCCGCCATATTGATAAAGAACGGGCAGTAACGTCATACCAATGCCAGTTTCCGTCACGGCATCAGTAATGGCGGCGGCCATAACCGAAAGATCATCATACGCCGTTCCATCAGCTTGGTGATGCAGATAATGAAACTCACCAATAGCGGCATATCCGGCTTCGAGCATTTCCATTTGAACAAGCGCCGCGATAGCCCGAACATCCTCAGGGCTTAGCACATCAAGAAAGCGATACATTAATTGCCGCCATGTCCAGAAACTGTCTTCGGCATGACTGCCCCTGAACTCAGTCAATCCAGCCATAGCGCGTTGAAAGGCATGGCTATGCAGATTGCACGGGGCAGGCAGCAAAATAGGAACATGAATATCACCAGCTGCTGCCTGAGCATGAGGTGATGAGGCTGCGTCTGATGTTGTGATGATGGTATCAATCTTACCGTCAATAATCTTCAGCTGGATATTCTGTTGCCAGCCAGCTTCAGTAAGTGCCGTATCCGCCGTTATGGTGATCATGCTCACTTATATTCCTTTTTCATTGTTATTGGCTTAAATATTATTGGCAAAATGCATTCTATTAGTATCTCTTTACCCTTAAAATATATAGCGTTCTGACTTGATCTCATTTCTTATATGTGCATACATATTTAAAGGGAAAATCCATCTCAACGCAAGGACTATAAGTGAAAATTATCCATAATGCCACCTTGGTAACGCTACAAAGTGATGATGATTACGGCATGATTGCTGATGGCGTGTTAGTCATTAATGACCACCATATTGAATGGGTTGGGAGGCGGCAGGATTGCCCTTATCTTAACAGCGATGCTGTTCAATCTAACGATAGTTTTGATGCAAATGGGGCATTGATCACACCTGCCCTGATTGACTGTCATACTCATATTGTCCATGGTGGCGACCGCGCTATTGAGTTTGAGATGCGACTAAATGGTGCTGGCTATGAAGAGCTAGCGCGGGCAGGTGGCGGCATTAATTCCACGGTGAGGGCAACCCGCGCCGCCACCATAGATGAGTTGATTAGTAGCGCTTTGATCCGGCTGGATCATTTGATAGCTGAAGGCGTTTCAATCGTCGAAATCAAATCTGGATATGGGCTGGATATCGACACCGAATGTCGGATGCTAGAGGCCGCACGCGCGCTCACAGCGCTGAGAGATATCACCGTCACAACAACATTTTTAGGCGCTCATGCGCTGCCTGATGAATATAGGGATAAGCCTGATGAATATATTGATCAGGTCGTTATTCCAGCACTGGATGCGGCACATGCCAAAGGACTTGTTGATGCTGTTGATGGGTTCTGTGAAGGGATTGCCTTTACCCCTCAACAAATCATGAGAGTGTTCGATAAAGCCAAATCACTTGGCCTGCCGGTTAAACTTCATGCTGAACAATTATCGCATTTAGGCGGCACCAAACTGGCGGCCAGTTATAATGCTATATCGGTTGATCATCTGGAATATGCTAATGCTGATGATGCACAAGCGATGGCTAAAGCCGGTTCGGTGGCGGTTTTACTGCCCGGTGCTTTTTATACGTTAAGAGAAACTCAAGTACCGCCGATTGATGCTTTCCGAAAATATCAGGTTCCTATGGCGGTATCGACAGATTGCAATCCCGGCTCCTCGCCTCTGACCTCGCTATTGCTAGCCATGAATATGTCAGCAACTATGTTCCGAATGACGCCTGAAGAAATTTTGCGTGGGGTTACGCATCACGCCGCACACGCCCTAGGCATGGCTAATCATGGCCGTCTGGTGAAAGGCTATGCGGCTGATCTGGCATGGTGGGATATCACCCACCCCGCTGAGTTAAGTTATCGGATCGGATATAATCCGCTGATCCGTCGAGTCATAAGAGGTCAGTTATGACCAGCCCATCATATACTATTCAGCCGGGACAGGTGACGCTGAAAGAGTGGGAAAATCTGTGGCGGTATGGCAAGATTGTGGATATTGATCCAGCCGCCAAACCCCGCATAGATCAGGCGGCCAGGCTGGTTGCCGATGCTGCTGCCGGTGATACACCTGTGTATGGAATAAATACCGGTTTCGGCAAATTGGCTTCTGTCAGGATTGATATTGATGAGGTCAAAATACTGCAACGCAATCTGATCTTGTCGCATTGTGCGGGTGTAGGTCAAGCGCTTGATTTGCCAGCGACACGTCTGATGATGATGCTCAAAATCAATTCCCTCGCGCGCGGGGCATCTGGGGTGCGCTGGGATACGATCATGATGCTACAAAAAATGTTAGCCACAGACATCATCCCCGTTATCCCTGAACAGGGGTCTGTTGGCGCATCAGGTGATCTCGCCCCACTAGCGCATATGACCGCCGCGCTGATTGGTGAGGGAGAAGTTTATTACAAAGGCCAACGCATAGCCAGCAGTGAGGCGCTTCAGAAGGCCGCGCTAGAACCACTAACTCTTGCCCCTAAGGAAGGTCTGGCATTGATCAATGGCACACAATTTTCAACGGCAATGGCGATGATCGGATTATGGCAAACTCGTCATCTTATTATGACTGCCATTGTTTCGGGCGCATTGACGACAGATGCTATTATGGGATCAACATCACCTACCCTGCCCGGCATTCATGAATTGCGGGGGTTAAATGGACAGATCAGGGTGGCGCGGGAGAGCCGCCGTATATTGGCAGGATCAACCATTAGAGAAAGCCATCGTGATGATGATGAACGTGTTCAGGACCCTTATTGTATTCGCTGTCAGCCTCAGGTGCTGGGGGCGGCAGTAGATATTCTGGATGCCGCCGCCGCAACTTTAGCCATAGAGTCCAATGCTGTTACAGATAACCCGATTGTCCTTGTCGATGAAGGCTTGATTGTATCGGGAGGAAACTTTCATGCAGAACCTGTTGCTTTTGCAGCTGATCAGATTGCCCTTGCCATTGCCGAGACAGGTGCGATCAGCCAGCGCCGGATTGCGCTCATGGTTGACCCCAATCTGTCGTTTAACCTGCCGCCATTTTTGTCGCCAAAGCCAGGGCTTAATTCTGGTTTCATGATTGCCGAAGTCACGTCGGCGGCGCTGATGAGCGAAAACCGCCATCTGGCTAATCCATGTTCAACCGACAGCACCCCAACATCGGCAAATCAGGAAGATCATGTTAGCATGGCAGCACATGCAGCGCTTAGATTGCAGCGCATGACAATAAATCTAACGCATATTATTGCCGTCGAATTATTAGCCGCCGCACAGGGTGTCGATTTCCGCAGGCCGCTTGAAACAAGCCCTATTTTAGAGGCTGTATTGACCATTATCAGACAGCATATTCCAGCGCTTGAAGATGATCGGTATATGGCAAAAGATATCAATATAATGGCACAACTGCTCCATGATAGAGAGCTTGTCGAAACAGCTGGCACGCAAGGATTTTTTGACGCGTAATGCAAGATTTTGAACTAAAATATGCGGAAAAACACAGTACCGAATCATCAGCTCATTGGTAGGAGAAATGAATATGGCTGACCAGAACAATCCCCCCCATACCAACACTCGACATAATATTAGAGACGTCTATCCAGATACTGGCGATAAAATAACAGCCAAAAGCTGGTTAACCGAGGCGCCTTTGCGAATGTTGATGAATAATCTCCACCCTGAGGTGGCAGAAAATCCGCATGAGCTGGTGGTCTATGGTGGCATTGGCCGGGCGGCGCGATCATGGGAAGATTTTGATGCTATTGTGGCTAGCCTACGTGATCTTGAGGACGATCAAACTCTACTTGTTCAGTCTGGTAAGCCGGTGGGAGTGTTTCAAACGCATTCTAATGCGCCGCGCGTCCTGATTGCGAATTCCAATCTCGTGCCGAACTGGGCAACATGGGATCATTTTAATGAGCTGGATCGCAAAGGGCTGGCCATGTATGGTCAAATGACAGCTGGCTCATGGATATACATTGGCACCCAAGGCATTGTTCAAGGAACCTATGAAACCTTTGTTGAGGCTGGCCGCCAGCATTATGATGGTGATCTGACCGGCCGCTGGATATTGACCGCTGGACTTGGCGGCATGGGCGGCGCCCAACCCTTGGCCGCAGTTATGGCAGGGGCCTGTTGCCTAGCCGTCGAGTGTGATGAAAGCCGGATCGATATGCGTTTAAAAACCGGCTATCTCGATGAAAAAACTGATAACCTAGAGGATGCTATCAGACAGATAGAGGCATGGACGGCAAAAGGTGAGGCAAAATCTATTGGTCTGATCGGCAATGCCGCTGACATCTTCCCACAAATCTATAGAGAAGGCATCAGGCCGGATATCGTGACAGATCAGACCAGCGCGCATGATCCCATCAACGGATATTTGCCACTGGGCTGGTCACTAGCCGAATGGCGACAAATGCGCGAGGCCGATCCAAAAGCGGTGGAAGCCGCCGCGCGAGCTAGCATGAAAACCCATGTTGCCGCTATGGTTGATTTCTGGAATGCGGGCGTTCCTACTTTGGATTATGGCAATAATATACGGCAAGTTGCGAGGGAAGAAGGACTGGAAAACGCCTTTGCCTTTCCGGGCTTTGTGCCTGCTTATATCAGGCCATTATTCTGCCGCGGCATCGGCCCTTTCCGCTGGTGCGCGTTATCCGGTGATCCCGAGGATATCTATCGGACCGATGCCAAGGTCAAAGAGCTGATTGATGATCCGCATCTGCATAACTGGTTAGATATGGCGCGCGCGCGGATTCATTTTCAAGGCCTGCCAGCACGAATATGCTGGGTCGGTCTTGGCCAGCGTCATAAGCTTGGACTAGCGTTCAATGAAATGGTTCGCAATGGCGAATTAAAGGCGCCTGTTGTAATCGGCCGTGATCATTTAGATAGTGGCTCTGTCGCCAGCCCTAATCGCGAAACCGAAGCCATGCCTGATGGCAGTGACGCAGTTAGTGACTGGCCGCTGTTAAATGCTTTGCTTAATACCGCCTCAGGCGCGACTTGGGTTTCATTACATCATGGCGGCGGCGTTGGCATGGGCTTCTCGCAACATTCTGGCATGGTTATTTGTTGTGACGGCACGAAAGAAGCTGATGCCAGACTCGAACGCGTGCTTTGGAATGATCCAGCAACAGGCGTCATGCGGCACGCTGATGCCGGTTATGAGGATGCTATCGCCTGTGCCAAAGAACACGAATTAAATCTGCCCTCCATAATAAAATAAAGCCTATATTGAGAAAGCCCAACTTATGCATTATGCCCCTAGTAAAGATGATTGCCCATTACCGTTTTCGCCATTTAAATCCTGTACCGTTCCGCGCCCCATAGGCTGGTTATCCACTATTTCCAGGGATGGTATTGCTAATCTGGCGCCATATAGCCAATGGCAAAATCTCACCTTTGATCCGCCGATGGTGATGTTTGCTGCCAATCAGTTGAGCAATGGCAAGCGTAAACATACCGTCATCAATGCTGAGGAAACCGGCTGGTTTGTTTGGAACATGGCGACTTATGATCTGCGTGATGCGGTCAATATTTCGGCCATGGAAGTAGACGCCAATGAAGATGAGTTTTTGCGCGCCGGGGTGACGCCAATTGCTTCTATTGATGCCCCTTGCCCACGCGTTAAGGAAAGCCCTGCCCATTTTGAATGCCGATATTTATCGACACATCGGTTGAAAGGCAACTCGGCTCATGGTTGGGTCGAAGTTGTTTATGGTGAAGTGGTGCGTATTCACGTCGATGATGACGTGATAACCCCTGAAGGCAAAATGGATATTCCTCGGATCAGGCCGTTGGCGCGACTTGGCTATTATGATTACACATCAGTGACAGAGGTATTTGAGATGCGCATTCCCGGAGCATCAGCTAATGCCGCTGATGGGCTCGAAGGAAAAACGAGTGTGCAGAGAGATGATTGATTGACATTTTTTGAAAAACTAACAATGATATTATGTGCATACTTAAAAAAGTTATTGTTACACATTTAAGGGGAAAACATCATGCTAAAAACATTACAAGCATCAGTCATGGCCTTGCTCATATCGCTGGCCGCAAGTATTGGTATTGCAAATGCGGATACTATCAAAATTGGTTTCAATGTTCCTTTAACAGGCTTTGCCGCAGCAGATGGACAATCTGCTCTGCATGGCGCTGAATTAGCTGTTGAGCAGGTTAATGCAAATGGCGGCGTCAATGGTGATGCGCTAGAATTAGTCGTTTATGATGATCAAGCCAGCCCGAAAGAATCCGCGCCACTTGCCATTAAGATGATCACACAAGATGAAGTCGTCGCTGGGGTTTCCGGTAGTTATTCAGGGTCAACGCGCGCCGCCGCAACTATTTTTGCTGAAAATAACGTCCCATATATTTCTGCCTATGCTATTCATCCTGACATTACGCGTGCTGGTGAATATGTTTTTAGGACATCATTCATGGGTGAGGTGCAAGGTCGAGCAGGCGCTAAACTTATTGGTGAAATGCTAGGGGCAAAACGTGTTACCATGATCACGCTCAATAATGATTTTGGCATATCACTGGCCAATGGATTTAAAGAACAGACTGACAATTTTGGGATTGAGGTTATTTCTGAATATGAATATAGCATCAAAGACCGTGAGTTTGGTGCTATCGTATCCAAGATCAAATCTGATAATCCTGATGCCATTTATGCGAGTGGATATTTCTTCACGGCAGGCCCTCTAGTCAGCCAGCTCCGTGCTGCCGGCATCGATCAGCCCGTCATCGGTCAAGAAGGGTATGACAGCCAGAAGTTCATTGAAATTGCTGGCCCTGCATCAGAAGGCGTCATGATCACAACCTCACTAGATCGGGATTCGTCTGATCCAATGACGCAAGCATTCATTGAAGGGTTTTCGAATAAGGCCGGATATCCAGCCGATATGGTGGCAGCATCTGCACATACAGCTATTCTGGTTCTAGCAGACGCGCTGGCGCGTTCAGGGAGTTTAGACAAAGCCTCTCTGCGTGATGCTATTGCCGCAACAGATCTGAAAGCCTCAACAGGCCAGATTTCGTTTAACGCACTTGGTGAAGTGAAAAAAGATGTTCAGATTCAAATCGTCCGCGATGGTAATTGGCATCATCATTCCGTCATTAGTGACCCGGATTTGCTAGCGCCACCATCTGAATAATCACTTCTTATCTTTCATCCAACAGGAACCAGATTATGGTTCCTGTTTTAGGACTGCGATATGCTAGCAATTGAAATCCTTATCCAAGGGCTAATTCAGGGGTCAATCTATGCCCTCATAGCATTAGGCTTAACTCTGGTTTACGGATTACTTCGCATATTGCATGTGGCGCATGCATCGCTATTTACTCTGGGCGGCTATCTTGGCGTATTGATCACAAACGCAACTGGCAGCCTTTTTCTAGCTTTGCTCTTGGCCATGATTATTGTTGGCTTTGTCGGTATGGCAAGTTATCGCATTTTATATTACCCGATATTATCACGGCCACCTTTGATCGCACTGATTGCATCAATTGGAATATTCATCGCTTCAGAAGAAGTCTTTCGGATCATATTTGGGCCGTTTAGCATTTCTTATATATCCCCGCCTCTGCAAAATCAGATAGATGTTTTTTCAGGGATAATGTTAAGCGAGGCCCGCATCATGGTTGTCTTACTTGCCTTCATTTTATTATTAGGAATGAATTGGCTGGCGCGACAAACGCGCTTAGGCATTGCTACTCGCGCCAGTGTTGTTGATCCAGACATGGCCATGAGCAGTGGGGTCAATGTAGAAACTATCCGCTATTCCATCTTTTTTATTGGCTCGGCATTTGCCGCTGCGGCTGGCGTTATGGTGTCATTGCTAAATAATTTAGTTGAGCCAACGATGGGTGCTGTTCCATCATATAAAGCCCTTGCCATCATTGTTCTTGGTGGCTTAGGCAGCGTTCGCGGTGCCTTAATCGCCTCACTAATGCTAGGGGTAATTGAATCATTTGGCACCATCTATTTTGGCAATCTGCTTGATAGGGACTCATTAGCCTTTGCTTTTTTAATCCTTGTTTTAATGATACGCCCTAAAGGTATTTTTACAAAAGGATAATCGCATGGCTTATGAAATGATTGTTCTAACCAATATGCTAATCGCTATCCTATTTGCGCAATCGCTTAATCTCATTACCGGATTTTGTGGCCAAGTCAGTCTTGGTCATGCCGCTTTCTTAGGCATTGGGGCATATACTAGTGCCATGCTAACCAAATCAGGCTTGCCACTTGTCGCAACATTTATTCCGGCCATGGTTATAGCAGGAACCATTGGGCTATTCGTTGGTGCCGCTTCATTGCGCGTCCGCCATGATTTTCTGGCCATTACCACAATGGGTGTGTCTTTTCTATTTACAGGCATTATTCGTAAACAAGATATGCTAGGTGGTGAAATGGGCATTGCCGGCATTCCTTCTCCTGAAGGCGGCAGAGTGGGATTACTTCTGATGGCTTTATGCCTGACTATTCTTTTCATCATTGTCATGATTTATATCAAACGGTCATGGATGGGATATGTATTTGATAGTATTGCCGAGGATGAGGATACCGCTAGCATTATCGGCATTGATGTTCGGCGATTTAAGTTATTTGCTTTCATCTTAGGCACTGCAGGAGCAGGGCTGGCAGGCGCACTTTATGCCCATCAGGTGCGTTTTATTGGGCCAGACAGCTTTGGATTTGTAGAATCGGTTACGGTTCTATCAATGGTGATTGTCGGTGGCATCGGGTCTATTTGGGGCGTCACTATCGCCGCCGCTCTATTATCCGTCATGCCGCAATTTTTTCAGGTGATTGATGACTATAAATTACTTGTTTATGGGATGCTTTTGTTCTTGGCGATGCGGTTCTTACCTGAGGGTCTGGGCGGATTAACAAAGACATTTCGTAAAGATAGGGGGCAAACATAATGTCTGCTCGGACTGAGACTCAACCCATACTTGAGGTGAAAGATATTACCGTAACATTTGGCGGGCTAAAGGCGGTGGATAGAGCAAGTTTAAGCCTTTACGATAACGAATTGCTTGGCTTTATTGGCCCAAATGGGGCCGGCAAAACAACATTGATGCGGGCCATCATTGGGATGATAACGCCTGTTTCTGGTCACATCATTCTTGCTGGGCAGGATATTTCGAGATGCCGAATTGTCGAGCGTATCAATCTTGGCATGGCGCTAGCACAGCAGATCATCAAGCCATTAAAAGATATGACATTGCTGGACAATGTTGCTCTCGCCGCAGGTGGCGATAAATTGTTGTCACCAGTCAAAGCGATATTGAATCGGTCGCGCCAGCAGCAACAGGAGGTTGCCAATAGTTTGCTGAGGGAGGTTGGATTGGCCCATTCCGTCCATAAATATCCAACCGAATTGCCGTTAGGATATCTGAAAAGGCTTGAGGTGGCGCGGGCATTAGCGCGCCAGCCTAAAGTGCTTCTGCTTGATGAGCCGCTAGCAGGGTTAAGCAAAACAGAAGCAGAAGGCATGGCCAATTTGATTATGAGTCTGCCACGTAAAGGCCGCAGTGTTATTCTAATCGAACATAATTTGGCGCAGGTCAGACGGATTTGTAAAACACTTTATGTCCAGCATAATGGCTGTCATTTGGCTTTTGGGGAAACCGAAGATGTGCTGGCAAACCGCGACGTTCAGTTGGCGTATCTAGGAAAGAGTGAATAATGCTTGATGTCAATAATATCACCTGCCGCTATGGCCCTGTCACAGCATTACATGATGCTGATTTTACGCTTGAAGGCGGAGAGGTGTTAGCACTGGTTGGCACCAACGGGGCGGGTAAATCAACATTAGTCATGTCAATTGCCGGGCATATCATTCCAGAACATGGCAATATAGTCCTAGATGGTGAGGATATAACAAACATTCCGCCTTATCAGCGCGCTAGTCGTGGCATCGGTCTTGTGCCAGAAGGGCGGCGGCTATTTCCTGATTTAACGGTTAAGGAAAATCTTATAACAGGCGGATATGTTCTGCCCCGAACATCAGAAAGCCAAAGGCTTGAACATGTTTTTGAGATTTTTCCACGGCTCTATGAACGCGCTAATCAGCTGGCTGGATCGCTATCTGGTGGTGAGCAGCAAATGCTGGCATTTGGTCGAGCCATAATGCTGAGACCCAGAGTCATGCTAATAGATGAAATCTCACTAGGTTTAATGCCGAGCGTCATTATTGAATGTTATGCTGTTCTTGAAAACCTGCGTAGTCAAAACATTGCTGTCATTTTAGTAGATCAAAACTCAGATGCGGCGCTGGCGTTTGCGGATAAGGCGATCTGGCTTGAAACAGGTTATGTCAAATGGCAAGGTAAGGCAAAGCATTGCCCTTTATTAAAGGAAAGTATTGTTAGCTAAATCCAGCACTGCCAGCAGCTTTTAAGATAGAGACAAAATAGCCGAGAAAGGGCTGACATGGTTGATAACAAAACCGTCACCACCTATTCAGAGAAGGCGGCCGATTATGCGGCGCTGGGATGTAAACGTAGTGAGCAGAAACAGCTGGCTGATTTTCTGGCTTTATTGCCAGCAGGCGGGTCTATCCTTGATCTTGGTTGTGGCCCCGGTTTTCATGCTGAGGTTATGATGGATAAAGGCTATGCCGTCAGAGCCATGGACGCAACCCCTGCCTTTATCGAAGCCGCACAAGCCCGAAGCGTTGATGCAGCGCTTGGTCATTTTGATGATCTGTCTGATGTTGCCGCCTATGATGGGATTTGGGCAAACTTCTCATTACTTCATGCGCCGAAAGACAAATTCCCCCATCATCTAGCCGCTATCCACCTGGCGCTCAAGCCGCATGGGGTTTTTTATCTTGGGCTCAAGCTGGGCAAAGGTGAGAAGCGCGACAGCATTGGCC
This sequence comes from Alphaproteobacteria bacterium, assembly GCA_016778985.1. Lineage (GTDB taxonomy): Bacteria > Pseudomonadota > Alphaproteobacteria > Puniceispirillales > UBA1172 > UBA12202. The sequence continues at coordinate 19,117 of JADHOM010000004.1, read as the reverse complement.
GCTTTTATGCCTATTACGAGGAAGCCGAGTTGCGTGATTATCTTCAAGACGCAGGGTTTACAAATATCACCGCTAGCTATGGTGAAGGTCCCGGGCTAACCGCAACAATTGACCCATTTATCATGCTTACCGCGTGGCGTGCCTGATGATGATCAATCCGATTTTCCGGCAAAATGCTTATCAACACAGCGCTGAACCATTGGCGCAAAATGCCAAAAATCAGGGGTTTTCATAGCTGGCTCTTTGCCTGCTTCATCAAGATAGCGAACCGCAATAATCGTATCAAGGTGAGGGTTTTTTTCAAACTCTCGCACTTCAGTTTCACTCATTGGTCCGCCTTGCAATTTAAGCGAGTGCACTGAGGCATCAGATAAGCGTTTCATATATTCAGGCTGCGTCGCACAAAGATAGCGTTTTGCCGCAACATGATAGCGGCAACAATCAGTAATCACTTTAGGGAAAAATCGCTCAAGCACCTTTGCTCCAGCATCCTCATGATAGCGGTCTTTGGTATCTTGCATGGTGAACATTCCGAACTCACTGGTGAAATGCCCAATATCATGCAAAAGAGCCCCAACAATAATGTCTTCTGACTGACCATTGCGTTTAGCAAGAGTGGCGCCTTGTAACATATGCTCACCCATTGTCACAGGTTCACCCAAATATTCCTCACCGCCACGACGGTCAAAGATTGAACCGATAAAATCAACAATAGTATGTTGTGTTAAATCCGTGATATCCGTGATACTCATGGTCATTCTGCCTCCTGATATGCCATATCTCGGATCATCGCATCATGCGTTGAACGTAACCCATCAAGATCAGCATAACAGCCCTGAAGCCAGCGCTTGCCGTGACCGGAATAGCCTTTTCGGGCATGCAAGATACGCGTGTTATCAACAACAAATGCCTCCCCCGGATTGAGCCGGAAGGTAACTTCCATCGCTGTGTCATCAATAATCTCACCAAACCGGCGATAGGCGGCGTAATAATCAGGCATCTTGGCGAAAGGCACATCGGTAATTGGCGCACATGACCGATTATTAAAACGGATACCTATTAATTCACCATCTGGCGCAAGTTCGATCATCGGGCGGCGAGCCGTTAAGCAGACGCCGTCCTCACCCGCATATTCAAAGCGCGCGCAATGATCCGCAAGCAAATCAAACCATGCCGGCTGCTCTGCTTGCAGGCGCAAGGCCGCAGCAAAGCCATCTACTACCATATTTTCACCGCCAGCAGCCGAGCTTTCAAGACAATGCAGCACTTGCACCGTTGGCACCGGATCACGATAAGGATTGTCGGTATGCGCTTGCAGACCAAGACCTGTGTAAGCCAGATTAGTTGGATTAACCTCTGTTTTGACTTCAAACAGCCGGCCATAATTGGTTTCGCGAACAAAGCCAAACAGATCAACAATGCGGAACAACGCGCCTTTTTCTATCGGCGCGTGTGTGACTTTGGCAAAGCCATAACGCATCATCTGCGCCAGCCAGTCTTTCAGCGCCTCAGCAGATGTTTCAAGTTCGGCAAAATCGCCGCAAGGGATCGCGCGCATTAACCCAGCATCCCATGTTTCCCTCATATCATTGAGCCAGCCTCGGCTTGGCGCCGGCGCATCATCATAGCCATCATCATAAGCATGGGCGGCAAGCCAGTTCAGATCAAATGCGACGGTTTTATCCTCTGGCGCGAAACAGATATTCAGCATGCCATCATCGGCAAGTATAGCTGATGTGATATGAGTATCTGCCGGGATATGGTTAAGCGTGATCAGCCGCTGGCCATTTGCAGGCGCCCTGGTTTCCGCATCTTGTGCATTGTCTCTTAACCAGATCGCGTGAAAACGCATGCTACCAGAGGCCGTTAAAATGGTTAAAAAATCACCTGTCGGAGCAATCGTGACCTTTATCATGATCAAGCCTATCGGTTGTGATGTTAGACTTCAATTTTTGCAGAAGTCCTCGACAATCTCAAATCATTTATTAGGGCGAAGACATTTTAGCTGTTGTCTATACTTAGTAATAGAGATGAATGGATGAGGAGAAGTTTGGTGGCCGTCTTTAAGGGCGCGGTCCATTCCCTAGTCTTGAGAGACATGATTAATACATAGAAGAAAAAAGCGATGCTGTATATTGCTATATATTTGTTGCTGTGTTGCGATTTTTGCAACACCTGAAAATGGCCATTAATGTGCTGGTTATTAATGGTCTAAATAGGCGATGGCAGTTCTGAACGCCTCATGCCTTGCCCATTGCCAATAGGTTTGGCGCAATATATCGGTGATGTGGCCGCAGGCATGATTGGCATAAATCGTTTCATTTACTTTGGTGATGGGCATAACCCCGCCGCCTGATGACGATATAAACACTTCATCAGCATTGAGTAATTCGGCAATGGTCAGCAGCCGTATTTCTGAGATGATGTTATGATGCTGCGCCATTTCAAGAACTGTCAGGCGGCTAATCCCCCCTAGCGCACCATGATCTGAGGTGATGATTTTACCATCTTTGACCGCAAAGACATTAAACCCCGGGCCTTCGGTAATATAGCCCTCACTATCGGCAAGAATCACGGTTTCATAATTGTTATCTTTGGCCTCAAACAGCCCTTTGGTGAAATCGCCCCAATGGTAATTTTTAACCAGAGGATTGATGCTGGCATCGGGAATACGAAACACCGATTGGGCAATCCAGGCGCTCGCCCCCTTTGCCAATACTTCGGGCTTAATGACATGAATATACGGCACACACCATGCAAAGAAATGATTCTGGCATTGTCTAGGGTCACGTGTTCCAGCAATCTTTGGCGTGCCTCGACTACAAACCATCGCCACATAAGCATCACGAAGCCCGGCCAGACCAACCATATGATGCAAAGCCTGAATGATAGACGCCCTATCCATTTCTGGATCAAGTCTTAAACTTGCCATAGATGCAAAAAACCTATCCAGATAATCGTCGAGGCGAAAAAATGCCCCATCAATCACTGGCACAACATCATAGGTAATATCAGAATGGACAAGACCCCAGTCATTAACAGGTATGCTGGCCTGAGCGATAGGTATCACACGGCCCTTCATCCAAGCCGCACCATGCGCCAGATCGGACTGCTGATCAGAATTGAGGTCAGGACTTGATTTATCTGTCATGCTCGCCTTTCCTGCATGTCTCTCTTGCCCCCTGTTTAAGCCAGCTAATTATGTTGTGAAATAATCATGCCTGTCACTAAGATAATATTTACTCACACTATAATTCCCTCTAACATTTTATCCCTAATCAAAGACTGGTGCTGGAATGTTCAAGCAGTAAGGGTGAGACATATGAGTATAAAATGTATTGGCTACTCAGACAGACTTTCTGTCCGTCCGGGTGAAACGATTTCTTTTCAAGTTTCCAATGAAACCAATCACAATGTTTGCGCTCATCTTACGCGCTCTATTTCTGCTGACCCTAATCCTGCTGGAATGGGCATTGTTGAAACCAATTGTGATGCCCTGTTCCCGCCGCAAGAGTTTAAGATAGAAAAGCAAGAGTTTTCCCCCGGCTCCTATGCCAAGACAACATCCGCCCTACAGCATAATATTACTGATCACATCAGTCTTTCAGTGACCGTGATGCCGACCCATTTGACAGGGGCAAATCAAACGATCCTATCTATCGGAATGCTATGGCTGGGGATTGATGCTAAGGGCCAAGTTAATTTGCGATATGGCAAAGATAGCATAGCATCGCAGCACCCCCTTCATATTGGAAAATGGCATAAAATCACGGCGGAAATCAAAATATCCGGGCAAATGCATCTGGCAATTGATAGCGCGAATACGCCAGAGCCGCAGTTCATATCCGGTCAATTCGATTGGCCAGCAGATACGATATCTCTTGATGATGTTTTTACTATTGCCGCACAGCTGCCGTCGCCAGATAAAGCCGCGCAACACCCTCAACACCATTTCAATGGCAGAATTGAACATCCATCAATCACCATAGATAATGACATCATTGCCGAATGGAATCTGGCTGACAACATGACCTCACTTAAAGTGCCAAGTGTCAGTGCCGATGACGACCAGACGCTGATATTGGTCAACGCACCAACTCGCGGGGTCTGCGGAAGCCTTTGGGATGCTAGTGAGTTTAGCTGGAAACATTGCCCCGAACATTATGCAGCCATTCATTTTCATGATGATGATATTTATGATTTTAACTGGCAAAGCAGTTTTTCATTTTCCATCCCCAAAGATATGGCATCAGGGATTTATGTTATGCAAATACGCGCTGATGGTCATGAAGATGCCATGCCGTTTTTTGTTTGTGCGCCGAAAGCCAAACCTACCGCTAAACTATGTGTATTGGTCTCAACCTTTACCTATGCCATTTATGGTAATCATGCGCGACCTGACTTTCATAATGGATGGCTAAAGCGCATCGCAGATTGGGGGGCATATCCGCATAACCCCGCTAAGCATAGGGAATATGGTCTTTCCACTTATAATAATCATCCTGATGGGTACGGGATTTGCCACGCCTCGCATAAAAGACCTCTGTTCAATTTACGTCCGGGCTACATCACTTTTGGTGACGCGGAATGTTCAGGGCTGAGGCATTTCCAAGCTGATAGCCATCTCATTTCATGGCTTCATGAACACAATATTGAATATGATATTATTACCGATGATGAGCTTGATCGTGAGGGGGTTGCGGCAATCGCTGGATATGCTGCTGTCGCCACCGGCTCCCACCCTGAATACCATACGCAACATATGCTTAATGCGTTAATGGACTATCGTGATCAGGGGGGGAATTTGCTCTATCTTGGCGGCAATGGGTTTTACTGGAAAATCGTTCGCCATCACGATGATCCTGATTTATTAGAAATCAGGCGTGCCGAAGACGGATTGCGGGCATGGGCATCAAAACCTGGTGAATATTATCATAGTTTTGATGGCTCCTATGGGGGATTATGGCGGCGCAATGGGCGGCCCCCACAACAGCTTGTTGGTATTGGCTTCGCGGCGCAAGGTGTGTTTGACGGCCATCCCTATAAACGGACTTGCTTTGACGCTGAGTTTGACTGGCTTTTTGATGGGATAGAAAGTGACGATATTGGCGATTTTGGCTTTAGCGGTAATGGCGCCGCAGGGTTTGAATTAGACCGTATTGACCCGTCCCTAGAAGACAGCCATAACATAACATTGCTGGCGCAGTCATTTGCGAATGAGTTTATGCTTGTCCCCGAAGAGCATCTAACCCATTTGACCAATCTGTCTGGCGGTAGTGAGAGTGATGCCAAACGTGCTGATATGATTTATTTCAAAACAGCTTCTGGTGGACAAGTATTTTCAACAGGATCAATCACTTTTTGCGGAAGCCTGCCTTGGAATGATTTTGACAATGATGTGTCAAGGCTGCTGTTTAATGTTGTTAAGCGATTTACAGAATAGCCTTTATCAATTGATTTTACAGGCTTGGTCTGCCGATCGGTTTAATCGCCGCCTCAATGCTCTGTCCAATCCGAATACACATCGCTTCATCATGCGGTTTCCCAATGACCTGAAGAGAAAATGGCAGCCCTGCATCAGACAGTCCTGTTGGCAGACTTAACCCACACGTCCCCAAATAATTAAAGGGACGGGTAAAATGCCCGGGCGTAGTATCTTGATCAGCATCGGTAATTTTTGGTGCTGTCGTTGCGATAGATGGCGTCACCAGAGCATCATATTGAGCCATAGATGATAACCATATAGCTATATGTTGCTGTCGATTTTGCAGCAAATTGATATAGACATCGGCAAGTCTTGCTTTGCCTGACAAGACGCGCTTGCGAACATCTTCGTCTAGTGGCGCGCTAAGATCATCATATAACGCCCCGTGATTATGATAGGCTTCAATCGCTGTTATCTGACCATTCATATCTGCACATTCGGTATAGCTCATCGGGGTTGAAATAACTTCGATAGTGGCGCCGAGTTGCTTCAAAATATCACAGACGCGATCATATTCAGCCAAAACCTCAAGCGAGCAATGCGCTCTTTCTTGATCATCTATGGCGCCAATACGCAGTCCCTTGACGCCCTTGCTAGCTTCCCCAAATAGCCCTTGGCCGGAGCTCATGTCATCATCAATATCAGCGCCGGCGCGGCCGCGCATCACCTCATAAAGGATGATCGCATCAGTGACTGTCTGTGTGATTGGGCCCGGTGTATCCAATGTTTGCGACAATGGCATAATGCCATCACAAGGCAATTGTGCTTCTGTCACTTTGAGCCCTGTTAGGCCGCAAAACCCAGCAGGAAGTCTGACCGAACCGCCAGTATCCGAGCCTATGCCGCATACCGCCATAGCCGCCGCTGTTGCGACCGCTGATCCAGAGGATGAGCCACCGGGAATACGATGATTTCGCATATCCCAAGGATTCCACGGCGTTCCCATCTGTTGATTAGTGCCCCAGCCGCCAAAGGCATGTTCGACTGTTTTAGACTTACCAAGGATAATCCCGCCAGCAGCAATAAGACGCTTCACAACCGTCCCTGTCATGGTCGATTTATGATCCAAAAAAGGCTTGGCACCGTTAGTGCAAACCGTTCCGGCAAGATGAAAGATATCCTTCAGGGCAAATGGAATGCCATGCAATGGGCCAAGCCGATATCCAGCCCTTATCGCTTGGTCTGTTGCGCTTGCCATTTGCATGGCTTCATCAGGAAATAGCGACTGATAAGCACCTAATGTCGTATCATATTTTTGGATTTGATCCAGATGCGCCGCTACCGACTCGGTTGCGGTTAAGGCGCCATCTTTATAAGCTTTCGATAGTGATGCAATAGTTCCTAATGGATGTGTCATTGAACGCTCTGCTAATCGAATAATGAATTAAGACGTTTTGCTTCGGCTTTTCGGTTTGGCTTTGGCTTTGGATTTGCCAGCATTGACAGTAGGTGAAATGCCTTTCCAGTCTTTTCCAGGAACAGCGGATAGCAAATCAATGGTGTAGTTATGCTGCGGATTAGCAAAAATATCTTTCGTCTTGCCGACCTCGACAACCTCACCATATTGCATCACTGCCATTCTGTCGCAAACTTGTGCAGCAACACGCAGATCATGGGTAATAAAGATCATTGATAATTTCATCTGTTCACGAATATCATCTAGCAAATCAAGTATTTGCGACTGTATCGAGACATCCAAGGCGGAAACCGGCTCATCAGCAATCAAAATTTCTGGCTTCAAGGCTAATGATCGGGCAATGCCTATGCGTTGACGCTGGCCGCCAGAAAACTCATGCGGGTAACGCTCAAATGATCTGTCATCAAGACCAACAATAGATATCAATTCGCGCGCTCTTTTTAACGCGTCTTCCCGCGCAACGCCTTGAGTAATTGGCCCTTGCGCGATAATATCACCAACCCTTATGCGGGGATTGAGAGAGGCAAACGGGTCTTGAAAGACCATCTGAATCTTATTACGCCATGTCCGCATAGCTTTGCGCTTAAGCAGATTAATCTGGGTTCCTTCAATGGTAATGGCGCCGGCATCTGTGTCCATCAGACGGATAATACAGCGGGCAAGCGTTGATTTGCCTGAGCCGCTTTCGCCAACCACACCAAGAGTTTCCCCATTATAAAGATCAAGGGTAACATTTTTCAAAGCATCGACCTGACGCGAAGGTTTGCCAAACCCAAACAGCCCACGGCCACCGCCAAAAGTCTTGCTAACATCTTTGACCTCTAGCACCTTTTCCTTTGATATGGTTTTAGCCTTGCGCGGGGTGAGGCTTGGCACAGCGCTAATCAACGCCTTGGTATAGGGATGTTTAGGATTATTGAGAACCTGTTTAACTGTTCCGCTTTCGACGACAATTCCATGTTGCATCACGGCAACCCGATCAGCAATATCTGCAACAACACCAAAATCATGGGTGATAAACAAAACACCCGTATCATAGACGGTTTGCATATCTTTGATCAGCTTTAGAATTTGCGCTTGTGTTGTCACATCAAGGGCTGTTGTCGGCTCATCAGCGATAAGGATTTGCGGTTTTAGCGCCAATGCCATAGCAATCATGGCACGCTGTCTTTGCCCACCCGATAATTCATGGGGATAGGCATTCATAATCTGTGTCGGGTTAGGCAGATTAACATCAGCAAGCAATTCTATTGCCCGTTTCTGACGTTCGGCCTTTGACATGCTAACATGATAGCGAAAAATCTCATCAATTTGTGAACCGATAGACATAACCGGATTTAATGCTGTCATAGGCTCTTGAAAGATCATTGATATTTCACTGCCGCGCAAATCACGAAGCCGCTCATAACTGACTTTAGTAATATCCTCGCCATTAAAAATAATCTCACCATTTGAGACCCGCACATGCGGCTCTGGCAAAAGTCCCATAATAGCGCGCGCTGTCAGCGACTTGCCTGAACCGCTCTCACCAACAACGCATAAGGTTTCCCCTTGCTTAAGCTCAAGGTCAACCTTCTGTATGGCATATTGACGATCCGATCCTTCGGGAAGCTCAATATGAAGGTCACTAATATTAAGAAGCTTTTGTTTCAATTTCTCTCTCTTAAGCGTGGGTTTAACGCATCATTTAAGCCTTCGCCAACCAAGTTAATAGCTAATACTGTGATAAGAATGGCAACGCCCGGAAAAGTACATACCCACCAAGCAGAACGCAGCATCGTTCGGCCAGCACCAATTTGAAATCCCCAACTCATAATATTGGGATCACCCAATCCTAAAAAAGACAAGCCGCTTTCAATCAAAATCGCCGTCGCCACCATAAGCGAGCCAATAACGATGATCGGGCTTAGACAATTTGGCAGTATCTCGCGCAACATGATACGCAAATCACTCATGCCTAAAGTATGGCAGGCTTGCACAAACTCACGGCTCTTCAATGACAAAAACTCACCTCGTACCAGCCGCGCCACCCCCGGCCATGACACCACAGATATGGCAATGACAACGCTGTAAATTGATGGCTTGAGAATAGCAACCAGAAGAATAGCAAAAATGAATGATGGGATTGTCTGAAAAATCTCTGTAATCCGCATCAGCATATTATCAAGTTGGCCGCCGTAATATCCGGACAATGCGCCAAATAGGATACCAATAAACACCGCGACAAGGGTAGCAATGAGACCAATTAAAAGGCTGGTTTTAGCCCCATGAACAATGCCTGCGGCAACATCACGGCCGAGGGAATCGCTGCCTAGTAGAAAGCCATTTGTTCCCGGCGCTGATAATGGCTTACCAGCCAATCGAAAGGGATCAAATGGATAAAGAAAATCTGCTGTTGCCGCCATCAATACGACGAGAACAATGACGACTAAACCAAACACGGCAGAGCGGTTTCTCTTATACCTGTGCCAAAAGGCCAGCATGATTAGGACACCTCTATTCTTGGATCAAGCAAACTATAAATAATATCAACGATCAAATTAACGACGATAACAAGAACAGAAGATAAGAGAAAAATCCCAAGCAGAAGATTGAGATCACGAGCAAAAAGCGATTCAAAGGCCAGCATACCAAGCCCCGGCCACGCAAAAACAGATTCAACAATTACCGACCCACCAATAAGAGCGCCAACCTGCACCCCTGCCATTGTCACCACAGGCAAGAGAGCATTGCGCAAGACATGAACAAAAGTAATCCGCCGCTCGGTTAACCCTTTAGCACGAGCCGTGATCACATAATCCTGACCATATTGTTCGAGCATCGACGCCCTCATCATGCGTGTATAAAGCGCTAGATAAAACAGTGACAACGTAATCGTCGGTAAGACAAGATGGACAGCGATATCTTTGACCCTGTCCCAGCCCTCATAAAATGCTGCAACATTTTCCATTCCGCTTGTCGGAAACCAGCCCAAGTTAAGCGAAAATACAACAATCATCATCAAGCCGACCCAGAATAACGGGGTCGCATAAGTGATCAGAGCAAACACAGTAATGACCGCGTCCTTCCATGTATTTAGGCGCATAGCGGCGAGCAGACCCAGCAAAATACCAAAGCCAACTGCTAATAATATCGTGCTGACCATTAATAATGCGGTTGGCCAGAAACGGTCAACAATCAGCTCACTAACAGGCATGTCATGGCGGAAGGAATATCCGAGATCAAGGACAACAACATTTTTCAAATAGACAAAGAGCTGAACCGGCAAGGGTTGATCTAGGCCAAACTTAGCTCTTAACTCTGCCATATATTCGGGTGTTGCTGAACCTGCTTCGCCGGCCAGAACATCAACCGCGTCACCATCTGCCATATTAAGTAAGAAGAAATTGATAATGACAATGGCAAGGATAATCGGAATTCCTTGAAGCAGTCGTTTTAAAACAAATCTAAAGATTTTGCTGGAACGCGTCATGATCAATTATTACCATAGATAGGATTTTAGAAGCTTTAAACAATAATTCAAAAAATGATATTATCGAGCCAGCATCAGACTGGCTCGATAACGATATATTTTAGTCTTCAAGCCAAGCTTCTCTGAATGACCCATATGCACCCATGGCAGAGCCATATGCGCCTTTCAGTTCCGTGTTATAGACAGTCAGGAACTCAAGCTCAAAGAGGTTAACAACTGGCATATCATTAGCCAAAATTTCCTGAATCTCTTGATAAGTTGCTGTCCGCTTAGCGGCATCTGGTTCTTTTGATCCAGAATCTAACAGCGCATCAAGTTCAGGGTTGCTATACCGTGATGAGTTAACAAAGTGCGTACCTTGACGAATTTGATTAGTGCCATAATGACGGTGAACACCCAGCACAGGGTCTGGCAATTGATAGAAGTAGTTCACATTCATTTCGAAATCATAGTTATGATAGACACGCTTCAACCAAGTTGGAACGTCTTCGTATCTTAACTCAATCTCAATTCCGATATCGCCCATGGCCTGCTTTAGATATTCCCCTGCCCGGCGCCAATCTTCACCATAAGGAATAATATCAAGTACCGCGCGCATGCGGACACCATCACCATCTCTAGCATATCCAGCGGCATCGAGCATGGCATTGGCAGCATCGACATCACCTGTTTCGGGATAGTTAGGCATTTCAGCATGCAAGTTCGTCGCCTTATAGTTACTGCTCAACGCGCTTGTCGCAGGCTTTCCATAACCGAAGAAAATGGTATCAATCATGAACCGGCGATCAATTGCCGTCGAAATTGCGCGGCGGATAGCAGGGTCAACAAATGGCCCCTCTTTGGTATTGAACTCAATCAATGCCATCGGGTTAATCATGGAATAGCCGTCAGTTGTTACATCAATATCATCGCGTTCTTTGAGCCGAACGGCATCAATATTTGGAATAGCATTATAGGCGGCATACATGACTTCACCATTTTCCATGGCGGCCGTTCTGGTTGACGCATCGGGAATGAAGCGGCCAACAATCCTGTCAAGATAGGGCAAGCCCTCTTGCCAGTAATCTTCATTTTTATCAAGACGAATATACTGACCTTTTTTCCACTCAACAAACTTAAACGGCCCTGTACCAACAGGATTATTAGCCAATGGCGCAGACTTGATATCCTGACCTTCTAACAGGTGCATAGGAACCATAGGCGATTCATATGCCGAAAATGAACGCATCATATAAGGCGCCGGATTATCAAGATGAAAAATTGCTGTGTGATCGTCTGGAGTGTCGATACGGCTTACTTCGCGGAAAGAATTAGGGCCGCGTGGATGAACTTTTTTCAACACTTCTAAAATAGTAAACTTGACGTCAGCCGAAGTGAATGGCTCACCATCATGCCAGCGTACGCCTTTTCTTAAATTGAATGTGACTGTCTTGCCGTCAGCACTCATCTCATAACTTTCAGCAAGCATAGGCACCATCTTGCCATCATTATCGTAATCAAACAGACCTTCATATACTTTCGGCATAACCAGCCCAATTGGACCAGATGTTGATACATATGACGCAAGTGTTGGAGGCTCTGGCTGAACTAGAAAGGCTAACGTGCCTCCTGCTTCTTGTGCCTTTGCCGCAACACTGCTCAATATTAGAGCTAGCGCAACAAGGCTACCCTTAAAAATATTTTTCATTTTATACTCCCATTTTGAACCGCATTAATATTTTTTTTATATAATTATGAATTAACATTAATTATCATTTCTGTTGTGTCAAATTATTTATGGCTTCATATTATCACGACTTAAAAAAGCGATAAGCTCATTTTGATATGAAAAAAAGGCGCCTAATCCGCCTGTGTGAACGAATAGAACCCGACTCCCCTTCTTAATAAATCCTTCCTCTAATAACCCCGGAACAGCGGCAAAAGATTTCGCCGTATAGACCGGATCAAGGATATAACCCTCGGTTCTGGCCATTTTAATTAATGCCGCCGCGGCTTTATCGCTAAGTTTTCCATAGCCCGGCATAAATGCCCCATCCCAGACATTAAAATCCCTGTCGGTGAGATATTCTGGCTGATCGACCAATTTATTAAATTGATTGGCAAGATGCGATAATCGTTGCTGTTGTTCACCTTTTGGACGACGTACACATGACCCTGTCACTTGCGCGGATGGGCAGTAATATTTCATGCCTGCGGTTAACCCCAAATGCGTCGCCCCGCTCCCTGTGCCAACGACAACATGGTCAAACGCCTGACTGGATTGTTCCATGATTTCTTTAGCACATTGAAAATATCCCAGCGCACCAAGGGGCGGTTTATTCCCTGATAAGGGTATCACATATGGATTTTTGCCCTGCCTGCGCAACGCATCTGCACGGTCATATAGCACGGCATCTGCCCCTTCTTCGTCCTCGCCATCTGGATAATAAAGTATCTCAGCACCGAGCAATTGATTAAGCAAGACATTGCCTGAACAGCGATAGAGCTCATCTGGGTCTTTGACCCTCTCCTCAAGCTGGACAATAGCCTGCATCTGAAATCTATTCGCAATGGCAGCCGCTAAGCGCACAAAATTGGATTGAACAGCGCCGGTAATTAAGATGGTATCGGCATTTTGAGCAACAGCAGCACCAAAATAATATTCTAGCTGTCGTGATTTATTGCCGCCAAAACTTGGCCCCGCTTCATCATCACGCTTCATCCAGAGATCAATGCCCATGTCTTCTGATAGCTGATCCAGGCGTGTCATTTTTGTAGACCCGTCACAAATATTCTGTCTCGGTATATCGGCTATTTTGGCTTCAAGCGATGTAGTTTTAGATGTCATTTTCATGTCTCTTCAAAAACGATAATTGCATTTCCAGAGTATTCTTTCACATGCTTATCAGCAACTGAATTGCGATAACCCTCAGCCTTGCTTTAGCGGCAAGCCGCCTTCCAACTATACGATATGCTTATGATATGGTCGCTGTTTTTGGGCGCGAACAGCATCCACGTTATGATAATCAACTAGCACTTACAGCTTATTTGCGATGCTGAAAAGTGCTATGTTTACTATCTGCTCTGCAACAATTACAAATCCCTAAAGGATGCTTAAAGCTCTACCCAATGACCATTGATAGCAGACCCATCAATGGCGTCATATCACGTGCCAGTGTTTGAATTATTCGGGCAACCGCAACGCATAGCCACTGCCCCGAACCGTGCGGATGATATCAGGATGATTGTTACCATTTTTATTCGAATTAAGCGCTTTTCGCAATCGACTGAAATGAACATCAATAGTCCGATCTTCGATATATATTCCATGCCCCCAGACATGATCTAATAACTGGGTTCGGCTATACACCTGTCCGGGACGCTCCATGAGAAGGGCTAGAATATCGAACTCTTTAGGTCCTAAATGGATCGCTTGGCCATTACGTTCGACGATTTTCTTGCGAGGGTAGAGCTTGAGATCAGCAAACGCAATGACATCATTCATCAGCAATGGCCGAGATCGCCTGAGCACTGCTCGGATGCGGGCAATGACCTCTTTTGGCGAAAATGGCTTGGTGATATAATCATCTGCACCGACATCTAGACCAAGAGTTCTATCGCCTTCCTCACCTCTTGCACTTAGCATGATGACAGGAATTTGTCTGGTTTCCGATATCCGCCGCAAAGATCGGCAGACATCAATGCCTGACATATTTGGCATCATCCAATCAAGAATAATAATATCAGGAATGGTTTCTTCAGCTAAGTCTAAGGCTTTTTGACCATCACTTGCTTGGATTACTGAAAACCCGGCTTTCTCCAAGTTATACGCCAATAACTCTTGCTGATTGCACTCATCATCCGCGATTAATACGCGGGTAGTCATCAGTCTATCCTCAATAGATATATAGTTCATATACACCTCAAACTTGTGTCCATAAATGTTATTTATGTGATGTTTATTTCAGAATTATGACGAAATCATATCAATTCAGATATGCCATTGCTGTTCGGCGCTTTTCTGGATGACCGCCTTCGCAAATTGACATGAATGCATAACCTAAATGTCATCTCTTTGTCACAATACGGGAATAAGTTGTGTTTTTTAATCATGATAGAGTTGCCAAGTGAAATTTCAGACCTCCGATACGCCAAAAGAAACACAAAAACCAACAGATCAATTTGCTTATCTCGACCGTCATGAAAGAGAAATACATGACTACCGCACTGTCTTCATATCAGACACGCATCTGGGAACGCCTGGCGCCCAACATGAAGCGCTGCTCGATTTTTTGAAACACACGCGATCAGATAAGCTGTATTTAGTCGGTGATATCATTGATGGATGGCGGTTAAAAAGGAAATGGTACTGGCCACAACCACATAATGACGTCATTCAAAAAATACTGAGAAAAGCTCGACATGGAACAAAAGTCATCTATATCCCCGGCAACCATGATGAAGCGGCCAGACAATTTATCGGCAATATGTTTGGCGAGATTGCTATTAAAGATACCGATATTCATGAAACGGTCACAGGGATACGGCTTTGGGTGGTGCATGGCGATTTGTTTGACCATGTCATCAAATATGCCAGATGGTTAGCCTATCTTGGCGATTTTGCTTACTCGACATTGCTGAACATGAATAAATGGCTGAACAAGATCAGGCGGATGTTCAAATTACCCTATTGGTCATTATCACAATATCTCAAACACAAGGTTAAATTAGCTGTCTCTTTTATGTCTGCTTTTGAAACTGTGATGGTTAAAGAGACAAAACGTCGGGAGTGTCATGGTGTTGTCTGCGGCCATATTCATAAAGCCGAATTAAAGCAGATGGATGATATTATTTACGCCAATGCCGGCGACTGGGTTGAGAGCCTAACCGCCTTTGTCGAACATAGAGATGGTCGGCTTGAAGTGCTGCAATGGGGCACGCATGGCTTACAAACAGAAAACAATATCAAGATGACCCCAAGCCAAATGAAGATATCATCAGGCAAAGCCGCATGAGTGATAGCATTCACAAAAACAAAAAAATTCTGATTGTCACAGATGCATGGTACCCGCAAGTGAACGGCGTTGTCAGAACGCTGACGCATACCCGAGATGAGCTTATCGCCAAAGGTCATGATGTGACTATGCTGACGCCAGAAGGCTTTCGGACGATCCCTTGCCCAACCTATCCAGAAATTCGTCTTGCCCTTTTCCCTGCTAGCAAAGTGGCCAAGTTCATCAGGCAAATCAGCCCAGAGATTATCCATATCGCAACCGAAGGACCTTTAGGCTTGGCGGCGCGCAATTTTTGCCTGCGCAATGGCCTGCGGTTTACAACTGGCTATCACACACGGTTTCCTGAATATGTTCATTCACGATTTAGGTTGCCGCTATCAGTCAGTTACATGTTCTTAAAATGGTTTCACAAAAATGCGGAAGCCGTGATGGCACCATCACAAAAGGTCATTTCTGATCTTGGCGATCATGGTATTGGTCATGCCGTTTTATGGCCACGCGGGGTTGATTTAGAATTATTTTCGCCCCCTAAATCACGCCGTAAAAATAAAATACCCATTCTGCTATATGTTGGCAGAGTGGCGGTGGAGAAAAACCTAGAGGAATTTCTCAAGCTTAACATTGCGGCTGAAAAGTGGATTGTTGGTGATGGGCCGGCAAGACCAAGGTTAGAAAAAGCGTATCCTGATACGATATTTCATGGCATGAAGCCAAAAGAGGATTTGCCCGAATATTATGGCAAAGCGGATGTTTTTGTCTTCCCATCCCAAACTGATACATTTGGTCTTGTGCTGCTTGAAGCCATGGCATGCGGTCTGCCCGTAGCCGCTTATCCCGTGACCGGGCCGATTGATGTGATCGGCTCATCAGATGCCGGCGCTCTGGACAATGATCTCGGTGTTGCTGTCAAGCAAGCCTTGCAGATCGACCGGCAGCAAGCAAGATCACATGCCGAAGGATTTTCGTGGAGCCATGCCACCAATATTTTTGAGGGCCATTTGGTGCTGGCACAAAAGGATGATGAATATTCGCCAGCCTCAAATCCATATAAGAATAATACTGGCTTGCTTCGGGCCGCCAATGCGCTGAAACATTCCTTGGGTGGATTGCGCTTTGCACTTCAAGAAGAAAGTGCCTTCAGGCAAGAATTGGTTCTTGCAATTATATTGATTACATTTGCGATATGGCTTCCTGCCTCCCCTATCGAAACATTAATCATGATAGGTTCGGTTATCTTTGTGCTTATTATTGAACTGGTTAATTCGAGCGTTGAATCTGCCATTGACAGAATATCTTATGAAAAGCATGGCTTATCAAAGCGCGCCAAAGATTATGGCAGTGCGGCAGTTTTTCTAGCCTTGATCTGGTGTGCGATTGTCTATCTTGTGATGATATATCAATACTATTTCAGCTAATTTTTATATCAGCTAAGACGCTAACATAGATATATTTCGGTTATCACCAGACAAAACTGTAGACAAATCTGCGTTTAAAAATATTTCATCCGAACTTGCCAAAAACTCAAATTGTGATGGATCAGCAAAGGCGCATGCTCCGACACAATAGACCTTAATGTTATGCATTTTGATGACATAGTTTAGCTCGTCCATAGATAAGCCAAATTGCATCTTAATATCAGTTAGTGGAAAAAGCTTTTTCATTATTGAATCCCTTTTCGCCAATTCGTCATGATTAATCTTAGGATGAATAGATTTCAGTTTTATGACGATATGTTGACAAAGTTTTGTTGGCTATGGGCACCCTCGTTAATCTCATTTTATGCAGATATTGGCGGCGGCAGCCGTGGCGATAACGGTTTTACCATTTTAACTGGTCAAACGGATGCATTCATGCGTTAATTATTTGCGAATGATTAGTAGGATGATGGCAGTCATGGCGTTCACGGCGTTCACGGTCTCGAAACAGAAGATTGGCATTATTCTTATCATAATTTCATCGATTTGTTTCGCCTTCGTCCCCAATTCAGCGAAGCTAGCGCTTGATGATGGGGTATCACTCTACTTTCTTTTATTAAGCCGTTTTATCATCGGCTCGGCAATTCTCCTGCCCTATTTGCTTGTGACAAGAACATCGTTCCAAATCCCTCGTGAGGGGTATTCCCAATTAATCTTGACGGGCATTAGCGCCCTTTTATTGCTTGCCGCCACCTATCATGCGGTGGATTTTATTGATATCGGGCTTGTCCTCTTGATCCTTTATAGCTTCCCTTTCGGGGTTGCCATTTTGGCACAAGTCAAGCGTGGTGAGTATCTTTCCAAATCACGCTGGCTATGTATGGGGGTGGTGCTGGCTGGTCTTGGGATCATGATTTATGATGGGCAAGGTGACATCAATGTCTATGGTGTCTTTATCAGCGTGCTTGGGTTAATTAGTTTTATTTTCTTTATTGAGACATCGAGCCAGCTCGCGATAAAAATGGGTGGTGCTGCGCTTAATTTTTATATCAGCTTAATCGGCTTTTTGATCATGCTGGCGATCTTGCCTTTCGGGCTAATCATAAGCTTGCCAGAAAGCGCTATCGGGGTGATGGCGATTAGCGCTAATGGAATATTTTTTGTCCTCAGCTGGGTTTTATTTTTTGAAGGCTCACGAATTATCGGGGCGACTCGCGCCTCACTTCTTGCTTGTGTTGAGCCACTTTTTGCCGCGCTTCTGGCGCTTGCTTTTCTTGGCCAACAGCTTTCTTTGATGGAATGGTTCGGCTTTTTTGTTGTGCTATCGGCTATTTTTGCATTTGAAAAAATTGGCCTCCACCACAACCAACCCCACCGTCACCAAGGTAACATTACAGCGTCTGATTAGGCCGAGCGAATAGAAGCAAAGGCCTTATCAAAACCTTCAGCAACCATCCCTACAGCTTTAAGGTTAAGGCCCAATGGCAACATTATGATTATCGAAAGAACAAGAGGCTAAACACCCTTGTTATTGATGCGGCAAGATCAGCCACGGTTGGCTCATCATAAGCGGCTAAATTTTGAGGATAATCATGAGCTTTATTCAGGCCGCCCATATCACGAACTCCGTCACTTCCACCGAACTTTGCAATGCTTTGCTGGTGGGCAAGAATGGCATCCTCCACCACGACCTAGTTCCAATTTTGTTCAGTCATGCGACATTTTTTAATATAACCTAGTATACCGCCTCATAAAGCTGACACCGTGCCGCAGTATCCATATCGGTCAAATGGGAAATTTCGCTTTCCTTATGCGCTTTATAGACGCTGGCGAATGTATCTGGGAACCAGCCTCGCACCGTATCGTTTTCGATAAAGCGATTGAGCGCCTCATTCAAGGTTTCTGGCAAGCGAACAAACCCTCGCTTTGACAAATCGGCGGCAGATAAAAGCGAAAGGTCTTCCTCGGTTGGCTCAGGGGCGGGCAATTCCTCTTCAATGCCCTGACAGCCAGCATGCACCACCGCGGCAAGGGCAAGATGCGGGCACGCCGCCGCATCAGCGGCGCGGTATTCAATATTATATTGCCTCGCGATATCGGTAGGCTCTTTGGCGGTAACAGGGCAAATCCTGAGTGAGGCTTCCCGATCCCTAAAGCCCAAATTGTTAAACGCCGCAGACCAGCGGTGAGGGGTCAAGCGCAAGCAAGAGATCATCGAAGGGGCGGTTATGGCGACAATGGCATCAAGATATTTCAGCACCCCTGCGGCAAAGGAGCCTGTAAGAGCAGACATCCCATATGGCTTGTCAGCATCATAAGTGGCAGGGCTGTTAT
>JADHOM010000041.1 GCA_016778985.1 Alphaproteobacteria bacterium | reverse complement strand
ACGCAGGACGGTTCAGGGACTTCCTCTTTGATCGGGGGATGTCTTCATCCTCTGTTAAGCGGGTCTTCTCATCTGTCAGAGCCATTATGAACTTGGCCATCAAAGAGCATGGCCTTGCTATGACCAATGTGTTCAACGGTACCTTCATTCCTGAAGATAATAAAAAGAAGGAACGGTTACCCTTCCCCGTTGATGTTATCAGACGGATCCAAGGGGAATGCAGAAGCATTAATGATGAACCCAGATGGTTAATAGCCCTGATCAGTGATACGGGCATGCGGCTATCAGAAGCCTGCGGCCTACTCTCTTCTGACATTGTTTTGGATACGGATATCCCTCACATCAACCTGAAAGAGCATGCATGGCGTAGGCTAAAGACTTCCTCAAGCACCAGATCCATTTCCTTGGTAGGTGCATCCCTGTGGGCAGCAAAAGAGATCAAGGCTCAAGGGAAAGAGTTTGCCTTCCCAAAATACTGCGACACGCAAAAGTGTAATGCCAACTCTGCCAGTGCAGCTCTTAACAAATGGCTTAAGCCAAGACTACCAGAGGGATGTGTAATCCACTCCTTCCGGCACAGCCTCAGAGACCGTCTCAGGGCGGTTGAATGCCCCTCCGACATCGTAGATGCCATAGGTGGCTGGACAACCGAAGGCATAGGTCAACGCTATGGCAAAGGCTATGACCTCAACGTCAAAGCCAAATGGATGGGAATGATAACCTAGGTTCAAGAACCGAGATCCGTGGAAACAGTCACTTGAGCCTCGAAACTCGGACCTTGATACTTAAAAAGTGGTGCCCAGGGGGTGGGTTCGAAGCCCATTTGAAGCACCATTTCAAGACTGTTTCCAGTAATATCAACATGTTAGCATGTTCTGGATATTGGTCAACTATCAAAACCTTACCTGCAACCTTGCCTGAACCAAGGTCCGAGGATCAAGGCGCAAGTTTCAGGCATCAATAAGCCAAGTTTCGAGCATCATGGGCCAAGGTGCGGGGGGCCAAGGATCTTGAAACTCGGACCTTGAAGCAGATTAGTGCAGCATAGGAAGCGGGATCAAGCAGCTCGATCCTCGGCCCTCAGAGGTTACTGACGCTGTTTGCTGATAGGAATTCAATATTGCTTAGAGGGGGGCTAGATTGAGTCAGGCGTTGCGACTTGGATCGTGGTGGTTTGATAGGTTGATAGGGACAAAAATTTTTCGTTATTTTAATTTTTTGTATTAATTATTTATTTCTAGCAATCCCATTTCCATCATGATAACTGTTGAATACGCGGTCCCATGGCATTTCTCTCGTCCCATAATTACAATTAATGTGACGATGATGAAGTTGATGAAAGAAATCACCAGCCGCAATCCTTGGGTTTTCGCCCAGCATCACCTGTTCAAACCCTGAATGCGTAAAGGGCGGATTGAGTGCCTCCTGATAAAAATGAAACAGCACATGAAGCGGATGAGAAGGCACTACAACATGGATCATAACCGAAGAAAAATAGAGCAGATGTTCAACCGGATGCATGGATATGCCGCTCCATGGCCCGACATTTATATTACGATGATGCAACCCATGCGCCAATTTATACAGCGGCTGCCAATGCAACAAGCGGTGGATTAGATAGAAATGAAAGCTCGACCAAATGGGGATAATGACAAAAAAGGCCGCGAACCAAATCGGGTTTTGCCGCAATTCCAAGCCCGGCATATATCCATTTGCGGCAGCCCAGAAATAACCGACCTCCAGGACTGTCCAGATTGTAACACCACTCGCTAGAGACCAAAACATGTTATCTCTAACCTGATCCCTAAAGAGGAATTTTCCATTATTCTTAGCCTGACCTCTGTGATCATACTTCCGCTTATTGCCCTGCAACTGATACCGATAAAGCCAAAGATGAAGCCCGCCAGCAATCAGCGTGATCAGGATCATATTCCTGACCCAGATTTGAAATATCCACCCCGGTGCTAATGTCGCCATCACTGAAGCTTCGGGTTGAAACAGCGTAAACACCGCACATGCAAACAAAAACTCAATCGTCACAGAACTGATAACCAGCCAATATCCCGCCACCCATTTTAAGGTCGCCAGCGGCCTCGGTGGCCAGCTCAATATAGGCGATAATTGAAGGGGTAAATCAGGATGCCAATTCCAGCTTTTATTTTTTTCTGTTTTTTGATCTGAAGTGTTTTCTCTCATCATAATCCTCACAACATATTTTGTCTTAATTACGCAAATGGGTCTGGCTGATTGGGGTTAAGGGATAGCCAGACTGATCGCGTCTGCATAAAACAACGCATGCCTTCTAAGCCATTTTCTCGTCCATAACCTGATTGTTTCCAGCCTCCCACCGGACTCTGGGCCGAGGCATTGAAATAATTATTGATATAAATTGTTCCGGCCTCGATCCGATTTGCCATCCTCATAGCAAATGCAACATCCTGTGACCATATACCGCCAGCCAACCCATAAATTGAATTATTGGCTTTCTGGATGACCTCCTCCTCATCGTTCCATGCTTCGGTTGAAACGACAGGGCCAAATACTTCATTTTGAGAAAGCTCACTATCATTAGGCACATCAGCAAATATGGTCGGGCCAATGTAATATCCTTGCTCACGGCAAGCCGTTCGGCCATCGAGCAACAGCTTGTGACCAGCCTTTTCTCCCGCAGCTATTGCAGCAAGTACCCGATTATAATGTTGCTGATTTGCCATTGGTCCAATTTGTGTCATTGGGTCATCAGGGGCGCCCACTCTAGCTTTTTTGGCAGCCATAACCAAGCGCTCTGTAAAGGCGTCAATAATGGATCGATGCACCAGCAGACGTGAGCCTGAAATACAGCTCTGCCCACCAGCTGGAAATATTCCAGCAACAATCCCATTGACCGCCAGATCAAGATCCGCATCAGGCATAACAATTTGTGGCGATTTACCGCCAAGCTCCATAATAACAGGCTTAACTTGCTGAGCTGCCAATGCGGCAACTTTTGCGCCAGCAGTAGTGCCGCCAGTAAAGGATACCATTCTGACATCAGGGTGACAGATCAATGGCTCACCTGTTGTTTGACCGAACCCGGTTACAACGTTTACCACGCCCGGTGGCAAATCCGCCTCCAGCAATATATCCATCAGCTCAAACGTCGAGGCGCTGGCCTGCTCAGAAGGCTTGATGACAACCGTATTTCCAGCCGCTAGACACGCCGTCAGCTTCCAGATCAGTGTCCCGATAGGTGAGTTCCACGGCAAAATCAGCGCCACAACACCAAAAGGCTCCCATGTCATATAATTATGCATGTCAGGCATTTCTGCAGGGATAATCTTGCCCTCAAATTTGTCACATAAACCGGCATAATAATGACAGCTATCCACCTGCCAGCCGCCCGGTTTTAAGCCTGATGCAATATTTGGCACACGGCCATTATCCATTAACTCAACCGCCCCCAGCCGATCAGCATGGGCGGAAATAACATCGCCAATACGGCGCAGAATGCGGCCACGTTCTGCCGCTAGCATATGGCTCCATGGGCCATCATAAAAAGCCGATTTTGCTGCCGCAACAGCGCGGTTAATATCTGCCTCACGGCAATCTGGCAGGCGCGCCCAGACCTGCCCAGTCGCTGGATTTTCACTGTCAAAATACTCCCCGCCAGTTGGCTCATGCCAGGCATTACCTGAAAAATATTGAAAGACTTTTGTTACACGCATTGTTTTTGCCCTTCTCTCTTGCCTAACTCACTTAGGCAGATTGCTTAATCATATCGGCAGCTTTTTCTGCCATCATCACCACCGTAGCATAAAGATTGCCAGTAATTTGTGTTGGCATCGCTGACGCATCGCATACCCGTAATCCATCAATGCCGCGCAGGTTCAGCTTGCTATCCAGAACTGCCATATTGTCATGATCAGCTCCCATTTTTGCGGTACCGCAAGGGTGATGACCTGTGTAAGCCGTTTGTTTAATCGCTGATATAATCTCATCTCGGCTTCGGGCATTAGCCCAAACCCCAACCTCACCAGTCACATATGAGGCGATTTGCGGCTGTGCCATGACCTCACGCATGACATCAACTCCCCGAACCAGTTGATCAAGATCATTTGCATCAGACAGATAATTCGGGTCAATCAAAGGATGCTCCAATGGGTTGGATGAGGCGAGCCTGACCGTACCCAGTGACCGTGGGCGTTCTTGATTGATATCAATCTGGACACCTGGCCGAGCAATCTTACGCCCTCTGACTAACAGTTTGCGTCCTAGTTTTTGCAGCAGTGGCGCGTTTTCTTTATCCCCATTACCAAGGTTCTCATCAATAATCATTGGTGTCATAAAGACTTCCAGTTCAGGCAGCGACACATCATCAAACGCATGAAAAAGAACAACCGAAAAGAGTGAGCCGCCACCCGGCCCCGAACCATTCCAAAGCCATTTGGCCATTAACATAGCGGCCATATCAAGACGTTGATGTTTGGCGTGGCTATATTTTATTTCATCTGAAGCATATTGAATGGATACATCCACATGATCAGCCAGATGTGCCCCCACCCCCGGCAGATCAGCCAGCGGCTTGATGCCTTGCGATTTCAAGTGATCAGCAGGACCTATCCCTGACAACATGAGCAATTGCGGCGTCGCGAATGCGCCTTGACAGACGATGACCTCCCTTGCCGCGCGGATAGTTTCACCAGTTATCGTTTCAATACCAACAGCGCGATTATTCTCAATTTCAATCTTTGCAATATGCTTGCCTGTCAGAATGGTTAAGTTCTTTGGTGGATTTTTAAGATAGGCTATCGCCGAGGATTGTCTTACGCCCTTATGGACCGTACTATCTGCACGCGATACGCCGGTTCTACGCGCGCCATTAAAATCTTCAATATGCTGATGACCAGCAGCAACCGCCGCATCAATAAAGGCCTGATCAATGATACCAAAGTTTCTTGCTGCTTCGGTTTTTAATGGGCCATCAATACCATGATAATCATCGCGTCTGTCACGAGCGCCTTCGGAGCGCAAAAAATATGGCATCACATCATCATATCCCCACCCCTCAAGACCTATTTGCCGCCAGTGATCATAGTCAGCCGCAACACCACGCATATAAATCATGCCATTGACGATTGATGTTCCACCTAGTGCCTTGCCACGAGCAAAATAAATTTGCCGGTCATCCAGATACTTTTGCGGAACCGTTACATAACCCCAGTCTAATTTAGGGTTGCCAAATACAAAGCCATTGCCAGCTGGCATCCGAATAAAAAATTCTTTGCCATGCCCACCTGCCTCAACCAGACAGATAGTTAGATCAGGATTTTCAGCCAGTCGCGCCGCCAAAACACAGCCCGCTGACCCACCGCCCGCAATGACATAATCATAACTCATGCAACCAGCCTGTCCAGAATAGCATCTGTTATTTCCACCGTTGTTGCTGTGCCGCCTATATCTTGAGTCTTAATTCCATCGGCAAGTGTTTGCTCAATCGCCCTATGCACAGCTTGCCAAAGATCAGGCCGACCAATCGTGTAATCAAACATCATTGCCACTGACAGGATCATGCCTATAGGGTTGGCTATTCCTTTGCCGGCAATATCAGGCGCCGACCCTGACGTACTTTCATAAATACCAAAACTTGGCCCATCGGCGGGATTAGACGCCAGACAGGCTGAGGGCAACATGCCAAGAGAGCCTGATACAGTGCCTGTTAAATCGCTGAACACATCACCAAGCTGATTACAGCACAGCACCACATCAAACGCTGTTGGCTGCACCATCATCTGATACGCGCAATGATCAGCTAGCATATGCTTAAACTCAACATCAGGATAATGTTTTGCCACATCTCCGACCACATCACGCCACAACTTATAGCTTTCCATGACATTGGATTTATCACAGCTTACGAGCCGCCGCCGCCGCCGCCTTGCCAGAGCAAAGCCGCCGTGGGCAAAGCGTGCGACTTCGTCTTCGTCATAGGCGGTTAAATCATAGCCCTGTCTTTTGCCTTGATGGATGCGTTGGCCACGCTGCCTTGCAAACATGGCACCGCCACACATTTCACGCATAATCATAATATCTGCTCCCACTACAACATCACAACGAAATGGTGACAAGGAGCTTAGCTCTTTCCATGCCTCAGCTGGCCTAAGCCCTAGATAGGCCTGCAAATGATAGCGCAAATACATTAACCCATCTTGCGCCTCAGCCCCGCCAGCGATGCGGACATGATCCCAGGCATGGCCACCAACCGCCCCGACAAGAACCGCATCCGCAGCCTTGGCTTTATTGAGAACCGCATCAGTGCAAAAGACGCCATGAGTATCATAGCTGGCGCCATGAAGCAGATCATGATCAATATCCAGCAAAAATCCGGACTTTTCAGCGATATGCCTTGCAATACGCAACCCTTGGGCAAGTATCTCAGGCCCAATACCGTCACCGCCTAATGCCAAGATTGATATTGTTGTCACCTAATTCTCCATCTTTATAAGATTGATCGTATCGCATTGACATGGAATTGAAAGGTTGAAATGATGAATTACTTATATTCATTTGAGGAATAGTATAATGACAGATTTTCCTATCCCTCTCACCCAATTGGTTGCTTTTGAAGCGGCGGTTCGCCATCTTAATTTTTCTGCCGCTGCAAGTGATCTAAATGTTCAGCAGCCTGCTGTTAGTCGGCACATTAAAGCCCTTGAGGATAGCTTGGGGACTAAATTGTTTTTACGCACACGACCACTACTTACCTTAACTGATGATGGCAATAGTTTAGCGAAATGTGTCGATAAAGGCTTTCATGAACTGCGGGTTGGCATTGATCAAATTTCCAATCGCCAGCGTCCCAGCCCACTTATCATTGATGCAGGAATTGGATTTACCAGTTTTTATCTGTTGCCACGCATGGCAGATTTTCAAGGTCATTATCCTGATATTTCTGTCCAAATTAGCACCCGTGATCAGAATCCTGATTTCAATACTCAGCGGTCTGATCTTGTGGTTGTATTTGATCAAGCAGGAATTAGCGGGCTGCCCTCACAACAGGTGTTTGCCGGGCAAATGGTGGCGATTTGTCATCCTGATTTGCTTCCCCAAGGCCGAATGTTGTCGCCTGTTGAATTGGCTACCAAAGACTTACTTCATTTAACAGGTTCAGGTCATGAAGATGACTGGAACATTTTTTTTCGTGAGACTGGCGTTACCATCCCTGAACCTATCATTAGCAATAGCTACATTAGTTTCATGGTCTATTTAAAAGCTATTCAGAATGGCATGGGGTTTGGGATAGGCTGGCAACCGTTAATTGATGAGTTTCTGGTCAATGGCAGTCTGGCGGTCGCCACTCCAATGGTTGTGGAGACGCAGCGCAGTTATTTTTGTTCCCTGACAGCGCGTGGACAGACGAAAACGGAAGCACAGCATTTTATGGATTGGCTGATCAACCCTGATCGATTGAACTTCGATCATTAAGTCCCTTTCCACATAAGATATTTTATTTTTGGTCATTTTCCCAAAAGCCATTATCAGAGGCTATTTTAGGACTTTTTGGCAAAACCAAACACCTGCCATCTAAACGGGAAAGCAGTTTGAAAGAATGGTTGCGTAAATAATCAATTTTAATGAGGAATTAAATTGTAAATATTCACAAATCTTTAATATTTATGGTTTACATGTTCTCTCGAAGCACTATGTATTATACTAATTTAACATACGACTTTCATATAATTTAACCGTCATCTAATTTTATTTAACTCTTTTGGGCTTTTTATGCGTAACATTGCACATGCTTTTATCTGTTCAATTCTACTGCTGATCGTAAGCGCGCCGTCTGCTATAGCAGATAGTAAAAATTCCGGTTTAAGCCTAGGTTTCGGCGTTATGCAGAGCATTTGGCAGGGAAAAAGAG
>JADHOM010000040.1 GCA_016778985.1 Alphaproteobacteria bacterium | reverse complement strand
ATTATGTGCGTTATTCTGAACAATTAGCAAATGAGATCAGAGATGAGCTGGGCAGTAATGTTATGTGGGCTAACCAGTTTGATAACATCGCTAATCAACAAGGCCATTATCATTATACAGCACCAGAAATATGGCAGCAGACTCAAGGTCAGATCGATGGCTTCACCTGTTCCGTTGGCTCAGGCGGAACAATTAGTGGTATTAGCCGGTTTTTAAAAGACCAAAATCATGACGTGACAATAGCCTTAAGTGATCCATATGGGTCAGCTTTATATCATCATTATGCGCATGGTGAGCTGAAAGCGGATGGCAACTCGGTGAGCGAAGGTATTGGCCAAGGCCGGATCACGGCAAATCTGGAACAAGCTATAATTGATACACAGTATAGCATTTCGGATGAGGAGGCTTTGCCGATCATTTTTGATCTGCTTAAACATGAGGGTCTTTTACTAGGTGGTTCTAGCGCTATCAATGTTGCTGGTGCAATGCGCCTTGCTCGTGATCTAGGCCCCGGAAAAACAATTGTTACTATTCTCTGTGATAGCGGCCAACGCTATCAGTCTAAAATCTGGAATCCGGTATTTTTGAAAGACAAAGGCTTGCCCATACCGGCATGGCTAGATGATGAGAAAAGCCCATGCTGATTGATGCAAAAGAGGCAATACGCGCCATTCAAGACAATCATGGTCTTGCTATGGATGCTACATTTGTTCTGCCAACATCTGATAGAGATGCGAAAGCAGAGTTTATCGAGAAGCGCATTACTGGTGCTGTGTTTTTTGATATTAACGCGGTTGCTGATCTCACATCACCCCTGCCGCATACCATGCCAGATGCGGATATATTTACCAAACATATGCAGGCTCTGGGGTTAAATGACGATCAAATGGTTGTGCTTTATGATCAATCAGGCATGTTATCATCAGCTAGGGCATGGTGGATGCTGCGTTATTTTGGCCATCATAATGTTGCCATTTTAAATGGTGGGCTGCCCGCATGGATAGATGCTGGCGGAATAACCGAAAGCGGCGACCAAACATTATCGCAAAAAGGCACATTTCAAGCAATAACACCAAGCACAGAGGCGATAATATCGCTTACTGAAATGAGTGCGCTTGTCGCCCTGCCGCCATCAGAAAGACCGAAACAGATTGTTGATGCGCGGTCTGCTAGCCGGTTTTTAGGCACATCACCCGAACCTCGGCCAGGCATGGTATCAGGGCATATGCCGGGAGCATTAAACTGCCCTGTTAGTGAGTTGCTGGATGCTGATACCGGGCTAGTCAAATCTGCTGATCAGATAAAAGCCAGTTTTATAGATGCTGGTGTCGATTTGGATAAACCGATTGTTACCAGCTGTGGATCAGGCGTTACCGCTTGTGGATTAGCATTTGGTTTAGCACTGATTGGCAAAACCGATGTCGCTATCTATGACGGCTCATGGTCGGAATGGGGTGCGCCTGATGCTGACCGCAATTTATGCCCCATTGTGACGTAACAATATTTTAGCATTATGAGATTAATAATTAATGACTAAGACATCCAAGAAAATTAGCCCAGCTACTAAACCAGACACTAAAGTCGTGCATGCTTCTGTCAACCCTCTTGAGCATGAGGGCATGGCCAATATTCCTGTCTATCATACATCAACCATTATGAAGCCTAATCTTGATGATTATCGCCAAGGCCGGGGCAAGTATGACTATGGCAGAAAAGGCACCCCAACCTCACAAGCAACCGAGGAGGCGGTGGCAAGTCTCTATAAAATGGATGATTGTGTTGCCACACCATCAGGTCTATCGGCAATCTGCCTTGCTATTTCAAGCGTCTTAAAATCCGGTGATCATGCGCTGTTCCCGGATAGTATGTATGGGTCTGGCCGCCGATTTATTGATAACGTGTTACCGCAAATGGGCATAAGCGTTGGCATTTATGAACCCTCAATCACAGCAGATGAATTGACTGCTCATTTTCAAGATAATACACGTCTTTTCTATTTAGAAAGTCCGGGCAGCTTAACCTTTGAAATGCAGGATATCCCTGCCCTTACAACATGCGCACATGATCATCAATGTCTTGTTGCGATTGATAATACATGGGCAACAGCCATGTATTTTGATGCCGTTAAACACGATATGGATATTGTTATTGAAGCAGGGACAAAATATATCTCTGGTCATTCAGATGTTAGTATGGGGTTTGTCATATCAAGTGGCAATACGGCCCATACTATTCGTCAATATGCCCAGAATACAGGGATATGCGTTGCCCCTGATGAGCATTATCTGGCCATGCGCGGAATGCGGACAATGGCGTTACGGTTGCGGCAATCCGAAGAAAATGGCCTAGCTTTGGCAACATGGCTAGAGCAACAACCCGAAGTGATCCAGATGTTGCACCCTGCCCTGCCATCGCATCCAGGGCATCATCATTGGCAACGTGATTTTTCTGGGTCTAGCGGATTATTTGGCTTTGTCATTGATCCTAACATTCCCATTATGGCCATTGATTCGATGGCTGATAACCTTGACTGGTTTGGTATTGGGGCATCATGGGGCGGTCATGAAAGCCTGATTAGCCAAGGCCGATTTAAACGTACAGTTTCCAGTATTCCCGACGGCACGTTGCTGCGCATCTATGCCGGATTAGAAGACAAAGATGATTTAATCGCCGATCTTCAAGCCGGATTTCAAAGAATGCGCGGCGCCAATACTTAGCCTGATCTAATGCCGGAAATACCGAAATGGCTTGAGCCGCAGGCGGATAATAGCATCACAACACAGAAATACGAATAGCGGTAAAATCATCTGCAAAAATGAGGCTACTCCTAAAGCTTGTCTGCTGGCACTTGTTGCTAATGTTACGGCTTCGGTTGTGAGAGTTATCATGCGACCATTGCTGGCAAAAATAGTGGGCAGATAGAGCGCGCAACTGACCGCAAATCCAATGGCAAATGCGGTCATGATAGGAGTCAATAATATGGGCAGTTTGACCCGAAAAAACTGTTTCATCTGGCTTGACCCTAATGTTGCTGAGAGTTCTGTATAACGCTGATCAAATTGCCGCCATGAACCGCTAAGAGATAACATGACATAGGGCAACACAAATAACATATGCACCCAGATCAATGTTATATAAAGCCCATCTAGGCGAAGCCAGATTAGAACAATCTGTAATCCGAACAAAAATGATGCTTGCGGCACTAATAACGGGATATAGAGCCAACTTTCGATCGTCGATTGACGTCTTGAGGCTGTTTGTTCCAGCCAGATAATAACAAGACAGACAGCAAGGCATGACGAAGCTAAGCCAATGATCAGGCTATTTGTCCCAGCGACTATCATGTTATCTGCGCTGCTGATCCATGCCCGGAATCCCCATTCATCAGGCAGAGGTGCAGGAAACCGCCAGATATCAGCAAATCCCCATATGGTAACTGACATCAGCCCCAAAACAGACAAAAAACATGGCAAGAGCGCAACGAAAAAAACTGCCAGTTTAATCGACTGACTAACCCAAGCGGGGACCCTTGGACGTAACCCATGATAGATCAGAACACGGATTAAGCGGTGCATCATGCGCCCACATAGAAGCCAAATGACACAGCAGAGTAATGACAGAAAAAGTTGTGCTACTGCACCTACCGCGGCGATAAACTGAAAATCTAAATCCGCATCACGAAACCATTCTAAAATGCGTGGAGCAAGTGGTGACGGAACTGACGGCGCTAATACTAACGCCATATCAACAACTGACACAGAAAAGATCAAAACAATCAAGACGGCAAGCCGCATGCGGCCAGATAGTTGCGGTTGCACCGTATAGAGCCACGCTGAATATGTTCCATAGCCAAGGCTTGAGGCTTGATCAAGGGTATCATTAACCTTCATCTGGCTTAGGGCAGATAACCCCATTAGCATTAAAAACGGTAATTCTTTTGCTGTAAGCGCGATAATCAATCCGATGCCCAGATCATCAGGAATAATATATAAATCAGGCGGTCTGTCCCATCCAGTTAACCACGGCGATAGCAAACGGATAAGCCAGCCACTCGGTTGCAGCAAAAATAAAAACCCAACGGCAACCGTGATATGGGGAACTGATAATAATGGCGAGATAAGACGGAACAAAACCCCTGAACGGCCATTCCTGTATATGCTAGCCAGTAAAAACATAGCTAGCACATATGATAATAATGTTGCGGTTATAGCGGTAAAGCCGCTCAGCCAGATGGACGACCAAATCCCCGGCTGATCAAAGAACATCATCACCGGTTGAATTGAAAAATCAGATCGTCCTAAAGGTGCGAACCAGCCTGTAGCCGGAACAAGTGCGCCAATGAGACCAGCCGTCGTTGGCGCTAAACATAAAACCAAAATAACGGCACGAATACTCATGAAATGATAGCTGGCGATATTGCCAAGCCCTTTATAGTGCTGTTTCCTGTATTACTGACCAATATAGCGCTTAGCCCATTGTTGTTCTATCACAGATACCCAGCTTGGATGAAACTCCGGCAAGGTCTTACCAAGATCGCCCTCATTAAGTGTTGCTACGCCTTTCGGCAATGCGGCAAAGGCATATTGGGTATCAGGGGGCAGTTTATGCATAGCTAATACCGTTGGATCACCCCAGATATCAGAGTTTGCCTTATGCAATTGCGCTTCTGGGCTTAACAGAAAATTAGCAACAACTTTGGCGGCAGCTGTTGAATTGGCATTAAATGGAATAGCAACAAAGTGCACATTACCTAGCGTCCCGCTATCATGGACATAACTGCGAATAGTATTTGGCAGAATACCTTGGGCAATACCGTTCGAGAACTCCGTCGGATTAAAAGCAAAGGCTATCGCCAACTCACCATCACCAAGCATTTGTATCATAGCCGTGTAGTTTGCCGGAAAATGCCTACCAGCTTTACGCATATACGGATGCGTTTGATCAAGCCATTTCCATAATGTCGCGAGTGCCATGTTCTGGTCTGTCTGATCAGCTGGCTCTAAAAACATATGCGGGTTTGGTGACGTTTCTAACAAGATTTGTTTGAGGAAACTGACGCCGGTGAAATCTGGCGGTTTCGGATATGAGAAGCGGCCAGGATTCGCGATAATCCATTGCGCCAACTGATCTGCCGAGCGTGGCGGGGTGTTAACATAGGCAGTATCATAGCCAAACACTAATTGTGCTCTGCCCCATGGCGCTTCCTGGCCATCTGTGGGGATACCAAAATCAGTTTTAATGCCGGGGAGTAAATCGGCATCTGTATAGATAAACGACGGCAAATGATAGGCCCAGTCATCAGATTGCAATAATCCATATGATTTCATAGCGGCAAAATTCTCACCATTAATCCAGATCAAATCAACCGAACCACCAGTCAATTTACCACTCGTTTTTTCAGCCAGTATTCGCGACACAGCATCTGACGTCGCTGATAATTTAACATGCGTTAGTGTAATATCATATTCATCTGCCATTCTTTGACCAACCCATGCAATATATTGATTAATGGCTGGCGACCCGCCCCATGCGTTAAAATAAACGGTCTGGCCTTTGGCGTTGGTTATGGTGGTTTCAAAATCATCAGCGTTAGCCTGTGATTGATAAAGACTGATAACACTAACAGAGATAATCAAGGCAATTAGAGATAAATATTGATGAATGCGACCACCGATAGAACAATTATTTTGTTTTCTTTTCATTTTTTTCTCCATATGGTGAAACAATTCCCAAACGTACTATAACCACCAAATATTAATTTTAACTTAAAGATTCTACAGTAAGTGCAATGGGTATCAATTTTCAACTGAATGAGACCGGCAAACCTTATGCTGACAATTAAAGCCGCTTCTGTCGGATATCATGATAACTGGCTCTTTGAGGCGCTTAATCTGACCATTGGTAAAGGTCAGATAGCTATGATTGACGCGCCTAGCGGGGCTGGCAAAACAAGCCTGCTAAGATGGATTGCTGGACTGCAAACAGAAGCCATGAACAAGCAAGGCGAAGTTTGGCTAAATGGTGAGCGGATTGATCATCTGCCAGCGGAAAATCGTCATATTGGCTTTCTCTTTCAATCGCCATTGTTGTTTCCGCATTTAACCATTGCCGAAAATTTAGGCTTTGGCATACCGCCAACATATTCCCGAAAAGAAAGGCAGAACCGCATTTCTGATGCACTCAAGCGCGCAGGAATGGCTGAGATGGAGAGCCGTGATCCGGAAACGCTTTCAGGCGGTCAGCAAGCCCGAATTGCTTTACTCAGGACTATTTTGGCAGAGCCTAAAGCCTTGCTCATGGATGAACCGTTTTCCAGTTTGGATAGCGATATGCGCCTGCAAATCCTTGATATCGTTAAATCTGAAGTGATGCGACTACATCTGCCAGTTATTATGGTTAGCCATGATCCCAGAGATCGTGATTTTTGCAATATGCCACCGATTATGCTGACCCCGCATCAATAAAATCTATTTATTAAATTGCTGTTTTAAGGCATTAATGGTTGATTGCAGGCGCGGCGATGTTGTGCAATCAGCTATCATTTTCATTGGCATTTTATCACTGATTTTTTGCGGAATACCACTATATTCAAAATCTGGAAAATCTCGGCTAACCACTAATTTGAGCTTTGTTTTGCGGGGTACACTAAACGTTGCTTTACCATTATTAAACTTAAAGCTGCGCGCCTTATCTATAACTTTGACAACAAACACCTTATCATCAAAAGGGCAGCGATTTTCAAGCTCAACAGAAACCGTAACGATCTCATCAGGGTCTTCAAAGCCGATCATGGCATAAATCATGGGAGCAAGGAAATATGCCCCTGATATGAGGATAGCGATAACACCTAAAGCCATCATATTTTCCCGCATAATCCCTCACCTTTCCCTAATATCACCCTATATTATGCAAATAATCAGCCATAGTATATTATAATTACTTAATATCATGGTCAGCGATGAGAGAGAAATGCTTTATAAAGACATTAACATTGATGAAGTCATTGAGATGGCATTGTCAGACCATACTGCCTTTCAGCAGATCGAACATCTTTATGGATTAAAAGAAGATCAGGTGAAAAATTTAATGCGAAAGCACCTCAAACGCGGCAGCTATCAAGCATGGCGGCGGCGCGTCCGGCAATTTTCTGACAGACGCCAACATTATAAATAATACGCTTGATGAAGATGAAACAAAACTGGCGACTCCGGCAGGATTCGAACCTGCAACCTGCTGATTAGAAGTCAGCTGCTCTATCCAGTTGAGCTTTTAGACTTCTCCACCGCTCACCAGAGTGCTTCAAACTCCAGTCAACATAAGGATTCTAACGCACTCGGAATCACACCGCAAGGCTTAATTTCCTGAGGTCAACTGATGACGAAATTACACATCAGTTGACCACATCAGCTGACCTTTTTGAGCAAGGTGAAAGAGCAGCTGATGCTCAATCAGCAAGTAGATACCAAGGTCAGCTGATGATAACTGACCGTTTATTGACGACCAAATAATGCTTAATCAAGAAGACTAGATTTTAAAACAGAGATTAGCTAAATTTTGAGTATGACTGATACAAATATTATTGATTTTAAAAAACCCTATAAGCGTTTTATTGAGCTTCGAGAAGAGTACAAGTCTATATTCTACTCAGGGGACTCTCGTCATTATTTAAAAATAAGAGATACTATCGAAAAGGATAGAGACGCACGACGAGCTGAACGCTCAGCTATATTTCAAGAAGAAAAGGTAGCTATTCGTGAATTATACAACGACTTTCCAAGTGCTGAGGTCAACAAGATAATTGATAATAAATCAATTCATGCTTTCTTGAGAAAACATCGTAACACAAAAAACACTGCACTAAGCTATCGACATTTAGAATATATTACTAATAAGAAACGAGATAATAACGAAGCATCTAAAGATTTATTTAGAAAGTTGGAGTCATACCAAAGACAATATTATAACTGGAAAAGAAATGTAAAAGATTGAGCAGCCTCATCTGACTGGTCCATATTAAATATTAGTGCATGATTGGCCTCTGATCCAGCGTTATGTTTGCTTCAGGAGCCGGTGGGCGATAGCCCAGTGCACTGTGTGGTCTCTTTGTGTTGTAGTGTTTCCTCC
>JADHOM010000024.1 GCA_016778985.1 Alphaproteobacteria bacterium | reverse complement strand
ATACCTACAAGCGTGTTATCCGCCTCAATAATCTCCAGCGTTAAGGGCAGTTTGCGTTTAGGGTTATCAGAGCGTGAACACCAGACACGGCTGCCCGGCGTTTTAAGGCCCGTCATGGCCCCCGGATTGGGGCAATGCACAACCTCAATTCTGTCAACAAAATCAACATCAGCAAGAAACCGTTTATAGCGGTTAATAAGAATCCCCTCAATTAATGGCGGTATTAACATGTCAGATGTCCTGTATCATGGTTTGTCTCTTAGCTCAGATATATCATATTTGGTTGATATGTTGATCATCCGATATATAACCTCTAACACAAAATGAATATTTTATGAGAACGATATGACACAGCCATCTGCCGCATTGATCATTATTGGGGATGAGATTTTATCTGGCCGGACAAAAGATAAAAACATCAATTCTCTTGCGCAATTTTTACATGATCGCGGCATTAGATTGCGCGAAGTCCGAGTGATTGGTGATGATCATAACCGCATTGTTGGAACGGTTCAGGCATTATCTGCTGAGTTTGATCTGGTCTTTACCTCTGGCGGCATTGGCCCGACCCATGATGATATCACAACTGTTGCTGTTGCCGCCGCATTTGATGTTAAGGTAATCCGCCACCCCGAGGCAGATGCGTTGCTGATTTATCATTATGAGGGTACTGGTCTTGATTATAACAGTGCTCGACAGAAAATGGCAGATATCCCCGAAGGCGCGGAATTGATTTATAATCCGGTATCCGCCGCCCCTGGATACCGCATCGGCAATGTTCATGTCATGGCAGGCGTGCCAAAGATTTTTGATGCTATGCTCATGCAAATCGAAGCCATGTTACCAAGCGGCGTCAAGCAGCATAGGATTTCTGTTCAGACTGCATTGGGTGAGGGCACATTAGCCGAGGGGTTAGGTGTGATTGAGGGGCGCTATAATAACCTGAGCATTGGCAGTTATCCGTGGTTCAAGCCCGGGCAATATGGTACTGCTGTGGTTGTCTCATCACTGAACCGTGACGATGTTGATCAGGCGGCGGCAGAAGTCATTACCTTGATCAAAAGTCTGGGTAGTACAGGCGTTATTGAAGATGTGGTAACAGGCGGTAACACAGTTTAGCCGGTTAACATACCAAAAGCGTTCTGTTTATTTTGACTTTTTCACATTAGGCAGGTGCTTATTTGAAGCTCGGGGTCTTTGCCGATTTGAATTCCGGGGTTTCCGATAGCGTTCGACAAACGCATTTTTCATCTGGCGCCGGTCCAGTACTTTGAGATGACCAGCCGCTTTATGATCATGATCGGCAAAATGCTCGGTATCATCTTCTATATCCATATAATAGCGGTTGTCTTCCGCCTTTGACGGAAACAGGGGATGCCCTTTATTGCGCATATATGGCGTTAGTGCTAGGCCAGTAATAAACCCGCCAATATGAGCAAAATAAGCAACGCCGCCATCCTCCGCCAAGCTAGATGGGGCTGATAGGAACTGAATTAATATCCAGCCAGCAAGCACCACGACCGCCGGAAACGAGACCCAGCGCACAAAGATAATAATAACAATCATTACCCTAACCTCAGCATGCGGATGGAGCATTAGATAGGCGGCCAAGACCCCAGCAATGGCGCCTGATGCGCCGACAAGTGGGGTGACAGAAGACGGATCAATAGCAATATGGGTGAATGTTGCCGCAATCCCACAGGCTAGATAAAACAGCGTAAACTTTATTGCCCCCATGCTGTCCTCGACATTATCGCCGAAAATCCATAGATATAGCATATTGCCACCTAGATGCAGTAAACCGCCATGCATGAAAACGGATGTGAGAAGCGTGGCGCTATCGGGAATATCAAAAAAGTAATTTGGTCTGATTTCTGCCCCTGTAATTAACGCCGGAATAGCCCCATAGGAAAAGATGAACAGCCTTTCCATCCGCTCAGTAAGCCCAATCTGATAGAGAAAGACTAAAACACAAATTACAATGATACTGCGCGTGATAATGGGCGTCCGGCTCGTCGGGTTATTGTCAAAGAGTGGCAGAAAAAACATGCTGGTATCCGTGATTATTTGGCATTGATAATATTTTATCCTGTTCTTTTACATTATATGCGGTATCTGACTTGACATATGGCACTTAAAATACTTAACAAGAAGACATATATCAGGGGGCATGGTGAAACAGGTAAACACAGCAGACTTAAAATCTGCCGCCGTAACAGGCTTCTCGGTTCAAGTCCGAGTGTCCCCACCATGCTTAGCGGTATTAAGCCAATTGACAAATTGCTCTGCTCCCAAGGCTTGATTAGCTTGCCAGTCATTGGCGGCACTGTCATCAGCCATGTCCGAAATATATTTTAGCGATCTGAAATCACTGCCATAGGCTTTTGCACATTTGGCTAAAGCATAGGCTTCCATATCAACAACTTCAGTCCATAGGTCTGGCACCGATGTGACAAATTGATCGCCCGTGCCGCATCTAACCCCGTCATGACCAAAGCTAATCGTGATAGCGTCCTCAAAAGGGGTTAAGCCTTTGGCAAATCCAAGGGCTTCGACATCCATATCGCGCTCGATGAACTCGCCAATTTCAATCAGCCCATGAAGCGTATGATCTAAACTGCCAGCAGTGCCGTAATTTAGAATCACATCTGGCTGGTATTGCTGGATCGCAATGCTCGCCGCAATACTAGCATTGACCTTACCAACACCGCTATAAATAACTGGCCAATCAGGCAAAAGATGGGCAGGAAGCTCACTTTCCAAGGCGACTATAATGATCGTATTTTGTGGATTAATTGTCATCGAATATCCGTTCGCTCAATTTTCTATCTATCCATTTTGCCCTATTTTAAGCGGTCAATTAATTGATTAAAGCGCTGAAGATAGACTTTTTTGGCTTTATTGGGTGATAAGGGGATAATTGTTAAATCTGGTATTCGCCGAGGGTTAGCAATATGGCGTTTAGCCTCGATATGGTCAAATCCGGCAATTTGTATAGCTTCCAGATAGGCGGCGGTTTTATCGGCAGTTTTAATTGCTTTCTTAACCCATTGCGGCAATACCCCTGGTAATCCAAAGCGAATATGAATGGCGTCGCTTAATCTATCCTCAATGTCACGGTAATAATCACCAAGACATTGCTTAAACGGCGTGATCATATCGCCGATAACATATTCAGGCGCATCATGGAGCAGACAAGCCAATTTCCAACGCTGACTAACAGCTTGATTTTGCATGCAAAAGATTTTTTCAACAAAAACGGAATGATCAGCAACAGAATATGGCCATTTGCCCATAGTCTGACCATTCCAACGCGCCACCCGTGATAAGCCATGGGCGATATCTTCTATTTCTATATCAAGCGGCGTAGGTTCAAGCAGATCAAGCCGGCGTCCACTTAACATCCGTTGCCATGCGCGTTGGGTTTTTTTCATGACGTCACTAGCAGAAGTTGTAAAAACTAAAAATATATATTTTTGAAGGGTTATCATAGCGACATAATGCGGTTATTCTAGTTTTTAAATCAATAATCCGATTTCGACAGAGTTTTTAGAACGCCTATGGATTTTCATCAAACCACCGACCGATATCGTAAGCGTGAAGCTAAGTCACAGATGAAATTTATTCTCTGGGTGATCTCTATTCTTGTCATGCTGTGGATAGGCTGGATGATTGGTCAAAATCAGCAATGGTCAATATTTTCATCTTCAAATGAACGCCTTCAAGAGGTGAGCCTGCGAAATGAACAACTAGAATATATGCTAGCGGCAATGACAGAGCAGCTTAACGATGAGAGAAATCGCCGCATAGCTGCCGAAACGCTTGTCAATGAAGAAGATCAGGAGTTGCTTTCTATCCGCAAGATTGTTGCTCGATATCTGGCAAATGATGTGCCAGTAGAGCAAATTCGCCAAACTCTAAATCAGCTAGGCAATCCTGCTAAATGCCGAACACTTGATAAAAGAGATATTGACGTTGTGACCCCGAACTTTGCCGGCGGCGAGAGCGATCGGCTGTTTTTATCTGATACGCTTAGTCTGTTTATTGAGGGTGAGGTTGGCAAAGATGATCTTCGTGAAAACTCATGGTTTGACCCGACACAGCCAATTATTGTTCGGGCATCATTTCTAGGTGGTGAGAAAATTGCTAGCGGGTTATTACCGTTATCAATGATTATCTCGATGGAGGATTGGCTCATCCGTATCCGCCTAACCAGCACCGAATTAAATGGCTATGTCAATGTTACCGTTAGCAAGTGTTTGATCATTTAGGTTTATTTTTATTGCCATCCGTCTAATCAGGACGACTTAGCTCAAATACTTCATCAATAATGGCATAATCTTTATAGCCGAGCCGAGCCGCTGGCTTAAAGCGTGTAACATCAATCTTGCCTGCATCGGTTATCAGCGCATCGTCAATCCCAATACCAAGAATTTCACCAAAGACTAGCTTGCTATGTGCACCTGTCGCAGATGCTGGTAAATCCAGTATCTTCCAGAGCTTACATTCCAGATAACAAGGAGCCTCGGCAACATGCGGTGAGGTGACGAAATGCGAGGGTTTAGGGGTGAGTTTTGCGGTGTCAAACTCTGATACATCATGGGCAACGCTAGCAGATGAGATATTCATCGCATCAAGTAGCTCTGCTGATACGATATTGACCACAAAATCCCCAACTTCTTCGATATTCTTTACAGAATCCTTATGGCTGGCCGTGCCGTCTGATGCGGATTGCGGTGACGAGGAAAAGGCAACCATTGCTGGCGTTTCTGAAACCGCATTGAAAAAACTATAAGGCGCAAGGTTATGGATACCATCCTTGCTTATGCTGGAAATCCAGCCGATAGGCCGAGGGCTAACGATAGCTTTCAGCGGGTTAAAGGCTAGACCATTTTCTTTATGGGTATCAATGGCGAAAAACATGAAATCTCCTACTCAATTAGCCAGCATGTAACATCGTTAATTATACATGACTGGTTTACAATTCCTATTAATAGATGACTTTTATACATTACTTCCGGGGGATGAAAGCATAGGGGAGTTAGGATCTGCAGGGATGCCAATGCCATTTATTGGCGTACAGCCAGAGCCAAAATACTGCTGTATCATGGATTCTTTACACGCTAGCCATTCGCGTTCTGCCGTGCCAAACCCGGATAGGGAAATGATGATTAAAAGGGTGATTAGCCCAAAAATTATCAATGACCATTTGCTCATCTTGACTCCATGTATTTGTATCGATGTTTACCTAGATTTTGCCAGTTATCTGGGATATTGCCAGTTATCTGGGGTATTGCCAGTTATCTAGCCATATTACCCATTATAATGTGACCAATCCTTTATATGGGATGGCAAGTCCTCTTCATCAACATGATCCTCAGAAATGATTTTGCCTGCCACCGATTGATCAGCATGATGCGTGCTCATCTGATCACCTGTCACTAATGGATGCCATGTCGGTAAGGTCTTGCCTTCATAGAGCAGTCGATACGAACAACTGTCAGGCATCCAGGGGATTTGATCAAGCGTATGCGGTTTCAGAATAACGCAATCTGGCACGATGGCCTTGCGATTTGCGTAGTCTTTGCATCGGCATGTTGATTGATCAAGCAACGTACAGCCAACATCCGTATAATGATATTCGCCTGTATCAATGTCTTGCAGTTTAATCAGACAACATTTGCCGCATCCATCACATAAGCTTTCCCATTCATCAGGCGTCATTTGCGATAAAGATTTTATTTTCCAGAACGGATCACTATCTGACATGGCGTTATAATGACGCAAGCTGATCAGCCAGTCTAGCAGCTTGTTTCGCGGTGGATGTCGCGCCAACAACATCACCTAACGCAAATTGCGTTGGCGGCCCTAACACCCATAATTGCGGTTGGGGGTTGCCATCAGGCGCAAGCAATTGCAATTGATCACTAACATTAATACCACCATTTGCCAAAACCCCAGCAATATGACTGTTTTTTAATTGCTTAATCAGCGCATCTTGGCCAACGCCGGCGGCAAGGATCACATGATCGCAAGCCAAATCATCATGGCTTTGCATCACTAGCATTAGTGGTGGCGGTGTAGGCGACACAGCATCACTCATGGCGGCTTTAATTTGATTGACGCGATCAGCAATAATCTGCATCTGGCCAGCCTTCCTCATAGCATGAACAGCGCGTTGTGTTTGTGGACAGGCGCGATACCGTATCAGTGACCAAAGCCAGCCAAAACGCCGCATTAATCGCGGCTTATCCTTATCAGGAAGGCGTTGCCAGCCATCAGTTAATTGCGCTCTCATACCCTCAAAAGCAGATTGCCATTCAGGTGTTGTCCAATCCCTATCGGGCAAATATCTCCGCATATGCTGAATAAACTTTGATGCCGTCAGAGCGTCAGGGAAGGGCGGCATATCAACGTCTTTCCATGCGCTCTGCTGTGGCGGTAGTAGTCCTTTCGGGGTGATCACGGTGATTTGCCCATGATGGCTATTTTCATAAAGCGCAAAACAGGCATCAAGTGCCGTTAACCCGCCGCCAATGATCCCGACATGCGCATATGGCGGGATTTGGTCAACTGCATCACCTTTCCACGGCTGATCAATAATACGCTCATGTTGGATATCTAGAGACACATTATCAGCAATGAGATGCTGGCCTTGCGGTGGCGGATTGCCGGTTGCCAAGATCACATGCCCTGCCATAACGGTGCTGCCATCATTGAGGGTAACATCCCATAAATAGCTGGTTTTATTGTTTTTATTTGGTGTTATGTGAGTGGCTTTAGCGCTAAGTGATGTTATCTCATTCATAATGTTATGTTTAGCTAATTGCCCAGCCAGATAACTGGCAAAATCACTGCGCCGATAAAACTGACCAGCGCCAGCCTGATCTGTTGCCGCAGGGTCATTAAGCTGTTTTGCCCAATCAACAAAATCATTTGGATAATCTTGATCAATAACCATCAGGTCATCACGCACATTGAGCCGGAAATGCGGATGATGAGTGCCGTATGCCGCGCCTCTCCCCAATGCTGAAACCGCCAAAGCTCCCGTCTCCAAAGCCCCCGTCTCCAAAGCTCCCGTCTCCAAAGCTCCCGTCTCCAAAGCTCCCGTCTCCAAAGCTGCATCGCCAATGACCCTGACAGAGGATAAATTAACACCTCGGCGTGCCAAATGGATGAGCAAAACCGCGGCGGCGTAGCCATCCCCGATAATCACAATTGGTGAGCCAGATTGAGTCGACATCATTACCCTATTTATATCTAAACAAGCGTCAAGATGATCAGCGTTTCAAATCAGCAAGAATCATATCGCTGGCTTTTTCGGCAATCATGATAGTTGCAGCATTGGTATTGCCAGATACTAAACTAGGCATGATAGACGCATCAACAACGCGAATACCCGAAAGTCCATGAACCCGCAGACGATCATCAACCACGTTGATTTTGGCATTTTCGCCCATCCGACATGTCGATACAGGGTGATATAACGTGACGCCTGTTTGCCGCACATAATCCAGCAATTCATCATCACTATCAACGATTTTGCCTGGCCGCAATTCATCAATGACATATGGTTTCATGACATCATTTTCCATGATTTTCCGTGCCATTCGCACCGCCGCCAGATGCACACGCTGGTCTTCTGCTGTATCCAGGTAATTCATGCGAATAGCAGGCGGGGCAAATGGATCAGCTGAGCGGATATGGACAGACCCCCGACTTTCAGGACGCAGCTGACAAGGGCCAATAGTCAGGCCAGGGAAACGGTCAAAAATACGTTTAGCAGGATTGGCATAGCTGGCATTGGCAATATGATATTGAATATCTGGGCCTAATAATTCAGCACGGCTTTTAATAAAACCCATGATTATCCCTGCTGGCATGGTCAGAGCACCGCGGCGATTGCCAATGAACTTTAATATTTCGCCAGCAAGCCCGATGCCGCGTGTCTTGCTGTTTAACGATGGCAGATCACGCAATTTCCACGATAGGCGAGAGATATAATGGTCTTGCAAATGCCTGCCAATGGCGGGCAGATGATGGGTGGTTTCAATGCCATATTGTGACAGGATATCATGATCACCAATACCTGATAGCTCTAGCAATTGCGGCGATTGGAACGCTCCGGCTGATAAAATCACCTCCGCATTGGCGGTCAGGGTTTGTTTTTTACCGTCTTGCGATATGTTAACGCCGGTTACTGTCTTACCGTCCATGACCAAGCCAGTCGCCATAGCGCGGCTAATGACATGCAGATTAGGCCGCTTGCGGGCAGGGTTCAGATAGGCTTTCTTGGTTGACCAGCGCAGCCCATTGCGCATGGTTGTCTGAGCATAGGCAAATCCTTCCTGATCATCACCATTATAATCAGCATTTGTTGGCCAGCCTTCGGCACGGGCACTTTCCAGAATCTTATCCATCGCGGTGTAATGTTCGCGGACATGCTGAACATGCAAAGGCCCATCACCACCACGCCATTCAGGATTAGCCGTTTTTTTTGTTATACCTTCAAAACACTCACTTTTCTTGAAGTAGGGCAGAACATCTTGATAGCTCCACCCTTTATTGCCACTTTGCGCCCACTGATCATAATCATGACTTTGCCCACGCACATAAATCATTCCATTGATAGATGATGATCCGCCAAGAACCTTGCCGCGTGGCATATCAATGCTTCGATTATGGGTGCCGGCTTCGGGCTCAGACTTGAACATCCAGTTGACAGCAGGATTGACCATAGTTTTGACATAGCCAACAGGCAAGTGGATAAAGGGGTGGCGATCTTCGCCGCCAGCCTCAATCAAGATGACAGATGTTTTTCCGTCTGCAGTCAGCCGATTGGCCAAAACGCAGCCCGCTGAACCAGCACCAATAACGATAAAATCTGCTTGTTTCATATGTATTCCATTAAAATTATGATATGATAATTTGCTGTTGG
Source organism: Alphaproteobacteria bacterium (assembly GCA_016778985.1). Lineage (GTDB taxonomy): Bacteria > Pseudomonadota > Alphaproteobacteria > Puniceispirillales > UBA1172 > UBA12202. The sequence goes on along the minus strand of JADHOM010000024.1, from coordinate 25,178 downwards.
CTGAATGTTGATTTAGGGTTTGATGCGTTGACTATTGCTAGATTAAATCTTGTTGCATTTAACCTTAAATTGTTAATAGTACTATTATGGCAAATCTTTCTAACAAAACAATACAAAATGCGATGTGATGACAGATCATGATAAAGATAAAAAAACGCTTGTCTTGACAGGTGCCAGCCGCGGAATCGGTCATGCGACAGTAAAACGCTTTTCTGAGGAAGGCTGGCGCGTCATTACCTGTTCGCGCAATGCTTTTCCCGAAAATTGCCCTTGGCCAGCCGGTGAAGAAGATCATCTGCAGATTAATTTATCCGACCGCCTAAGCATCGAAGCCGGTATTTCTGAGCTTCTTGATAGGCTTGATGGTAAGCCTTTAAATGCTTTGGTCAATAACGCGGCAATTTCACCGAAAACCCAAGATGGTGGCCGCATGGATAGTAAAGCAACACCTATCGAAGACTGGTATGAGGTGTTTCAGGTTAATTTCTTTGCCCCGATTATGTTAGCGCGTGGTCTGGCAGATGCGCTCAAACATGGCAATGGCACTATCGTCAATGTTACCTCAATCGCCGGCAGCCGTGTCCATGATTTTGCTGGCACTGCATATGCGACATCGAAAGCCGCATTAAGCGCGCTTACCCGTGAGATGGCAAATGATTTTGGCTCTATGGGGGTGCGCGTTAATGCCATAGCTCCTGGTGAGATAAAAACCGATATGATATCGGCTGATACGGAAAAAGTTGTTTTACCAAATATCCCGATGAAAAGACTTGGAACAACGAAAGAAGTGGCAGATAGTATTTTTTTCTTATGTTCTGATGAGGCAAGCTACGTCAATGGTGCAGAATTGCACATAAATGGTGGTCAACATGTTTAGATTGAAATTGTCTCAGCATTTGCATAAGACCGATAAGTTTTAGGAGGAAGTTAAATGAATAAACCAGAACGATTTGCGCCAAACTCGCAAGAAGCCAAAGATATTGCATATCATTTTCACCCTTACACCAATCCCGCTCAATTGGCTGAACAAGGCCCCATGATCCTGAATAAGGGGAAGGGTGTTTATGTTTATGATAATGAAGGTAAAGATTATATTGAGGGTATGGCAGGGTTGTGGTGTACTTCATTTGGTTTTAGTGAGCCGGAATTAGTCAAAGCCGCTGTCAAACAGATGGAAGAATTGCCATATTATCATAGCTTTACGGCGAAAACGCATAATCCAGCTATTAATCTGGCAGAAAAGCTAATCGGGATAGCGCCCGAAGGCCTTGAAAAGGTATTTTTCTGTAATTCAGGATCAGAAGCTAATGATACCGCGATCAAAATGGTTTGGTATTATCATGCCGCTATCGGCAAGCCAGAAAAGCGTAAGATTATCTCCCGCAAAGGCGGTTATCATGGTGTTACCTTGGCAGCGTCTAGCCTAACTGGTCTTGCTTATGTGCAACAAGGCTTTAGTCTGCCGCTTGATTTTGCCAAGCATACGACCTCACCCAATTACTTTCAGCAAGCTCATGATGGAGAAAGCGAAGCCGATTTCGTCAAGCGCTGTATGCAAGACTTAGAAAATATGATTGCCGAAGAAGGTGCTGATACCATCGGTGCTTTTATCGCTGAACCATTAATGGGTGCAGGCGGAGTTATCTTACCCCCCGAAGGATATTTTGCGGCTCTCCAGCCAATTTTGAAAAAGCACGATATCCTGCTGATTGCCGATGAAGTGATTTGCGGCTTTGGCCGAACAGGCAATATGTGGGGGTCAACGACATTTGGGCTCAATCCCGATATTCTGACTTGTGCGAAGGCGTTATCATCAGCATATCTGCCTATTTCCGCTGTCCTTGTGTCTGATGAGGTGGCTAGCGGCATGGCTGTTCAAGCTGAAAAACTGGGGCAGTTTGGTCATGGCTATACCTATTCGGCGCATCCGGTGCCGGCGGCTGTCGCAATTCGGACGCTTGAGCTGATGGAGGAGCGTGAAATCATCAATCATGTCCGTGCATTGGCGCCATTATTTGCCGAGCGAGTTGCGCGTTTGGGTAAATATTCGTCTGTTGGCAATACTCGCAGTGTTGGTTTGATCGGGGCGGCGGAGTTTGTGGCAGAACCTGGAACTCGAATTAAGCTTGACCCAACGCATAAAACTGCCGCTAAGGTGATGAAAATGGTGCAGGATGCTGGGGTTATTGTTAGGGCATTGCCGATTGATGGGATTGGCTTTTGTCCACCTCTTATCATTACCGAAGATGAAATTAATATCATGTTTGACCGTATTGAGAGTGTCATGCCTGAGGTTGACAAGATGGTTGCCTCTCTTAACTAATTTGGGGTTAATTTTGGGATCTGACTAGAGTAGGTAATGTTCGCATTAACCGAAGATAGGCTTAATATTTTGACTGAGGCATTGCGCGAATTATCGCAAGATCAATGCCTTGGTCTTTCTATTCCGTTTTTTGATGAAGATGAGCTGGCAGGCTTAACCAGCGAAGCCGAGGCTTTACCCAAGCGGCGCGCCCGTGATCGGGTATCGCATAAGGGTATTGTTGTATCACAAGACTTTGATATCTGCTTTCCGGCGCCGCGCCAAGGCGCGATGGAAAAGCTTTGTCTTTTGCTGGAACAAGGGCTCAATCAAGCGAGTGCTAACTGCCAGCATCCGGTTCTTAAAATGCCATATCATATTAATGATTTAGCGGTGCAGGCTTATCCCTCTGGATCAAAAGGCATAGGTATCCACCGCGATGGTCTGCGCTATCGTCAGATTGTTATTATAATCACGCTAGCGGGGCAATCCCGGTTCTGTTTATGTCAGGATCGCGATGGCAACGGTGCCACGGTCATTGATGATAGCCCCGGTCACTTGGTGCTATTATCTGCTCCTGATTTTGCTGGCCGTGATGGTAATAATGGTCGTCCACTTCATTTTGTTGATCAGGTGACAGATGGCCGCCTGTCAATCGGCTTACGCCAAGAACTTACCTGATCTGCCCTAATTCAAGCACAAACTCTTATTACTCTTGTATTCATGATCAATATATTTGATCATTTGGATATCAGCTTGTGTTGTCACTTGACTCAAAATGGCTGATATCAAGATCAATATGAAAGGAGAAGATTATGCAAATTATAGTGTCTGGTAAGAATATGGACTCAGGTTCAGCGTTTCAAGATCATGCCGAAACACAGCTTGATGCGGCGGTATCAAAATATTTTCCGCGTGCGGTTTCTGGCAAAGTTACTCTTGAAAAAGATACAATCGGATTTGCAGTAAAGATATATGTTGTCCTCACCACAGGCATGGATATTGAGGCAAGTGGCAGAGCTGGTGACGCTAAGCAAGCGATGGATATAGCCGCTGAACATATTGAAAAGCGATTGCGGCGCTATAAAAGAAGACTAAAAAACCACCATCAGGATCACCATGAACAGGATATGATGGCGGCAACGATGACGGTTTTATCATATGATGAGGCCGATACAAGCTCCGCAAGTGATAGCACTAGCACAGATGATGCTAATACTGGTGCCAATGCGGATAATAATGGTGAGAACGGCGCTCCTGCCATTCTAGCAGAAATGGATTACTCAATTCAGAGCTTGTCACTTGAAGAGGCTATTATGCGATTTGATATCTCTGGACAGTCGGCGATGATGTTCCGCAATAAAAGCCATATGGGATTAAATATGATCTATCGGCGTAATGATAATAGCATTGGCTGGGTTGATCCACGCGGTAACCGGTAAACAAGATAATCAATAGGCGCAATTGAGATAATTTAATTGCCATTGACCGCCAATAGCGGGAGTTTCTGATGTGCCTGATTTCATATAGCTTAATGCGGTAATTGATAACGGGGCGATATCAATCGACAAAGACTGATCAGGGGGCATCCCTAGGGCTAGACCAACCAAGGCTCGGATCACCATGCCATGCGTCACTAACACGGTGTTTTGATCAGCAACTTCGGTAATAACAGGTGCAAGCCTTGTCATAACTTGGGCAAAGCTTTCGCCATCAGGCGGAACGTGATTGGGATGCAGAAAATGCCAGTTATGTTTATCAAGCTGAGCCAGTTCACTTTCCCATAACATGCCAATATTTTTCCCATGCCATAGCCCATATGATTGCTCACGCAGGCGATCATCATTTTGCCGGCTAGCCAATTTTGCGCCATTTTTGATAAGGTGTTTGGCGGTATCTTGGCACCGCTTCAGAGGGCTAATCAGCCATCGATAATTATCAGGTAAAGCCGACCGCATAGAGGCGTAATCATGACTGGCTTCAGGATCAAGAGGTGGATTTTCAGGAGGCACGCATGATTTATCATACTGAGTTCTGGCATGCCGTATCAGGATTAATCGCGTCACAACAGGATCAGTCATGCGGCGGCCATCACCATTAAAATCATGCTAGCACTTAGCATCTGGGTTGCACCTAATCCATCGCCATTAACGCCGCCGATATATTGCATGAGCAGATAGCCAAAGCCGTAGGTGATAACGCCTGCTAAACCTGCCGCAATACATACTAATAATGAGCCGCTGAGCATTAATGCCAGCACGAGACCGGTTGCTAAGCTGATAAGCATGACGGTTTGATCTGGTCTGCCCACAGAATGCGCAAAGCCGCTGTTATCTGGTGGTGCGAATGACCAAGCTTGCAATGCCATCATGCTGCGTGATAATACGGCGCTGGCTAGCCAACCGCCAATCATTACCGTGATGCCATCTGCCAACATAGCGGTCAGGCAAGCCAGTTGAATGGCTAGGATAAGGATCAAGGCAATGACGCCAAATGCGCCGATGCGACTATCGCGCATGATCATAAGCCGCTTTGACGGGTCAGAGCCCCCCATACTGTCGGCAATATCGGCTAGACCGTCTTCGTGCATACCGCCAGTGATCATGGCCGCCACTGCTAGCATGACGGCGACAACCGCCAAATCAGGGATATTGGCTAAGGCAAGGAGCGATGCGGGGATTGCGGCTAGGCCAGCAACCAACGCGCCAATGACTGGAAACGCCATATAACTATTGGCGAGGGCTCTTGTCTCTGGATATTCACACGCAACCCCCGGCAAGCGCGTTAAGATCATGGCGGCCATACGCAGATCACGCTGATATTGGCTGAAATAGCGGTATATGGTGTTAAGGACGTTATCCATCCGACACTCCGGCTTCGGCAAAAGTTGCCATGCCATTATGAGTGGAAAGAGCTGCTTTGACAATCATCAAGGCAATTGCCGCCCCGCTGGCTTCTCCTAAGCGCAGATCAAGATCAAGAATTGCTGGCTTGCCAAGGGCGTTAATAACATGTCGATGCCCCGGTTCTTTAGAATAATGACTAATCTGGCAATGATCTAAGGCATGTTCATTGGCAGCCCAGAGCGGCAAGCAAGCCGCCGTTGAAATAAATCCGTCAAGCAGAACAGGTATCCGGCGCAGGCGCGCGGCAAGGACACAACCAGCAATAGCGGCTAGCTCTCTGCCGCCAAGTTCAGATAGCATCGTCACCGCATCAAGCGATCTGTCGCCAATACGAGCGACGGATTGCTTGATGATAGCGGTTTTATGCGCCAGTCGTTCATCATCAAGGCCAGTACCGCGACCTGTCCATGTTGCTGCATGATCGCCAAAGACCAGATGCGATAACGCGGCGGCAGAACTGGTATTGCCTATCCCCATCTCACCCGGAAGGATAAGATCAGCATTGTCTGGGATGGCATCCGCCCCGATTTGCATCGCCGCTAGCGTGTCATCAATGCTCATCGCCGGCTCTTCTGAAAAATCCGCTGTAGGCTTATCGAGCGATAGGGAAAAGACATTCAAGCTAGCGCCGGCGGTTTGACAAAGCTGATTAATTGCGGCCCCGCCATGCTGAAAGTTTAGCACCATTTGTTCGGTGACTTCTGATGGAAATGCTGACACGCCTTTATTGGTGATGCCATGATTGCCAGCAAAGATTAAACATGCCGGTGCATTAATCTCTGGTTTTTCCTGTTCTTGCCAGCCAGCCAGCCAGATCGCTATCTCCTCAAGCCGACCAAGTGAGCCAGGGGGTTTTGTCAGTTGCCCTTGCCGACGCACCGCCGCCTCTACCATATTAATATCGGTCATTGGCATCTGCGCGATATAGGTTGAGACGTGATCAATGCTTGTGTATGTAATGCTCATATTCAAGAACCTTATTTAAGTTTTGTTTCGATCCCAGCAATAACAAAGTAAACATGCTTTGCTGCGCTGGCTATACGCTGATTAATCAAGCCCATATGGTCACGGAACTGTCGTGCCATAGCGTTTTCTGGAATAATACCGCCACCAACATCATCTGATACAAATACCGCATGATGGCCGCCGTCTGTAATGGCGGCAATGGTTTCATCTAATGGCTCAGACCAATCTTTTTCTGCCAACATCAGATTAGTCAGCCAGATACCAACACTATCAATCAGAATAATGCTATTCTTGCTATCGGTTTGATAGGCTAGGGAATTGATTATTTTGGCAAGATCAACGGGTTCTTCGATAGTTTGGAATTGCCCTTGGCGAAGGTCTTTATGACGGGCAATGCGGGCTTTCATCTCATCATCAAAGGCTTGTCCAGTGGCCAGATAATAGGGCAATTGGCCGGTATCGGCAGCCAGTGTCAACGCGCAATGTTCAGCCGCCATGCTTTTGCCTGAACGGGCGCCGCCAAGATATAGTGTTATGCCTTGTTGTGTCATGGTGACATCTCATAAAATCTACCTGCATTGATAAATGATTTTTTGTTCTAAAGAAATAGAAGTTTGGAAATATAAGTTGCAAAATCATGTATTTTCTGTTGAGGATAAAGACCAATATTGTGCTTTTCGCGGATCAGATGATTTGAGGGTAATGCCATGACTGAATCTTCTAACACTGCTAACACTGGCAAGACTGGCAATGGCGGCGATAGCAGACGCAAACGAACAGGCCCAAATGCAGGCAGGGGTGCTGGTAGGGGTGATGCCATACGTTCAGCTATCAATCAGATCGAATGGTCATTGCCGTCTTATTCGGACAAACCTGTTGAGCCGATTTCCGATGAGGACATGCAACGGATTCATGATACGTCGATGCGGGTGCTAGAGGAAATAGGGATCGTTTTTCTCAATGAAGAAGCATTGGATATTCTGGCAAAAGCCGGATGTGAGGTTGATTTTGTCAATCAGAATGTTCGCATGGATCGGACATTAGTTATGGAAATGGTTGCTCTGGCGCCATCGCAATTCACCATTACGCCTCGCAATCCAGAACGCACGTTACCTGTTGGAGGCAAGCATATGCTGTATTCAACAGTTGCTTCTGCGCCGAATGTAAGTGACCTTGATCATGGTCGCCGTGTTGGCTCACGTCCTGATTTTCAAAACCTTATCAGGCTAAATCAGTATTTTAATTGTTTGCATTTTATTGCTGGATATCCGGTTGAGCCTGTTGATATCCATGCATCAATCCGGCATCTGGATTGTCTCTATGATATGTTAACGCTGTCAGATAAGGTTGTTCATGCCTATTCGCTAGGCAGTGGTCGTATTGAGGACGGCATGGAAATGGTGCGCATTGCCGCCGGTCTCACCGAAGCTGAGTTTCAAGACAAGCCGCATATGTTCACCAATATTAACTCGACCTCGCCCCTTAAACATGACTGGCCAATGCTAGATGGTGCAATGCGATGTGCCAGACGTGGTCAGGCGGTTGTTATCAGTCCATTTACGCTGTCAGGGGCGATGGCACCAGCAACTGTTGCAGGTGCTATTGTCCAACAAAATGCTGAGTTTTTGGCAGGTCTGGTGCTAATGCAATCTGTACGCCCGCAAACCCCTGTCATTTATGGAGCATTTACCAGTAATGTGGATATGAAATCGGGCTCACCGGCCTTTGGAACACCAGAATATATTCGGGCCATGCAAATATCAGGGCAACTGGCCCGGCGCTATGACCTGCCTTGGCGTGGATCGGTAGCATCAGCGGCAAATTATCCTGACGGACAAGCGGTATGGGAGAGCATGGCGTCGCTTAACGCTATTTCATCAGGGCATTGTCATATGGTCTATCATGCCGCCGGATGGCTCGAAGGGGGGTTATGTGCCAGTTTTGAGAAATTGGTGATGGATTGTGAAATGTTACAGCAAATGATCTATCTCAATCGTGATCTTGATCTAAGTGATGATGCGCTGGCATTTGAGGCGATCAAAGAAGTCGGCCCTGGCAGTCACTTTTTTGGCTCAGAACATACACAAAGACGCTTCAAGGATGCTTTCTATGCCCCATTCTTGTCTGATTGGCGCAATTATGAGAGCTGGCAAGAGGCCGGAGGATTGACCACAGAAGCAAGGGCAAATGGCATCATGAAAGCCATTCTGGCAGAGTTTACGCCACCACCAATTGATCAAGCAAGGCATGATGAATTGCTGGATTATGTTAACCGCCGAAAGGCCGAAGGCGGTGTGCCAACAGATTTCTGATTACGCGCTCTTTGCATCAGAATATACTAGTGCGATATCTTAGCCCCTTAGCCCAAGAATGAAGCCCTAAATGGGCTGGTCATTGATTATTTTATTAAAATCAGTATAAGCAATATAGATATTGTTGCGGCTCCCCTCGCTCTCAGAAAGCGCTCTATTATGGCTGTTAAACCGGATCATGAAAATATCAATTTTCAAACAAAGCCAGCGCTTGAGTTATCCAATCTCTATGGCTTAACGCCAAAAGTAGTGGCGGCGGTGATTGCGTCTATAGCTGAACATAATAAAGAACGTCTGATTTCACTGATAGTGCCTCTCCACCCGGCTGATCAGGCTGACATGATTGAACGTCTAAACTCAGCTCAATTGAAACGCTTTACGCTTATGATGCGTGATAATCTTGACCCTACCGTGTTGACCTATTTGCCGGATTCGGTGCTTGAAGATGTGGTGTCCAATTATGGTGTCAATGAATTAGCGCAAGCCTTGCCTGAACTTGATAGTGATGATGCTGTTGATATTCTGGAAGACCTGGAAGATGATGAGGTTGCTGATATTCTGGCAGCTCTACCTGTTGGTGAAAGGCTGATTGTCGAAGAGGCCTTATCCTATCCTGAACATTGCGCTGGCCGCTTAATGCAGCGTGAGGTTGTGGTTTGTCCATCGCATTGGACAGTCGGTCAATCTATTGATCATCTGCGGTCGCAATCCGAGGATCAGCTTCCTGATGAGTTTTATGTCATTATTATTATTGATCCTGCTCGCCGTGTATTAGGGCAGGTACGATTAGGAAAACTAGTATCATCAAATCGTCCGGTGCGGCTATCCGAAATTATGGAAACAGCACCGCATCAAATCCCTGTTACTATGGATAAAGAAGAAGTTGGGCTTCTCTTTCAGCGCTATGGACTGGTTTCTGTATCGGTCGTTGATGCACAAGAAAAATTGGTTGGTATGATCACGGTCGATGATATTGTTGATGTTATCCAAGAAGAGGCTGGCGAAGACTTAATGGCATTGGGCGGCGTTAGTGACAGCAGTTTGCGGTCATCGCTTGTGACAACGGTTCAGTCTCGATTCTTATGGCTTTTGGTTAATTTGGCGACAGCTGTCATCGCATCGCTGGTCATTGGCATTTTTGATGCCACCATTGAACGTCTTGTCGCCTTGGCGGTGCTGATGCCTATTGTCGCCTCAATGGGTGGCAATGCAGGCACCCAGACCGTAACGGTTGCGGTGCGTGCGTTAGCGATGCGGCAATTAGCAGATGCGCAGGTTGTCAATCGCTTCATTTTGCGGGAAGCTATGGTTGGGCTAGTTAACGGCTTGATCTTTGCCTTTGTTGCTGGTTTGGTGTCTTTGATATGGTTTCAGAAAATTGATATCGCGCTAGTGATGGCGCTTGCGATGATTGCAAATATGCTAGCGGCGGCACTTAGCGGCGCTGGAATACCGATTATCCTATCAAAATTAAAAATTGATCCAGCGGTAGCATCATCAGTCTTTATTACAACAGTTACGGATGTTATTGGGTTTTTAACCTTTCTTGGTCTGGCTTCGCTTTATCTGGTATAATGCCTTATGCCTCTGCATCTTAAAAAACTCTCTGTTGGATCAGAGGATATTAAAACCTTGACGGCTTGGCATGATGAGCTGATGCAGCGGCAGGGGCGCATTATGCATGTGACGCGATCTTTCCCTCGCCGTGCTGAGGCTATCCTTGATGGCGGCTCAATGTATTGGGTGATCAAGGGCTGGATGGTTGCGCGGCAGCCGATTATTGATTTGGTTGAGGTCGTCCGCGGTGATGGCAAACCTGCTTGCGGCATTGTGCTAAAGCCGGGCTTAATTCCTGTTGTGGAAAGACGCCTGAGACCGTTTCAAGGCTGGCGCTATTTAGAAGCAAATGATGCGCCTGCTGATTTACCTGCTGGGGCAAATCCTGATGAAGTGATGCCGCGTGAAATGCAAGAAGAATTGCGCGAATTGGGCCTTCTTTAACACCCTTATTTTAACGATATTATTTTATGGGGCGTCTCGGACTAGAGCGTCATCATCTGCATCTTCATCTTCACGACCGCCCCATTCGGCTTCGGGTAATAGGGTTGATGCAACGCTGGTTCCGCGCACCGCCACAAATGGCCCCTGAGCTTCCACTGGCATAGATGGGCGCACCGACATCCGGTAGAAGACAAAGCCAATCATTACTATATGCATAATGATCTGGACGCCAAAGAATGCGCCTACGCCAACTAAATAGATCGCATATCCCAATAAAGGTGGGCCAAAAATAGCCCCAAGGCCATTAAGCATGACTAGCTTTGCGCTGGTGCTGACAACCTGACGCGGTGATAGATAGTCATTGGCATGGGCAATATAAAGCGAATAAAGCGGCATGCTGACGCCGCTATATAATGCCATCATCAGCCCTAGCCAAAAGAAACTAATTGTGCTGGTGAAAAAGCTGGCAAACAAGAATCCTAAAGACAGGACATGTGCGATTAAGATCACCGTTCGGCGGTCAATCAGATCAGATAATTTGCCGATAGGGTATTGCAGGATCATGGCGCCAGCACCGATTGCCACCATGAAATACGAAACTTGAATAAACGTCATGCCAATCTTTGAGGCAAATACCGCCCCCATCCCGAACACAATAGCGGCATTAAATCCAGTGATGCCCATGCCCACAACGCTGAGCGGTGAGTTATGATAGACGCGGCGAAATGAGGCTTTTTCAGGTGCCTCAAAATCTGGTGAACGTGCCGCCGTTAGCATGATAGGAATAGCGGCAAAGGACACAATAATTGATACAGCCAAAAACATATCATAGCCAGTTTCACTGCCGAATGTCAGCATTGACTGGCCAATCATCATGCCAAACATCTGTACCATCATATAGACAGATAACAAACCACCACGGGTTGAGTTAGTGGCTTTATCATTTATCCAGCTTTCCGAGACGATATACATGCCAACATAAGCAAAGCCAGTCATGAAGCGCATAAGCATCCATACTGAGGCGTTTTCAACAATTGGATGCACCAGAATAGAGGCTGAAGCTATCGCTGCCATGACCCCAAAAACGCGGATATGGCCAACCCGACTAACTAATTTTGGTACAATTAAAGAGCCGCTAAAATAGCCAATAAAATATCCTCCCATGACAAGCCCTGTCATGACATCGCCAAATTGAAGCTGTTCTGCTCTGACACCTAGCAATACGCCTTGCAGGCCATTTCCAACCATAAAAAGCAGAATGCCAAAAAAAAGTGTCCAAGATGAAATAAGTGCTGATTTCATCGACTGTTCCCATCGTTAACTATCGCAACAGGAAGCAGGTGCGATTAAGTGATAATTACGTCTTTTTTTATCATTTTGCAAAAGGAATTTTCATGCTTTTTGAATGAACCATGATACCGTAATTTAATGTTTTAATTTGAGGTAGTTGCCGATAATGGCAAGAATGACCTCAGCATGGGTTTTAACCATTTTATCCATCTCTGCAATGGTATTTATGGAAAATCGTTCAGCAATCGGTTGCGGCAAGCCTGCATCAGGGTTTTGGTCATGCAAGCTAATCAGGACTAGCCGCATAATCTGATTGAGATCAAGCAGAACGGTAATAGATGTTTTAAGGGCTTTTTTGTCTTTGGCAGTGATGATCCGGCGCGCGCCTAGGTCAGTGATAGCATCTATCGCCTTGCCGAAGCGTCGGCCATCTGACCGAGGGTTAAGCAACTGCATGACTTGGGCAAAAAAATCAATATCAATCAAGCCGCCGGGGATAAGCCGTAAATCATGTGCCGAACGGGGAGGATGATGAATGGTGATGCGTTGCCGCATGTCATGTGCTTCACGGATGACCTTATCGTTATCACGCGGCATCTGAAACAGGGTTTTGAGGCAAGTTTCAATGTTATTGGCAAGGTCTTCATGATCAAATCCCGTGATAATGCGCGCCCGCACCAATGCCATATGCTCCCATGTCCATGCCTGGTCTTGCTGGTAATTGGCAAACCGATCAAAGGCGATTGTAACCGGCCCTGATTTCCCACTGGGCCGGAGCCGCATATCGACTTCATAGGCTCGTCCTTCTGCAGTTTTAACAGTCAAAATATTGATTAATTCCTGCCCAATGCGGGTGAAATAATAATTCGCATGAATAGGATGGTCACCATCGGTCATGATAGGCGTCTCAGCATCCGAAGGGGTGTGGTGGATAAATACTAAATCCAGATCAGATGAGGATGTCATCTCACGCGTGCCTAACCGCCCCATCGCCATAATAGCAAGACTGCCAGTCGCTATTGTTCCATAGCGGGCATCAATATGATCCTTGGCTATTGGCAAGGCGGCTATGATTGCCGCTTCAGCAATATGTGACAGGATTAATGCCGTCTCAAATGGCTCAACTATGCCTGAGATAAGATGTGCATGGGTGCGAAAATGCCAGTGCCGCAAGGTGATGCGTAACTGGTTCAATTTATCCTCATATGATCGGCTCGCCGCTATACGATTGGATAAGGTTTCCACCATGTTATCTATATTGAGATCAATCGGATGCCAAAACTCCTCATACAGCAAGTCATCAATTAAGGCAGTATGCGTGGCTAGGTTTTCTGCCATCCGCGGTGATGCCATGAGCAAGTTGGCAATGACCTTGGTGATATTGGGATTGCTTTCAAGAAGAGAGAAAAATTGCACACCAATAGGCAGATTTTCAACTAACCTAGCAAAGGCATGAAAGGCTTGATCAGGATGTTCAGCTTTTCCAATTTGAGTAAGTATTTCGGGCATAAGGCGACCCAGAATATCTTTCGAGCGGCTTGTTTGCGTGGCGGGTATATCCCCTGCCATCCAGCGTCGGCAGGTACTGGTAATGCTATCCAGCTCAGTGAAGCCAATCTCTGATAATGTATTAGTGACGGCATTGCTATCATCATCCTGATCGAGCAGCAAAAACAGTGATATCGGATGCGTGTGGCTCCCCTCTAATGGTTTAGCGCCTAGTTTCTTTGCGATCGTTTCTGTATGACTAATAACACTATCGGTTACGGCATGGACGGCCTGGCGAAAATCCGCAATGTCTTGATATCCGCAAAATTGTGCCAGATCAGATAACGCCTCACCATGACGAGGAAACTGATGGCTATGGGCGTCGTTGATCATCTGAATACGGTGTTCCAATCGGCGCAACTGATAATAATGTTTACTCAGTATTTTAGCTGAGGCATCGTTGATCCAGTTACTTTTACCGAGAGCGGTTAAAGCTTCTATGGTTGAACTCTGGCGCAATTCAGGCTCTCTGCCGCCCGCGATAATTTGCTGAACATGAACTGCAAACTCAATTGAACGAATACCGCCATTACCTTTTTTAATATTAAACCCGAACAGGTCTTGATGCTTTGGCTCACGCTGAAGCATCAATTTCATTTCATCAATAACCGTATAATCCAGATATCGCCGCCAGATAAAGAGATCAATTTCAGATAAAAACTGCTCAGCTAATTGAATTGATCCCGCGATTGGGCGTGCCCTTATGAAGGCCACACGCTCCCATGTTCTCGCCATCGACTCATAATAGCTAATGGCGTTATCGAACCTGATAGCAACAGGCGTAACACTAGGGTTTGGGCGCAGCCGATAATCAACCCGCCAGCCGATACCATCAGCGGTTGGCTGGCTCATAATCGTGGCAAATTGTCGAGCTAAATCAACATAAAAACGGCCGCTTTCCATATCATTTTCGGCGCAATCATAAAGAATAATCAGATCAATATCAGATGAAAAGTTAAGCTCACTTGAACCAAGTTTGCCCATTGCAATAATGGCCCAAGATGTGGCTGTTTTTAGGCGCCTCATTTGGCGGGCTTGCGACTCCAGCCAATGGGCTAATGTTGTACTGGCTAAATCCGCTGCCGCGCTTAGCCAAGCGATTTGCTGTGCCACACTGGCACGGTCAAGCAGGTCGAGAACTGTAACCACGACATTGATCTTCTGCCTGAACAGACGAATAGCTCTCATCGCGTGGTCTTTGGTGGTGGCGGCATCAAAATCGCTGTTTAATAGCGCATTAATCTCATAAATAATTTTGGCCACATTCGCGACTTTGTCTTGATTATCGCCAATAATTTGCGGAATTAGCGTCAGATGTTTTCGATAAAGCTGATCAAGATAAGGCGCTAGATGCATTGCCGTTGCCAGAATACGAGCAACTTCTGGATCAATATGTTGAGTAAGCAAAGCCAAGCATTCGGTTTCATGCTGGCTGAGGTTAGCCCGAGTTACCGGAGATGAAGCAATACGGTTTTCCATAACTAAATTTATACCAAATTAAATCGACCTTCATGTATTAATTGTTGTCTTGTCATCCAACACCGCATTCCCAATGCCAGCGTTGCTGCGATCAATCCGATGGTAATTCCTATCCATATGCCAATAGGCCCGTATTCAAATGGTGTTGATAAAATATAGCCAGAGCTAACGCCGATACCCCAATAGCAGAAAATTGAAATAATGGCAGGCATGCGCGTGTCGCTGATCCCGCGGAGAGCGGAAATAAAGACAGATTGTAAGCCATCAAATAATTGGAAAATGGCGGCAATAATGATCATCGGAACAGCAAAGGACATGACGGCATCAAATAATTTATCATTGGAGTTTAGAAAAAGCTGAATGATATCCACCCTAAATATGTAGATAATAACAGATAATATCAATGTGATAGCCGTCACCATAAGTGTTGACATAATACCTGCCCGAATAGCCTCATCAGGTTTATTAGCACCTGCCGCATGGCCTATTCGGATAGTTGTAGCCAGAGAAATAGCAAGCGGCACCATATAGGTGACAGCGGCAATCTGATTGCTAATCCCCGATGCAGCGACGGCGGCAATACCGAATATGCCCATATAAATTCCGCCAACAATAAACATGCCAGTTTCTGCAAGCAAGGTAAGGCCAATCGGAAATCCAACAATTAACAAGCGTTTCATGATAACTGGGTTAAATCTTAATAAGCGTCCGAATGGGCGCGTCCGTCCGATCTTTTTATTCATCACCATGTAAATGGCAAGCAGGATGACCATAATTATAAATGTGATGGATGTACCTAGCCCTATGCCGGCCAGTTCCATGGCTGGCAGACCAAACCAGCCTTGGGAGAACACCTGATTCAAGATGATATTAATGATCACGCCAATGACAATGACGATAACGGGAGGGATCGGCTTTTGATAGGCTGAGATGTAATTCCGCAAGACAAAAAAGATAAAAGTGAAGGGCATACCAATCCCCATCAGTCGCAAATATAGCGCTGCCTGTTCAGCAATCGCCGGGTCTTGCCGCATCCATAGTAAAATAACCTCACCATGCCACATAGGGATTATCGTCATGATGCCATAAAGCAATGCCATCCATATTCCCATCCGCAAGACTTGGCGGGCAATACGTTGCTTTTTTCCGCCCAGCGCTTGTGAGGTTAGCGGGCTTACCGCCAAGGTTAACCCGATAGCAATGAAATAAAGCGGTTGATACATGCGGTTAGCTTGCGTGCCAGCGGCGAGGGCATCTGTGCCAATCCACCCCATCATGACAATATCAACTGTCCAAATGCTGATCAAAGCAATCTGACCCATCATCAGGGGTAGGGCAAGTCTGATTGTTGCCCAGAAATGAAAAGACCAGGATTGTGTAGGGAACATTTGAAGCCTCTTGGCGGTCATCATATCGGGATTTATCAGATTAGGAAATGGTTTGTGTATTATGGCACGGCAAGAGACAATGAAAGATTGCAGTTTACGGCAACTTGAATTATGAATGTGGTAACATAATTTTATAAAAAGAAATAATTATTGAATAACATGGTTGTGTATCATGTTATTTATTGGGCATTATGAACATAATTAAACAATTTCTCACGACCGGAAGTAAGGCTATTGTTGCCTTAGGCATCCTTTTTTTAGGATTTTCTGCCTATAACTATTTGGTCGCCACGAAGCCAGAAAAACCATTACAGCCAAGGCTTGAAAAAGTCTGGACTGTCGATGTCGCAATAATTGACTTTCAGGTCGCATTTCCCAAGAAATCATCTTTTGGTCAGGTTGAAGCAAGTCGCAAATCAACATTGAACTTTAATATATCAGGTGAGGTTGAGTGGATATCTGATGCCTTCAAAAATGGCGGCTATGTTAAAAAAGGTCAGGAACTGGCCAGACTTGATCGCGATTTATTGATTATTGCGCGTGATGAGATTGCTATCCAAATCGAAGCCAATAAGACCAATATTGCAGAGCTGGCTATTCAACTTGAGCTGCGCCAAAATAGCTATGAGCGGACGCGCCAGATGAATGTAGCATCAGTCGCCTCACAAGCTAATCTGGATGAAGCGCAACTCGCCTTATCAATGGCTAAAAATGCGTTAGAGCAAGCCAAAAGACAACAAGCACAGCTAGAACTTAGCCTAAAGCGCGCCAATAAACAGCTTACTGATGCGGTTTTGCGCGCCCAATTTGATGGTATTGTATCAGCCGTGCAAATTGGCCGTGGGATGGTCGTATCGCCAGCTATGGCGGTCGGTACAATTACGGATTTATCCAGTCTCGAGGTATCTTTTGTTGTTCCAGGGGATGTATTTTCGAGAGCCAATGCCCTGATTGGCGCCCCTGTTAAAGTGGTATGGCGGTCAGGTGGGCGGGAGATTATATCAATCGAAGCCATGATTTCGCGCGCCGAAGGCAATGTTCAAGCCGGTGAAGGTGGCGGTCGTCTTTATGCTCAGATCGGGCTTTCCGATACCGGCGATTGGATTATCCCTGAAGGGGCATTTGTTGAGGTCATCTACTCATCGGGTCAGGTTGATGATGTTGCTATTCTTCCCGAAGCAGCGCTTTATGATGATAATAGCGTTTTTGTTATTACCAACGGCAGAACGGCTCGCCGCGTTGTTGAAGTCATTCAAAAATCAGACGGGCTGGTCTATGTCAGAGGCAATATCGACGAAGGTGAGCAAGTTGTTGCGACACGATTACCTGCGCTTGGGGACGGCATTCTTGTCAAGCCGGAACGCGGATGAAACCGTCAGCATTTTTAGAGTTTTTTATCAGCCACCGCACTGCCGCCAATCTTCTGATGATCTTGATGATTGCGGTTGGCATTGTATCGCTATCTAATCTTAATAGGCAATTTTTCCCTGATTTTAATATTGAGGTCATTGGCGTTAGTGTGCAATGGACAGGCGCCACCGCCGAAGATGTCGATGCTAATATCGTGCAATTGCTTGAACCTGAATTGCGCTCTATCTCAAATGTTAAGAAAGTGCTGTCGACCAGCTACGAAGGTCTTGCGGCTATTCAGGTAGAGTTTGACTTTGGAACAGACATGCAGCAAGCTCTTGCTGATGTGGAAACAGCCGTTGGGCAGGTTGATTTCCCCGAAGAAGCCGAAACCCCGAAAGTTGTGAAGGGGGAGTTCTATGACGATATTAGTAAATTAGTCATCTCAGGGCCTTTTGATTTATTTGCTTTGCGTAGCATGGCCAAGGATATCAAAGAGGACTTGCAACGTCTTGGTGTCGATAAAATTGAGCTTACTGGCTTGCCTGATGAGATTATTAAGATTGAGATTAGCCAGAATGAATTATCACGGTTAGGATTATCACTTAATGATATCTCTGCGGCGATATCCAGAACAACGCTTGATGTTCCGGCAGGTAGCCTGGCTGATGGGGCTTTGCGGGTGCGGTCGCTTGGTCAGATTAAAACAGCAAAAGAGTTTGAAAAAGTCGAAGTTCTTGTTCGCCAAGATGGTAGCCGTGTCACATTAGGTGATATTGCGGTCATATCCGAAGATTTAGAAACGCCTTCTGTGACCTTGTCGCGCAATGGTTTGCCCGCAGTTATGCTTTCCTTTAAACGGGGTTCATCCAATGACTCACTCGCCATTAATGATGTGGTGCAAAACTGGTTATCTGATTATCGACTAGAAGCCCCCGAAACTCTAATCATTGAACAATATGATGTGCGAGCAAATCTGATCAAAGAACGCATCAACTTGCTTGTCAGCAATGGCGCAGGCGGCCTATTGCTAGTGATCGGGGTGTTGTTTCTGTTTTTATCTGTCCGCGTGGCTTTCTGGGTTGCTATGGGTATCCCTGTCGCATTTCTAGCCACCTTTGGTGTTATGCTTGCCATGGATCAAACGATTAATATGATATCGCTTTTTGGGCTTATCATGGCATTGGGGATAGTTGTTGATGATGCCATTGTTATTGGTGAACATGCCGAACATTTGCGCCAACGACGCGGGCTTACTATGCATGAAGCCGCTGCTATGTCGGTTACCCGAATGGGGCCGCCGGTAATAAGCGCCATGCTGACAACCGTTGCGGCATTCCTGCCTCTGTTTATGATTAAGGGCATTATAGGTGAGATTATAGCAGCTATCCCTATGGTCGTTGTTGCGGTGCTGATTGCCAGCCTAATTGAGGTGTTTTTTATCCTGCCCGCGCATTTGGCGCATTTTGGCAAGAACGCTAAAGAGAAAACCTCAGGCTTCCGTTATCATTTTGACCGCCAGTTTAATCGTTTCCGCAATGGCCCTTTCCGCTGGTTAGTGCAACTGGCGGTTAACTGGCGCTATGCCACAATGGCGATAAGTCTATCCTTATTGCTTTTTTCGGTTGGCATGATGGCTGGCGGCCGCGTTATTTTTGTCTTTTTCTCATCCCCCGAAGCCGATATTGCCTTTGGTAATATTGTGATGGCGCCGGGGACGTCGCGTAGTCAGACTGATGAAATGCTTTCCGAATTGGAAGCCGCCTTACTACGCGCAGAAGCCAAAGTCACCGATGGCAAAGGCGGGCTGATACAGTTTCACATGGCAACGCTCGGCCAGACGCTTAGTGATAACCCTGATGAAGGGGTGATAGGCGCCAATGATACGCGCGCCGGTATTGTGGCTGAGCTATTAACGGCAGATAAAAGATCGGTTCGCATTGATGATTTTCTGATGGCTTGGCAATCTGAGGTTAACACGGTTTCAGGGCTTCAACGTCTGACCATTCGGGCACCGCGTGGGGGGCCGCCAGGCCGTGATATGGATGTCCGCTTGATGGGCGATGATTTGGATAAATTGAAAGCCGCCGCCCAAGAGGTTGAAATATTGGTCAAGGCGGTGCCTTCCGCGTCTGGCGTGACTGAGGATTTATCCTATGGCGCAGAAGAACGCATTGTCCGCATTACGCCTTATGGTCAGTCGCTAGGATTAACTGTATTTTCCATCGGCCAGCAATTACGGGCATCTTTAGATGGAGCGGTTGTGACGCGATTTCCACGCGGTGATGAAGAGGTAACAGTCAAATTATCGCTTCCAGAGGATGAGGTTTCGACAGATAATATCGGCGACATTCGTATTATTACTCCGATGGGAGCTTATGTGCAGTTGCGTGAGGTAGCGACGGTCGAAAATCGTCTCGGTTTCTCTGTGATTAAACGCCAAGATGGCTTCCGCGAAGTCGCAATCAAGGGGGATTTGAATGGCAATGTGATTTCAACGCCTGAAGCCCTGCAAATTGTCAAAGACGCAGGGCTTGAAGATATTGCCCAGAAATATGGACTGCGCTATCGCTTTGATGGTCGTGATCAAGAACAAGCCGAAGCCTTTGCCGATATGGGAACAGGGGCAATGCTGGCGTTAATTGCTATCTATATTATTCTTTCATGGGTGTTCTCATCGTGGACGCAGCCATTAGCAGTGATGATTATGATCCCATTTGCATTAATTGGTGCGGTGCTTGGGCATTATGTCATGGGTCTGACCATGACTATTCTATCGATGTTTGCGCTGATTGCGCTGGCTGGTATTGTCGTCAATAATTCGATTATCTTGGTGGCAACGATTGAACGCCGAATAGAAGAATCGGATGGCAATTACATGGTTGCTATTGTGTCGGGGGCAACCGATCGTCTGCGGCCGGTCATCCTAACCTCAGTCACGACCATTTGCGGCTTATCAACCTTAATGTTTGAACGATCACTACAAGCGCAGTTTTTAATTCCAATGGCAACAACAATTGTTTTTGGTCTGGCTGTAACAACATTGCTGGTTTTGTTTGTTGTTCCATCTGTGCTAGCCATTGGTCTTGATATCAGTCGGGGCTTCCGATTAATATTTGGCCGGTTTTTTCGCCGCCAAGTCAATGCAGAATAGGACAATATCATGACACATCCGTTGCTTGACGAGGTTGAATTTAATGCTGATGGATTGGTTGCGGCAATCGCCCAATGCGCTGATACTAATGACGTGTTAATGCTGGCTTGGATGAACCGCGATGCTTTAACGCAAACGCTGGTGACTGGACGAGTGACCTATTTTTCGCGCTCACGGCAAGAATTATGGCGTAAGGGCGAAACCTCTGGCCATACGCAAAAGCTGATCTCAGCCTATCTGGATTGTGATATGGATGCGATCTTATTAAAGGTGAAACAAACAGGCCCTGCCTGTCATACCGGAGCACAGAGTTGCTTTTTTCGTGATTTAACCTGACAATATCAGCCATGACAATTCGTAAAGATAATAAAGGTTCAAGCGGCAGGTCTTATCGCGGTGAGGGCGGATTAACTAGCAAGGTCAAAAAGAAAAGAGGCCTTAGCGCCTCATCACGCCGTTGGATAGAACGTCAGATTAATGATCCTTATGTTACCGAGGCAAGAAGTAAAGGCTATCGGTCGCGGGCGGCGTTGAAACTTGAACAAATTGATCAAAAACATGGCTTATTTAAGCCTGGCCAGTCCGTTCTTGATCTTGGCTCAGCGCCTGGTGGCTGGCTGCAAGTGACAGCAGAGCGGATTGGTCTCAATCAGGGCAAAGGAAAACTGGCTGGAATTGATTTACTTGATGTTGACCCTGTCAGTGGGACATTGATCATTAAGGGTGATATTAATGATGATGAAAAACTGGCTGAACTTGTTGCCCATATTGATGGTAAAGCCGATTGGGTGATTAGTGATATGGCGGCAGATACAACTGGCCACCGACCAACAGATCATTTACGGACAACCGCGTTATTGGAAATGGCACTTGATACGGCTTTACGAGTGCTGGTTCCGGGGGGCGGCTTTCTGTCTAAATGTTTTCAAGGTGGGGCAGAAATTGAGCTGCTAACCGTGATGCGACAATCCTTTGATCAGGTTAAACATATCAAACCTGATGCAAGTCGGTCAGAATCCGTAGAAATATATGTCCTATGCACAGGCTTCAAAGGTGTCCCAGACGATTATTTGTTTGCTGATTGAAGACTTTCATCTTTTCAGATGTGATTGCATTAGGTATAGATAAGAGCCACCGACCAAGCGGAGGCATCATGCCAGACTTAACCTCACAAATTCCCGAAGCACTAACCTTTGATGATGTGTTGTTGAAACCAGCCGCGTCATCAGTTCTGCCTTCAGATGCAGAGACACGGACGCGACTAACGCGCGGCATCTCATTGCATATTCCCCTGATATCGGCGGCGATGGATACGGTGACAGAAAGCCAGCTTGCTATCACCATGGCGCAACATGGCGGTATTGGTATTATTCACAAAAATCTTGAACCTGATGAGCAGGCTGCGCAAGTCGCTTCGGTTAAGCGATATGAGGCTGGCATGGTCGTCAATCCGGTTACTATTGATGATAATAAAACGCTATCTGATGCGCTTGACTTAATGCGCCATCATAAGATTAGCGGTATTCCTGTGGTGTCTTCAAAACATAGAACGCTTGTTGGTATTCTGACAAATCGAGATGTCCGTTTTGCCACAGACCCTAAACAGCCTGTCAGCGATATGATGACACATGAAGTCATCACTGTGACTGATGATATCACCCCTGATGCGGCGCGGCGGCTGTTGCATAAGCACCGTATCGAAAAGCTGGTGGTGATTGATAAGGATAAGCATTGTGTCGGGCTGATCACGGTCAAAGATATGGAAAAGTCAGAAAACTATCCGAATGCGTCGAAAGACAGTTCAGGTCGTCTGATGGTTGGGGCGGCTGTCGGAACAGGAGTGGCAGGTATAACCAGGGCGGAGGCATTGATTGCGGCAGGGGTTGACGTCGTTGTTATTGATACAGCCCACGGCCATTCGGCTGGCGTGATAGAAACCGTAAGCACGGTTCGCGGACTGTCCAATGATGTTCAGATTATTGGCGGTAATATTGCCACTGCTGAGGGCGCTGAAGCATTAATCAATGCCGGTGCGGATGCTATCAAGATCGGCATTGGCCCCGGTTCGATTTGTACAACGCGGATGGTTGCTGGTGTTGGCGTGCCGCAATTAACCGCCGTCATGGAGGCCTCTGCCATGTGCCACAAACATGGCGTTCCGGCGATTGCTGATGGCGGTATTAAATATTCAGGTGACCTGGCAAAGGCGATTGCCGCCGGTGCTGATGCGGTGATGATCGGAACGATGCTGGCTGGAACTGATGAAACTCCGGGGGAGGTATTCCTCTATCAAGGGCGATCCTATAAAGCCTATCGCGGCATGGGTTCACTTGGCGCTATGGCACGCGGATCAGCTGATCGGTATTTCCAAGCCGAAGTCTCTCAGCCCCTGAAACTCGTTCCCGAAGGGATTGAGGGTCAAGTCCCTTATAAAGGGTCTGCTGGCGCCGTTATTCATCAGATGATTGGTGGCTTGCGGGCGGCTATGGGCTATACTGGATGCGAAACAATTGCGGCGATGCAGACGCAATGTCAATTTGTTCGGATCACTGGTTCTGGTTTGAAAGAAAGTCATGTTCATGACGTGACTATCACCCGTGAGGCTCCTAATTATCGGCATAATATGTAATGACTGATCGTATTCTTGTTCTTGATTTTGGCTCACAAGTCACGCAGCTTATCGCTCGACGTCTGCGTGAGACGGGTATCTACACAGAGATACTGCCCTACACAACCAGCGCTGATACCATCGCTAATATGCAGCCTAAAGGCATTATTCTGTCAGGTGGTCCGATGTCTGTTGTTGATGCTGGCTCACCGCGTGCGCCTGAACAGGTGTTTTCAATGGATGTGCCAGTCTTGGGTATTTGTTATGGTCAGCAAACGATGTGTGAACAGCTTGGCGGTAAGGTGGTCAAAGGCACAACGCGTGAGTTTGGCCGTGCTGAATTAACGGTTGAGGCATCTTCGGCGCTTTTTGAAGGTCTGTGGGATACCCAAACCCAGCATCAGGTCTGGATGTCGCATGGTGATAAAGTTGATCATCTGCCTGCTGGATTTGCGGTTATTGCCACCAGCAAAGGCGCGCCATTTGCGGCGATTGCAGATGAGTTGCGGCAGTTTTATGGCGTTCAGTTTCACCCCGAAGTCGTCCATACCCCTGATGGCAAACGCTTGCTTGAACGGTTTGCTAAAGGCATTTGCGGCTGTGCTGGTGACTGGACGATGGCATCTTATCGTGAGCAAGCGATTGCCGCTATTCGGGCGCAGGTTGGTGATGATGGAAAAGTGATTTGCGGGCTTTCTGGTGGTGTCGACAGCTCGGTGGCGGCAGTGCTTATCCATGAAGCGATAGGGGAGCGGCTGACTTGTGTATTTGTTGATCATGGATTGATGCGGCAAGGTGAGGTCGAGGAAGTGATTAGCCTCTTTAGTGGGCAATATAATATCCCGCTTATCCATGAAGATGCTGCCGATCTGTTTCTGGCGCGGCTAGATGGCGTTACTGACCCCGAAGCAAAGCGCAAAATCATTGGTGCCGCCTTTATTGATATTTTTGATCAGGCGGCAGCGCGTATTGAAGGCGCTCAATTTTTGGCGCAAGGCACGCTCTATCCTGATGTGATTGAGAGTGTGTCGGTGACAGGTGGGCCTAGTGTGACGATCAAATCGCATCATAATGTTGGCGGCCTGCCTGATGATATGGCGCTTGAGTTGGTTGAACCTTTACGTGCCTTGTTTAAGGATGAGGTGCGTGAATTAGGGCGAACGCTTGGCATGCCGGAAACGCTTGTTGGGCGGCATCCGTTTCCTGGTCCGGGGCTGGCTATCCGTATTCCGGGTGCGGTGTCACGCGATAAGCTGGATTTATTGCGGGCGGCGGATGCGGTATATCTGGATGCTATCCGTCAAGCCGGGCTTTATGATGAGATATGGCAGGCCTTTGCCGTTTTATTGCCTGTGCGTTCGGTTGGCGTCATGGGCGATGCGCGGTCATATGATTATGCGGTGGCGATCCGCGCTGTGACCTCAACTGATGGCATGACCGCCGATGTCTATCCTTTTAGCCATGAGTTTCTGACCCATGTTGCGACCCGTATCGTCAATGAGGTTAAGGGGATTAACCGCGTGACTTATGATATCACATCAAAACCCCCCGGCACGATTGAGTGGGAGTGAAGATACATTCAGCAGGAGAGGGAGATGAAGACCATTTTCTTCACTGGAACCAATAAAGCATTACGCCTGGATTCACAAAATCACTATTTGAATGAAGGGTGAGGTGGGGCTGATGAACACTGATGCGCCTAAACATAACAATAAAAATATCTTTGAGAACATGCTTAGTGGCGGGCATCCAAACTCACTAGGGCGGACATTGGATGTCGTTGATGATGTCCTTAACAACAAAGACAAATTAGCAGATTTATTCCAATGCTATTTTAGTGATGATGCGACGGTCAGGCTCAGGGTCTCTAGTGC
>JADHOM010000003.1 GCA_016778985.1 Alphaproteobacteria bacterium | reverse complement strand
ATTTACAGTAACGCTAAGTGATCAGAACCCTGATGCCATTGATAAAGCCATTGCAAGAGCCAAGGTTTTATATGAAAGGCGACTCAAAACCGAAGACAAAATCGCTGATGCAATGGCACGATTAACAGCTGATCCTAGAGCGGATGGCATGGCCAAGGCTGATCTGATTATTGAGGCTGTTGCCGAACGCCTAGAGGTCAAGCAAGCGGTCTTTCGTGAGATGGAAAGCAAGGCAAAATCGGATGCTATTCTGGCCACCAACACATCATCTATTCCACTCGCCTCAATCGCTGAAGTGCTTGCCCATCCTGAACGCTTGGTTGGTATTCATTTTTTCAACCCGATGCCAGTCTTGCCGCTGGTTGAGATTATCTGGGCAGATACCACGGCAGATGCGGTCACTGATAGAGCGATGCGTTTTGCTGGTCAATTGAAGAAAATGCCTATTCGCTGTAAATCGGCCCCTGGCTTTATGGTTAATCGGGCGCTTCTGCCGTATATCTATGGCGGCATTGATAAGATGCTTGCTGGCACTGATGCGGATCGAATTGATGAAGCGATGGTGGATTACGGCATGCCAATGGGGCCAATAGAACTAGCTGATCAAATTGGCCTCGATGTGACGCTTGATGCAGGATTGCCGCTTGGTGTTCCTGATGATGTTGCGGCGGTATTGCAAGCCCATATTGATCAAGGCAATCTAGGGCGCAAATCGGGCACAGGGTTTTATCAATGGGATGGTAAAAAAGCTATTCGGCAACGGCACCAATATCCAGCAGGTGAACTTGCCGCATTGGCAGAAGAATTGCTTTTGCCTATGATTAAAGAATCTCAGTCGGCGGTTGATGAAGGTGTTGTAGAAAGCGCTGAGATGGCCGATGCTGGAATGATTTTTGGAACGGGCTTCCCCGGCTTTCGCGGGGGGCCATTATTTTGGGCAAGTCAGCAAAATAATTAGGAAAATGTTATGTATCACGCACCGCTTAAAGATATCCAATTTGTGTTTCGTCATTTAATTGATCGTGCGACTTTAGCTGAAAAGATGGATCATGAGGCGTTAAGTGATGATCTGTCAGATGCTATTTTTGACGAAGCGGCGAAGTTTGCAGCAGATATTATTGCACCAACTAATGCCGGTGGAGACAAAGGTTCTACACGCTTAGATGATGGAAGTGTTGCAACCCCGCCAGGGTTCAAAGCGGCTTATGCGGCGATGGGTGAGGCTGGCTGGACAGCAATGGATGCCAGCGAAGAATATGGCGGCCAGGCAATGCCAATGGCGGTGTCAGCTTTTGTTAATGAAATGTGGCAAGCCGCCAATATGTCTTTCGCGCTATGTCATTTGCTAACCCAAGGCCAGATTTATGCGCTTGAAAAATATGCGTCACCTGACCATAAGGCGCAATTTATTCAGCCAATGGTCGAAGGTCGCTGGACTGGTACGATGAATCTGACAGAACCTCAGGCTGGCACAGACCTAGCAGCTATTCGCAGTATGGCTATCCCCGAAGGTGATCATTACCGGATTAGCGGCCAGAAGATATATATCACCTATGGTGAACATGATATGGCAGAAAATATTGTTCACCTATTGCTGGCGCGAACCCCTGATGCACCTGCAGGACATAAAGGGATATCGGTGTTTCTGGTGCCGAAGTTTCTGATTAATCCAGATGGCAGCCTTGGCGGCCGCAATGATGTGAAATGTGTTTCGATTGAAAAGAAACTGGGTATCAAAGGCTCGCCTACGGCTGTTTTGCAATATGGTGATAATGGTGGTGCTGTTGGCTATCTTGTGGGGGAGCTTAATAAAGGGCTAGAGATTATGTTTGCCATGATGAATCATGCCCGATTTATGGTTGGCTTACAGGGGCTGGCGATTAGTGAACGTGCCTATCAACAGGCGGTATCCTATGCTATGGACAGAAAGCAGGGCACCCCCCTTGGCGGCACGGAAGGCGATGCAATTATTGGTCATCCTGATGTCTTGCGGCTGATGGCAAGTATGCGGTCAGACATAATGGCGATGCGCAGCTTGCTTGGTATTGGTGCGGCGGCGATGGATTTAGCGACCCATGATGGCGGACAAGCTCATCAAGATCGGCTAGGGTTGCTTGTTCCGATTATCAAAGGCTGGCTGACAGAGCTGTCGCTTGAGATCACATCACAAGCGATACAAGTGCATGGCGGCATGGGCTTTATCGAAGAAACTGGTGCTGCCCAACATTACAGAGACGCCCGTATTCTGCCGATCTATGAGGGTACAACAGCGATCCAGGCTAATGACCTTGTGTTCCGCAAAACCTTGCGTGATGGTGGTGCTAGTGTCATGGCGCTGCTTGATGATATTACGGCTGATATGAATGCCATTACGCCTGAACATGATGTTCAGATCGCGACAATGGCGGCACGAGTTATCCATGCGACCGATAACGCCCGTCATGCTATTCAGCATTTGCTTGCTGCCGCTAATTCCCCTCGAAAAGCGGCGGCTAGTGGTCATCATTTTGTTATGATGATGGGGATGCTGACCGGTGGCTGGCAGATGGTGAGAGGCGCGGCGATAGCAAGGAAGCAGTCTCTAACCGAAGGCGCTGATGTCAGTTTCCTATCTACCCGATGGACTCTCGCTGATGTCTTTATTACTCAGCGGATGCCACAAGTCGATGCTTTGGCTGAAACCATTATGAAGGGTGATGAAGCAGTGCTGGCGATTGCCACTGATATGTTGGCAGTGCAGTAGCCACAACATCAATACCAGTAATGTCATCAGCTATGGCGCACCCCTCATCGAAAAATGGTCTGGCCTTGGCGATTATGGCGCTGTCCATGTTTTTGCTGAGCGTTGGTGATGTGACCGTGCGTTATATCGGCACGACGGTACCAGTTGGTCAGCTTATTGCTATTCGCGGTGTCATGCTGATCACTATTTTACTGCTGATGATGCGGGTCATGCGTGATCCTTTGCATCTGGCGCATATCACCAATCGCTGGGCTATGATCAGGGGTTGCTCGGAGCTGGTCTCTACCTATTGCTTTTTCATTAGTATTCAGCTTATTCCGATTGCTGTCTCGACAACCATTGTTTTCATCTTCCCTGTATTACTGACTTTAGTATCGATACCTCTCTTTGGGGAAAAGGTTGGCGGCTTCCGCCTAGTGGCGGTAGCGATGGGGTTTTTAGGCGTTATGATCATAGCAGCGCCATCAAGTGAGGCGTTTAATCTTGCCATGATTTATCCCTTGATTACGGCAGTTGGGCTAGTCGTGCGTGATCTGGCAACCCGTCAGATCAATCATGATATATCTTCAGTGTCGATTATTCTGACCACTGCGATTGTTACCAGTATTGGGGGGTTTTTATCTATACCATTGGGCTGGGCATCGGGCTGGGGTGGCTGGGTCGCTATCCCCTTGACGCTCTATTCTGTTTTTATGATTGCGGCGATGCTGGTGGCGTGTTCTTTCATTGCCTATGTTATGGCTATTCGCTTGGGGGAGTTATCGGTTATTGCGCCGACGCAATATATGGTCATTCTGTGGGCGACAATATGGGGGGCGATATTCTGGCATGAAATACCTGAACCGCGCGCATGGTTAGGCGGCGGGCTTATTATCGCCGCTGGATTGATTATCCTTTGGCGTGAGCATGTCAAACAAATAGACCGAACTCCTAGCGTTTTGCCTCTGGAATAAGGCCTTTTGGGGCAAACCGTAAGACCAGCATCATAATCAAACCCATCGTCATAAGTCGCGTATGGGCGGCGCTTTCTAGTAAATGCGCTTTCAGTGCCGAATCAGCGCTCATGCCAGATGTCAGAAGCTCAATTAACCATAAGCCTAATGGCTCAGCCTCAATCCAGAAGAACCAGATAATAAAACCACCAATTATAGAGCCATAATTATTGCCCGACCCGCCAACAATCACCATCACCCAGATTAAGAATGTGTAGCGCAAGGGTTGATATGAGGCAGGAGTAAACTGACCATCAAGCGTTGTTAGCATTGCCCCTGCCAGACCAAGAATAGCCGAACCAATAATGAAAATCTGCAAATGCCGATTTTTAACATCTTTACCCATTGCCGCCGCCGCCACTTCATTATCTCTAATAGCGCGCATCATGCGCCCCCAAGGTGACTTCAAGGCTTTCTCTGCCATAATGAATAAGATAATCAGAACCGCCACAAACAGCGATAAATACGCCAGTTTAACAATTAATGATGAGGCGTTAATGACCGAAAAACTCATACTTTCGGCAAGTGAATTAACCCATTGCTCTTCTTGTAGATCAAGCTCATATGGGACAGGTCGTGGTAAGCCATTAACATTCTTAACGCCGCGCGCCATCCAATCCTCGTTCTTGATGACATAGATGATAATCTCAGAAATGCCGAGCGTCGCAATCGCCAGATAATCTGATCTAAGACCAAGCGCGATGCGTCCAATGAGCATGGCAATTAGTCCGGCGGCTATCGCGCCAACAATCCATGAGAATAAGATATGGAGCCCTAATCCGCCTAAATATCCCGTTTTGGCAGGCTCAACGGCCTCAATCGCATCAATCGCCGGATCAGCGATATAGCGATAGAAGGCATAACCTAAAATGATAATTAGCGCCATGATCAGATAGCGCTTGCGGGGTCGGTCTTTCCAATGTTGTGTTTTTTTCCAGAAAATCGTGGCGGCAGCAATCACCAAACCCATGATAGCAAAGCCGCCCATTAACTGTGTTCCGCCGGCCGCCCATGCGGCTTCCACTGGTGGCATTGATACAATCACACCGGCGAGCCCGCCAACCGCAACAAAACCCATAACGCCAAAATTGACTAGCCCCGCATATCCCCACTGGATATTAACGCCAAGCGCCATAATGGCAGAAATCACGCACAGGTTGAGAATACTAAAGGCAACATTCCAGCTTTGGTTAATGCCAACAAAAGCCAGTAAGATCGCCATCCCAAAAAAGACAGTAATGATACGCATGGGGCTGGTCATAGCGTTTTTCCTCCAGCGATGCCTGTTGGCCTGATAATCAGCACCAGCACTAATATGACAAAGGACAGGGCGATTTTGTAATCCGTACTGAGCAACTGCATCAGCCCTTCAGGTTCAAGGGAGTCAGGTAACAGATACCCCAACACACGCTTGTAGGCAAAGGTCACGAATAATTCAGAAAAGGCAATGACAAAGCCGCCCAGAATAGCTCCAACCGGGCTGCCGATACCGCCAACAATAGCTGAGGCAAAAATCGGTAATAGCAGAGATAAATAGGTAAACGGCTTATAGCTTTTATCCAAACCATAAAGCGTTCCAGCAAGTGTGATCAAGACGGCGGTAATCACCCATGTCACCAAGACAACCCGTTCTGGATTAATCCCTGAAAGTAACGCTAAGTCCTCATTATTTGAATAGGCGCGCATGGATTTGCCAGTTCGTGTATAGGTCAGAAACCAGAACACAAATGCCACCATGATTAAAGCCAGAAAAACGGTAATCCCTTGTGTTGTTTTAATCGCCAGTCCTTCGTTCAATCCAGTCATTTGCTTAAAACTTCGGGCTTTCATGATGAACCGTTCACCATCCAAAAACCGCTGATCATTAGGGCCAATAATGAAACGGATAACACCACCAAGGAAGAACATTAATCCCATTGATACAATCAGCAGCGTAACTGGTGGTGCCTTGATCGTTCGGTAATATTTAAAGACTACACGATCGGCGGTCAGCACCAGAATAATGGTTGCCGCAATGCCAATAGGCAAGGCTAGCAAAGCTGTTGGCAGAACCCCAAAGGAAATCCCCTGCGCTTGCATCCACCATGTCACCAGAATAGTGATCATGGCACCGAATGACATCATTTCGCCATGGGCAAAGTTTGAAAACCGCAAGATCGAATAAATCATGGTAATGCCAAGCGCACCAAGAGCAAGCTGGCTGCCATAGGTCAAGCCGGGGACAAGAACAAAATTGGTGATCAGGACAATAGCATTCAAAATATCGGTCATTATCATCAGCCTCCCAGAAAGGCTTGCCGAACATCAGGATTGGCTAATAATGCCGCGCCTGTATCAGTATATCGATTCTCGCCTTGCACCAGAACATATCCCTTATCGGCAATTTCTAGGGCTTGTCGGGCATTTTGTTCGACCATCAGGATAGCAATACCAGTCTTGGCAATATCGATAATACGATCAAACAGCTCATCCATGACAATCGGTGATACACCAGCGGTTGGCTCATCTAGCATCAATATTTTAGGCTGTGTCATGAGCGCTCGGCTTACCGCCACTTGCTGCCGTTGACCGCCTGATAACTCCCCTGCTGGCTGGCGGCGTTTTTCTTTGAGGATGGGGAACAGCGAATAGACTTGTTCCATCGTGTCGGAGAAATCATCTTGGCGAATGAACGCCCCCATCTCGAGGTTTTCTTCAACCGTCATCTCAGTAAAAATATTAGCGGTTTGCGGAACAAATCCCATGCCTAGCATGACGCGGTCTTGGGGTTTCAACGCGGTGATATCGACCCCATCCATAGTGACGCTACCTTGATTGAGCGATAGCATCCCAAAAATAGCTTTCATGGCGGTCGACTTGCCAGCCCCATTAGGGCCAACAATCACCGCAATCTCGCCTTGCTCAACGCCTATGGTACAGCCATTAAGGATCATAGCGCCACCATATCCGCCGATCATATCTTTGCCGATCAAGAAGCTCATGTCGCCGCACGCTCCTTTTTGGATTTAACGCCAGTCCCTAGATAGGCTTCTATGACTTGCGGATTTGTTTTAATCTGCTCTACCGTGCCGCTTGCCAGAACGTCACCCTCAGCCATAACAATCACCGGATCACAAAGCCGACCAATAAAATCCATATCATGTTCAATCATACAGAATGTATATCCGCGCTCCTTATTTAAGCGCAGGATAGCATCCCCTATCGTTTTCAATAATGTCCGGTTTACTCCGGCGCCAACCTCATCGAGAAAAACAATGCGCGCATCAACCATCATGGTACGGCCAAGCTCAAGCAGTTTTTTCTGGCCGCCAGAAAGATTGCCAGCATATTCATTACGGACGCCACTAAGCTGAAGAAAGTCGATCACTTCATCAGCCTTTCGGGCAATATTAATTTCATCTTCACGAATTTTTTTGGGGCGGAACCAGACATTAAGCAACTGCTCTCCGGCTTGCTGGGCGGGAACCATCATCAGATTATCATGGACAGTTAATGAGCCAAACTCATGGGCAATTTGAAATGTCCGCAGCACACCACGATGAAACAGCTCATGCGGAGGCAGACCAGTAATATCCTTATCGCCAAGCATAACCTGACCGCTATCGGGGGCATAAACGCCAGCAATAACATTGAATAAGGTTGTTTTGCCAGCCCCATTAGGGCCGATTAGACCTGTGATCGAGCCTTCTTCTATGGTCAGGGATGCGCCATTAACAGCCTTGATGCCGCCGAAGGTTTTGATCAGATTTTTAACTGTAATCATGCGGAAAAAAAATCATAAAAAATGTTAGGACGGCCACCATACTGCGTAACCGTCCTGACATATGATTAAAATTAACGGAACTTTACCGTTACGTTTTTGCCGTTTTGAACTTCGATCTCGCGATAGTTACCAGCAGACTCACCGCCATTAACAAGCTCAACAGCAGAAGCACCAACATAGTCGATTTCTTTACCAGCAGCGATCATGTCGAGGGCTTTGCCAAGTTCACCTGGATAGATTTTTTCACCCGGTGCGTTAGCAATGTCTTCGATATGTGCCTTAAATGTCTGGCTGTCGGTTGAACCTGCTTTGTGCATAGCCATCATGATCAGCGCGGCGGCGTCATATGATTCTGGAGCAAATGGGCCAGCTTTGAAGCCAGCTTCTGTTGCCATCGTTTCAAATGTTGCGGCGCCTGGGCTGTCTGTGCCCGGAACGTCACCAATAGACCCATTGAGGTCTGGGCCAATAGCGGCTGGCAGGCTGTCACCAATCATGCCATCTGGCATATAGAACATGTCAAATGCACCATTATCTAGTGATGCTTGAATGATGCCCTTACCGCCTTGGTCAAGATAACCAGCAACGATCAGAATATCGCCACCAGCCTGCGCCAGTGATGCGACTTCTGCGTTGTAGTCAGCTTTGCCATCTTCGTGGGGGGCATTGATTGTGATAGTGCCGCCTTGCGACGTGAAGTTAGCTTCGATACTATCAGCCAGACCTTTACCATAGTCATTGTTTGTATAGGTCATAGCAGCTGTTTTGAAGCCACGCTCCATAAGGATATCAGCAACAATTTTACCCTGACGCGCATCAGATGGTGCTGTCCGGAAAAATAGGCCATTATCTTCAACAGTTGTCAGCGCAGGTGAAGTCGCAGAAGGCGAAATCATGACAATACCATTTGCCATAGCAACATTTTGCAGAATAGCAGTGGTAACACCAGAACAGTCAGCCCCAACAATGGCGCTAATACCTTCGGCAGTGATCAGACGTTCAGCGGTGGCTGAAGCGGCTTGTGCATCGATACATGTTGAATCGCCACGCACAGGCGTGACAGTCATGTTGTTCATGAAATTGCCAGAATCATTGACTTCTTTCATTGCCAGTTCAGCGCCAGCAGCCATGTCAGGTGTCAGTGATTCAATAGGGCCAGTATAGCCCAAAATAACGCCAATCTTAACTTCATCAGCGAAAGCCGGAACAGCAAGAGCCATGCTGAGTGCGGCAGTAATAATAACCTTTTTCATCCGAGTAATCCTCCTTTAGTAAATTTGTAACATTCATAAAACGTGAAAACAGATTAGGCAATATAATTAGTTTTAATAAATAAAAACATGTTGAAAATATCAAATAAATGTTTGTCTTTAATTATTCCATAAAATTGGCTGGACAAATAAAATTTCGGTCGTATTCAAAGTGATTGCTATATTTTGCACAAGCCATGATGATGGAAATTTGCAATTATTTGACTTTATGAGGTGAAAGCATGTCACTACATCGTATCCCTGCTACTGTGATTACAGGCTTCTTAGGGGCAGGAAAAACAACTTTGATTCGCAACTTGTTACAGATGGTAGATGGTGATCGTCTTGCTCTCATTATAAACGAGTTTGGGGATATCGGGGTTGATGCTGCTCTGGCCAAAGAATGTGGCGCGCCATCATGTGATGCGGATAGTATTATTGAGCTAGCCAATGGCTGTATCTGTTGCACGGTGGCTGATGATTTTCTGCCCAGTATGGAAGCGTTGCTTAATCAATCACCGCCACCTGACCGCATTATCATCGAAACATCAGGACTGGCCTTGCCGCAACCATTGGTACAAGCGTTTCAGTGGCCAGATATTCGTACTCGGGCCATGCTTGATGGGGTGATTACGGTTGTTGATGGCGCGGCACTTGCCACGGATCAAGTGGCTAGCGACCTTGCTGCGGTTGAAATGCAGCGCCAGAATGATCCTGAACTTGATCACGAAACCCCAATTAATGAGCTTTTTCATGATCAGTTATCGGCGGCTAATATTCTGGTGCTTTCTAAAACTGACCTTTTGTCAGATGCAGATAAGCAGAATGTCAAAGCCAAGCTGTCACGGATGATGACGCAACATACGCCGATTGTCGAAACCAGCGCTGAGGCGGCACCAATCGCCGCATTATTCGGGTTAGGTCTGGAAACAGAGGCCTTTGCCCGTAGCACCCATTCGCTGCATGATCACCATCACCACCATGATGATGACCACCACCATGATCATGGGCATGATGCATTTCAAACGGTTGTGTTATCGGTTCCAGCCCTTACCGAACCTGCACAAATTGTTGATGCGATCAGTGAGCTAGCGGAACAGGGCGGCATGCTTCGTGCCAAAGGATTTTTATCGGTACATGGCAAGCGCGCGCCATTAGTTGTGCAGGCGGTGGGCAGCCGTGTTGAGCATTATTATAGCCAAAATAGTGCCGCGATGCCTGATCAAGATGCGTCTGATCATGGCAGACTTGTCATTATTGGTCAGGTTGGAATGGATGTTGATGCTCTGGTCAACCGGATTGGCGGTTCTATTACAACTTGACCGTAACCGAATGAGGGCCTTAACCGAAAGGCCTATAATCCTAAGGCCTATAATCCTAATGGCTGTAACCGCGAGGGCTAAATGCATCTTCTGAAGATAGAACAATCTGGTGATCTTTATGCCAGCGGTGAGGCGGTTGATTTGAATCAGTCGCCTGCTGATATGGTTGTTCTGACCGCCGCCGATAGTGAGATAAGCCTCTTGGCTGAGGCGGCACAGCAAGCTGGATTTGCGCCAGATGATCTGCGTCTGGCAAATATCCTCAGCCTTTCGCATCCATTTTCCATTGATCTTTATATCCAAAACACCTTGTCGAAAGCGCGGATTATTGTTGTTCGTCTGCTTGGCGGGACAGGCTATTGGCCCTATGGCTGTGAGCAATTATCGCTGATGGCTAAAGCCAACGGCATCACTCTCGCCATGTTGCCAGGGGATGGTCGCCCTGACCCTGAACTTGACCGTCTATCTAACTTACCTGCCGAGACGCTGGCGCGGCTTGCCGCCTATCTGGATCATGGCGGCATGGCAAATGCCAGCGCATTATTGGCCGCTATGCGTGATATTATAAGCGTATCTGATGACGCGCCCTTGCCTAGACCTTTATTAAAAGCGGGATTATATTGGCCACAACAATCTCCCATAGATATTCAAGATATGCAGGCGATATGGCAAACCGCTATTGCCGGTCAAGCCGATCCCCCGAAAGCGGTGGCGGCAATTGTGTTTTATCGGGCGTTGATGCAATCGGGGCAAACCGCCCCTGTTGATGCGCTGATCGCGGCATTGAGTGATCAAGGCATTTGTGCCTTGCCGATTTATGCGGCTAGTTTGAAAGAGGCTGAGGCGGCAAGTATAACCGCCAGTCTTTTAGAGCAAGCCGGCGCTGGCGTTATTCTTAACGCCACCAGCTTTGCTGTATCTGATCCCAATTCTAATATGGATTTAGGTGCGGATGCGGGACAGGCTTCGTCTGTTTCACCGGGGCCCTTTGGCGCTGTTAATGCGCCGGTCATTCAAATCGTCTTTAGCACCTCAACAAAACAGCAATGGCAACGCACATCAGCAGGGCTTAATGCCCGTGATCTGGCGATGAATGTTGTCTTGCCAGAATTAGATGGCCGCATCATTAGCCGTGCCGTTGGCTTCAAAACGGAGCCTCTGAAAGACCCATTAACCGAAGCTATGGTGAGCCGTTATGAAGCTGATGATGGGCGAGCAAACTGGGTCGCTAGGCTTGCTAAGAATTGGCTTAACCTTGCACAAAAGCTGCGTTCACAAATGCGCCTTGCCATGATTATGGCAAATTATCCAAATCGTGATGGGCGGCTGGCCAATGGTGTTGGTTTGGATACGCCTGCCAGTGCCATTTCGATAATGAAAAGACTGCAATCTGAAGGCTATCATATTTCGGGATGTCCTGCCGATACCAAAACGCTTATGGATGTGATCAAGTCGCGACCAACCAATAGCGGCATAGCCGGCCGACAGGTTGATGCATGGATGCCGCTAGCCGCCTATCAATTATGCTTTGCGGCTTTGCCTGTGGCGACGCAGAAGCAAATTACCGACCGTTGGGGAACACCTGATAGCGACCCTATGCTAGGGCTTATGCCTGATACAGATGATCAGGGCTTTGCCTTACCTGTGGTGATGATGGGGCATGTTGCTATCGCAATTCAGCCAGCGCGTGGATATAATATTGATCCGAAAGCCAGTTATCATTCACCAGATTTGCCGCCGCCGCATCATTATCTGGCATTTTATTTCTGGTGCCGATATGAGTTTTGTGTTGATGCAATTATTCATCTTGGCAAACACGGTAATCTGGAATGGCTACCGGGCAAGGCGCTTGCCTTAAATGCCGATTGCCTGCCCGAAGTGTGCTTGGGGCCAATGCCGCATTTTTATCCATTTATCGTTAATGACCCGGGTGAGGGGAGCCAAGCTAAACGGCGGAGCGCAGCAGTCATTATTGATCATTTGACCCCGCCTATGACGCTGGCTGATAGTCATGGCGTTATGGCTGAACTTGAGGCGAGTATGGATGAATATTACGAAGCCGTTGGCGTTGATACGCGGCGCACTAACGCCCTCATGGATGATATCTTATCACATGCTGATATCGCTGGTCTTGCCACTGATTGCGGGATCAATGCTGATGATAGCAATGATGAAAAGCTGCAAAAGCTGGATAATTATCTTTGTGATATCAAAGATATGCAGATCAGGGACGGGCTTCATATCTTTGGTCAGCTAGCCCCAGCAGACCAACAAAGCGATTTGCTCACCGCTATTTTGCGGATACCACGTGGTGATGGGTCAGGCGTTGGGCAATCTATTCTGCGTACTCTTGCCGCTGATATTTGGCCAATGGTGGAAGGCTTTGATCCATTGACCGCTGATCGTGCGGCTGTTTGGCTATGGGAAAAGCCAGCTATGTTGGTACGTCCAGAATTGGGCGTTTGGCGCAGTCATGGGGATACCATAGAAAGGCTTAATGCGTTGGCGGTCGAGCTAATCTCTGGCCGCCAGCAAGCCGCTGATGACTGGACACATACCAAGGCTATCTTAGACCATGCCTTGCCGTCACTTCGGTCAGCTGTCGTAACCTCACCAGAGCATGAGCTGTTTTATTTAATGCGCGGCTTAGCTGGGGGATATGTTCCGGCAGGGGCATCAGGCGCACCAACACGGGGCAAACCCGAAGTGCTGCCGACAGGACGCAATTTTTTCTCCGTTGATACAAGAGCCGTGCCCTCACCTGTCGCATGGCGTATAGGCTGGGCATCAGCGCAAGCCTTGTTAGATCGCTATTTGCAAGATCATGGTGATTATCCGGCGGCTATTGTTTTATCGGTCTGGGGGACGGCAAATATGCGAACCGGCGGCGATGATCTGGCGCAAGCTATGGCCTTAATGGGGGTTGAGCCAAAATGGGATAGCGCTAGCCGCCGTGTCACTGGATTTGATGTTATGCCTGTCAGCGTGCTTGGTCGGCCACGGGTTGATGTGACGTTGCGGGCATCAGGTTTTTTTCGTGACGCGTTTCCGGCCCAGATAGCGCTTTTTGATAAGGCTGTGCGGGCGGTTGCTAGTCTGGAGGAGCCAGAGCAAGATAACCCCATTGCCGCCAGATGGGCACGTGATCGTGATGATCTGATCGACCAAGGCATGACGGCTGAGGATGCTGAACATCGGGCTGGGTTTCGTGTCTTTAGCTCAATGCCGGGGGCGTATGGGGCAGGCATGCAAACATTAATTGATGAGGGCATCTGGCAAAACCGTGAAGACTTTGCTGAGACCTTTATTCAATGGGGCGGCTATGCCTATGGCGAAGATGATGAGGGCGTTGCTGATCATGAAGGGTTAAGCCGGAGGCTAAAATCAACCGACGCGGTTTTGCATAATCAGGATAATCGTGAACATGATATTCTGGATTCGGATGATTATTATCAATTCGCAGGTGGCTTAGCGGCAACGGTGGCGGTGCTGAAAGGCCAAGATGTTCCTGTTTACATGGGTGATCATGCGCTCGCTGAACGGCCACAGATCAGAAGCCTTGCTGAGGAAATCTCACGTGTTGTGCGTGGCCGTGCCTCTAACCCGAAATGGATAAAAGGGGTGATGCGGCATGGCTATAAAGGCGCCTTTGAGATGGCCGCAACATTAGATTATCTGTTTGCTTTTGCGGCAACAACGCGGCAGGTCAAAGATCATCATTTTGATGCATTATTTGACGGCTGGGTTGATAATCAGGAAGTCGCTCAATTCCTTAAAGAGGAAAATCCCGACGCATGGCAAGATATCTTAAGCCGTTTTCAAGAAGCGATGGAACGCGGATTATGGCATCCTAGACGAAATGCCACGGTCGAAAAGCTGATGACAGCGGAAACACTAGCAAGAAAAGCGAATTCGGGTCACAATACATCTATGCCTGAGTAAGTAACATGTGAGGATATCATGACTAATCAAGATGATGACATCACTCGCCATAATTCAAAAATGGCGAAGAAAAAAGCGGCACGCGACCGTATCATGTCGACAAAAACCGAAGAAAAGGGATTGATCATTGTCCATACCGGGAAGGGCAAGGGCAAGTCATCCGCCGCCTTTGGCATGGTATTCCGCTGTATCGCACATGGCCTGCCCTCAGCAGTGGTGCAATTTATCAAGGGCGGATTATCGACCGGCGAACGTGACCTGATCATGGCTAGGTTTTCTGATATATGCGCTTTTCACACAATGGGTGAGGGGTTTACATGGGAAACCCAAGATAAAGAACGCGATATCGCCGCCGCCACCGCAGCGTGGGAGAAGGCTAAAGAGCTGATCCGCGACAGCAATAACAGATTGGTGCTATTGGATGAGATTAATATTGCGATGCGTTATGGCTATATCGACACAAGAGAGGTCATTGACTTCCTGAAAACAGAGAAGCCGGTGATGACGCATGTAGTTTTGACTGGCCGCAATGCCAGTGATGAACTTATTGAGATTGCCGATTTGGTGACAGAAATGACGCTGATCAAGCATCCCTTTCGATCAGGTATCAAGGCACAGATTGGCGTGGAATTCTAATCATGATGGCCAAAATAATGGTTCCAAAATTATGATTCCCAAAATTATGATTCCCAAAATTATGATTCCCAAAATTATGATTCAGGGCGCCGGCTCAAATGTTGGGAAATCTGTGCTAGTAGCTGGTTTATGCCGCTATTTTGCTAACCAAGGATTAACCGTGATGCCGTTCAAGCCGCAGAATATGTCTAATAATGCGGCGGTGACTTCTGATCAGGGTGAGATTGGCCGGGCTCAGGCTCTGCAAGCGCGTGCCGCAAAAACCGATGCGCTATCAGATATGAACCCTGTTTTATTAAAGCCGGAAACCGATACAGGGGCGCAGATTATTGTCCAAGGGGAACGCTATGGGACGATGCGCGCCGCCGAATATGGCACCCATAAAGCGAGCTTAATGCCGAAAGTCATGGAAAGTTTCAGAAGGCTTGAGGCGAAAGCTGACCTCATCATTATTGAGGGCGCGGGGAGCCCGGCTGAGGTCAATCTGCGGCAAGGTGATCTGGCCAATATGGGCTTTGCAGAAGAAGCCGATGTGCCTGTTATCCTTGTGGGGGATATTGATCGCGGCGGTGTTATTGCCTCATTAGTCGGAACGCATGCGGTGCTTGAGCCATCTGAAAAGCAACGGATAAAAGGCTTTTTGATTAATAAGTTTCGCGGTGATACGAGTCTATTTGCGGATGGGATGGATATTATTTCGGCGCGAACAGGCTGGCAAGGTCTAGGGATTTTGCCATGGTTCGGTGCCGCCACGCGCTTGCCTGCCGAAGATATCCTTGATCTGGAAAACAAAGCTTGCCAGTCCGCTAACCCCGACACCTGCCATGTCGCTGTTCCGATCCTTCGCCGTATTGCTAATTTTGATGATCTTGATCCATTGAGCCAAGACCCTGGTTTCCGCGTGACATTAGTTAAACCAGGTGAGCCATTACCACTGGATACGGATTTGGTATTGCTTCCTGGATCAAAATCAACGATTGCTGATCTCCAGTTTCTGCGCCAGCAAGGCTGGGATCAAGACCTGATGATGTTGTGCCGTCATGGTAAGGCGGTGATCGGATTATGTGGCGGCTATCAGATGCTGGGCAAGGTTATTCATGATCCAAACGGCATTGAAGGCATAGCTGGCAGCGTTGATGGTCTTGGTCTCCTAGACATTGAAACGACACTGACAGATGAGAAAACGCTTACCCATACAAGCGGTATTGAGAGCCAAACTGGTGCGGCTATTGCTGGCTATGAGATACATTTAGGCCAGACCACAGGCCGTGATACGGCAACCCCTATGATTCGTGATATTAAGGGGCGTCAAGGCATAACAACAGATGGTGCAACTAGCCCCGATGGACAAATTGCCGGATGCTATATGCATGGGCTTTTTGCAAGTGATACGTTTCGGTCGGCATGGCTGCAACGGCAAGGCCGATCAGCTAGTCAGATCATCTTTGAAGATCAGATTGATCAGACATTAGATCAGCTTGCTGATCATCTGGCGGAACATGCTGATCTGGATGCAATTGCACGTATCGCTGGGCTTTAGGCCAACATCATTGCTTCAGATATCTCTTCCCATTTAGAGATATGGCTAAAGATAGGCCCAAAACCCGATCACAAGCAAGCTTATGATAATGATGGCGGTCACCCGCCACAAAAAATTTAGGGCTAAATAGATATCAGCACTTGCAGCAATACGGCCTCTGCAGTTAAGTGGCATATCTGTTGACATTCTGGCGCCGTATTTTCTGGGACCTGCTAACACAATGTTCAATGCGCCAGCCAGAGCCGCTTCTGGCCAGCCAGCATTGGGTGAGCGATGTAGCCTTGCATCCCGCCACATAATGCGTAAAGCACGCGCCGCATTTGCCGGTTGCGGTAATAAAGCAGCGACCACAATAAGCCATCCGGTTATTCGCGCAGGCAGCAGATTAGCAACATCATCAAGCCTTGCCGCAGCCCAGCCAAAGGCGAGCCAGCGTGCCGATTTATATCCTATCATGCTATCGGCGGTATTGATCATTTTATAGCCAATGATACCGGGCAGACCCAGAAGCAGGTAATATAGCGCTGGCGCGACAACACCATCAGACAGGTTTTCGGCTGTTGTTTCTATACTGGCACGACAAATTGCTGACGCATCTAGTTGATCAGGATTACGGCCAACAATCATAGAAACTGCTTGCCGGGCGGCGGTCAGGTCATCTTGCCCTGATGCGGAATTGAGCGCATGTGCGACGTGCCGGACATGCTGATCTAGGCTGCGCCCAGCTAATAATATCGTCACAAGTATAGCCTCTGTTATGATGACAGGCCATGCGCCGATATCTGTTATATCGCCGATCACTTTAGCCAAAGCGGCAAGCCCTGACCCTCCTAGAATAGCGATAAGAACAAGCAGGATAATAGCCGCTAGACCACGGCAGCGGCGGCGATATCCTGAAATATGCGATGAATGCCAAGATGCGCTGATGGTTTTTATCAAGCGGCCAAAGATCACCACCGGATGCGGCATGTGCCGCCATAATATACCGGGCTCACCTATCATCGCGTCGGCGGCCAACGCAACAGCAAGGATGAGCGCGCGAGTCGCTATCGCTAATGGGATGGCAAAAATAATGATTTCAGCAAAGGCTATCATATCTCCTTTATAAATTGATTGCTGACAATTCCAATCCATATTATACCAAAGGCACTGGGTTCCTTGTTTGACAAGGTGGAATAGATCTTGGTGCGGCGGACTTACAAAACTGTGAGAGCTTTAGCCAAGGCCCGTTGTTAATAAAGTGATGCCTGTTAGGCCATGTGATTAAGGCTTATATCTTGGCGTATGACGTTCTTAATTAGCAATCCACCTTTCGCTGACATAGTTCTCAAGCAAGTGGAAGGATAATACTATGACATATTCAAAAATGGCTTTAACGCTGGTAATGGTGGCGGCGCCGAAACTAGCCTTTGCGCATATTGGGCATATTGGTGATCTGGCTGGGCATGGGCATCTGATCGGGCTTGCAGGATTAGCAGCGACTGGTGCTGGCGCGGTGCTATGGGGTATTCTGCGCACTGGCGACAAGACAGCGGATGAAGATAGCCCTGAAGATGGCGTTGAAGACAGCCCTGAAGATGGCGTTGAAGATGGTATAGACGCGGCTAATCAAGGCACTGGTGAAGCGACCCCTGCCATATCTTAATTTTTTTACTATGTGAGGATAATTATGTCACAAGCTGAGCAACCAACATCACAACAGCCGAAATATGGGGTCATGATCTGTGGTCATGGCAGTCGGTCAAAATCTGCCGTTGCCGAGTTTGCGGTATTGTCTGAAAAATTGCCTGCCTATTTTCCTGACTGGCCAGTAGAATATGGCTATCTTGAGTTTGCAACGCCAGTGATTAAAACCGGCTTAGACAAATTAAAAGAACAGGGCGTTAATCATGTGCTGGCGGTGCCGGGAATGCTATTTGCGGCGGGTCATGCCAAAAATGATATCCCGTCTGTGCTTAATACCTATGCTGCCCAAAATGATATCACCATCCAATATGGGCGTGAGCTGGCGATTGATCTGAAAATGCTGAAAGCCGCAGGT
This sequence comes from Alphaproteobacteria bacterium, assembly GCA_016778985.1. GTDB lineage: Bacteria > Pseudomonadota > Alphaproteobacteria > Puniceispirillales > UBA1172 > UBA12202. The sequence continues at coordinate 94,538 of JADHOM010000003.1, read as the reverse complement.
GATCGTGTCACGGAAGCGCTTGATGCCGCCGATAAAGCCGAAGGTGTGGTGGCGCGTCATGATACTTGTCTTGTTGTTATTGGGCGTGGGTCTTCTGATCCTGATGCCAATTCCAATGTCGCAAAAGTAGCGCGGATGCTGGTGGAAAGTCTGGGGCTTGGCTGGTGTGAGACAGGGTTTTCTGGTGTCACCTTTCCACTGGTTGAGCCATGTCTTGAAAATGTGACAAAGCTTGGCTTCAAAAGGATTGTGGTGTTTCCATATTTTCTGTTTTCAGGGATACTGATTGACCGGATTTATGGCTTCACCGATGCTGTTGCTGAACGTCACCCCGATATCTCATTTGTTAAGGCCGGATATCTTAATGATCATGATCAGGTCATTGAAACCTTTGTTGAGCGTGTTCATGAAATCTTAAATGGATCGAACAATATGAACTGCTCAATGTGTAAATACCGTAGTGCTGTTCTCGGCTTTGAAGATGAGGTTGGGTTACCCCAGGAAAGCCATCATAATCATGTTGAAGGCAAAGGCGTATCGGCACCCGGTAGTAATGTTGAGGATTGTCAGCTCTGTACAACTTTCTGTACAGGGGAATGTCGGCTAAAGGCAGATCATCATCATGATCATCATCACTCACATGATCACGGGCACGATCATCATCACCATCCCTATCCACAAGCTGATCATCCCCTTGGCCCAAAATCAGTATTAAATAGGCCAAAAGATCAAAATTGATGGCAACCTTCTTTGATTATATCAAGGACCCAGATGCCATTTATACCCAATCCTTTGAACGGGTGCGCGCGGCGGTTCCTGCATTAGCCGATTTGCCTCCACGCATAGCGCCATTGGTTGAACGGATTATTCATGCCTCCGCCATGCCTGATGTTATTGATGATCTTATATGGACAGACAATATTATTGACCGCGCGGTCAGCAGTTTGTCCAGGGGCAAGCCAATATTGTGTGACTGCCAGATGCTAGCCTCTGGTATCACGTCAAGATTTCTGCCTGCACAGAATCCGATTATCGTAACGCTCAATTATGCTGATGTGGCAAATGCGGCCAAGCGGCTTGAAACAACACGTTCGGCGGCGGCGGTTGAACATTGGCTACCGCATATTGAGGATGCGGTCGTGGCATTTGGCAATGCCCCAACGGCATTGTTTCACTTGCTTGAACGCTTAGCCTCAGGCTGGCCGAAACCAGCAGCGATACTTGGCTTTCCTGTCGGATTTGTTGGCGCGGCAGAATCGAAAGATGCGCTTATTGAGTCTGCGCATGACATGGCATTTATTACCCTGAAAGGCAGGCGTGGCGGTTCTGCCATGGCAGCGGCGGCGGTTAATGCCCTCACCATCATGGCGTCAGCATCTGGGCGTGGTGATCAGCTATGATCTGGCTTGATATCATAGGTGTGGGAGAGGCAGGCTTATCTGATCTTAACGCCGATCAGAAAGAGCGGATTTTAGCGGCACAGCATATCATAGCATCTGACCGCCTCATCGCCGCTTTAGGTGACATGCAACTCAGCGCTGAGATGATCACTTGGCCGAGCCCATTTCACCAGATTTATGATGTGTTAGAGACGTGGAGAGGTAAGCCAACCGTAATACTGGCAACTGGCGACCCACTTTGGTATGGCGCTGGCAGCAGTTTAGTGACACGTATCCCAAGTGATGAGATGCGGATTGAGCCAGCCCCATCAGGGTTTCAATTAGCGGCCAGCCGCATGGGTTGGCCGATGGCACATGTTCATGCCATGACGCTGCATGGCCGACCTGTTGCGATGATCCGAGCCGCCGTCACGCCATCGGCACGATTATTGATCTTAGCTGATAGCGGTGCCACACCAGGGCAAGTGGCAGAGCAATTGGTTGCTATTGGGGCAGGGGCGGCAGCAATGACGGCATTGGCACATATTGGCGGTGAGGCGGAAACAAGGGTTGACGGAGGCGCGACCGAGTGGTCAAAAAAGCCGCCGCAAGTAGCCGATTTCCATGTTCTCGCCGTTGCTTGTCCAGATAGCATGCCAGGATTTTATCCGTCTGTGCCTGGGCTTCCTGATGACGCTTATGAAAGTGATGGCAAGCTGACAAAATCCGATATACGCGCCATTACGCTGGCGCGGCTTAAGCCGGTATCAGGTCAGCTGTTATGGGATTTAGGATGCGGGTCTGGGTCTATTGGTATTGAATGGATGCGTTCCGTCGCCCATGGTCGTGCCATCGGGGTGGAGCAACGCGCCGACAGATTAGCCGTCGCTGAAGCTAATGCCATAAAGTTAGGCGTTCCTAAATGGGCTGGGGTTGAAGGTGAAAATCTGCCAGTAGCGGCAGAGCTTGAATGCCCTGATGCGGTCTTTATTGGTGGCGGGTTGAGCCTTGATCTAGCTGAACTGGTGATGCAGCGGCTAAAGTCTGGTGGCCGTTTGGTGGTCAATGCGGTGACGCTGGAAAGTGAGGCTATGTTGTTGCAATTGCATCAGCATCATGGCGGCAGGCTCATCCGAATTGCAATCAGCCATGCTGATCCTGTTGGGCCTTATTATGGCTGGCGCAGTGCGATGCCGGTCACGCAATGGGTCTGGGAAAAAGGCTTAGGGAAAAAGAGATTAAGGGAAAAGGAAACCAATAGATGACGGTTAAACGCGGCAAGTTAATTGGTGTCGGAACAGGCCCCGGTGATCCCGAATTAGTCACGCGCAAAGCGTGGCGTCTCGTCAGCGAAGCCAAGGTCGTGGCCTATCCAGCGCCTGATCATGGCGACAGTTTTTCACGTCAGATCATGGCTGATGCTATTCGCGGTGATGCGATTGAGATACCGATTATCATTCCTATGGTTTCTGGCCGTGCGCCAGCGCAAGCGATCTATGATCGGGCGGCAGAGGAGCTGCTAATTCATCTCAATGCTGGGCATGATGTTGCCGTTTTATGTGAGGGTGATCCGTTATTCTATGGCTCATTCATGTATCTTCTGGCACGGCTTCGGGATGAGGTTGAGATTGAAATGATCGCTGGTGTCTCATCGCTTGTTGCCTCGGCATCGGCGGCGCTGCGGCCATTAGCGGCACGGCTAGATGTGTTAACAGTCGTGGCGGCGCCGCTAGATAATGACCGTTTGAGAGAAGCCATAGCAACATCAGAATCGCTGGTCATCATAAAACTTGGCCGTCATTTGGATCGCCTGCGCGGGCTAATCACTGATCTCAATTTGATGGATAACGCGATTTATATCAGCCATGCCACGCTGCCGCACCAGCAAGTCATGCCGTTGCAAGACGCGCCAGACGATGCGCCTTATTTTTCCATGATACTGATCTATAAAGGAAGCGATCCATGGATTTGAAGACGGATAGCATGACCTCTACGCCGATGATTATCAGCCTGACCAGACATGGTGCTGATCTAGCCCGCAAGCTAGTGGCGGCGCATCATCTGAACTGGCATGCGAAAAGTGATAGTTTTGATACTGATCCAATAATGCCGCATCATATCTTTGAAAATACGGTCGCTCATATTCAGGATAGCTTTGCCGCAAAAATGCCAATTATTGGCATTTGCTCGGCTGGTATTCTAATCAGGGCAGTGGCTAACCAACTTAATGATAAATGGGCAGAACCGCCGATTATTGCCATTGCTGATGATGGATCAAGCGTCATCCCTCTGCTTGGCGGGCATCATGGCGGTAATGCGCTAGCCCGCCTTCTGGCGACAACAACAGGCGGCATGGCGGCCATCTCAACGGCTGGCGATATCCGCTTAGGGGTCAGCCTTGATCAGCCGCCACAGCCATTTATCTTGGCTAATCCAAAGGCGGCTTCTTCGGTGATGGCGCGGCTCAATGATGGTGCTTCATTTCGGATTAACTCTGATCTGCCGGATTATTTGAGCGGCGTTGCTGAGATGTGGTATCACTGGCTTGAACCCATGACAAAAACAGGGGCAGCAAGCGACGCGGCTGATGCGGCGGAGATTGCGATTATGTTGTCATTGAATCCCCATCCCAACCACCAGCTAAAGTCGCCAGATCACTTGGTTTATCATCCGCGTTTGGCCAGCCTTGGAGTAGGGGCGTCACGCGGCTGTCCGGTGGATGAAATGCAGGCGCTGGTCGCGAACCTGATGGCTGATCATGATTTGTCGCCGCATATAATTGCTGGTGTTTATAGTGTTGATCTGAAAGCTGATGAACCGGCAGTGCTTAAAATAGCTGAACATTTGGCTGTGCCGATGCGGTTTTATTCGCCCAAATTGCTCGACCAAGAAACGCCGCGAGTGGCTGCACCGTCACAAGTGGTTTTTGATGAAATAGGCACTCATAGTGTTGCTGAGGCATCGGCATTGGCGGCAGCTGGAGCGTCTGCTGTCATGATAGCCGGCAAGCGAAAAACCGCCCATGCCACGGCGGCACTCGCTATCACTCCAGATATGACCATATCATCAGGGCAAAATATCACTTCACGGACGCGCGGGCGGGTGATGCTGGTTGGTATTGGCCCCGGGCAATCCGCATGGCGAACTCCTGAAGCGACACAGATGATCCGCATAGCAGATGAGCTAGTTGGCTATCATCTTTATATTGATTTGCTAGGTCATATTGCCGCCGATAAACCGCGTGCAGATTACGCCTTAGGAGAAGAGGAAGACCGATGCCGATATGCCTTAGAGGAGGCAGCGAAAGGCCGTAACATAGCGATTATCTGTTCGGGTGATGCTGGCATTTATGCTATGGGTGCACTGGTCTTTGAGCTATTGGACAGAGACATATCTGATGGCGGTGTATCAGATGCGGCACGCCGCGTTGAAGTCAGTTCTGCCCCCGGAGTATCAGCTTTACAAGCCGCTGCCGCGCGTTCAGGGGCATTGCTGGGGCATGATTTCTGCACCATTTCCTTATCTGATCTGCTGACCCCGTGGGAGCATATTGAACAGCGCATCCATGCCGCCGCCGAAGGTGATTTTGTTATTGCTTTTTATAATCCTGTATCGCGCCGCCGCCGTGTTGGGCTGGCTAAAGCCAAGGCTATTTTGCTGCGCCATAGACCGGCCTCAACGCCGGTTGTTCTGGCATCTAATTTGGGGCGACCCGAAGAGCAAGTGCTTTACCGAACGCTCGCCGAATTATCCGTTGATGAGGTTGATATGCTGACTGTAGTCATGGTTGGCTCATCAGCGTCCAGATGTTTCGAGCGTGGCACAGGGCAGGCAGTTTATACGCCGCGCGGATATGCCAAACGCATTGATGAACATAAAAAAGATCATTAGAGGACAGCAAAATGACAGTCTATTTTATTGGTGCCGGGCCAGGTGATCCAGACCTTATCACAGTCAAAGGACGTGATCTTATTCGGCATTGCCAGACATGCCTTTACGCAGGCTCGCTAGTTCCAGCCGCCGTGGTAGCAGAAAGTCAGGCTAAAACCATAATGGATTCAGCGTCGATGACGCTTGATGATATTATGGATATCATTATTGCCGCCCATGAAAACGGTGATGATGTGGCGCGTGTCCATTCTGGTGATCCATCGCTTTATGGGGCAATAGCTGAACAAATCAGACGGCTCAAGGCACATAATATTGATTATAAGATTATCCCAGGTGTACCGGCTTATGCAGCGGCGGCGGCAGAGATGGGGATAGAGCTTACTATTCCTGAAGTCACCCAAAGCATTATTCTGACGCGAACGGCAATGAAATCATCACCGATGCCAGAAGGTGAGGAGCTTGAAAATCTAGCGCGGACAAAGGCGACACTTGCCATCCATCTATCGGTCAGAAACCTGCGCGAGATTGAAAATGTGCTGACACCGATTTATGGGGCGGAATGTCCGGTTGTCATTGCCTATCGCGTCGGCTGGCCAGATCAGCAGTTTCTTTACGGAACATTAGCCAATATCCGCAAAAAAGTCATGGCCGCCAAGATCACCCGAACGGCGCTGATTTTTGTTGGTCGGGGATTAAATCATGATGATGGGTTTCGCGACTCAGCGCTTTACGACAAGCATCATGTCCACGTCTTGCGGGTCAAGCGAGGCAATAAAGATGAGCGTGGTGAGTGATCTTATGCGGCGGCGATGAGATGTGCATATGAGCCATAAACACTGCCATTAACTAGCCCTATCTTGCCGCAATCGGCGCCGTTGCGGTCAGCGGCGTGAAATAAAGGCTGACCTGTTTCTGCGACCGCAGTAGTGTAATGAAACTCATGCCCATAAGCCAGATGAGGTAGCGGTAGTGGCGCCATAAGTGACAATTTGCGATAGCCAAGATGAAGCGATTTTTTGGCAAAACTTGTTGTTAGGTCAAGTAATCCTAGCATTGGAAATGACTGCCCATTTTCGTCTATAATCTGCTCCCCAAGCACCATATAGCCGCCGCACTCACCATAGATATGCACTTGCTTTGCCGCCGCTTTGATCAGACTTTCTTGCATGATTTTCGCATTGGTGAGGGTCTTGAGATAAAGCTCTGGATAGCCGCCGGGCAGATAAATCATATCAGCATTAGCATCAGCGGCTTCATCAGCAAGTGGTGAGAAGGGCAGAATCTCAGCCCCTTGCCGTTGCCAGCTGTCAATGACATGCCGATAGCAAAAGGCAAATCCCTCATCCATCGCAATGGCAATACGCTGCGCTGGCGGTGCCATTGGCTCCAATAAAGGCGCTGGTGATGACGGCGGTGCTGATAATGGCGCCGATAGTTCAGCTAATCGCGGCAAATCCACATGATCAGTTATGATTTCTCTGGTCTGATTTATAATGTGATTAAGTTGACCGCTAGCCGATAATTCCGCCGCCTGCACCAGCCCTAGATGTCGTGACGGCAGGCTAAGCTCGGGGCGGTCTGGCAATGCGCCTAAGACAGGAATATCTGCATCCTGCATGGCTTGCTCAATCATTGCTTGATGACGGCTGCTCCGGCAACGGTTGATAATCACACCAGCCAGATGCGCCGGATTATCTTGTTTTTGCAGCATATAGCGCAAGCCGCTTGCGACCATGGCGGCGGTCTCAGCTTGCGCCCTCACATCCATGATGAGAATCAATGGAATATTCAGGATTGCGGCCAGATGCGCGGTGCTGGCTGTGCCGCCATCAGCGACCCCCATAGCGCCCTCAACGATAAGCATGTCAGCTTTAGCTTGAGCGGCGATTTGACAGATCAATTCTGGACGCATGGCAAAACTATCCAGATTTATCCCATGCTGTCCTGTTGCCGCATCATGAAAGCCCGGATCAATATAATCAGGGCCAGATTTAGCTGAGGCGATGTTATAGCCTTTTAGGCGCAGTGCGGAAAGCAAGCCAAGGGTGATGAGGGTTTTGCCACTGCCAGATGCGGCCGCAGTCAGCACCAGACCAGATGTTGCCATCAGGCTGTATCCTCATGCTGGCGGGTACCAAGCGGATCAATATTGCGCGGTGGGTGACCTTGCATCTGGCTAATCCAGTCAAGGCATTGGCGCATCCGCACGACCTCACCAACAGCAATAATTGCCGGTGGCGTGATCTGATGTTTCTCAACATCTTGTGCGGCATGGCCTAATGTTGTTTCCAGCACCGTCATATTGGGCAGACTAGCATTACTCACAATGGCAACAGGCTCGGACGGGTTGCGTCCAGCATTAATCAAATTGGCGCAAATCTCAGGCAGGTGCTTGATTGCCATATACATTACAATGACTTGACTACCATCGGCAATGCCTTGCCAATTAACAGCTGATGGGGCTAGTCCGGTGCGGTCATGACCAGTCAGAAATGTGACCGCTTGATTGACATCACGATGGGTGACAGGAATACCAGCATAGGCAAGTCCACCAATGCCCGCAGATATTCCGGGCAGAATGCGTAAGGGGATATTTGCCTGAACCAAGGTCTGCGCTTCTTCACCGCCACGACCAAAAACAAATGGATCACCGCCTTTGAGCCGCAATACCCGCTTACCTTGTTGCGCCAGCTCAATCAATCTAATCGAAATATCACGCTGTTTTGGTGAAGGTTTGCCGCCACGTTTGCCAGCATATTCAATGACAGCACCGGGGCGCGCCCAATCTAAGACCCGCTTATCAATCAATGCGTCATAAACCACAATATCGGCCTGCCGGAGCGCATTGAGGACATGCAATGTCACCAATCCGGGGTCACCCGGGCCCGCCCCTGCGAGCCATACCCAGCCGCCACAAAACTCAGGCCAGTTCTCACCTTTGATAGGTGGAAGCGAGGTTTCTGAAAATGGCTGTTGCGCTGATGTCATGACAACATAGATTCCTTTTCCATTATGAGGCATGATAGCAATCAAATTGTTATCACGGATACCCCTTTTAGGGTAATGCTAGTATAATGCAACAGACACTGAAAACAACACTTCGCTTTGGCTGGACAACAGGAACTTGTGCAACGGCGTCTGTCTATGCCGCTTATACGGCAATGGTGACAGGAACATTTCCTGAAACCGTCACCATTGATACTCCATCCGGCAAGGCGGCAACATTAGATATTACCTATACAGCATGTGATGGTGTGCATTTTTCTGCTGGCGTCATCAAAGATGCTGGCGATGATCCAGATGTGACGCATGGCGCCGAGATACGCGCCTCTATCTGTAAAGCCGCTGATGGGGCAGGCGTGATTTTCCATGGTGGTGAGGGGGTTGGCCGCGTCACCAAGCCGGGGCTTCCTATTGATGTTGGTGAGCCGGCGATTAATCCTGTCCCCCGAAAAATGATGACGGATATCATAAACAGCCTGTCTGAAAATATTGGCGGCACAGCAGATATTGAGATCACAATCTCTGTTCCCAATGGCCGCGCATTAGCTGAAAAAACATGGAATCCAAGATTAGGCATTGTCGATGGGATATCGATATTGGGAACAACTGGTGTGGTGCGACCGTTTTCATGTTCAGCCTGGATAGCCTCTATCCATCGCGGCATAGATGTTGCTGGTGCTAATGCGCTTGACCATATTGCCGGGTCAACCGGGGCTATGTCAGAAAAAGCGGTGCAACAGAAATATCAGCTTCCGACCATTGCCCTCATTGATATGGGTGATTTTGTTGGCGGTATGCTAAAATATTTGCGCCGTCATCCGGTCAAGCGGCTGACAGTGGCTGGCGGTTTTGGTAAAATGATTAAACTTGCTCAAGGCGCAACGGATTTACATTCGGCGCGTAGCCAGATTGATTTTGATGCCCTTGCTGATATGGCAAAGCATTTAGGAATAGCATCAGATGGTATTGCCAATGCCAATTCAGCATTGGAGGTGGCGACAACGCTTGCCCCTGCTGATAGAGCAAAACTAGCCACCTCCATAGCGCAAATGGCAATGGCGACATGCCGGAATATGATTGGCCAGACAACGACTAGCTTAGGCGTGATGGTGGTTGATCGGGAAGGCAATATTTTATCTGAAGAGCAAGAAACGTGACCCCGAAAATCTTGATATTGGGCGGCACGCAGGAGGCGCGCCTTCTGGCTAATCACGCGGCAAAATATGGCTGGAATGCTGAAATATCTCTAGCCGGGGTAACGCCAACCCCAATTTCGGTGGATTTGCCAGTGCGTTATGGCGGTTTCGGTGGAGCCGACGGTCTGGCACAGTTTTTGGCTGATCAGCAGATCACCCATCTGGTTGATGCAACGCACCCTTATGCCGCCCGAATGACAGCGCATGCGGTGGTAGCGGCTGACTTGGCTCAGGTCAAACGGCTGAGTTTTTGGCGACCTGCATGGCAAGCCGATGCAACAGATTTATGGACAGAATATACTAGCTTGACCGACCTTTATGCGGATATCCCCGGTCACGCGCATGTGTTTCTTGCGGCAGGGCAGGAGGGCATAGCGGCACTGCCAGCAGAGCATAATTTTCGGGTTACGGCGCGCGCCCTGAAAGCGCCGTCTACACAAGGCCAGATCAATTTTATTGCGGCGTTGCCACAAGCCGATATGGAGCAGGAAAAGCAACTCTTTGAGGCGCTTGGCATTACTCATCTGGCGGTAAAAAATGCTGGCGGCACAGCCTCTTTTGCCAAACTCCTGGCCGCTCGCGTCTTGCGCTTACCTGTCTTGATGCTAGCCCGGCCAGCGCCGCCGCCACCGCCACTTTACCGCTCTCTGGATGAGATTATTGCCGCCTTATCCCAAGCGCATGTCAACTAGTCATTTAGCTGACTCAAGGCTTATTTTAATTAGGCTCAAGGCTGCTCATAGCATCAGCAAGCCGGCGCATTGCTTCATCTAATTCTTCGGTGGATGAGGCATAAGAAATGCGGAAATAGCCCGGCATGGAAAATGATGAGCCGGGGATCACAACTACATTTGCCTGCTCAAGAATGAATTGGCAAAAATCCATATCATTTAATAAGACCTTGCCCTCACGGGTTTTCCAGCCAATACAAGATTGCCATGATGGAAAGACATAAAAGGCACCATCGGGAATGGTTGTGTTTAATCCATTGATTGCGCGGATGTGACGACAAACCAGATCACGGCGGTCTTGGAAAATATCTTTGCGGGTCTTGAGCACTGATTGATTGCCTGTGATGGCAGCATAGGCGGCGGCTTGTGCTATGGTTGCGGTTCCTGATGTGCCTTGTGCCTGGGCGGCGGTCATGGCGGCAATCAAGGGCTGTGGGCCGAGTCCATAACCAACGCGCCAGCCTGTCATGGCATATGACTTAGAAACACCGCTTACAATCAGCGTTCGCTCAGCTAAATCAGGCAAGGCATCAGCGACAGAGACAAATTGGTCTGTGTAGACAATATGTTCGTAAATCTCATCACTTAGCAGCATGGCTTGCGGATGCGCGGCAATCAGATCACCAATGGTGCGTAACTCACCTGCTGTTAGGACAGCCCCTGACGGATTATTGGGGGAATTGATCATGATCCAACGTGTTCGCGCTGTCATCGTCGCCGAAATTTCGTCCAGCTTTGGGCGGAATTGGTTGGCGCCATCTGAGGAAATAATAACCGGTATGCCGCCGCAAAGCCGAACAATATCGGCATAAGACGTCCAGAATGGGGCTAGCATGATGACTTCATCGCCGGGATTAACGCTAGCCAGCATAGCGTTGAGGAGGCTGTATTTTGAGCCGCCAGATATCAGGACATTAGCCGCGCCGCGTGCGATGCCGCCGCGGCCATCATAAAGTTCAGCCACCGCTTGCCGTAATTCGGGTTTGCCAGCGATTGGCGGGTAATGTGTATCATGGTCAGTGATCGCCGCAATCGCCGCCGCATTAGCATGATCAGGCGTATTAAAATCAGGCTCACCAATGCCAAGATTGATGACGTCATGGCCTTCAGCTCGGCGTTGCCGTGCCGCCTCACTCATAACGACTATCTCCGACACCTTGACCTCAGCCAAGCGGTCAGCTTTTACAAAATTAGTCATCTGCCGTCTCATTCCATGCTTTAATCTGTTCAGCCGAGATACCATAATCTTGCATAGCCGCTTCTGCCGAAATATAGCCGCGCCGTAAGTCGCGCTTAATCAGATTAATGTCACGCTTTAAAGGATCACCATAGCCGCCGCCGCCAGCAAATGCTAGATGCACGGTTTGCCCGGTTGCAATGGCTTGTCTGCCTTTACCGCGCAGAACCTGCCCATCAGAAGTATGGAGCAATGTTGCGCCGCCAGATTTACCGCCCTCACGTCCACGCGCCGGATGCTCAGCACGATCTAGCATGGCCGAAAACGTCATGTCATAGCCCTCACGAGCGGCGACATCCATGAACTGACCAAGGCCGCCCCGATACTGCCCAGCGCCGCCGCTATCAGGGCGTAATTCTTTGCGCCGAATAATCAGCGGCCCAACATTTTCCGTAGCTTCAACGGGCATTGTCATGACACCGCTAGGAAAGGCGGTAGCATTTAATCCATCCAGACCAGTGCGGGCACCAGTGCCGCCAGAATTAAATGATAATACTTCAGCCGATTTAGCATCTTCGGGGTAATTGGCAGAGATATTGGCGCCCTCAATGGGGGTTAGGCTCACCTGAAAATTACAGAGCGCGCTTGCCCCTTCGGCTTGTATCCCATCAGGCAGCAATTGATGCAAGGCACCAAAGGCAACATCAGGCAGCATCTGACCAACAATATGACGTAAAGCCACAGGTGCTGGTCTTTCAGCATTAACGATCGTGCCAGCAGGCGCGCTGACCACAAACGCCGCGAGTGATGCCGTATTATTCGGAATATCGGGCGCAATCGCCACTTTCAGCCCATAGCATGTATAGGCGCGGGTATAGACAAGAGGAACATTAATGCCTTTTTTATCTATCCCTGACGTACCGGTGAAATCGGCGCAGATGCGATCATGTTCTATGCTGACAGTAATGGCAAGGGTTATGACTTGATCAAACCCATCAATATTCATGCTGGCATGGGCAGAGCCTGGCGTCAGACTGGCAATGCGTTCAAGGGTTGCCGCATGGGAACGCGCTAAAATAAAATCAGCCACCATATTGAGATCACGGGCATCATACTCATCCAGCATGGCCATGAGCCGATTGGCGCCAACATCATTTGATGTTGCTAGGGCGTAAATATCCCCCACCACTTGATCTGCTTCACGGACATTTTGGCGTATCAATTTAACAAGATCATGATTGACCGTGCCTTTATTGATAAAGCGCATAATTGGGATTTGGACACCTTCTTCGTAAATCGAACTGCCATCAGCGCCAAAGCCGCGGCCACCAACATCAACAACATGGGCAGTAGAAGCAAAAAACCCAATGAGTTTATGATGCCGAAAAACTGGCGTTACTACGGTAATATCATGCAAATGGCCAGTGCCCATCCACGGATCATTGGTAATATAGACATCCCCTTCAGCCATGGTTTCAACGCCAATCTCAAGCATGAAATGACCAACTGATTCGGCCATAGCATTGACATGGCCGGGGGTTCCTGTCACCGCCTGTGCGAGCATATTGCCTTTGTCATCATAAACCCCAGCAGATAAATCACCGGCTTCTCTGACGGAGGTAGAAAAGGCTGTCCGAATTAACGCCTGCGCCTGTTCTTCAACAACAGATATCAGACGGTTCCACATAATTTGGAGAATAACGGCATCAAGCATGATCATCGCCTCCTTCCATATCACCTTCAGGCATGTGTCCATCAAGCCGCAGATCAATGGTGCCATCATCATGTTGTAGGGCAAGGCCGCCACGCGGGACTAAAATCGTCGTCTCAGCTTCGGTGATAATGGCAGGGCCTTTGACGATGCTGCCATGACTAAGCTGCTGCCGCTTAAAGACCGCGGCATTTAATATTTCGCCATTAGCCAGATCAGCCATCTGCCGTATGCTGGCGCTCGTCTCAAGCTTTAAGGCGCGTGCAGGTTGTGAAGGGTCAGTTTTCTGAACTGGTGTAGAAGCCAGAACAGTCCAGCTAGTAATCTCGATATCAAGGCCGTCCACAACACGGCTAAAGAGCAGACTATAGCGCTCTTCAAACATCCGCATAATCGTTTCTTTGTCAGGGCTTGATGACCAATCTGAAGGCAGTTCAACAGGAATTTCCCAGCCTTGCCCAACATAGCGCATATAGGCCTTTGCAGTGATAAGGATATTGGCATCTGGCACCGATGACTGAACAAATTGTTGGGCTTGTTTGGTTAAGCTATCTAGCATGCTAGCAATGGCGTCTTGCCGCCATTCAGAGAGCCGAATATAGAGCGATTGGCTCGCCTCAAAGCTAAACGGCGCTTTCAGAAAGCCAACGGCTGAACCAACACCAGCAGATGCCGGGATAAGAACCCGATTGATATGAAGTTTCTGTGCTAGCCTGATCGCATGGAGAGGCCCAGCACCACCAAAACCAATCATGACATAACCAGCTAAATCCTCACCGCTTTCAACAGCATGAACGCGTGCCGCATTAGCCATATTTTCATCAACGACTTCAGCCATGCCATAGGCGGCGCGCGCCTGATCCAAATCAAGTGGCGTTGCAATATGGCCTGAAATGCTATGCATCGCCGCCTCAGGTGATAGGGTGATAGAGCCGCCGGCAAAATCATTGGGATCAAGCTTCCCCATCAATAAATCAGCATCAGTAACGGTTGGTCTTGTGCCGCCACGTTGATAGCTAGCAGGCCCAGGCTCAGAGCCTGCTGATTCTGGCCCTATTCTGATCTGCTGCATAGCATCAAGTGAGCCAATAGAGCCGCCGCCAGCGCCAATTTCTACCATGTCAATGACGGGTATAGAGATGGGCATGCCTGAGCCTTTTTTGAACCGATAGCTGCGGGCGACTTCAAAACTGCGTGAGGTCTTTGGTTTTTGATCCTTGATCAGACAGATTTTTGCTGTTGTGCCGCCCATGTCAAAAGACAGAACGCGATTAAGCCCAAAGCGTGAGGCAATATCGGCAGCAAATATAGCGCCGCCTGCAGGCCCAGACTCGACCAATCGGACAGGAAACGCTGCAGCGCTTTCTAAATCCATAATACCGCCGCCCGAATGCATCAAAAAGAAAGGTGCGGTAATGGCATGATCACCCAATCGCGCCTTTAGCCGTTCTAGATAAGATGCCATGATCGGTTTTACATAAGCATTCGCTACCACCGTATTAAATCGTTCATATTCGCGCATTTGCGGCGATACGTCGGATGAAAGTGAGACCAGCATGTCAGGGACATATTCGGCCAATAGTGATTTGATCTGTTGTTCGTGAACAGGATTAGCATAAGAGTGAAGAAGCCCGACAGCGATACTCTGAAACGACTGCGCTTTTAAGTCTTTTGTCAGTTCTATAATATCATCGGGGTTTAGGGGTGTATCAACGCTGCCATCAGCTAATAAGCGTTCTTTGACCGGATACCGATATTCACGAGGGATGAGCGGTTCGGGCAACACAAGGTTGAGATCATATTGCTCAAACCGACTTTCGGTACGCATTTCAATAACATCACGAAAGCCGGCGGTTGTGATCAGTGCTGTTTTAGCACCGCGCCGTTCAATCAGCGCATTTGTTGCAAGGGTTGTCCCATGAATAACCATGCCAATATCAGACGCCGCAATTCCAGCATTATTGCAAACACTAAGCAAGCCTTCGATGATAGCATCTTCGGGTCTTGTGTAGGTTGTTAATACCTTGGTTGAGGTTTGGCCATCTGGGGTTTCAAGAACAATATCAGTAAAAGTTCCACCAATATCGACACCGACGCGAACGGGTTTTGATAATAACGACATCATAAAATTTAATGGTCCACCGAAGGGATAACACTTTCCTTTTTAAAATAATAATGCAACGGTATTTTAGTTATGTATTCATGTAAAGATTAATAGGAAAATAACGCCCATGCATTATCTGCATACAATGGTTAGAGTGACGGATATTGATGCATCACTGCGCTTTTGGTGTGATGGACTTGGTTTAAAAGAGGTAAGCCGAAAAGACTATCCGATGGGCAAGTTTACCCTAATATTTCTAGCCGCTACCGATGATACGGAAAGTTTCGCTGAGAGCCGAGCACCAGCCCTTGAGTTAACCTATAATTGGGATAGCGATGAAGTCTATCATGGTGGCCGTAATTTTGGTCATTTAGCCTATGCGGTGGATGATATCTATGGGCTTTGTCAGCATTTGCAAGATATGGGGGTGACGATCAATCGGCCGCCGCGTGATGGCCGCATGGCATTTGTCAGATCGCCTGATCAGATTTCGGTGGAATTACTCCAACATGGAGAGCCTAAGCCTGTGGTGGAACCTTGGGCATCAATGCCAAATACTGGAGAATGGTAGTGTCCCCAAACGGGCGCAATGTTGCCCTGCTTGCTATTTCACAAGCGATATTTATGACGACGGTAAATATTAATATCATCGTCACCAGCCTTGTCGGCATTGCCATAGCTCCTGAACCATGGCTAGCGACATTGCCGTTATCAATGGTCTTTATCGCCTCTATGCTAACGACGCTTCCGGCGTCTTTATTGATGGGGCGATTTGGCCGCAAGGTCATTTTTATCATTGCTGCGATCATTGGCGTTGTTGCGTGTTTATTGCTGGCGCAGGCGACAATTATCTCATCTTTCCCGTTATTCTTGATCGCCTCGATGATGCTAGGATTAACTCATGGGGTTGCCCAATTCTATCGTTATGCCGCCGCTGATAATGCCGAAAAAGATCAGAAGGCACGGGCATTATCACTGGTTTTGGCAGGTGGTGTTTTAGCGGCGTTTTTAGGGCCTAACCTGATACGGATGACATTTACCGCTATTCCTGAGCATATTTATGCAGGGTGTTTTATTGCCGCCGCCGCGGTTCAGGCAGTGGCCTTACTTGCCCTGCCATTTTTGCGGATAAAACGACCTGACCCCGCTGAAATGAGCGGCGCTTCTGTCCCTATCGGCACAATTTTCAGACAGCCATTTTTTATTGCCGGGCTAATCTCGGCATCTATCGGCTATGGGGTTATGACCTTTGTTATGACGGCAACGCCGCTGCAGATTGTCAATACTGAACAACTAGGCAATGATAGTAATGCGATCATTATTCAATGGCATGTTGTCGCCATGCTATTGCCGTCTTTTTTTA
The DNA here is from genome assembly GCA_016778985.1 of Alphaproteobacteria bacterium. Classification (GTDB taxonomy): domain Bacteria; phylum Pseudomonadota; class Alphaproteobacteria; order Puniceispirillales; family UBA1172; genus UBA12202. The sequence goes on along the minus strand of JADHOM010000003.1, from coordinate 77,983 downwards.
CGGGCAGTCTGATCCGCCGATTTGGTGTTATTCCTGTTTTATGGGCTGGCGTGATATTTTATTTGGCGATGATGACGGTCACTCTATCGGGGAATAGCTTCGGGCATTATTTTCTAACCCTTGTTTTCCTTGGACTTGGCTGGAATATGCTATTTGTTGGTGGATCAAGTATTGTCACGCAATCTTGCTCGCCCCAACAAAGACCGCGTGTCCAAGGCGTAGCTGATCTCACCATTACATTTATGATGGCGATGTCATCGCTTGCGGCGGCAACCATGCATTACCTTTATGGCTGGCAAATTATGATCATGATGTCACTGGTTTTAGTTGCCATGATATCATTAAGCATCATAATGGCTATGGTTCGCCCCATGCCAGAGCATATGAAAACCTGATCAAAACCCGCGTTTTATAGCGATCTGTTAGCGCCCAAAAAAAAGCCGCGGGGTAAGCCCGCGACCGAGTTAGGGAGGAAATGAACGTCATATAAGAAGTCATGCAAATGATATGTTCCTCTCATCATGAAAAGTCAACATACATGCCCTATTTTTTATGGTAAATTATCGCGACATTTTGTCATCAGATGCAAAATATCATCCTTGCTCATGCCTTGTTGCCGCAAGTGATGGATGCCAAGGTCATTATTCCGCTTGGCAAAGCGCTCCCCTTCGGCGTTAAGGATCAACTTATGATGCGCATAGCGTGGTTGCTTTAACCCGAGTAATTCTTGCAAAATACGTTGCACGGGGACGACGTTAAGCAAATCGTCACCGCGGGTCACTAATGTTACTCCTGTCGCATGATCATCCAAGACCGTGCTGAGCATATAACTGCTGCCAATATCGCGTCTAGCAATCACCTCATCGGGAATGGTGTTAACATCAATGTAACGCTCACCATGGATCAGGTCATGAGCGGTAAGACCATGTAAATGTTGGCGAATATGATCCATCCGCAGCCGCCAAGCAGGTTCCATATCGCTATTTTCTCTGTCTTCTAATTGCTTTGGCGTAAGCATTTGATCGGTATTGGTTGCCAGATGTGGGGCGGATAGTAAATCACTCAGCTCACGCCGACTGAGATAACAGGGATAGATCATGTCCTGGTCATGTAGATATGTGATCGCCGCCTGACTAGCATCTAAATGCTGGCTTTGATAGCGTATTTGTTCCGCATAAGTAATGCCAAGAAAGCCTAAATCTGAAAAAATAGCATCTTCAAAATGTGGCTTGCATCGAGTGCTATCAATATCATCAATGCGTAATAGCATAGCTTGGCCGCTTGCCGCAGCTATCTGATGCGTGAACATGGCAGAATAACAATGCCCCAGATGCAGATATCCTGATGGTGAGGGCGCAAAGCGCGTGATATCACCGGACTTAACCTGCTTGAGTATGCTTGATGTGATCGCTAATGTCATATTCAATAGATTACACCTTAAATTAGGCCAGCTTAAATTGTTCAGCGGTTCTATGCTGGGCTCTATGTTGAGATTCTATATTGAGGCTTATGTGGTAATTTGGCATAGCAAAGAAAAAGGGTCGTTCATCCCCCTTCCATAGGGTATAAAGTGTTGAGAGGAAAGCTTACCATGTCGACTATTATTCGCCAATCTATCGCTGATCATAGTGTTCTCATCCATCAGAATGAAGGGACAGAGGCGCCAGAGCAGCTCATTATATTATTGCATGGATGGGGTGCTGATGGCACTGATTTGATTAACCTTGCGCCTCATATTACGGCGCAATTTCCGCATGCGGTGATCTGTGCGCCTGATGGCCCGGAGCCATGCTCCGCTAATCCCATGGGCAGGCAATGGTTTGATTTAGGCGTTGATGCCACGCTTATTGATGAAGGCCCGTCAAAGGCGTTTCCAGGTCTGCAAAATATCCTAATGGCATTGATGGAACAGTTTAAGATTCCAGCCAGCCAAATGGCCGTGGCAGGATTCTCACAAGGTGGCATGATGGCGCTATATGGCGGCGTTCGTATGGCCGAAGCCCCAGGTGCAATTATCAGCATTGCTGGTGCTTTGCTAGCCCCTAATCAGATGGCACAAGCCGTCACCGCAAAGCCGCCTGTTTTGCTTGTTCACGGCAAAGATGATCAGGTTGTGCCCTTTCAAGCAATGGATATGGCAAAGCTCGTGCTTGAAGCAAATGGGGTAAAGGTCGAAACGCTGGCCTGTGAAGGGGTTGGTCACGGCATCTCCGAAGAAGGGCTGAAGCGCATGATCGCATTTATGACAGATCATCTCATAAAAGGGTCTGAACAATAAATAAAGTTATATAATTCCCCTTTACCTACTACATCTTGTGTCTTTTAACATAAATTTAAGTTGAATTTGTCATGGCAATATGATGTCATAGAGATATGAACAGGTTGCTATTGTCATGTTAGATGCCCATATCAATGCTGGCCCTGACCGCGGATTAGCGCCAGCTCTGGCCCTGAATGCTGATTTTCGACCGCTTAGTTATTTCCCGTTATCGCTTTGGTCATGGCAGGATACAATCAAAGCCGTGTTCTTAAAACGTGTCACCATTATCTCTGAATATGACACGATGATACACTCACCCAGCATGGAAATGCGCTTGCCAAGTGTTATTGCGCTGAAAGATTATGTTCAGCAAAGCCGATTTCCGGCATTTACGCGGTTTAATGTGTTTTTGCGTGATCGGTTTACCTGTCAGTATTGTCAGAAACCCTTTCCGGCGCCGGAATTAACATTTGATCATGTTATTCCGCGATCGCGTGGGGGACGCACAACATGGGATAATGTGGTGGCAGCGTGTAGCCGCTGTAACTTGCAAAAAGCCAATAAATTACCTGCGCATTGCGGCATGATACCGAAGGTTAAGCCGCAACAGCCGTCAACATGGGTGTTGCAGGAAAATGGCCGCCGCTTTCCACCAAATTATTTGCATCATAGTTGGATGGATTATTTATACTGGGATAGTGAGCTGGTTCTTGATCAGGAAAACAAACACGCATTAGCGCAAAATGATCTTGCCAGCCATGATAAGGATCAAAATTGGCCGAATGAGTTTCAGCTAACCGATGATCAAATGGCAAAAGCCTTCAAGCGTTAAACACGTTCAGCCAGTTTGATAGCCGCCCGACAGCCCGCCTGAATCACCCGCCGCATCACTGGATAGCCAATTGCTTGCTCACCATCATGATCTTTGGCGATATCACGGTGTTCTAATTCTTCGTCGCGGAAACGCTCAAGTGTTGCTGCCAGTTCATCCTCGCCTTTAAGGGATTTCGCTTGCTTGTCATAATGCGTGCCTATGACCTCTTCGACAGCAATGGTGCATGCCATCGCAGCTTTTGGGCCCATGGCGGCGGTAACCGCACCCAGCACAAATCCAGCACCATTCCAGAACGGTGATAGCAAGGACGGCCGCACCTGATATTCATTCAGCAGGTTCTCAAACGTATCAAGATGTTCTTGTTCTTGATCGCGCATATGGCGGATTTCTTCAGCAACAGGATGGCTGCCCAGAACCGCCAACTGGCCTTCATAAATCCGTCTTGCGCCTAATTCTCCTGCATGATCGACACGCAAATAGCGGCTAACATCATCCTGATCCTGATATTTACGTTTCATTATGCTATCCTTTGTTAAAAGGGTTACCGACTGAAAGCGACGCTAAGCCAAGCGTATACTGACATAACTAGACTAATAATCATGTTCCATCCTGCCATGGAAACACCGATAAAAGACCATGGCACCTCGTCGCACCTAACCGGTTTAGTTGCTAATAGCGTATCTAATATGGCGCTAGTATCGCCGCTAAAGCTAATATTGCCGCTACATCCTTGCGGCCCTGTCAGGAACCCCCACTCAACCCCAGCATGCCAAAACCCAAGTCCGGCGCTGATTAACATAACCAATCCAGCCAGTAGCAAAAATCCACGCCCATAACTATCACCAAGCCAGAATGTTACAACGCCAATTCCAATGACAACGGCATGCGGGATGCGTTGCCAATAACACATTGTGCAGGGCTGGAGCCCGCCAAAATATTGAAACCAATATGCCGCCACCAGCAAACCTGTGCTTATCAAAGTCATGATAATGACCGCCTGAAGCGGGTTAAACAGATGGGCTGCGGCTAATCTCATCATGCTGAAACTAACCACCAGAAAAAGCCGATTAGGATGAGCAATAAGGTGACTAATGCTGTCGCTAATGGCCGGTTAGCGCGATAGCGGATAATCGCTGCAACAAGTAAAAACCGACTGCCTCGACCAAGTATCGACGTGATAATCAAAGGCCATAATCCAACCCCCAGAAAGCCGCCAGAAATCACGGTGACTTTATAAGGAAACGGGGTAAAGGCGCCCATTAAGATAAGCATCCAGCCATGTTTGGCAAAAGCCGCTTTGACGGTTTGGAATTCATCTGTTTTGCCAAGCCATTCGATAAGTGCTATGCCCATCTCATGCCCCAAATACCAGCCCACAACCCCGCCTAAGGTTGAAAAAAAGGTTGTGATAAAGGCAAAAAATATAAACCGGTGCGGCCGTGCTAGCACCATAATGCCAAGCATAGGGTCAACAGGGATAGGAAAGAAAATAGACTCAATAAAAGCAAAGAAAGATAACCAAGCTGTGGCTGTTTTTCGCCGCGCCAGATCAAGCATCCGCGTGTTTAAGGATTTCATATATTGATAGAGCCAAGAGAAAAATGTCGGCTTGCCCGTCATGTGATACTCCTGCCTGGATGATCTGTTCTGGCTATTTGTTTTGCCATTAGAAGGGAATAATTGCGCCGCAATGCATTTATGTTAAATCTTGGTGCGAGTGGAGAGACTCGAACTCTCAAGGTGTTGCCACCGGTGGATTTTGAGTCCACTGCGTCTACCAGTTCCGCCACACTCGCCTTATCATGTTTTTATGCTGTAAAATCGTATTCGTCAAGAATATGCCGATCAAGAATATTTGAGCACGGCCAGATAAAGGTCTTTGATATAGTGATCCGTTATTTTCAGCGCTTCTAGCGCATGATGTGTTTCAATAAGATAATCGCGGCAAGGCCCGGCAAAGCCAGTCGCTGATGCGATCATTTTGGCTTTGGTCTCGCGATCATAATCACGAACATAACTGGGATGCTGGCGGTTCATGACGAAAGCGATTACAGTAAACAAGTTATTGTCACCAAAAAATCGCACCATCCGCGGCTCATAAGATGAGTTCAGCATCTCACGCCGCCACAGCAAATCCAGCTCATGCACAGGCTGGTCAGACCCCACTTTTAATGCCATGCCAGTGCAGGAACCACCATTATCTAACCCAAGCACCAATCCCGGATCACCGGGAGAGCCGCGCCCAACCTCCGTTTTAAGGCAAAAGCGGCGGTGGTAGCCATAAACACGCCCCATTTTCTCAGCGCTAATCTCAATCACCGGATTCCATAATAGGGAGCCATAGGCAAAGACCCATATATCGCCTTTATAATCATCCGGAATCAATGCCCGCCGCGAGGCTAATAAATCTTCATCAGACATCAGGGTTCGGTCATCACCACGTTCGCGAACAAGCTGTTGTATGACATTATTAGCTAAAGTTTCGCGGTTGATAAAAGCATTTGGCGAAGCGCTGGATTTTGATGGTGACCCTGAAGATGCCCCTGAAGATGACATGATATAAAACGACTACTGATCAGTTTCGGTTGATGTTGGTGGCACGATGCGAATATCCCGCTGTGGATATGGAATACCAATTCCAGCATCATCTAATGCTGGCTTAATCTTGCGCATCATATCCCAATATAGCGGAAAATATGTATCGACATTAGCATATAAGCGCAGCCGCACGGTGATTGCGCTATCAGCATAGGCAACGACTAGAAATTGCGGTGCTGGTTCGGTTAGCACACGCTCATCATTAACCAATGCCATCAGCGTTTTTTCGGCATAATCAAGGTTAGTTTCATAGGAAATGCCAATATCTAAATCCATCCGCCGAGTATTATATTTGGAATGGTTAATGATGATGCTACCCCAAATCGACGAATTAGGAACAGAAATATAGATATTATCAAAGGTATTTATGACCGTGGAAAATAAGCCAATTTCATTGACCGTACCCGAAACTGTTCCGGTTTCCATCCAATCACCAACCTTAAATGGCCTTAAGAAGAGCAACATCACCCCAGCCGCCACATTAGACAGCGTCCCTTGAAGCGCCAAACCTACAGCCAGACCAGCAGCACCTATAACCGCAATGATAGAGGTGGTTTCAATGCCAAAACTGCCTAATCCGGCAACAAATGCGATAAGCAGAATGATATATCTGATGATGCTGGCAATGACCGGGGTTAATGTTGCATCAAATGATTTCAGTGCTGATAAACGCCGCCTGATCAGCCTTGAAATGCGTCCGCTTACCCAAAAGCCAAGCAAGATAATAACAAGGCCAGATAGTAAATTGCCGCCATATTCTATCAGTTGTTCAATGACGGGAAGCGCAAGTAAATCTTGAAATGATGAAATATCAAAAATGTTCATGACCTTATTCTATCGCTATTTTTATATTATGACTAGCATCAGACGTTGATTTACCATAAATCCCAAGTATATTCCGTCAATTATTGACATTCACCATCAGTATCCTAACGAAAGTTCATTAGCAGATGATGCCAGAAATGATCCGCCCCTTGCAAATAGCCCCCGATTGCCACGTCATTGACTGGTCAATAAGCCAGCTATCCGATCATATAGCAGCTGATGCAGAGAGTGTTAAGGCCAGCACGGATGGCTTGGTGGCGGCTATCGGTAATTTTGATGGTGTCCATTGTGGTCATAGAAAGCTGATTGATAAAGCCGCCAGTCATGGCGCTGGTTTAATTCCTTCGGTCATTACCTTCCAGCCGCATCCAAGGCGATATTTTCAACCTGATCTGCCGGGCTTTGGGCTGGTTGATGATCTGGATAAAATGGCATTGCTTTCTGATGCTGGGGCGAGGCGCATTATACGATTACAGTTCGATGATGCCATGCGCCAAACAACAGCCACCGATTTTATGAGCCGTATTCTACCAGCCTTGGGCGTTCGTGCGCTTTATGCCGGAACCGATTTTGCGTTCGGGAATCAGCGTGGTGGCGGCATGGCAATGCTGCAAGAGCAAGGCCGGGAATATGGTATTGAAGCGCAAGCCGTAGAATTAGAATCATCTCAAGATGAGATTATTTCATCGAGCCGTATTCGCGCGGCGATTGCCCGTGCTGATATGGCAGAAGCTACCCAATATTTAGGCCGGCCTTATGTCATTAGCGGTATTGTCGCGCATGGTGAAAAACGTGGCCGGACGATAGGGTTTCCTACTGCTAATCTATTGCTTGGTGATTATTTAGTGCCGCCACTAGGTGTTTATGCTATTTCTGCTGCTCTTCCAGATGCGCCGCATCAACCGATCATGCATGGTGTTGCTAATATTGGAATACGGCCAACCGTTAATGGCGAAATGGTGCGGCTCGAAGCCAATCTATTTGATATAGACCTTGATCTTTATGATCGCCGAATTAATGTATATTGTCTTGATTTTATTAGACCTGAGCAGAAATTTGAAAACTTTGACAAGCTGCGTCATCAAATCGCGCAAGATGTGGAGACGGCGAGAGCTTTCCACGCCAAACAGAATTGAGTGCCATAATTATGACCGATGATCTTAAATCGACTGTATTTCTCCCTAAAACTGATTTTCCAATGCGGGCAGGATTGCCCAAGAATGAGCCGCTCATTCTAGATATGTGGAACAAGATGGGTTTTTTTGAAAAACTGCGCGCTCATCGCAAAGGCAAGGAAAAGTTTATCCTTCATGATGGCCCGCCATATGCTAATGGCAATCTGCATATTGGCCATGCGCTGAACAAAATCTTGAAAGATATGATCAATCGCTTTCAGTCAGGTTTAGGCAAGGATGCTAATTATGTTCCAGGCTGGGATTGTCACGGCCTGCCTATTGAGTGGAAAATTGAAGAAACCTATCGCAAAAAGGGCAAGGATAAGGATCAAGTTCCGATTGTTGAGTTTCGCCGGGAATGTCGTGATTTTGCTAGCCACTGGGTCAATGTTCAGTCAGAGGAGTTCAGGCGTCTTGGCGTTATGGGAAACTGGGCGGATCCATATTTAACTATGGCCTATAAATCTGAGGCGATCATTGCCGCTGAGATTGGTAAGTTTTTGATGAACGGAGGGCTTTACCGTGGGTCAAAGCCTGTCATGTGGTCGGCGGTAGAAAAAACAGCGCTGGCTGAGGCGGAGATTGAGTATTTTGATCGCCGGTCAACAACCATATATGCACGTTTTCCGGTGCGCCAGACTAGTCATGATATCTTACGGGATGCGGTTGTCATTATCTGGACAACGACGCCTTGGACAATGCCGGCGAACCGCGCCACCGCCTATGGTGAAGATATCACATACGGGCTTTATCAGATTGCTGAAACAGCCGAAGGATCGCTGGCTAAAACCGGTGAACGGCTTGTCCTGGCAGATGACCTGGCGGCATCGGTGGCAGAAGCTTGTGGGTTGACCACACTTGACCGTGTTGCGGATATTTCGCCGAGCATGTTTAGTGATACGATTTTAGCGCATCCGATGGCAGATTATGGCTATGAGCATGATGTGCCAATGTTGCCAGCCGATTATGTGACAACAGATCAAGGCACAGGCATTGTTCATATTGCCCCCGGCCACGGTGCCGAAGATTATGTGTTGGGCTTAGCACATGGTGTTCCTGTGCCTGAAAGCATTAGCGCCGATGGCCGTGTTATGGAACATCTGCCGATATTTGCGGGCATGAGCGCCTTGAAAGATAATGAAAAGATTGCTGATATTCTTGCCGAACATGGCGCCTTGATTGGCCGTGGTGAGGTTACCCATTCATATCCGCATTCATGGCGTAGCCACGCGCCTTTGATTTTCCGCAATACGCCGCAATGGTTTATTTCTATGGAAACAAATGGCTTGCGTGATACGGCCTTAAAATCACTCTCCGAAACGGAGTTTTATCCGCCATCTGGCCAGACACGATTGACCAGTATGATTGCAAATCGTCCGGATTGGTGTGTTAGCCGACAACGCGCATGGGGCGTTCCCATTCCGGTCTTTTACCATAAAGCCAGTGGTGAGCCATTGCGTGATCAAGCGGTTGTTGATCGTATTGTTGCGGTCTTTGAAGTGGAAGGGTCAGATGCGTGGTTTGAAGCATCCGCTAGCCGTTTTCTAGGTGATGATTATAACGTGGATGAATATGAACAGGTCATGGATATTGTTGATGTCTGGTTTGATTCGGGATCAACACATGCCTTTCTTTTGGAAAATAATCCTGAGATGAAATGGCCTGCCGACATGTATCTTGAAGGTTCAGATCAACATCGTGGGTGGTTTCATTCCTCACTACTTGAATCATCAGGAACTCGCGGAAGAGCGCCATATGATGCGGTTCTCACCCACGGATTTGTTCAAGATGAACAAGGCCGGAAAATGTCTAAATCGCTTGGCAATACAGTAACGCCGCAAGAAATCATTGCCCAAAATGGGGCAGATATTTTGCGCCTATGGGTTGCTAATTCTGACTATTATGATGATCTGCGGATTGGCAAAGAGATTATTCAACGGCAGGTTGATCATTATCGGCGGTTGCGCAACACTTTGCGCTATTTGTTGGGTAGCCTTAATGGGTTTTCAGAAGCGGAACGGGTCGATCCATTGGATATGCCACAATTAGAACGCTGGGTTTTAATGCGTCTGAAAGAGCTGGATATTGAGATTAGAGCCGCTGCTGAAGACCATGATTATCACCATATTTTCACGCTACTTCATCATTTCTGTAATAATGATCTGTCAGCCTTTTATTTCGATATCAGGAAAGATTTGCTCTATTGCGGTGATACGGAATCACTAGAACGGCGAGCTTGCCGAACCGTAATGGATATGCTGTTTGATACGTTGGTCGTGTGGTTTGCGCCAATTTTGACCTTTACTGCCGAAGAAGCATGGCAAATGCGCTATCCTAATCCAGATCATTCGGTGCATTTTGAAATTTTCCCCGACTTGCCTGACAGCTGGCTTGATGAGGCTCTAGCAACACGCTGGGGGCGTATTCGGCAAGCCCGATTGGCAGTTACTGGCGCCATTGAAAAAGCCCGTAATAGCGGTATGCTGAAATCATCTTTGCAAGCGCATCCAACATTATATGCACCTGAGGCTGTGATTGCTGCCTTTGAAGGGCTTGATGCGGCTGATGTGTTTATCACATCTAGCGCCACATTGGTTGCCGCACCGCCGCCAGCTGATGCCCATATTGATGATGATGAGATGACAACCGGCGTAACAATTGCGCCGGCTGATGGTGACAAATGTGATCGGTGCTGGAAAATCTTGCCAGACCTGAATAAAGGCGATCATGCGCTATGTGATCGGTGTCATGATGTTCTCTCTGGCTAGGCTTTACCACGCCTATCTATTTGTTTTGATCATCATAGGTATTGATCAAATCACAAAACTAATCATGCTTGCGCTGATATTTGAGCCGCCACGCATTATTGATATAATGCCATTTCTCAATCTGGTTCCAGTCTATAACACAGGCGTTAGTTTTGGGTTATTTAGCCAGTCAGGAATATGGGGTCAGGTGATACTATCAGGTCTTGCGCTTGCGGTTGGGGTATTGCTACCTTATATATCACGGAATTGGTTGCGCTTTCAGCGATGGGGTGCCATCATGATGGCTGGTGGAGCGCTGGGAAATGCGATAGATCGTCTGCTATGGGGTAAGGTTGTTGATTTTATCGACCTGCATCTTGGCGGATGGCATTGGCCAGCATTCAATATAGCTGATAGTGCTATTGTTATTGGGGTTGGGTGTATTTTATTCGGTGCATGGCGACATGATCTGGATGAACATGATCTGGATGAACATGATCTGGATAAAAAAAACAACTCAGATGAGTGAGATGTGTAGAAATAAAGACCAAAAGGCGTAAGAGATATGATGGAAAACATGACGACTATGACCAGATCAACCCAATATTCATGCTATTTCAGTCGCCCTATCATGATGGCTGTAATCCTTCTATCGATACTTATGTTATCGGCCTGTTCAAGTGGTAAAGACTTGATTGGCGGGAAAAATGCTCCTGATGAGTTTGAGGTTGTTATCCGTCCACCCTTAACTCTGCCGCCAAACTTCTCATTGCGGCCGACCGATGATGTTAATGATGCGTTAACGGCGACACTGGCGCAAACGCAATCCCAAACATCTGTGATTGGGCAAAGCGTCAGCCTCTTTGGGACAACTCAGACCGCGAATGCAAGCTCATTCGAGGAATTGTTTGGCACGGATGAAATCACGCCAAATATTCGCAACATTATTGATGAGGAAACATTAGGTATTCAGCTAGAGCGCCGGATACCGCTTGAACAGATTTTTGGCGGCAAGCCCGAAGTCGGCCCTGATTTAGATGCAGCCGCTGAAGCATTTCGTATTAGACAGGCGATTAAGGATGGGAAATCGCTAACCGATAGCCCAACATTTGCCACCGATCCGTTAGACGGTGTTCCTCTAGTCATAGAATAAGTGGCATGATACGGCACCTTCCGGATAGCATCATTAATCAAATTGCTGCCGGTGAAGTGGTAGAACGTCCTGCCAGTGCGATCAAAGAACTGATTGAAAACGCCATTGATGCGCAAGCATCTCAGATTGATATATCAATAGCTGATGGTGGACGAACGCTGATGGCTGTTGATGATAATGGCAGCGGCATGAATGCTGATGATTTGGTTTTATCGGTAGAACGTCATGCGACTTCTAAACTCAACACTGATGATATTATGGCGATTAATCATTTAGGGTTTAGAGGAGAGGCGTTACCGTCCATAGGTTCGGTCAGCAATATGACGATTATGAGCCGTGATCCAGCCGATGAAAATGGTTGGATGATCAATATCAAATATGGTGAGGTCAAATCCATAGAGCCATCATCACGGCAAAAAGGCACGCGGGTTGTCATTGAACATCTGTTTGCTAATCTGCCAGCGCGATTAAAGTTTCTTAAAACCGACCGAACTGAAACCGCCCAGATACTAGATATCACACGCCGTATCAGCATGGCACATCCCGCTATCGGCTTCACCGTCACAGATAATGGCCGCCAGAGTATGGTGTTGCCGCCCAAGCCCGATGACAGACGCGCCCGTATTCGTGATGCGTTAGGGGCAGAGTTTACGGATGATGCTTTATTGCTTGATGCTAAACGAGATCAGATGACATTAACTGGCTTTGCTGGCATGCCAACCTTTAACAAGCCGACCACGGGCGGTATTCATATCTATGTCAATGGTCGTGCTATCAGGGATAAATCCCTTATCGGGACAACTCGCGCTGCCTATGCAGACACGATCCCGCGTGGCCGCTATCCAGTGGCGGTGCTGTTTATTGATCTGCCATCTGTGGATGTTGATGTTAATGTTCATCCGGCAAAGGCGGAGGTTCGCTTCAAAGATGCTGGCGTCATCAGGTCACTGGTGATTAATGCCATCCGCGCCGCCATCGATAGTGATCAGCGGACATCTGGTCAGTTGGCGCAGACCGCGCTCGGCATGGCTTCGCATCAGAGTGGTGCGTCGAGATCATCATATTGGGGAGGCCATTCATCATCGCGGGGGGTGTCACAGCCATCGGTAGATTGGCAAAACCCAGCGCGATATATCGCTGGCTTACTCATAGATGATATGGCGCCGCAAGCTCGCCTTGCCGAAGAGCAGCAGGATATTCCGCATCCTGATCGCGGCGATAATTCGGCATCTGATGACACTCACCTTGCCTTAGATTATCCGCTTGGTGCCGCCAAAGCCCAATTGCATAAAACCTATATCGTTGCTGAAACTAAGGATGGCATGGTTATTATTGATCAGCATGCTGCCCATGAAAGGCTGGTCTTGGAACGTATGAAAGCGCAACGCCAAGAGCGCGGCGTCGTCAGCAGCCAAGCGCTGCTTATCCCTGAAGTGATTGAACCGGGGGCGGCGGCGGTCATTATACTGCTTGAACATGCGCCTATGCTGGCAGAACTTGGGCTCATTATTGAAGCCTTTGGTGATGGTGCTATTCTGGTGCGCGAAATGCCAGCCATTCTTGGCCAGACAAATATCAAACAGCTGATCATAGATACGGCAGAAGAATTGCTAGAGCGTGACAGTAGCCATTCCTTAGAGGACCGCATGGAACATGTCTTAGCAACAATGTCATGCTATGGTTCGGTTCGCGCCGGTCGGCCGCTTAATGCCAATGAAATGAACGCCTTGCTTCGCGATATGGAAGTAACACCACGATCAGGTCAATGCAATCATGGCCGCCCAACATTTGTGACATTGAGCCTTGCTGATGTTGAAAAGCTATTTGGCCGCCGCTAATTAATAAATTTGGCGATTTAACCCTGCTTAGCCTGATAACGCAGAAAACAGACACCAGCACGGCCAGCTTGTCTTTGATCAACAATACCCCAGCCCAATGGCGGCTCAGGCGGAAATCGGCGATCATGTTCAATGACAGCAAGCGCATGCGCCGCAACGCCGTTAGCGGCAACTAAATGATTAAGCGCCAGCATGCTAGCATCTGCCTTTGTTCCTGTTGCTTTTGACCACGGCGGATCAAGAAAAATTAACTCAGCCTGACCAAAAGGCCAGCTTACAGGGGCTAGCAAATCGCGTGATACGGCACCACATTCCGCCTCCGCACCAAGTTTGGTGATATTGGCTTTAATAGCTGTCATTGCGGCGCTATCCTGATCAATAAAAATCACTCGCTTTGCACCCCGTGACCACGCTTCGCATCCCATGGCGCCGCTTCCGGCAAAGCCATCAATAATCAGATCGGCGTCTAACGGATTGCCATGACGGCCACCATCAAGGACGTTGAAGATCATCTCGCGTGTCCGGTCAGCGGTCGGTCTGGTCACATGTCCTTCAGGCGCGACTAGGGTTGCGCCGCGTCTTTTGCCGCTGATGACTCGCATGAGGTTTCTGCCCTTTTTTACTGTGCTGATTTTCTTTGGTCTGGTTTTCGTCAATCTGAGATGGTTGCAGCCCTAACTGATCACGCAAAATCGCGGGCCTGACCTCAGCAATGTCACCATCCTCAAGTTTATTTAACGTAAAAGGCCCAAATGAAATGCGAATCAAGCGGCTGACCTGGTAACCAAAATGTTGCATCAGCTTACGGATTTCGCGATTTTTACCCTCTTTCAAGGCAATATTAACCCATGCGTTGCTGTTTGTTTGGCGGTCAAGGCTGGCGATGACAGGACGATATTTGACGCCTTCAACAGTGATGCCTCTGCCTAATTCATTGAGATGTTCGGCCTTTACTTGGCCATGCACACGGACGCGATATTTGCGTGTCCAGCCGGTTGCTGGCAATTCCAGATAGCGAGCGAGCAGGCCATTATTGGTCAATAATATTAATCCTTCGGAGTCAAGATCAAGTCTGCCTACACTAATCAAACGCGGCAGTTTATCGCCATGTTCGGCGTTAATCATATCAAAAATATTGTCACGGTCCTTTTCATCCTTATGGCTGACGACTAATCCGCGCGGCTTATAGTATCGCCACAACCGTGGGCGTTCAATGACCGGCAGTAGTTTGCCATCAACCTCAATCTTTTGATCGCTGGTCACGGTAATCGCTGGCGTAAGCTGCAGCTGGCCGTCTATTTTGACACGGCCTTCTGTGATCCAAGTTTCGGCCTGCCGACGTGAACACAAGCCCGCCCCTGCCATGCGTTTAGCCAGTCGTTCAGGCGCCGAGCTAGTCTCATCAAATAGCGCCGCTAAATCTGTTTTCTGCGAACTCACCATTGTTAGACCATAGCCTAAATCAGTAAATTATGCGATGGTCTTTCGTATGATAACATCATCTCAATATCAGGGATTTATGCCAGATGCTCTGGCGGCGGCAATTGCTGCCGCTGAAGCCGGTGATGTGCCTGTTGGGGCGGTTATTGTTGCGGCTGATGGCCAGTTCTTAGCCAAGGCGGGTAATCGCGTTGAAAGAGACCAAGACCCGACCGCCCATGCGGAAATATTGGCGATCAGAGAAGCAACACAAAAGCTCAAAAATCAGCGCCTTGATGGATGTGATCTATGGGTCACGCTTGAGCCCTGTGCGATGTGCGCAGGGGCGATCAGCCAAGCTCGCATCAGACGGCTTTATATTGGTGCGCTTGATGATAAATCTGGCGGTGTCTTTCATGGCGCAAAGGTTTTTGCTCACAAACAATGCCATCATGTCCCCGATATTTATGATGGGCTGATGGCAGACGCATCGGCAGATTTGCTAAAGCAGTTTTTTGCCAGTCGGCGTTAGCTGAGCGAAATTATTTAGCAATATCTTTGCGATAATAAACCCCTGGCCAGCTAATCTTTTTAACATGCTGATAGGCTTTGGTGCGGGCATCTGCTTGATCACTGCCAAGCGCGGTGACGGCTAAAACACGGCCACCTGTGGCAATGATATCATCCCCTTTTTTGCCAGTTCCTGCATGAAAGACAAGCGCAGCATCAGTATCTGCATCATCACGCTTTAATCCATTGATAACGCCGCCTGCCTTAATAGCGCCCGGATAGCCTCGATTCACCATGATAACCGTCACCGCCGCGCCGTCATGAAACTTTAAATCCATATCCTTAAAATTGGATGAAGATGGGTCTGATGAACATGCTGCTAGCAATGTGGTCAGCAAATCGGATTGAAGCCGCGGTAAAATGACTTCCGCCTCAGGGTCACCAAAGCGGCAATTAAACTCAATCACTTTTGGGCCATTGGCGGTCATCATCAATCCTGTATATAGAAACCCTTGATAGGGCATATGATCGGCTTTCATGCCCTTAATAACCTTTTCCACAATATCCTGCCATGCGGTCTCACATAGCCTATCATCTAGTGCCGGCGCCGGTGAGACGGCACCCATGCCGCCTGTATTAGGGCCGGTATCGCCATCGCCTACACGTTTATAATCTTGGGCTGTTCCGATCATCATGGCGTCATCACCATCAGCGATAGCAAATAGCGAGGCTTCCACGCCAGTAATGCGTTCTTCGATGAGAATTGAGGTGCTGGCATGACCAAATTGCTGATCATCTAGCATGCTGGTAATTGCCGCTATCGCCTCATCCTTGGTATCGGCAACAACAACCCCTTTGCCCGCGGCTAGCCCATCTGCCTTAATGACATGGCCGTCGGCGGCATGTCCGCGAATATAGGCACAAGCATCGGCGCTGTTATCAAAGCGATGCCATTCCGGTTGCGGAATATTATGACGATCGCAGAAATCGCGGGCAAAGGCCTTTGATCCTTCCAGCATGGCGGCTTGCTGGCTAGGGCCAAAGACCATAATATCTTTGGCACGAAGCCGATCAGCCAGACCATCAACCAATGGCGCTTCCGGACCGATGACGACAAGATCAATATGGGCGCTTTCGATCAGGGAAAATAGCGCTGGCTCATCAGGGCAGTCCACGCATTTGGCTATTTCTGCGATCCCTGGATTGCCGGGACTTACCACCAATGTATCAAGTAATGGAGATTTAGAAATAGAGTGGGCGAGGGCATGTTCTCTGCCGCCACTGCCAATGATAAGCACATTCATCTGTTATTGATCCTATTCTATCGCGTTCTGAGTTGGCGTAATGCTAGCCAATATGGCATAACATGGTATGGAAACAAAAGATCAAAGTCTGCCTGATGCAGATAATCAACCAGTGTTTTCGCTTTCCGAGTTATCGCAAGCGATTAAACGGTCTATCGAAAGCTTTGATACGATTAGAGTTCGTGCCGAAATTGCCGAATGTCGGCAATGGTCATCGGGGCATATTTATTTCAAGTTGAAAGATGATAATAATATTCTAGAAGCGGTTATTTGGAAAAATATGGTGCCTCGCATCATCATGAAACCCGAAGACGGGCTTGATGTTGTGGTCACGGGAAAACTGACAACCTTTAGCCGCCAATCACGCTATCAAATTGTTGTGCAATCGCTTGAGATGGCAGGTGAAGGTGCATTTCTTAAACAGTTAGAAGACCGCCGCAAGCGGCTTCTGGCAGAAGGATTATTTGATGAAGAGCGGAAACAGCCGCTGCCAAAATTACCAAAAGTTATCGGCGTTGTAACCAGCCCCAAAGGTGCTGTTATCAGAGATATTCTGCATCGGCTGAATGACCGCTTTCCTGTTCATGTTCTTGTCTGGCCGGTGTTGGTGCAAGGCAATCAGGCGGCGGCAGAAATCACCCATGCTATTAATGGCTTTAACCGACTGCCGTCTGATGGAAAAATTCCCAAACCTGACCTGCTGATTGTCGGTCGTGGTGGCGGTAGTCTCGAAGATTTAATGCCATTTAACGAAGAAGATGTTGTGCGCGCGGTAGCGGCATCTGATATTCCGATTATTTCTGCAGTTGGCCATGAAACTGATCATACCTTATGTGATCTGGCCGCAGATTTGCGCGCGCCAACACCAACGGCAGCGGCTGAAATGGCGACCCCTGTCCGCAATGACTTGCTTCGTCAATGCCAAGAGCTGGCCTTGCGCATGGATCGGAAAACTGATCAAGTCTTTCAGTATCATAGCGATGGATTGCGCGGCTTAGCGCGCGCCATGAGTGATCCTGATCAAACTATCAGCTTTCGCCAGCAACGGCTTGATTCGGCTGATGACCGCCAGATGCGCGTCATAACAAGCTATCTAAGCCGGCTTTTGGGGTATATCGGATCACTGGCCGACCGACTGCCAACCCCTGCGGCACAAATCGCTGATGTCCAAAACCGTGCTGGCCAGATTATGCTGCGCTTAGACCGTGCCCATGATCAGATCATATTGAAGCGTGCCAATGGGCTCAGGCAAGCAGCTGATCTATTGCCTGATCCACGGGCGATTTTATCACAAAAACAACATGAGATGTCGATGTTAGATAGCCGTATCAGCCAGCGCCCTGAACAGATATTTGAACGGGTGGCAACACGCTTAGATCAGTTGCGGCGGCTGCTTGATGCGTCATCTTATCAAAAGGTGCTGGCACGCGGCTTTGCGCTGGTTAGTGATGCTGGTGATGGCCGGATTCTGAAAACAGCTCAAGAAACAGCCAACGTCCCTGATCTGATATTGACCTTTGCCGATGATAAAGTGGCGGTGCAAGTGAGCAGTGATGAAACGTCAATCAAACCACCTAAAAAATCACCAAAATCGGCACCACCAACGGCTTCTCAGAATACTGATAAACAGGGCAAACTGCTCTGATTGATGCGGTTACGGGCTGATCTCATGCGGCGGCTCATTTTTGCTTTCGGGCCAACGGCGATGTGGCCAGAACCATTGTTCTGGGGTCTCTCTTATCCATTCTTCCAGCCGCTGATTGATCGCCGTTGCGACAGCCAGAACAGGGTCTTGTTCGGGATTATTGGCAAGGATGGATGCCGTATCAACGGTTTCTAAATAAAGATCAAACTGGCACCCTTTCAGGCGTTTGACGCGCACCATGATAAGCGGCACATGATGTTTTAATGCCGCCCGAATATAAGATACGGCGGTTGTTGCGCCCTTACCAAAAAAGGGCACAATCATGCCTTCACGCAGTTTCTGATCAACCAATAATATCATCGTCTGTTTTTTGCGGGCATTGTCGATAATCCCTCGTGCAGACTCCATGCCCTTGATAAAGGTATTCTGCGCCAGCGACAGTCGATTATCGAGAGCATGTTTAGCCAAAGGATTATTCAATGGCCGATAAGAAATAGAAAACGGGATGGCGCGTGAAATGACAGGGAAAGCCGATAGCTCCCAATTACCAATATGGCCACCAATAATAAATCCACCGGTTTCTCTGATGCCTTCAATAGCTGCTGATCCATGTTCGGTGATATGATCTTTCCTAGAAAGCCGTTCAAGATAGGGAAATTCCCCCATTGTTCGCCCCAGATTCCACCACATCTTTTTTAAGATTTGATTTTGTTCAACGTGGCTTAGATCAGGCATGACGAGCTGGATATTCTTTCGGGCTCTTTTATGCCAAGGCGTTAATGGTGCAACTGTCCTGACAACCGCACCTATAAATAGACTAGACCAGCTGGCTGGAATGATCAGCCGAAACCCCATGATGAGGTAAATCATCAATGCACCAATGGGCCAGATCAATACCCGCCTTATCCATATATTTATCCATTTAGCCATGACGTAGCTCATCATAAATAGCATCAATCCAGCGTCGATCTAAATCAAGCGTGAGGGGCAGGGGCGTCACTGCACGACGTTGGTCTTGATCAAGTCGCATATAGTCTTTCCGTGTTGTCACTAATTTAGCCTTATGGCGCAAGGCAGTGGTGTGAATATTTTGCCATTCGGTTGCGGTATAACGGTGATGATCTGGAAAGGAAAGCGTCTTTATCAACTGACCGCCATATTGCGTAATCAAAGCAAAAAAGGCATCAGGATGACCGATCCCTGCAAATGCCAAAAGCGGCTCCTTGGTTAAGAGCGCCTGCGCGGATGGATAAAATTGTTTGCTGGCGGAGATGATGGGAATATCCGTTCTGAGACGCTGAATAGTCTGTGTAATAGATTGGGTCAGACCTTGCTTATCATCACCAATAATGACGACATAGCTAGCCCGCTTAAGCCCATTACGCATCCCCTCACGCATAGGGCCAACAGGCATAATCTGACCATTGCCAATACCGCGATTGCCATCAAAAACCACAATGCCAATATCAGGCCGAAGCCCAGGATTTTGAAAACCATCATCCATAAGTATGACATCTGCGGTCATATTTTTGGCAATCCATAGCGCCCCTGCTTTGCGGTTCTTGGCAATAACAACAGGGCAGATAGCAGCAAGTTCTAATGGCTCATCACCTACCATAGCGGCGCTGTCATCGGCAGTCACAAGATGGGGGCCTGACGCACTGCCGCCATAGCCTTTGCTTAAAATAACTGGCGTTAATCCTTTATCAATAGCGGCCTCTGCGAAGCAAGTTACCAATGGTGTTTTGCCTGTCCCGCCAGCCGTTAAGTTGCCAATACAAATGACAGGCAGAGACAATTTGGCTGGCTTGATCCATAGCCTGCGGATAGCGCTGGCGAGCCGCCATAATAGGCTTAATGGCCATAATAAAATCATGATGATATAGCCAGTGATGCTGCGCTGATACCAAAAAGACGGAGTTGCTATCATGCCTTCTCCTTTGGCATGGCTATAAAATCCAGCACAAGTTCAGCAACCGCATCACCTTGCTTGGTAAAAGATTGATAGGCTGAGGTGGCGCCAGAGTTTAGATGTTTGAGGCGTGTTGGTGCGGTCATCAGCATAATGATCGCATTGGTTAGCTCAGTAGCGTTATCCGCCCATATGACGCCACCAAACTCATCAAGCCGTTTATAGATACTCGCATTTTTATTGATCTTTCTGCCACTAATAACGCCTTTGCCCATTGCCGCGGGTTCCATCGGATTATGACCACCTAAAGGCATAAAGCCGCCGCCCATGACGATAATATCGGCGACTGAAAACAGACTCCCCATATGCCCCATGACATCGGCAATACAGACCTGCATTGGCGGCTTCCCTAATCCATTATTGGATATATGTGATGGCGCCATATGGTCAGCATATTGGCTTAACAAAAATGATGCGATGCCGCGCTGTGTCAGCATAGCATGAATAGACTTTCCGCGATCCACATGACGCGGCGTAAGGATGAGCAAAATGGCTTCGCTTTGTTGCATAGCTTCAACCGCATCTATAACAATCTCTTCCTCACCGGGGTGACTGGAAGCCAGCAAAACCACGGTTCGGTCAAGCGCTATCTGATCAAGCTGATCATGCATATTTTTATCAATATTGAGGGCTGGCGCGGTCGCTTTTAATGAGCCGCTAACACCTATGTCTGTCCAGTCAGGTTCAGTAATTTGCCGAAACCGGCTGGCTTGTTCATCATCACCGGCTTCAATTCGGGTGATGGCAGAGAAAATGATTTTTCTGGCGCCAGGGCTGATGCGTTGCCAGCGCCGAAGTGAGCCTTCTGACATTTGGGCTGATGCCAGCATGACGGGTATGCCGCGCTGATGGGTTTTGCAAATCATCATCGGCCAAATATCGCTTTCCAGCGAGATCAGGATATCGGGACGCCAGTGATTGAGAAAACGCCCTATTACATGCGGCGAATCAAGCGGCTGCATTTGATGGATAATATTGTCCCCAAACGGCAGGCTGGTTTGCGCGTTTGCTATCATTGCCGCCGAAGTGACTGTCCCCGACGTAATCAGGATAACAATATCAGGCTGTTTTTCAAAAAGCAGCTTGGTAAGTGATAACGCTGAAACAGATTCGCCGACGCTCGCCGCATGCACCCAGATCAAGGTGCCATCTGGACGGCTGATATTAGATACACCATAGCGTTCAGGCAGGCGTTCTGGGCGGTCTTTGCCGCGGCTAATGCGCCAGCTTAACCAGAGACGCATGAAAGGCATGATGATCAGCCATAATCCTGCATATAATCTGAACAGCATCATTATTTCAGATTTCCATAACGATCTGGCCCATAACGATCCGGAATATGATCAGGTGCATAGTCAAACTCTGCATCAACCCTTGCTGTGACGCTGTTCATGGCATCTTCTAGCGCAAGTCTGGCGGCCTCTACCTCTCTATCGCTAGGCTTGGGTGTGACATAGATAGGATCGCCCAGCGCATAGACGCCGCGGCTAAACCATTTTGGTATCATTAATTTATCCCAACTATGGGCGCGTTTTGCTGGTGAGGCTGAATAACTGAACGGGATAATAGGCAATCCGCTTTGGGCGGCAAGATGAATGGCAGAAACAGAGGCTTGTCGCGCCGGACCTCTGGGGCCATCAGGGGTAATGGCAACATAAGCCTCACTTTGTAAAAGCCGGCGCATGGTCTTATATGCGCTGATGCCGCCTTTATTGGTTGAGCCTTGAATAATCTTTAGCCCGTTAATCTGACCATAAAGTGCGATTATGCGGCCATCGCGGCTTTGTGAGATCAATGTGTGGGGACGTAATCGCCAGCCTGTAAAATGTGGAAATCCGATTAGACGGCAATGCCAAAAGGTAATAATTCCGCCACGTCTTGGATCAATCGTGCCAGCCAGACCGTCACCATCTAGTTTCTGCCAGCGCATGCTTTTGGTGAGCAGGGTAAAATATACCCCGGAGATTAATCCCAGGATGGTCAGCATAGCATAGCTTTTCAAAACCGACTTGATCATATCTGATCTTTCTATTTATCAGCAAAATGGTATCAGTAAAACTCTATACGCAAATTAGGGTTGGTCTAAGTTCTCATATCATTTTGGCGATTTTATTTGTCTTGAGGTTCTTATTTGCCACATTCTGACCATGGTAATCTAGTTATTTTCGTATGAGATCATTTGCTTTCATGTTGTTCTATGCCATGAGATCGCCTATCAAGAAGATATGACAGAATTAGAATCTTCATCAGAACGGGCAGGTGAGGCAGAAAATGCCCATCATAAAACCCCGCATGCAACTGCTCATAAAAACCCTCATTCAACAAGGGCGTTATTCAGCCGGCTGTGGGGTGATTATGTGCGCCAGCATTGGGGCAAGCTGATTATTATCTTTGGCTTTATGCTGGTGGTATCAGCACTGTCAGGGGCTTATCCGATTTTAATTGGATATGTCTTTAATGGATTAAATATTGCTAGCCCTGATCTGGTTTGGCAAATCCCTCTGCTGATTATTGTTATTGCTGCTATTCGTGCCGCCGCTATGTATGGTCTGGCTTTGCAAGTCGCGGTCTTATCGCTACGGGTGACGCGCCATATTCAGCAAAGAATGGCTAGTCATCTGATCATGACAGATTTGCGTGATGTGATGTCGGCGCCGTCAGGAAATTTTGTTAGCCGTATGACCAATGATGTTAATGTTATTCGGGAAGCATTGGTTCGGCTGATCAATAACCTGATCAAAGATAGCCTAACCATCATCGTCCTGATCGGGGTGCTTATCTCATTCGACTGGATATTAACCTTGGTCGTCTTGGGTGTATATCCGCTAGCCATGCAACCGATTATCGCCATTGGTCGGCGCCAACGTCATAGCTCACATCAGTTGCAAGAACACATGGGGCAGACGACATCAACCTTGCATGAAACGATGAAAGGTGGCCGCATGATCCGTGCCTATGGGCTTGAAGATTATGAGAAAAGCCGAACAAGCCGTATGTTTGACTTGCTCTATAAAAGCCAGCGCATCTTAGCCATTGGGCGTGCCCGTATTGATCCTATTCTAGAAGTGCTAGGCGGTATTGCTATCGCTGGCATTATTGGTCTGGCAGGCTGGCGCGTATTAGGCGGCAGCCTTGATATTGGTCATGTGGCTGGCTTTATTACCGCCCTTTTAATGCTTGCCCAGCCGGTTCGCGCATTAGGTACATTGAACACTATTTTGCAAGAAGCATCTGCCGCTCTTTCACGGCTTTTCACCTTGCTTGATACCCCTAGCCATGTTTCCTCGCCTGAGCGTCCTGAGCCAATTAATGCGATTAAGGGGCAAATTGAGTTTCAAGCGGTCAATTTCCGCTATGCTGAGGAGATGACGTTATCGAACATTAATTTCACGGTTAGCCCCGGGCAGACCCTGGCCTTAGTCGGGCCTAGCGGCGGTGGCAAAAGCACGATCATTAATTTGATCCCGCGCCTGTTTAATCCAGCCGCAGGCACGATTAGGCTTGATGGGCAAGATTTGAGGCAGCTTGATCTTAATGCTCTTAGGGGAGCAATGGCATTGGTCAGCCAGGATAGTTTGCTGTTCAATGATACGGTTGCCAATAATATTGCCTTTGGTCGTCTGGATGCTGATGAAACTGCTATTATGGCTGCCGCCAAAGCCGCCGCCGCAGATGATTTTATCAATGAGCTCCCAGATGGCTATCAGACGCTGGTGGGGGAAGAGGGCAATCGGCTCTCAGGCGGCCAGAGGCAACGTATCGCGATTGCCAGAGCGATATTGCGAGATGCCCCAATATTGCTA
The DNA here is from genome assembly GCA_016778985.1 of Alphaproteobacteria bacterium. Taxonomy (GTDB): domain Bacteria; phylum Pseudomonadota; class Alphaproteobacteria; order Puniceispirillales; family UBA1172; genus UBA12202. Next base: position 53,899 of record JADHOM010000003.1, on the reverse strand, counting down.
TTGGATGAGCCAACAAGCGCATTAGATGCGGTAACCGAGAAACATATCCAAGCCGCCATGCAGACGCTGACCAAAGGCCGGACAACCATTATTGTGGCGCATCGGCTAGCTACGGTTCGCCACGCTGATCATATCCTTGTTATTGATGGCGGCAAGATTGTTGAAGATGGCGATCACGATAGCTTGCTGGCAAAACAGGGCGTTTATGCAAACCTATTTGAGAGCCAGCATTTTTATTAAGCCGCCAGTACTAATTGTTTATCCACATTTGGCAATTGTTTAACCCTATTTTGGGAACTATTTGGGGTTCTAACTATTCACGCCGCAAGATGCTGTCAACCAGCCGATTTGCCCATGTTTTAGACTGAAAACTGTTGGTAATTGCCGTGGGATCAAGATGTCTATCCACCCAATCCATGAATGGCATACCATCGACTTCAAACGGCCGATAGGTTTCAAGAAAGGCATCAAGCAATCCAGTTTTGGCTTGCCTGACATGCAGATATTTGAAAGACAGCTGTTTCAGCGCCTCATCAAGACGCGCAGATTGCCTAAGCAATAGATATAAAGCCGCCATAATGCCCGCCCGATCAGCCCCTGATTTACAATGCATAAGAATGGGATATTCAACGCTTTCAAACAAGGTTTTAGCCGCATGAATATTTTCTGCATCAGGAACCGCACGCGAGCGGATGGTGAAATCAACCAGGGTCAGGCCATAGTTTTGGCAGGCCTCATTTTCTAGCCGCCAGCCGCCATCATCACGCGGTCCGCGCAAATTGATAATTGTCTTAATGCCTTTTTTGGCGGCGCTGGCAACGCGCCCTGGTGTTGGCTGATTACTGCGCCATGCTTCATCTGAGATTTGATGCAAATTATACCAAGACAGCCGCAAAAACCCATGATCTCTAAGCATCAGATCAGTCCAGTTTTTGAGTCGCCGACGTTCTGGCATGTCAGACGCTTTAGCCACCAGCGACAGTCATTCCATCAATACGCAGACTTGGCGTGACATTTGAACGCGTGAAATTCAGATCGTTAGCTGGCGTAATCGTCATCAGCATATCTTTAAGATTGCCAGCGATTGTGCCCTCGGTAACTGGCGTCGTGATCTGGCCTTTTTCAATCCAGAACCCAGACGCACCGCGGCTATAATCGCCTGTAATCAGGTTGACTGATGAGCCGATTAGCTCGGTTACAAGAAAGCCCTCATCGATACTGGCAATCAGCTCATCACGGCTCATTTGTCCTGCTGTCATCATCCAGTTGCTGGTTGACGGTGATGGCGCAGAACTGGTGCCGCGACTGGCATTGCCCATAGGGGCAAGGTTTAATTGTCGGGCGCTAGCTAAATCCAAAAACCAGCCGTTCAAAACTCCATTTTCGACCATGACACGTTGCCGTCTGGCCAGACCTTCGCCATCAAAGCTGGATGATCCGGCGCCGCGCGGTCGTAACGGATCATCGGTTAAGGTAATGGCAGCACTAGTGATTTGTGCGCCCAATTGATCTTTCAAGAAACTAGTGCCGCGAGCAATAGCAGCACCATTAATGGCGCTGGCAATATGGCCGCTTATGCTTGCCGAGACACGCTGATCATAAATGACAGGAAAGCTACCAGTTTTGACCTTAACAGCGCCAAGCCGCGATAACGTGCGCTGAGCCGCGCTCTTGCCAATCTCGTGAGGTGATTTAAGGTCCTGGAAATGGACAGCAGAGCTATAATCATAATCACGTTCCATCTTGCCGTCATGCTCGGCTAATGCGACTGTTGATAGGCCATAACCACTGCGCTCATAGCTCTCAGCAAAGCCGTTAGTCGTTGCCAGCATAACATTGGATGTACCATAAGATGCGTTACCGCCCTCGGAATTAGTAATACCTTTTTCTGATTGCGCCGCGTCCTCCACCGCAAAGGCAAGGTCTTTCAGGGTATCGCTTGATGGAATGGTTCTATCCATCAGATCAAGGTCAGGGATAGCATCTGCCAAGAGGCTTTTATCGGCTAATCCGGCATAGGGGTCTTGAGGTGCTAGTTTGGCCATGGCAACAGCCCGGGCTGCCAGCTCATCAATGCTTTCTGGATCAACGCTAGCGGTCGAGATAATGGCATTGCGGCCATCAACAAATACCCTTAAGCCAATATTCCGGTCTTCGGATCGTTCGATCGATTCTAGCTTGCCTAAGCGAACCGATACTTCCTCGGATACGCCACCGGCGACAATAGCATCAGCAGCGTCAGCGCCATGTTTTTTGGCATTATCCAAAAGCATGGTCATAATGTTTTCAAGATCAATACTCATAAATATGTGATTAACCGATAATGACTTGCTCCGCAACCGCTCAGGCAGTATGAAAAACCATGAGTTACAACATTTTTATAGATGGTGAAGCGGGGACAACCGGATTGCAGGTCCGCGACAGGCTTTTGCAGCATCCCGAAGCGCAATTAATTCAGCTTGCTGATGCTGTCCGTAAAGACCCTGCTCATCGCCGCGATGCTATGGCGGCGGCTGATGCTGTTATCTTATGTCTGCCTGATGATAGCGCCATTGAAGCGGTGGCAATGGCGGCAGGTCTGAATGCCCGTATCATTGATGCATCGACCGCGCACCGGACAGCAGAAGGCTGGGTTTATGGATTTCCTGAACTGACCAAAGGCCAACGTGACCTTATCAGCGCAAATCGTCATATTGCCAATGTTGGGTGCTATGCTTCTGCCATGATTGCCATGATAAGACCGCTCACCGAACATGGCTTGTTATCAGCAGATGCAGCGATCTCTGTTGCTGCTGTTAGCGGATATAGCGGCGGCGGCAAATCGCTGATTTCCTATATGCAGGATGAAGTTTCAGGCACTAATACGCCGCATCATTTTGCTTATGCGCTCAACCTTAATCATAAGCATTTGCCCGAAGTCATGATGCATGGCGGGCTTAACAAGCCGCCGATATTCACACCTATGGTTGGTGATTTCTATGCTGGAATGATGGTGATGTTGCCGCTTCATCTTGACCAGATGCAAAAACAAGTCAACCTCGCTGATATTTACACAGCCTTAGGCCAGCATTATCAGGATGAGCAATTTATTAAGGTTCATGCCCCCAATGATCATCAACATATGAATGATCGCGGCTTTCTTGGGATGGATGATCTGGTTGGCAGTAATCGCATGGATATTCATTTATTTTATCCCGAAACGCGGCCAAATACGACCGCTCTATTAGTGGCGCGGCTTGATAATCTGGGGAAAGGCGCGTCAGGGGCGGCTGTCCAAAATATGAATATCGCTCTTGGACTTGATGAGACGACTGGCTTGCTCTAGCTGATCAGAGCATGAAAGGCGGCATAATCTATCATGACGCCTGCTGTCAGGATTAGCCCGACATCACGGTTTCGGCGAAACAACTGCCCTGCCATCACCGGATTATGTTCATCAAACTGCCTGATCTGCCAGAAAAAATGCATGGCTGTGATCGTGATGGCCACTGCCAGCCCCCAGCCAGCATCAACAACGATGGCAAAGCAGATCAAATCAACCACGACCAACACATAGACACAGCCAACGGCTGCCTTGATGCGGTTTTTCAAACTTAGTGCAGATGAGCCGATACCGATCTTGATATCATCTGCCATATCTTGCGTGGCGTAGATCGTATCATAGCCAAATGTCCATAATGCCATCGCCGAGTAGAGCCAAATAACCCGCATATCTGGCCATATATCAAATGCCGCCCAGCCTAGTAAAACGCCCCAAGCAAAGGTTAGACCAAGGACGATTTGCGGATATCCTGTAAAGCGTTTTGCCAGCGGATAAATGACGACTAGCGGCAATGCGGCCATGCCAGTGATAATCGCTTTTAGTGGCAATTGCATCAATATGGCCAAGCCAATGCCGCTAAGACAGGCCAGCATGATGAGAGCGGTAAAGACGCTTATGTGGCCATCAGCAATGGGTCGGGTGCTGGTTCTGGCGACTAATGGATCAATATCGCGATCCCAGATATCATTGATGATACAGCCAGCCCCGCGCATGATAATTGCGCCAATCCAAAATAATCCCATCAGCCACAGTAATGTCGCCGGAGCAACAGCATAAAGCCGCGCCGCCACCGGCATAACAATCCACCCCGGCAGCAGCAATAACCACCAGCCAACAGGCCGATCAATCCGCATCAGGATAAGCATATCGCGCGCCCATGTCGGTAATATCAGCCAGAGCCCATGCTCAAACGGTTTGATATCGCTAGCGTTGCGGTGTGATTGATGTTGCATGATTGTGGTTTTATGTCATCAGGCGGTGAGTGACAAGCCACCCCTGATATTTAGCCAATATTTTTGTTGCGTCAAACAAGACTGGTGGGTAATCAGGTGATATGACAACACGCCAAAGCCAACGCTTATATATGCCGATGCCTCTTCATTCTGGCGCCGTCATTGCGCCTACCGACAGCCAGAGCCATTATTTAATATCGGTGTTACGGCTTAAAGATGGCGCAGACATTCGGCTGTTTAATGAAAATGATGGGGAGTTTGTTGCGAAAATTGCCGTGCTCAGCCGCAAAAAAATGGAATTGCATTGCGCGGATCAGATCACTCTGCCGCAAGCAGAGCTTGACTTAACCCTGGTCTTTGCCCCTATCCGCCGACAGCGTATGGAAACAATGATAGAAAAAGCAACCGAATTAGGGGTGACGCGATGCGCACCTGTTTTGACAGATTATACCCAGACCCCGCAAGTTAATATGCCGCGGTTAAACTTGATTGCGACAGAGGCCGCAGAACAGTCTGGCCGATTGTCAATCCCAAGTTTTGATGAGCCAAAACATCTTCAGGCGTTTTGTCAGGCGCTCGATGGCAAAGCAATGATTTTCTGTGACGAATCCTTGGCAGGTGATAAAGATGCAAATATACTATCATTTTTAGAATTACGGCCCAGCCAACGACCGTCCCTAATCCTGATTGGCCCGGAGGGCGGTTTTTCTGATCAAGAAAAGCGTTTCCTACTAGATCAACCAAATATTCATGGAGTATCATTGGGGGCAAGAATTTTGCGATCTGATACTGCCTCAATCCTTGCCCTTGGCCTTTGGCAGGCTAGTTTAAAATAAAGAATGGAATAGACATCATGACACTCATTCCGCAACATCCCTTGGATCGTGACAGCATGATCGCATGGTTTTCTGCTGGCGAAAAACCTGAAAACCAATGGGGCATTGGCACTGAACATGAGAAAATTCTGTTTAATTGCCAAACCCGCGCACGCCCCGGTTATGAAGATGACCACGGCATCAGGCAGATTCTGCAAAGCGTTGAGAATAGAGAAGGCTGGAAGCCTGTCATTGAAAAAGGCCATATCGTAGCAACTAAGCATAATGATGGGTCATCCATCACCTTAGAGCCGGGTGGTCAGCTAGAGCTGTCTGGGGCAGTGCTTAAAACCTTGCACCAAACATGTATGGAAACCCATGCCCACCTTGATCTTATGACAGAGATTATGGCGGCAGATTGTATCTGGATGCTAGGGATAGGATTTGATCCTAAATGGCGGCGTCAGGATATCCCGTGGATGCCGAAAGGCCGTTATAAAATCATGCGTGATTACATGCCGAAAGTAGGCACGAAAGGGCTTGATATGATGCTTCGTACCTGTACCATTCAGGTCAATCTGGATTTTTCCAGCGAAGCTGATATGGTCAAAAAGTTCCGTACATCTCTGGCGCTACAACCAGTCGCCACAGCCATTTTTGCCAATTCACCATTCATCGAGGGTAAACCGTCAGGCTATCTGTCGAGCCGCGCGGCGGCTTGGATTGATACTGATCCTGATCGATGCGGTGTTCCTGATGTGGTTTTTGATCCCGCCTTTGGCTATGAGCAATGGGTTGATTATTTGCTCGATGTGCCGATGTATTTTCTCCATCGTGGTGATGAATATAAAGATGTTGCAGGGCTATCCTTTCGGGATTTCATGGCTGGCCGCTTGCCCGGATATGAGGGCGAGTTTCCGGATATTCATGACTGGGAAGATCACACAACAACGGCTTTTCCCGAAGTTCGGCTCAAGCAATTTATAGAAATGCGTGGTGCTGACGGCGGTGACTGGAACATGATTTGCGCGCTGCCAGCATTATGGGTGGGGCTATTATATGATGAGCAGGCGCTTGCAGAAGCCGCTGATTTAGCAAAACATATTACTGCCAATGATGTGCTGGCCGGCCGTATTAGTGCATCAAAAGATGGTCTTAATGGACAATTAGCAGGTGAGGATATATCTGCTATTGCTAAGCGTATGATATCAATTGCCGATCAGGGTTTACGCCGCCGTAATCATCTTAATGATGCTGGCGATAATGAGACGATGTTCCTCAATGTTGTTAAGTCTATTATTGATAAAAATCAAACGCCAGCAGAACACTTGCTCGCATGTTATCATGAAAAATGGGGGCAGAATATTGATCATCTTTATGATGAGTATCGCCTAAAGAATTAGTGTATGTGAGGCATTCTTACCATGATGAAAGGTTTGTTGATTGTTGTTTTTGTTAATTTCGTTGGGGTTGGCGCGCTTATCCCGATTCTACCCTATGCGGTGATTGACGAAGCAGGATCAAGCGAAACCGTCATGACATTATTGCTGGCATCATTTGCGCTGGCAATGATGATTGGCTCCCCTATTCTAGGGCGATTATCAGATTATTTTGGTCGCAGAAAAGTTCTGATATGTTCCATCTTTTTCAGCGTAATCGGGCATTTCTGGTTTGCTATGACATCGGATATTAGCATGATGTTCGCGGCTCGCATAGTGACGGGGTTTGCATCTGGCAGTATCGGCGTTATTCAGGCGATCATTACTGATACAACCGATGCCGAAGACAGGGCAAAAGCTATGGGGTTATTGGGGGCATTTGTCGGATTTGGCTTTGTCTCAGGGCCGGCAATTGGCGGTTTGCTATCTGGCTATGGTGGCGCTGTCCATACCGCGCCTTTTCTGTTCGCTTCAGCCTTGGCCCTAATAGGGTTTGTCATTTCAATTTTCTTTGTTCCGGAAAGCAAAGGTAATGACAAACCGAGGCAATTATCGCTGATACGGCGTTTTGTTCTGATCAGGATGAGCGGATTGATGATGTTTGGTCTGGCGGTATTTTTGCTTAATCTTGCCTTTGCTCAGATCGAAGCCTCTTTTACCTTGGTGCTGAAAGATGTAATGGAATATTCCAGCCGCCAGACAGGTTATGTTTTCACATGGGTTGGGGTGATTATTATCCTTGTACAGGGGGTCTTTATTGGCCCTATCACGCGGTTCTTAACAACTATTGGCGCTTCAGCTATGGGCGCGTTTCTGCTTGTCTTTGGGCAAGTATTAACGGTTCTCATGGTGGGGTATTATGTCGGCTTTTTTGAGCCATCATTTTGGCCGATGATGATTTGCACGACGCTGGTTTGTATGGGATTTGCGCTTGCCAATCCGACGATTACCGCCGCCGCCAGTCAGGTCATCCGCAAGAATGAGATAGGCGGTGTCATGGGCGTTATTCAAGGTCTTGGTTCGCTTGGTCAGGTGCTTGGCCTGGTCATGTCAGGGCCGTTTTATGAACTTGGTGGTGGTGTCCTCACCTTTGGCTTTGGCGCTTGTATCAGCTTTGCGTTGTTTGTTGTGGTTTCCATGATGATATTGCGGCCGCGGCGGCGCCGTCTATCGCGCGCTTAACCGCCAACCTCTCCTTTTTTATTCTCAAATATACTGAAATATTCTCAATCTTGTTTCGCTATGCTATCATCATAAAGAATAAGTCATGATCCTTTATTTAGAGCTCGATAAGCTCTTAAGGGTCATATCAATACATGAGATTTGCTGATTAGTTTAAGTCATGATACGTATATATATTACCACTTTAGAAAGTAGATGCAGATGGTTGTTTTTGCTTCTTTGCCTGCTTTCTGCCCCTGCATGGTCAGAAAATGTAGCTTCTGTTGAGGTTTCGTTAGGCCAATCAGTGCGGGTGATTGATGGTACTACCATCCATATTGGTCAATCATGGCGTGTTGTTGACGGTGATACCATCCATATTGATAGCTATAAAATAAGGCTAAAAGGTATTGATGCGCCAGAGAAAAAGCAGTCCTGCCAAACCGCTGGTGGTGATGACTGGGCATGTGGGGTTATGGCCAGAGATACGCTCTTGGCTATCCTAGAAAGCCATCATCAGGAATTAGTATGTCAGATCACGGGCAAAGATTATTATAAGCGCGATTTAGGAAGCTGTTATATAGGCTCACTCGAAACGGGTATTGATGTTCAGCGCATGCTCATCCGCGCTGGTCTAGCGGTTGCTGAATATGGCAACCAGTATAAAAGTGATGAACGCTATGCTGCTAAGCAAATGCGTGGCATGTGGGCAGGTAAGTTTTTACGGCCAAAAGAGTGGCGCCAAGCCCAAAAATAATAACTGAGCCCGACATATGGTATAAGGCTAGATAATCAGCCGATATTTGTGCCGCCAATGGTGATGCCGCCCATTTTCAATGTTGGTTGGCCTACACCAACAGGCACGCCTTGTCCGGCTTTACCGCATGTCCCAACCCCGTGATCGAGTTCAAGGTCATTGCCGATCATGGTAATCTTACCCATAGCATCTGGGCCATTGCCAATAAGTGTTGCGCCTTTGACTGGGGCGGTGATTTTACCATCCTCGATCAGATAGGCTTCGGAAGCGGTAAAGACAAACTTACCGCTTGTGATATCGACCTGACCGCCACCAAAATTAACCGCATAAAGACCGTTTTTAACCGAAGCAAGTATCTCTGCATTAGAATAATCGCCATTGGTCATGAAGGTATTGGTCATGCGCGGCATCGGGGAATGGGCAAAGGATTGACGTCTGCCATTACCTGTTGGCTCAACTCCCATCAAGCGGGCATTTTGGCGATCCTGCATATAACCAACAAGAATACCATCTTCTATCAGCGTGTTGCGCCGTGATGCGGTACCCTCATCATCAATGGTGATAGAACCGCGGCGATCCATCATGGTGCCATCATCAATGACGGTAACGCCCTTGGCGGCAACTTGCTCACCCATGCGGCTGCTAAAAAGCGATGTGCCTTTGCGGTTAAAATCGCCTTCTAGCCCGTGCCCCACGGCTTCATGCAGCATCACCCCCGGCCAGCCGGGGCCAAGCACGACCTCAAGTTCACCAGCAGGCGCTGCGACGGAAGTGAGATTAACTCTGGCGATGCGGATAGCCTCATCAACCTGACTTTGCCAAGATGAGGGATCGAGCCATTGATCCAGCATGACGCGGCCACCAGCGCCACTGCCGCCGCTTTCCATACGGCCATCTTTTTCTAAAACCACGGATACATTCAGCCTGACCAGCGGACGGATATCAGCGGCTTGAAAGCCATCGGGGCGGATAATGCGAACGGCGCGCCATGTTGTTGCAACCGAAACGCTGACCTGTTTAATCATGGGGTCCGCTGAACGCGCATAGGCATCTATATCTTGTAGCAGTTTGACTTTGGTATTGAAATCCGTTGCTTCAAGTGGATTTTCATCGGTGTAAAGCGGTGTGTTATGGCCACCTTTTGGCGGGATCGCAAAATGACCATCATAGCCGTCGCTCACCGTTTTAATCGTGCCGGCGGCGCGTTTTAACGCATCTAGTGTCATTTCATCAGAATGGGCATAGCCATGTGCTTCGCCTGAAATCCCGCGCAGACCGAACCCTATTGAGCGGTCATAATTACTGGCTTTCATGCGGCCATCATCAAAGACAAGTTGTTCGGAATGGCTTTCTTCAAGGAATAGCTCGCCATCATCGCTGGTGCTAAGCGCGTCACTGATTATGGGCATGATTTGCGCTTCATCTAGTTCTGTTTTGTTGAAAAACAGCTCATTTGTTTTGCTAATCGCGTCCATTATACAATCCTTGATACGTTGTTAATCATATGATTAATTGATGTTTCCATTTATAATTCAATTTATGTTGAGGACTATGCCTAAACATAACTTACGCTCTCATATTTATATAGTGCTATGATACGATATTGAAGGATGAAAAGGTAAATTATCTTTATAATCGGGCTTTGGCGGTGCTCATGCGACCACCTGTCGCAAGAAATAGGTAAGTTGAACTTGTTTCAAATGTGGCATTTCTATTAATATCTGTTTATGTTCGGTATTAGAATTTCGGTTCCCGAATTCAAAATAGGGGGAATATCCATGCGGAATAGCAATTTAGTCAAATCTTTTGGCGCCATTACCAGTCTGGTGAGCTTTGTCGCTATGATAGTGGTGTCGGCAACAGCTATGGCGGCAGCACCTGAGCCATGGCAAATAGGGCTACAGCCGCCAGCCGGCTCAATCGCTGAAAAAGCCAATGATTTGCATAACCTTTTATTGGTCATCATTACGGCAATCTCGGTATTTGTCTTGTTGCTGTTGGTTTATACATGCTTTCGGTTTCGCGCATCTAAAAACAAGGTTGCTTCTAAAACCACCCATAACCCACTGATTGAAGTGCTTTGGACGGTCATACCAGTGATTATATTGGTGGTAATCGCGGTTCCATCTTTCCGCTTGCTCTATTATCAAGACAGGACAGACCTAGCCGATATGGTGATTAAGGTAACTGGCGCTCAGTGGTATTGGAGCTATGAGTATCCAGATGAGCAAATTGCTTTTGATAGCTACATGATTGATGAAGCAGACCTGACAGAAGGTCAGCAGCGGTTACTGGAAGTTGATTATCCTATGGTTGTCCCCGAAGGAACGCGGATCAAGCTGTTGGTCGAAGGCGTTGATGTCATGCATTCATTCTTTGTGCCATCACTAGCTGTTCAGAAATATACAGTTGTTGGACGCACTAATGAAACATGGATCGATGTGCCAATGGGTGAGGCAACATATTATGGCCAGTGCAATCAGATTTGTGGCACCAACCATTCCTATATGCCTATCGTCATTAAGGCGGTTTCAGCTGAGAATTATAAAACTTGGCTTGAGGTCGCGAAAGAAGAATTTGCAACTGGACCAATTACACCATCTGAGGTGGAATTGGCATCAGTCGAATAGTAATCAGAAAGTCTGAGGAGCAATATTATGGCTACAGCAACAGCTGATAATCACGGGCATCACGGAGCGCCAAAAGGGTTTGTCCGGCGCTGGCTTTATTCTACTAACCATAAAGACATTGGGACGATGTATATCATCTTCGCCATTCTAGCGGCGTTGATTGGTAGCGGTATTTCCGTTTACATGCGAATGGAGCTGATGGAGCCGGGTGTTCAATACATGGAAAATGGCCATGTCTGGAACGTCTTTACGACGGCGCACGGGCTGATCATGGTGTTCTTTGTGGTGATGCCGGGGCTTATTGGCGGCTTTGGTAACTGGTTTGTGCCAATTATGATCGGGGCGCCAGACATGGCCTTCCCACGCATGAATAACATTAGTTTCTGGTTATTGCCGCCGGCGTTTATTCTGCTCCTGATGTCTGCCGTGGCAGATGGTGGTGCTGGTGTTGGCTGGACAATCTATCCACCGCTTTCAGGCCGCGAGGGAACGCCGGGCATGTCGATGGATTTTGCTATTTTGTCGCTTCACCTTGCGGGTATATCATCTATCCTTGGTGCAGCTAATTTTATTACGACCATCTTTAATATGCGGACACCGGGGATGAGCTTGCATCGCATGCCGCTTTTTGCCTGGTCAATGCTAGTCACCGCATTTTTACTTCTGCTTGCCGTGCCTGTTTTGGCTGGTGCTATTACCATGCTGTTAACAGATCGTAACTTTGGTACAGCCTTCTTTATTCCGGCTGAGGGCGGTGACCCGATCTTGTTCTTGCATCTGTTCTGGTTCTTTGGACATCCCGAAGTTTACATTATGATTTTGCCAGCCTTTGGTATTGTCAGCCATATTATTTCAACCTTCAGCCGGAAGCCTGTTTTTGGTTATCTAGGTATGGTTTATGCGATGGTTGGTATTGGTTTTGTTGGTTTTATCGTCTGGGCTCACCATATGTATACGGTTGGTCTGAATGTTGACACGCAAGCCTATTTCACGGCGGCAACAATGGTTATCGCGGTGCCTACTGGGATCAAGATATTCTCATGGATTGCGACTATGTGGGGCGGTTCTATTCGCTTTGAAGTTCCGTTGCTATGGGCGGTTGGATTTATCTTCCTGTTCACGGTCGGCGGTGTCACTGGGGTTGTGCTGTCTAATGCTGGTATTGATCATGTGTTGCATAATACCTACTACGTTATTGCGCATTTCCATTATGTGTTGTCACTAGGTGCGGTATTTGGCTTGTTTGCTGGCTTCTATTACTGGTTCTCAAAAATGACTGGATTTGAGTATAGCAAGCGTCTTGGGCAGTTGCATTTCTGGATCACATTTGTTGGCGTTAATCTTACCTTCTTCCCCATGCATTTCTTGGGTCTAGCCGGTATGCCGCGCCGTTACATTGACTATCCAGACGCCTTTGCTGGCTGGAATATGGTGGCGTCTATCGGCTCATATATCAGTGCCTTTGGGGTTCTGGTATTCCTGTTCTTGGTGGCTGAGGCCTTTATCTCACGGCGTCGTGCGGCGGCAAATCCGTGGGGTGAGGGGGCGACTACACTTGAGTGGAAAGTTGCGTCACCGCCGCCATATCACACCTTTGATGAGTTGCCAAAAGTCTAGTCAACCGCTGGCAGGTGATCAAAGATAACGTATCAGGATCCATTATGGCTCAGGTAATAACGACACAACCACATCTGGCTTCACCAGGGGATTTATTTGCTCTGATGAAGCCGCGTGTCATGAGCTTGGTGATTTTCACAGCTCTTGTTGGGATGTTAGTGTCGCCAATGGATACGCATCCGGTTTTGATGATCATCTCATTATTGGCAATCGCCGCAGGTGCCGGGGCATCAGGGGCGATTAACCAATGGTATGACCGCGATATTGATGCCCAGATGGAACGCACCGCCAACCGGCCATTGCCGCAAGGGCTAGTGCAACCTGACGAAGCCTTAAGTCTTGGGCTGATCATTTCGGTGTTGTCGGTTCTGGTGTTATATTTTACAGGCGGCGCTAGTGCGGCGGCTATGCTGGCCTTTACCATATTCTTTTATGGCTATATCTATACCGTCTGGCTGAAACGCAGCACGACTCAAAATATTGTTATTGGCGGCGCCGCAGGGGCGTTCCCACCGGTCATTGGCTGGCTAGCTGCTGGTGGCGATTTTGGACTTGCTCCGGCGATTTTGTTTCTGATCATTTTTGCTTGGACACCGCCGCATTTTTGGGCGTTGGCATTGGTCAGGAATGACGATTATACCCGTGTTGGGGTGCCAATGTTGCCAGTTATTCATGGCTTTAAGGCAACCAAAAACCAGATATTTATCTATGCTCTTATTGTTGCTGTCGCTGGCATGGTTCCGACGCTGATCGGCTTATCCAGCTACGCTTACATGGCATTATCCGCTGTCTTGGGTCTGCGTTTTGTCATGTTGTCATGGGCGGTTTGGCGGTCAGATGATGCTGATATGCAAACCCCAATGGCGTTATTTAAGTTTTCGATTTTGTATTTGTTTCTGATCTTTTTGGGACTTGGTCTTGATGCGGCTATAGCGCCGTTCTGGATGGGAGCGTAGATCATGGCTAGAGCTGTTAAGAACACGCCAAAAGCGCCTAAAAAAACCCCAAAGCAAGCCACCAATCTAGATGTTGAACAAGTCTCTGATCACCTTACCGATCATGCCGCCGTTATGCGTCGCCGTAATTTGGTTATGCTGGGGGTTGTTCTTGGTCTGGCGGTATTATTTTTTGTCATCACCATTGTTAAGATGAGCGTCGAATAATGCATAGTAACATGACACATCTGCACTATCGCAACAAACGCATGATGGTTTTTATCATGGGTTTGGTGATGGGTATGGTTGGGTTGGCTTATGCGTCAGTGCCGCTTTATCAGTTATTCTGTAAGGTTACCGGTTATGGCGGGACGACGCAAGTATCGCTAGAAGCACCAGGTGGTGCGGCAGGGGCGATAGTTCGTGATGTGCGATTTAATGCGTCAACTATGCCAGATTTGAAATGGCATTTTGCTGGCCCTCAGACGCCTGTATCGGTGATGCCGGGTGAAGAAGTCTTGATTCATTATACGGCAACGAATCTGAGTGATGTGTCAACAACTGGTACCTCAACATTTAATGTGACGCCATTTAAGGCAGGTTCATATTTTATGAAAATTGATTGTTTTTGTTTTGAGGAACAGACATTACAACCGGGTGAGACGGTGAAAATGCCTGTTGTCTTTTATCTTGATCCTGACATTGATCAAGATATTAACACGCAGGAAGTGCCTGAAATTACCTTGTCCTACACGTTTTTTGCTGTAGAAAATGGAGACTAGATCATATAATTGATCTGCTGAAACACTGAAGGGGGAAAACATGAGTGGAGAACAGAAGCATCCATATCATTTAGTAGAGCCAAGTCCTTGGCCAGCATTAGGATCAATGGCGGCATTGACTATGGCTATTGGTGGCGTCTTGTTCATGCATGAACATGCTTATGGTGGGTATCTGATGATGCTGGGCTTAGCGCTAGTTCTTGCGGCCATGTTTTATTGGTGGCGTGATGTCGTGCGTGAGGCGGAATATCAAGGCCATCATACCCCTATTGTACAAATTGGTATGCGTTATGGAATGATGCTTTTCATCTCATCTGAGGTGATGTTTTTTGTTGCCTTCTTTTGGGCGTTTTTTGATCGGGCGTTATTTCCGGTTGGCGGTATCTGGCCGCCTGAAGGAATACATACTTTTGACCCCCTCGACTTGCCTTTGATTAACACCATGATCCTGCTGTTATCGGGGTGTACGGTAACATGGGCGCACCACGCTCTACTGCATGATAAGCGCCGTGATTTCATGATAGGATTAGCGGTAACGGTTGGTCTGGGTGCCTTGTTTACAGCACTTCAGGCCTATGAATATCATCATGCTCATTTCGCTTTCACCGATGGCATTTATCCTTCTATCTTTTACATGGCGACAGGCTTTCATGGGTTGCATGTGATCATTGGAACGCTGTTCTTATTGGTCTGTTTGTATCGTGGTGCTATTGGTCATTTCACCGCCAAACAACATTTTGGATTTGAAGCCGCTGCATGGTATTGGCATTTTGTTGATGTCGTCTGGTTGTTCTTATTTGTTGCTGTCTATATCTGGGGCGGTTGATTAACATGCGTGAGGGAAGCCCAATAGGGCCGGTCAGGCGCGCCTTAAAAAATACGTGTCCGAATTGCGGCGAAGGCTCATTATTTTCATCATGGCTGAGAATGGCGCCGTCATGTAGCTCTTGCAATTTTGACTTTAGTGAACTTGATGCTGGCGATGGGCCAGCATCATTTCTTGTGCTTATCTATGGCGCATTAATTGTCCCCTTGGCTTTTCTGCTTGAAGTATTGGCATCACCGCCATTATGGCTGCAAGCCTTGCTCTGGGGGGTAGTCATGTTAATCGCGACAATGAAAAGCCTGCGTCCATTAAAAGCACTGATCATTGGTTGGCAATTTCGGATACATGATCCGGATAAAAAGTATTTTTAGAAAGGCATGAAAAGGATGGGATTTCGTCCAGCCTTGTGGATGACGATTTGTTCGCTCATCGCTCTGGTTTTATTGATCGCTCTGGGGAGTTGGCAGATTTATCGCTTGCAGTGGAAAGCTGAGCTGATTGCTGAGTTTGAGCAACGTGCACATTCAGCTCCGCAAGCAGTAATAGCGATTGATGCCAATAGCCCCCAAAGATACCAACGGGTGACCGCAGAAGGCACCTGGCTGCATCAGTATGAGGTGCAGTTAACTGGCCGCACCTATGAGGGAACAGCAGGCTATCATGTCATCACCCCGTTAGAGTTATCTGATGGCCGCATTGTGCTGGTTAATCGGGGCTGGGTATCACAGAAATATAGAACGCCAGACAGCCGCCCATCGACCTTGATCAATGATCTTGTATCGATTGATGGAATTATCCGCTTGCCTGCCCAAAAAGGCTATTTTGTTCCTGATAATAACCTTGAAAAAAATGATTGGTTTACCTTATCTATTGCTGATATTGCCAGTTATCATTCGCTTAATGACCAACTGATCACCAGTTTTACGATGGATGCGTTGTGCGACCCAGAGGCCAAGACTTTGCCAATCGGGGCGGCGGTTGATATCAATCTTCCTAACAATCACTTGCAATATGCAATAACATGGTATGGTCTTGCTTTAGGCTTAATTGGCGTTTATATCGCATGGCATAGAGCGGCAGGTCGATTTGGACGGGTGAAATCATAAACAATGTCAGGTTCCATGCAATATATTAGCACGCGAGGGCAGGATGCCCCGATTAGCTTTGCTGATGCGCTATTAGCCGGATTAGCCCGCGATGGCGGCTTATATCTACCAACAGAATGGCCACAATTTGCTGATGGTGAGCTGATGGCCATGACTAACATGCCATATGCAGAGGTAGCGGCGCGGATCATGGCCAAGTTTACTGGCGATGATTTATCTTTTGATGAATTGCTAGGGATTAGCCAAAACGCCTATGCGACATTTTCGGCAAATAATGTTACCCCATTAACCCGTATCAATGATCAGATTCATTTATGTGAGCTTTATCACGGGCCTACCATTGCCTTCAAAGATGTGGCGATGCAAGTGCTGTCCAGGCTGTTTGATCATGAGCTGAAAAAGCGTGACTCGAAAGCGGTAATTCTGGGGGCGACTAGCGGTGATACAGGCTCGGCTGCATTAGAGGCATTCCGCGGCCGTAACATGGTCGATATCTTTATCCTCTATCCTGATGGCCGCGTGTCACCTGTCCAAGAACAGCAAATGACAAGTGTGATTGCTGACGGCGCCTATGCGGTCGCGGTTGCTGGTGATTTTGATGATTGTCAGGCGATTGTCAAATCGCTGTTTGGTGATTTAGCGTTTCGGGATCACGTTGGGTTATCGGCGATCAATTCGATTAACTGGGCGCGTCTGATGCCGCAAATTGTCTATTATGTGACATCAGTTTTGGCATTGGGCGGGCTTGAAAAACCGATATCCTTTGCCGTGCCAACGGGCAATTTTGGCAATATTTTTGCTGGCTATGCAGCGATGAAAATGGGCTTGCCGATCAAACACTTTATCTGTGCCTCAAACCGCAATGATATTCTGACGCGGTTTTTTGATACTGGTGTTATGGAACGCCGCGTGGTTGAGCCAAGCCTTAGCCCGTCAATGGATATACAGGTATCGAGCAATTTTGAACGGCTTATGTTTGAATTGCTTGGCCGTGATGGGGCGCAAACCCGCGATATTATGACCCGTTTTAACAGCACCGGACAGTTTACTCTGACTCGTGATATGATGGCGTCTGATATCAATATGTTTAGCGGTTTTCGCTGTGATGATGCGGCGACGCTGAATGAAATCAGCCAGACTTGGCGTCAAGACGGTATCATGGTTGACCCGCATAGCGCCATTGGCCTGGCGGCAGCGCGTGAGGCTGCCAAATCAAGTGATGATCAGATTGTTGCACTAGCATGCGCGCATCCGGCGAAGTTTCCCGATGCTGTGGAAAAGGCAACAGGGGTCAGGCCAGAATTGCCGCCACATCTCGCTGATCTGATGGAACGCCCACATCAGCGGCTGACTGCTGCTGCCACATCTGACGCTGTTGCTTGCCTTATTCAAAACCATAGCCGATAGAGGGGTTTTGCACCTATGACCGCATCATCCCCCTTATTGAGCAGCAACACGGCACGGGTCAGTCGCAGTGATAGTGGGCTAATTGTCGCCACAACAGCGATGCCACATGCCAGCAGCCTAGCAATAGGTATATGGATATCAGCAGGCAGCAGAGATGAGCGTGAAAGTGAACATGGCATTGCCCATATGCTAGAACATATGGCGTTCAAGGGGACTGAGAGCCGAGATGCGGAAACCATTGCCCGTCAGGTCGAAGATATTGGCGGCTTTATTAACGCCCATACGAGCCGTCAGGAAACCGCCTATTATATCCGCTTATTGCCCGAACATCTGAGCTTTGGTCTTGATATGCTGGTTGATATCCTGACGCAATCGACCTTACCTGATCATGAGATTGTCAGAGAAAAGGGCGTTATTATCCAAGAGATTGGTCAGGCGCATGATACCCCTGACGATATTGTTTTTGATCAGTTTCAGTCAATATGTTATCCGCATCACCCGGTTGGTCGGCCTATCCTTGGGACAACCGATAGTGTGAATAGCTTTGCAAGGAAAGACTTAGCAACCTTTATGGATCGCTATTATGGCGCCAGTAATATGGTGCTGTCGGCGGCTGGGCAGATTGATCATGATGATTTGTTGCAGCATGTTGATGCCATCGAAGCCAAATTATTAAAGCCAGTTGATACACCCGAAAGACATGCCCCTAAATGGCCCGATCAAGATGGCAAGCGGCAAGATATTCTGATAAGAGAGCTGGAACAGACACATCTTGTCTTTGGCTGGCCTGTGCAGCCATCCACAGATCATGATCGCTTTGTCTTGCGGGCATTAGCGATTTTATATGGCGGCGGTATGTCGTCACGGTTATTTCAAGAGATTCGCGAGAAAAGAGGCTTATGTTACAGTGTCTTTGCTTTCAGTCAGACAATGTCTGATTATGGCAATTTCGGCGTCTATGCTGGCACGGATGCCGATGATGGCAATGAGCTGATTAGTGTTGCCTTTGATCAGCTGGCAGATTTAGCCCAAAAGACAGGCGCCGATGAATGCGAGAGGGCGAAAGCGCAGATGCGGTCATCTGTTCTCATGCAACGAGAAAGCGTCATGAATATATGTGAGGCGATGCCGCGCGAATGGTGGCGTTATGGCGATCTCAAAGATGCAGCAAGCTATCTGGATATGATTAATTCCATTACTTGCCGTGATATTGAACAGATGAGTGAAAAGATATTGGCTGAATATCCAGTTATGGCGGCGATTGGGGATAAGCGCGCCAATATGCTCATGTCAACAGATCAAATGGATAAACTAGTCCGCTAGTGGCGTATGAAGCGGATTAGGCGTGACCTATGCTGCTCGACATATGTTCGGTGGCGATGCCGAGGCGAGAATAGCAATCTTGCCATTGATTGCGGCTTAAACAGCTAAATACCAGATCATGCGCGTAAGGCATGGTGATCCAGCAATTATCTTTAATCTCTTTTTCGAGTTGACCTGCTGTCCAGCTGGCATGACCAAGGGCAATAATAAACTCACTCGGGCCGTGGCCTTCGGCAATTTCAGAAATGATGCGAATATTGGCTGTCATGGCGGCAACATCACCAATTAACATTGATTCTGGTATCATATGATCTTTCGAATGTAACACGATTCCGCGTGATTTTTCCACTGGACCACCATAGTGAATAGGCACATCACCATTAAAAAGAGGGGTGCCAATATCTAGCTGGCTGGTCAATGAGTCTAGGTCAAGATTGCTAACTTTCTGATTGATAATCAAACCCATAGCCGAATGACTATCATGTTTACAGATCAGAATTACACTATTCGCAAAACGCGTGTCATCAATTTGCGGTGAGGCGATCAATAATTGTCCAGTAAGCGCATTTTTCATCATTATGAATAAATGCTAGCGACAAATCAGTCACTTGACCAGATGAATTATGTCAGTCATTGCTATGGGATAAAAAATAACAGTGATGGAACACTACATGCATCGCGCCTTACACATCATGCTAGCAGTCTGGATGCTAAGTATTTTTGCAGGTTTTTCTGGCTCTCATGCTGGCGCAGCGTCAGGCCCTTGGCAAGGCGGCAATGAAGTGCAATTGCGCCTCATCTCAGCAACTGCTCAGTATGATTCTATCACACAAAACCATACGCTTAATGCTGGGCTTGAGGTAAAGTTAGCCAAAGGCTGGAAGATTTATTGGCGTAGCCCGGGTGATGCTGGTTTGCCACCAGTGTTAGATTTTTCTGATAATTCTGCTGTTACTAGCCATCAGATGCTGTTTCCAGCGCCTGCGCGGTTCAGTCTGTTTGGTCTTGATACATTTGGCTATGGCAAGCATGTTATTTTTCCTTTAACGCTCGATATTAACCCTGATCTCTCATCACAAAGGCAGATAGTTATTGTCGCGGGTTTTAGCGGCTTGGTCTGTGCTGATATTTGCATCCCGGTTGAGGAAACGCTGACCTTGGCTGTGCCTGTCAGTAATATCAGTGGGCAAGCAAGCGATCAGGCGCGCCCATCTGATCATGCTTTTGCGATTGCTCAGGCGCGGTCTGCGGTTCCGTCACAGGCAACGGGAAATGGCTATCAAGTTCAATCAGTACAAATTATAGGTGATCAGCTTGTGGTTACGATCCATGATCAAGCCGGCGGCGTCTATTCGATGCGGCAGGGTGATATCTTGATTGAAACTGCTGCCGAAGGTTATGGCTTCGCCGCCCCGGTGTTTCGCGAAGCTAAGAGCCATATTGCTATAACAGGCCGTGATGCCACCGCCCTTATTGGCAATATGGCGACGCTGACCATTATTCATCCGACGTTTTTGCTTGAGCAAACTATTACCATAGAAACTGGCAAGGCGAGTTCAATGCTGGCCGCTATATTGCCGATGATGGTGCTAGCATTTATTGGCGGGCTTATTCTCAATATAATGCCTTGTGTGTTGCCTGTGCTATCGCTCAAGTTGACAAGTATCCTTAACCAAGGAAATGCTAGTCAGGCGCAGATTAGGCGATCTTTTCTGATGTCGGCGGCAGGAATTATTCTATCATTTATGATGCTTGCTGGCGGCTTGCTGGGGATGCGTGAAGCAGGCTTAGCGATTGGCTGGGGGATACAGTTCCAGAATCCATATTTTCTAGCAGTGATGGCTATTCTGATGATTGGATTTGCGCTCATGATGATAGATAAGGTGATGCTGCCTGTCCCTGATTTTGCGCGCCGCTGGTCAGGCCAGTTAAAAACTGGCCATGGCGGTTGGCATGATCTGGCGGCTGGGGCATTAGCGACAATACTGGCAACGCCATGTTCGGCGCCATTTGTTGGAACGGCGATTGCCTTTGCCTTTACCGCGCCATCAGTTGCCATGCTGATTATATTTTTTGCAATGGGCGGCGGTCTAGCAACGCCTTGGTTATTGGTGGCGCTATTCCCACAATCTGCTGGATATTTGCCACGTCCTGGCAAGTGGCTTATCTATATCAGATATGTGCTAGCCATAGGATTGCTGATAACGGCGGCATGGCTGGGCTATGTGCTATCGGTTGTTATTAGTGACAGCCAATCGCCATTATCAGGTGACTGGCAGCAATGGCAACCCGGTCTTGCCGAAGAATATGCTCGTGACGGTAACATTGTTCTGGTTGATGTGACGGCAGATTGGTGCCTGACATGCAAAGCAAATAAGTTTCTGGTTCTAGATTTAGGCCGGGTTCAAGACTATTTGGATGCTAAAAATGTGATCTTATTGCAAGCCGATTGGACAAAGCCAGATGATGATATTCTGACCTATCTATCCAGTTTTGGGCGTTATGGTATTCCCTTTAATATTGTCTATGGACCGGATGCAATTGATGGCATTATTTTGCCTGAATTACTAACCGTTGACGCCATGTTTGAGTCCATTGAAATTGCTGATTTGAAAACTAATTTTCAAAAATAGAAATAAGGAGAGCAATAATGAATATTTCAGTGGGACAATCTCTGCCTGACGTCACTGTTCATATCAAACGTGATGGCAAGGTGACGGAAACAACCTTGGCAGACTGGGCAGCCGATAGATCGGTTATTCTAATTGCTGTCCCCGGAGCCTTTACCCCTACCTGTTCAGAAAAACATTTGCCCGGTTATATTGCCCATGCTGATGCCCTAAAAGCCAAAGGGATTGACGCTATTGGGTGTTTATCCGTCAATGATGTTCATGTCATGGCGGCATGGGGCAAGGATAGTGGGGCAGCTGGCAAGGTTGATATGATCGCGGATGCCCATGGTTTAGCGGCGCATGCTATGGGGATTGATGTTGTGACAACGCCAATCTTGGGAAAAAATAGAGCCGCGCGGCTAGCATTGGTTGCAAGATCAGGGCTGGTCACCGACATATATAAAGAAGAGCCATCGGTATTTAGTGTCTCATCAGCGGAATATATGCTGGAAAGACTCTAGCGCCACCGCAAATCTGTTCCTGTAATCTTAGTTGATGAGTTTTTCTGCCTCAGCTTTTGCCAATTGATCACAACGCTCATTCATGGGGTGGCCAGAATGTCCTTTCACCCATTCCCATGTAACATCAAATTGTTGACTTAGCGCATCGAGTTGTTGCCATAAATCTTGGTTGGCCACAGGCTTTTTATTGGCATTTTTCCAGCCGTTTCTGCGCCAGCCATTGATCCATTTGGTGATGCCATCGCGGACATAAATACTGTCAGATACGAGTCGGATAGGGACAGGACGATTAACCGCCGCAAGCGCCCGAATAGCGGCAACAAGTTCCATCCGATTATTTGTTGTATCGGGTTCACCACCAGAAAGCTCTTTTTCCTGCCCTTGCCAGACCAATACCGCGCCCCAGCCGCCGGGCCCCGGATTACCTAGACAGGCGCCATCCGTATAAATCTCTAAAATCTTATCTTCATGGGGCTTGCTCATCAGGATATGCCGATCTCTTGCGATGAACTGATGCGATGAAAGAACTTCAGGCGATGCCAGTAATCATCAGGATTATGAGGCTTAACTTGGGCGTCTTTCGGGGTATGTATCAAGTCATAAAGACGGGTGAGATAAAACCGCATAGAGGCGCCTCTGGCTAGGATAGGCAGGGCCTTGATCTCATCATCTTGAAGCATACGATGGGTGGTATATCCGGCAATTAAAGCTTTTGCTTTATCCAGATTAAACTGTTCTGGGTGATCAAAACACCAGGCATTTATCATAATCGCCAGATCATAGGCGAGCATATCATGGCAAGCAAAATAGAAATCAATGACACCGGTAATGGTCGTATCCTTAAACAGCACATTATCTGGAAATAAGTCACCATGAATAACGCCTTGAGGAAGGCCTGATGGCCAGTCTTGTTTCATCTGGATGAGCCAGTGTTCTATCTGTGACATCTGGCTGAAATGCTTATTATCGGCGAGATCGATTTTAATCTTATCAGCTAATCGCTGCCATGTATGCTGGCTAAGTGCATTGACCCGAGGCATGGTAAAATCGGTGCTGTTTATATGCATCTTAGCAAGAATAGCACCAGCGGTATGACAATGTTCCAGATCAGGCGCGGCTGTGCATGTGCCGTTAAGGAAACTGACAATCGCCATGAATTTGCCCTCAATCTGCCCCAGGACATGGCCATCCTTGGCGGCGATAGGCATAGGGCAAGGATAGTCTTTTTGCGCCAGATGCGTTTTCAGATTGATGAAAAATGGTAAATCTACGGGATCAACACGTTTTTCATAAATGGTCAGAATGAAACTCCCCAGGGTCGTTTCAAGTTTATAATTTGTGTTCTCAACACCTTGGGTAATGCCGATTAGAGCTTGCCGCTGGCCAATATCATATTGCAGCAGGATTTGGTCAATCATCTCATCACTGACGACGGTATAAACAGCCATTGGGTTATGATCTCAATACAGATGGAATATTAAATATAACAGACTCCGTTGCCGACACATGCCTGTCTATATTAACATGATAACGGCCGGCAATGGCGGCAACAACATCTTCAACCAATTCTTCTGGGGCAGAGGCGCCGGCGGTCACGCCAATCGTCTCAGCATTCTCAACAAGCGGCCAAGCGATTGCATCTGCATTGGTAATAAGCCGTGCTGATGCAGCGCCAAACCGCTCTGCTACCTCAACCAGACGTTTAGAGTTTGATGAGTTTTCGGCACCGATAACCAGCACCAGATCAGACTTGCCAGCAATCTCTTTGACAGCTTGCTGGCGATTAGTGGTGGCATAGCAAATATCTTCGCCGCGCGGCCCTTTGATATTTGGGAAACGCTCACGCAGGGCGGCAATAATCTCTGCCGTATCATCAACAGATAAAGTCGTTTGTGTGGCAAAGGCTAGATTATTGGTGTCGGCGGGCATGACTTCTCTCGCATCATCAACGGTTTCAATCAGGGTAATGGATTGGCTGTCAACCTGACCCATTGTGCCTTCAACCTCAGGGTGACCAGCATGCCCAATCAGCAAGATATGCGCGCCTTCCTGAAAATGCCGCGTTGCTTCCACATGAACTTTGGTCACCAAGGGGCAAGTCGCATCAACCGCGATCATATGCCGCCGCGCCGCTTCATCAACTACTGCCTTTGCCACCCCATGCGCTGAAAACACGACATGCTCACCATCGGGAATTTCGTCCAATTCTTCAACGAAAACAGCCCCCATTGCCGCTAGCCTGTTAACA
The DNA here is from genome assembly GCA_016778985.1 of Alphaproteobacteria bacterium. Lineage (GTDB taxonomy): Bacteria > Pseudomonadota > Alphaproteobacteria > Puniceispirillales > UBA1172 > UBA12202. The sequence goes on along the minus strand of JADHOM010000003.1, from coordinate 29,445 downwards.
ACATGCTTATTATGGACAATCTCATGCCGGACATAGACAGGGGCGCCAAACTTTTTTAGCGATTCTTCGACAATGCGAACAGCGCGATCAACGCCTGCACAAAATCCTCTTGGCTCGGCAAGGATAATGGTTTTTGATAAATTATCGGTTAAATTATTAGTCATGATTATGTTCTGCTTGAAGTTTTGAATTTGGTCAACTTGAAACACAGCAATAAAGGCGTATAGTGCATAGATCGGATGAATAAAGGGCAACCAAAATGCAAAAACCATACTTAGACATGAAACCACTAATAAAGCGCCTATCGCGGCCATTGCTTGCTATGAGCCTGTTTACAGGAATAATAGGATGTACGGCGTTTGAACCTGAATATGGGGAATGCCCGCCCATCTTGGCGGCCGAAGGCGCTGAAGAGCAATATCTCTACGGCACCAAGCTGGGACAGCTCATAAAGGTACGGTTTAATGGGATTGTCGGTCAGTGTGTGCCGCGTGATGGCTATACCGATATGCGGTTATTTATCAATTTGCTGCTGCGCCGTGATATGACAACAGGCAGTAATATTGAACGCACTGAAATTCATATAACAGCGGCCATTATTGACGCTGATGATAATGTCGTTAGTCGTGAAGTCTTCACCGATGATGGTAGTTTCCGTGATGGTATGGATATATCAATGCCTGAATGGAAAGAACGCCTTGATGTTCCTTATGGGCATAAAGTCGTGCTGGCACTAGGACGGGTAGCCGAATAATCAAATACGCATTAAATGGAGCTGTAAAATCAGCCCAGATCAGGTCTGATCAGGTCAGGTTAGCGGGCTAATGTTAGCGGTAGGGTTTATCGAAACCCAGCCGCTAGGCATCAACAGACTAACTAGCAGATTAGTTAACCGACTTAATCGAGGCTATATCAGCCTTAAGCAGTTTATCTGCCGCCGCTTTATCCATGTTTTCAGAAATAATATTAGCCGCCGCGCTAGTTGCCAGTTGCGCCGCCCGTGTTCTGATCTCTGCCATAGCTTCGGCTTCTAATGCCTTGATCTTTGATTCGGCTTGGGCTTTCCGGCGTTTGATACTGGCTTCGGCACTAGCTTTAGCATTTTCTTCTATTTGCAACGCGGCTTTTTCGGCATTGGCGATAATCTCAGCCGCTTTATCTGTCGCTTCACGCTGAAGACGCTGGTATTTTTGCAACTCATTCTGAGCTTCGTCACGAAGTGATTTTGCTTCATCAAGATTTTTGCGGATATCTTCTGTCCGCTTATCAAGAGCAGTTGAAATTGCTGATCCAGCCTTTTTCCAAACAAGAGCAACAAATACTCCAAAAGAGATTGCCACCCAAAGGCTTTCATCAATCATTGGTCCACCAGGTCCTGCCGCCATATCAGCGTCCTCCAATCAATACTGCTTTACGCAAGCGCTTTTTCAGCTTGCTTAACCTGCTTTTTAGCATCGGTTTTATTAACCTTCATGCCTGTAAGCTGGCTCACAACATCAATGGCTGATGTTGCCGCAATCTCCGAAACGTCTTTCAGTGCTGCATTTTTGGCATTTGCGATATCAGCTTCTGCCGTCACCATTTTCTTTGCCAGATTAGCATTAGCCGTTTCCATTTTGCGATCCATTTTATTCATGATGCTTTCGGTGGCCTGGCGCGTTTTATCGCTGGCTTCATTACGAGCATTAGCCAGCATCTCTTCAAACGCAACCCGCGCCTTCTCGGCATCATCAGATGCTTGTCTTGCCCGCCGTAAGTCATCTTCGATACGGTTGTGACGTTCTTCCAGCACTGAGCCAATGCGAGGAACAACGAGACGCCACATCAACAGATAAGCAAGCAGAAAGCTCACCATCAGCCAAAAGATCTGGGTTGGCCATGTGGTGAAATCCAGCTGAGGCAGACCGCCGCTTTCCTCACTTTTTTCAGATGCGGCTAGCGCAGCATTAGACATTGTCAAAACAATGCCACCAGCCAAAAGGCTGTAAAGGTAAGGTTTAATGTGACGCGGTTCCGTCTGACCTGATGGTTTCATGACGCAATCCCTGATCTATGGCTCAATAGTGTCTCAATATATTGTTTCTATACGTATTAAAATACGAAGAGAAGCAATAGGGCAACAACGAGTGCGAAAAGCGCAATCGCTTCGGTCAGGGCAAAGCCCAGAATGCCGATACCAAAGACGTCGTTACGTGCCGATGGGTTACGGGCAATCGAGTTGACCAGTGATGAGAAGATGTTACCAATACCGATACCAACGCCCAGAAGAGGGAGTACGGCAATACCGGCACCGATGAGTTTTGCTGCTTCAGCTTCCATGGATTTTTCCTTCCGTTACTGATGTTAAGTTGTGGTTAATTATCCGCCTTTCAACGGAATTCATTGTCTGCTTGTTTAATGAAGATGGATAGCATCATTAAGATACATGCAGGTAAGAATAGTGAAGACATATGCCTGAAGCGCGGCGACCAAGACTTCGAGTCCGGTCAAGCCAACCAAGGCAAGAAATGGCAACAAGGCTCCGGGAGCATAAACCCCGCCAGCACCTGTAATCATAACAGCAAGTCCAGCAAAAACTTTCAGCATGGTGTGGCCTGCTAGCATATTGGCAAATAGTCGAACCGATAAGCTTACCGGGCGAACAAAATACGATACAACCTCAATAATAATGAGGAATGGGATCAAAACCTTTGGCGCGCCGGGTGGTACAAAGAATGTCAGGAAATGCGTGCCATGCTTGAAAATGGCGATCAGCGTAACCCCGATAAAAATGAATAATGCCAGCACAAAGGTGACGATGATCTGGCTGGTAAAAGTGTAAGAATATGGGATAAGACCAAGCATATTTCCGAAAAGCAGAAACACAAATAATGTGAAAATAAATGGAAAATATGGTCTGCCTTCGTTACCAACGGTGCCGCTCACCATGTCGGCAATAAACTCATACATCATTTCAGCGGCACCTTGCATACGGCCTGGCACCATTTGGCGGCCGCGCATGGCAAGGGTAAGAAATAGTGTGCTAAGAATTACTGCCAACATCATAAACAAGGCTGAGTTTGAAAATGAGATATCATATCCAAACAGCTCAAGTTGCATCAGGGACTTGATGGTAAATTGCTCAACTGGTGAGTGCATGTATCTATCCTCATTATCCTATTTGAACTGCTAGTTCTGATCTTTATTATCCTGATCTGATCTATGCTGATCAAAATACCCCAATTTTAACCCTTGGCCTGTTGCCATTCTCCAGATATTTACCATACCAGCCATTGCTCCCAAGAAAAAAAGTATAATCATAAAAAGCGGCAATGTTCCAAGCCATTGATCCAGCAACCATCCGATAAATGTTCCTACTGCTATTCCAGCAACTAATTCGGTTGCTATTCGTCCAATTAATGCCATAGCATCGGCGGGCAGTCTCGCTCTCGAACGGTGAGCTTTATTTGGATTGGCGAGATGATGTTCAGCTTGTCCTATACGTTCATCCAAACTGTTTTTAGTTTTGTCATCTTCAGCCTTGGGCTTGTCGGAGATGATAATTATCCTTTCAAAATATTCGGTCACTCTATTCATATTAATACAATAATTGCATTAATTATGTTTAGCATTAACTATGTCTTTACGCATTAAAGATGTTTGTAAATGAAAACCACAGACAAACCTCTTAATTCGCGCTTGCAAAGTATGATTACAGCACCATTATGTCAAGTGATCATAAATGGAGATTTAACCCATATTTCCCCATATCATGAGGCAAAAAGTCCCATCACCGCAAAATTAAGCAGATTGTTTGTATTTTTCAGCGGTTTGCAGATCAACGGAGACAACCTGACTAATGCCTTTTTGTTGCATGGTAACACCAAATAAGCGATCCATTTGCGCCATCGTAAGGCGGTGATGCGTAACAATGATAAAACGCGTATCAGTTTCTGCCGCGATTTCGTTAATCATGGCACAGAATCGGCCAACATTTCGATCATCAAGGGGTGCATCAACCTCATCAAGAATACAAACTGGCGCAGGGTTGGTAAGGAAAACAGCAAAAATCAGCGCCAGCGCGGTTAACGCCTGCTCACCACCTGATAGAAGTGACAGCGATTGCAGTCTTTTGCCAGGCGGGCTGGCCATAATCTCAAGCCCGGCCTCTAATGGATCATCGCCCTCGGTCAGCACCAACTCGGCAGTGCCACCATTAAATAGCTGCTTAAACAAATCACCAAAATGCCTGTTCACATCAGCAAAGCTTTTCAGCAGACGCTCTCTGCCTTCGCGGTTTAGCTGATTAATCGCATCACGCAGCGTTGCCACCGCTTGCACCAGATCATCACGTTCGGTGGTCAGCTCAATGATCTTCTCCTCGACTTCTGCCATTTCCATTTCTGCCCGCAGGTTAACCGGTCCAATATTATCGCGTTCACGCAGCAGCCTCTCAAGCCGGGCTTCCAGCATAGAGAGTTGGCTATGATCGGGTATTGTATCAGTATCGGTGTTACCTGTTATGTCAGCAAGTTGGTCTGGCGCCGTATCCAATTTTTCTTTAATCCGATTGATCGTCTCATCAAAGGCGTTTTGGACGACCACTAACTCACCTTCTTTTCTGATCATGTCTTCGCGTCTTTGTGCCAAAGCCGCCTCATCTGTGCGGTGTGCATTCGCCGCCGCTGATTGGGCAGTTTCGGCACGTGCTAATGCGTCACCGGCTTGCTGTACCGTCTCCGCAGATGTGGCAATCGAGGCGGCGAGCGCATTGCGCTTTTCGATCAGCATGTTGGGCTGGTCTTGGAGCTTTGCTAATTCCTCAGTCACATGGTCTTGTCTTTGTTTGAGCTCTGCCAAGCGGCTGAAGGTGCCGTCATAGCGCAACCTCCAGCTTTCCAGATTGCGCGTGACATCATGCAGTTTTTGTTGGCGTAATTCGCGTGACCGCATAATGGTATTCTCGCTGCTCATCGCCTCAGCCAAGCGCGCCCTTGCGGCATCTGTGGTGGCGCGTTTGTCTTGTAATTGGGCGGCTAGCTCATCACGGGAGTTTAGCTCAGACAAGTCTTTTTCGATCTGCTTTAGGGTATCGGTCAAATCAGCAACCGCTTGCTCTAAATCTTGTTTTTGAGTTTCGGCGGTGGCACACGCTGCTTGCGCTTGCTCAAACTGACGGGTCGCTTCCAAGACATGGTGCTGTGCCTGTCTTTCCATATCACGCAAGGTGGAAATATTCTGCTCAGCTTCATTGCTGGTGCGGCTATCTGTATTGGCTTGTTCGCGGGCGGCTAGCGCTTTCGCCCGAATATCATCAATCTGGTCTAACAGCTCTTTATGCCGTGCTTCATGGCGTAAGCGCTCAGCGGTGCTAGCGGCCGCGCCAGGCAATTTAATGTAGCCATCCCAACGCCAGCATCCACCCGATGACGTTGTGATCATTTGCCCTGCTTTAAGATCGGGTTGTAGCGATATAGCGGTTTCAATATCGGCAACAACCCCAACCCCAGATAGCGCAGATATCAAGGCATCAGGGACATCCAGATACTGCAATAATGGCGTTGTTTTAGCCGGCGCATCAGGCTTGGCAGATAAGCTAATATCTTGTCGCCAATAGCCGTCACCACCCTTATATTGGCCGTCATGTCCAACAGGTGATGCGAGGCTCTTTGCCAATACCGCCGCCAGCGCTTGTTCCATACCGTCTTTGATCGTGATCATGGTTGATACAGCAGGCCCATCCTGCTCTGCGTTTTGGTCAATAAGCAATGAAGCAAGCGTGTCTATTTCGCCAGTTATCCGGCGTTCTAAGGCTTCTGCCTCAACAGCTTTATCACGGCTAACTTGCGCTGCATCTTTCAGGTTTTCGGCATTTGCCATAGCGGTTTCACGTTGGCTAATCGCCTCATGCGCTGTGGCTTCGGCCTGTTTTAATGTATCATTCGTGGCATCTCTGGCTGTGGTTAATCGCGCCAGATCAAGAGCTGATAATTTAGCCGAAACATCATCAAACCGCCGCTGCGTCTCTTGGCGTTGCCGCTCAAGGGTGCTTTGGTCACGTTCAAGCGCATGATAGCGGGCGGTAATATCGGCTAGCTCGGCTTCGGCTTGATTGGCCAGATCACGGGCTTTGCCGCGTTCTTCTTGGGCATTAATCAGATCAGGTTGATCATCTTTCTCCGATGCTTCAAGCTCAGCTTGTTCGGTTTTTAATTGATCTAATGCGTTGGTGGCATCGGTCTGGAGCTGGGTTTCGCGGTCGATATCAGAAATAATTTGGTCTAGCCGCGTTTGTGCCTCACGGGTTTGGGATGCCATGCGCTCTTCTTCTTTGTCGATGTCAGCCATCGCCAAATCAAGCCGCTGTTTTTCTGCCATGACTTCGGCATTACGCTGACGCAGAGACGGCAAGGCCTCATTGGCCTGTTCTAATGCCTTTGCGGAGGCGCTGACTTTAACAGTGGCTTCGGCAACAATCCGTTTGCAGGCTCTATCACTTTCCTTTGCCGTCTCCAGATTGGCCAGATCAACGCGATAACGGCTTTCCAGTAATTGTGCTTCTGCCATGCGAATACGGTCGGCGATAGACCGATATCTGGCGGCCTGTCTTGCCTGTTTTGAAAGCGATGATTTTTGCTCATCCATCTGGGTCAAGACATCATCGACGCGGGTCAGATTACGTTCTGCTGTATTAAGCCGTAACGTCGCTTCGTGGCGACGATGTTGAAGCCCTTTGGTATTGGCAGCTTCTTCAAGTAAGCCGCGGCGCTCGGTGGGTTTAGCATTGATCAATGCACCGACACGGCCTTGGCTAACAATGCCATGACTGCGGGCGCCAGTCGCCAAGTCAGCAAATAATAATTGTACATCGCGGCCACGAACAGGTTTCCCATTAATGCGATAGGTGCTGCCTTTGCCGCGATCAAGGCGCCGCGATATTTCTATTTTATCTTCACTGGCATAGGTGGCGATGCTGGCATCACTATTGTCAATAGTGAGCGTGACTTCAGCAAAATTGCGCGCAGGACGCTGTGATGTTCCGGCAAAAATGACATCATCCAGCTCGCCGCCGCGCATGGATTTAGCAGAGGTTTCGCCCATTAACCATCGCAACGCCTCAACAATATTGGATTTGCCGCACCCATTAGGCCCAACAATTCCTGTCAAACCCTCATCAATGGTAACTTCCTCAGGTTCAGCAAAGGATTTGAAACCGGTTATCTTAAGATGCGTGAATGGCAAGGGGCATTAATCTTTCTGTGAACTCAGAATGCTGTGAATTGGCGTAATTGAAGAGATAAGGCGTCACATCACATGATTATGTCATGAAGCGGTTAAGATCATCCTCAAACTCATCATAAGGCTTAAATCCTGCAATCACTTCCTTATCATTAATCACAAAAGTTGGTGTTGAATTAATGGCAAAACGGTCATAGCCATCTTGGGCAAATTTAACAATCCCTTCGAGATACGGACGATTATTCATCATGCCAGAAAACTCATCCTCATTAATGCCGGCAATTCGCGCCATCTTTTGCAATTCTAATAGCGGATATTGCGAGGCTGCCCATTTTGATTGCTGGCTCAATAAAATATCCAACATACCTTCATAAGCGGCTTCGGGCACCGCCCGCGCCAGCGCATGCGCATAAACGGCTAATTCTGATAACGGAAAGTCACGATATTCGAATCGCGCTTTGCCTGTATCAATCCAATTTGTTTTGACCTCAGGATAGGTATCAATATGGAATTGGGCGCAGTAGCCGCAAGTCATGGAAAAATATTCCGCAATCAGAATAGGCGCATCCGGATCACCAATAATGCGTGGGGCAAGCGCCGCCTCAAGATCAAATTCTTCAGCAAAACCAAGCCTTGAGAGAAAAGGTGTAGCCAAACCAGCCATTCCAAACGCCATGCCGGTTGCCATACTGGCAGCCAGAAAATGACGTCTATTTTTATCGGTTTTTGTCTGTCGCGGCGCCATGATTTGCCTTTCATTAATCAACATACTGTATATCTATAAAAGCTAACCTCATCATAAGGTAAGCACACGGTTCAGTCTATGGTATTTTTGCATCCATAAGGCGAAGCATCAACATAGCCGTGAGCTTTTGCCGCAATTGGTCATCTTTAATGGTGCTTATCATGGCCTCTAGTTCGGCTTTTTCGGCGTCATCCATATACCATTTTGGTTGTGGAGCTGGTTGTGGGCGCGATGCTGGCTTGCTCGTATTTGTTAGGGTCGCACGGTCTTGGGTGGTGTTGCTAATCGATTGATTAATGCGGATACGGCCAAACGCCATATATCCAACCTGATTATTTGCCCGTTCAATAATCTTAGCCGATAGCATCTGTAATTCTGGGGCGCGCGCTGATGTCGTGCCAATACTAAGAACAGCAATGCCAGCATTATTAGAAGAGCTATGGGCAGATGCGCTATCGGTTTTATCTCCATCGGGGAAATGCACGGCTAGAGGCAAAGCCCATTCCGCCGCCTGACCAGCAATATTAGACCAGTTTTTGACAATAATCTGGAACAGTTTACCCTGTTTACGAAGAACTGGCGCAAGGATTTTATCGGCTATTAGGTTTAGCCGTGTCGCACGTTTTATGCGTTTGTCCTTGCCTCTGTTCATCAGACCATTATATAGACGTCATGCCATCCGAAACCAAAAGAAAAATCACTGATACCGATAATTCGGCTTGCATGGATATGACCCAACATGTGCTGAATTGGTATGACAGCCATCGCCGCGACTTGCCTTGGCGGATGCCTCCAGGTCAGCGCGCAGACCCATATAAAGTTATGTTATCAGAAATTATGCTGCAACAGACAACGGTGGAGGCGGTAAAACCGTATTTCCAACGCTTTTTGGCGCTATGGCCAACGCTATCTGATCTAGCCGCGGCATCACAGGATGAAGTTATGAAGGCGTGGGCAGGGCTTGGCTATTATTCGCGGGCGCGCAATCTCCACAAAGCCGCACAAATGATCATGACTGAATATGCTGGTCAGTTTCCTGATCAAGAAGACGAATTATTGAAATTGCCCGGCATTGGCAGCTATTCGGCGGCGGCGATTACGGCAATTGCCTTTGGCAGACGAGCGGTGGTGATTGATGCAAATATCGAACGCATTATAGCGCGCTATGCGGCTATCCCTGAAACACTGCCAGCGGCAAAGTCGGCTATTCACGCCGTCCTGGATAATTTAACGCCAAACGAACGCGCTGGTGATTTTGCTCAGGCTCTGATGGATATTGGCAGCCGTATCTGCACCCCGCCCCGGAAAAAAGCGGGCCAGTTGTCACAGCCGCAATGTCTCATCTGTCCGCTAGCCTTGGGGTGCCAGGGGCGTCATGCAGATCCGTCATCATGGCCACGTAAACCGGCAAAGCGTAAACGCGCGAGGCGGCGAGGTGAAGTGCTGATATTGATATCAGATGATAATCATGTGGCATTGACGCGGCGTCCTGATCAAGGGCTGCTTGGCGGCATGATGTTGTTTCCGACAACTGGCTGGCCAGATGGCTCACGTCGGCATGTTGATTATCCGGTTGCGGCAAATAGTCTGCTTTGGGCATTATTAGACATGTATCAATCGACCGCCGATCAGCAGCGGCTTAATCAGTCTGTTCATCATATATTCAGCCATTTTGAATTAGAGCTGAAAGTGACGGTAATGACAGGGGTGCGGCGGCAACTTATGCAAAATGCGCTGGCTCAAGATTTGCTGGCGCAAGTTATCTGGTGCCCATTAACAGAGCTTGCAGGTGAGGCTATGCCCAGCGTTATGCGCAAAGTCGTCACACTCGCCGAAGCGCATAGAGGGCTACTTCTGTCTTGACGGTATGGCGGCAGGGCTTAATGCCTGAAATGCCGCATGCCGGTGAATACCATTGTCAAGTCACGCTCATCAGCGGCGGCAATAACTTCGTCATCACGGATCGACCCACCAGGCTGAATAACCGCGGAGACACCAGCATCAGCGGCGGCAATCAGGCCATCGGCAAATGGGAAAAAGGCGTCAGACGCAACAGCTGATTGGGCTAACGGGTTGCCAGTCATGCCAGATGCTACCGCCATATCTGCGGCTTTTGCAATGGCGATACGCGCCGCATCTAATCGGCTCATCTGACCTGCACCAATGCCCTTTGTGGCTTCATCCTTGGCATAGACTATGGCATTAGATTTAACGTGTTTTGCAACTTTCCAAGCAAACATCATATCCGCCCATTCGCGCGCATCAGGTTGCCGTTTAGTGACAACGCACAAATCAGCCATGGCTATTTGTCCGGCATCCGCATTCTGCGCTAAGAACCCGCCAGCAAGTGTTTTAATCATAAGATGGTTAGGCGCCTGATTAGGCATACCGCCAGTTAACATTAGCCGCAAAGATGGCTTTTTGGCTAAAATAGCTTTGGCCGCATCATCCGCTTCAGGCGCGATAATAACCTCAGTAAAGAGACTAGTCATCGCCGTCGCAAGATCAGCGGTCAATGGCCGATTAAGTGCAATTATTCCGCCAAAGGCACTAACCGGATCAGACGCTAATGCCGCTTCCCATGCCGCCATCAGATGATCTGCCATGGCGACGCCGCAGGGGTTAGCATGCTTGATAATGGCAATCGCTGGGCGATCATATTCGGCGACTAATTCAAACGCTGCATCGGTGTCATTGATGTTATTGTAACTCAGCGCTTTGCCTTGGATAAGCTCGGCTGTCATGACCCCGGGGCGCGGCAGCCGTTGTGCCATCCGATACAGCACCGCCTCTTGATGGGGATTTTCGCCATAGCGCATCACCATATCAGCTGTGCCTGCAAGGCTAATCTCAGGCGTTAATGCCGATTGCCCCTGATCTTCTGTCATCCATGCGCTAATCATGCTGTCATAGGCGGCGGTATGGGCAAAGGCACGAGCCGCTAGTTGACGGCGTGTTGGTTCAGTTATGCCGTGATGGGTATCTATATCATCCAGTATCTTTGCATAATCCTTGGCATCGGTGCATATGGTCACAAAATCATGATTCTTAGCGGCGGCACGGATCATGGCTGGGCCGCCAATATCAATATTTTCAACCAAGTCATCGCGGCTAGCATCTGGCCGTTTTAATGTATCGGCAAAGGGATAAAGATTGATCACAACCAGATCAATCGCGGCGATACCATGCGCCTTCATATCAGCTACATGCTGATCATTATCGCGGCGCGCCAAAATACCTCCATGGATAGCCGGATGCAGCGTTTTCACGCGGCCATCCATCATTTCCGCCATGCCTGTCACTTCTGCTACTTGGGTGACAGCAATCCCTGCCTCAGCAAGCAATTTAGCGGTTCCGCCTGTCGATAATAGCACTATGTTTTTAGCAGCAAGCGCTTTCGCAAAATCAACAATCCCTGTCTTATCAGAAACAGAAAGCAATGCGGTGTTAATCGGTTGCGGTTTATCTGGTGTTGTCATGGTCGTGATCCATTAAATCTTGATTACTATATGGCGAGTTTTGCCTATGCTTGTTTTGCTTATACTGGCCTAGTCTGCTTGCGCGCGAGTTTTATAAACCCCCAAGATGTTTCCAGTTCCATATGCTCTCTCAACTCCGAAAGTGCAACTGAAATGACAATTTGCTGGCAGCGTTGGGGATGTCCATTAATGGCGGTAATACTGTCTTCAAGTGAAATATGGCCTTCCGAACAAATGAACTTCCAAGACGGCATATTAGCAGGAAGTTTGAGCAATATAGTGCGGTTATTTGTCTGGCTGGCATGTATCCGCGGGTGCAGGTGAAAGCGAATAATTGCCTCTGATGGGATGTTTCCGGGGTCACCTGTATAGCGAATTATATCCTGTCCTTTCAGGATATGACCGCCAGTGGCAAGATACAGCTTTCTTTCATGCAAAGCCCCAAACAGGCTCTGATAGCCATTATGTTCAGCAACGGCTAAGCTACCGCCGCTAGCCGGGCCATAATCCACCTTTGTTGTAATGGCTTGCCGTGGGGCGTTCATATTGCCGCTATTTTTACCAGTCTTGGCAGGCGGGCGCATGGCGCTGGATGCTGTCTCGGTTATCTGGCTTGAATTAATCATATCAATGCTGAGAGTTGAATGGGCAGATGTGCCTTTCATTAATTCCGCTAGATGCGGATGTGATGCGATCAGGTCTTCATGATATCCGCCACTGATTAAAATACGCTGTTTCTGGAATGAGAACTCAATCGCATTAGCGGCGGCATCAGCATTAGGCGATTGCGGCTTGCCGTTTTGGGTCGGCGCAGTATTCATGACAACAACACTTCGCCCACTAGCCATCCGCATAAAGCCGCCTTGCTCCGCATATTGGCAGATTTTCCCGCGTGGACCGCTTTTATCCAACACCAATTCGGTCAAGAGAGGCGGCGCATCCATACCGTGCCGCATGGCCAGCAACGCATGATCACCAAGCCGCCACATTCTGCCAATCGCACCCATCATAGCAATCTGCTGATCCAGCCGCGCGATATGATCGGCGATATCAGATTCTGTTTGGGTTTTATGGATAATGGCAAGGGCGTATCGCATATCATGGAGATAGCCAAGACAAGTAATATGCTTATCTATACGGCGTGAGATATGACAGCCATCTTCCATCAGTAATTCATCAAGCGTCGCAAATATTTTGCTGGTAAGGCTGCTGACATCTGAATCAGGCTGACGAAACGCGATATCCATCAAAATGGCAGAATAAGCGTTTAGCCGATCATCACTATCGGTCAGTCTGGATAAATCTTTCTGCAAGAAACCAGACTGAATAATAAGGCTGGTCAAAATCTGTAGCTGCTGGCTTTCTGGCGCCGATTGCCCATACCAGCTCCATGTTAGGATAAGTGATCTAATCCGCTGGGCTAATCTGGTTGGATGCCACGTCGTTTTTTCCCAAATGCCATGCTGCATAATCCAGTCGAGCAAATACCGCCGCGCATAGGTACGCGCATTCTGGCCGCCATATTCACGCATATCACGGAGCCATGCGAAATTATGCCAATCTTGATCCAGCATGGTCAGCGGCGTTATTCCCGTTGCTAAAGGCTGGCCTTTATTGGCATCGCCCTTCCATGGATCGGTGATGGGGATGGTATGGCTGGCGATATGCTGACTAAGAGCCTTGCCAGATTTAGCGGCTTTTTTGTAATGCCATCTAAAAAACTGACTGCGCCGAATGATTTGAGAAAACAAGGATATCGACCACTCTTGATGGGGGCTTTGGCTGTTTGTCTTATTCAGCATGGTCATTATTGTATCCGTTGATTCTACCCAAAAGTGGGTTTTTAACTGCGTCGAAATCGTGCCATAAAAAACCCGTCATTACCATGTATCATCGTAAAATCTTTAGCATCTTTTTTGATATTGGCATCGGCATGAATTAGCGCGTCAGGAAAAAGCCGTAAGATATGCGGCTCCTTGCCTTCATATGGCATGAAACCGGCATAGGCTTGTGGGTCAATGGGATCAGGGATGAGATCAGTTTCACGGATAATTCTGGCCGCAATATCCTCACCTTCTGCCCGAAATAATGAACAGGTTGCAAAGATCAGAATACCATCGGATTTGAGCCAAGTGGCCGCATGTTTTACCATATTCATCTGGATGTCGCTTAACATGGCGATATCAGGTGTTTTCTGATGCGTTAATTTGTCAGGATTGCGGCGGATCGTGCCGGTCGCTGAACACGGCGCATCAATAAGCACAACATCAACAGCGGTTATAGGCGACCATTCCATTATATCTGCTGTGATCACTTCCGCCGTCATATTTAACCGTGTTAGATTCTCTCTTAGCCTGATAAGCCTGGCAGCTGATTGATCAATAGCCGTGACATTGCCGCCACCAGCTATACATTGCGCGGTCTTGCCACCGGGCGCGGCACAAGCATCTATGATCTGCTTGCCTTTGATGTCACCCATCATCCGCACAGGTATTGTTGCGGCGGCATCCTGAACCCACCAGTTGCCCTCCGCATAGCCATCTAGTTGTGTGGGCGCGCCGTCATTCAAACGGACACTGCCTTGGGGCAGCATATAGCCGCCAAGCTGTTCTGCCATCACGGCTGCTGTTTCCGGGTCAGCCATGGTTAAATCAAGAGGCGGCGGCATTAATAAAGCGGCCATAATTTTATCAGCCTGATCCATACCCCAATCAGCGATTAATCGGGATTTAATCCAATCGGGGAAGCTGGCGGCATGATCATCTTTCCAAGTCTGAATTAAAGTCGGATGTGTTTCGATATCTTTAACACATCGCCGCAGGCTGGCATTAATCAGCCCATGCAGATGCTCAAGCCCAACCGACCGAATTAATCGCACCGATTGGTCAACCACCGCATGGGATTTGCCATCGAGCCAGATCAATTCGATTAGCGCCAGCAATAGAATATAGGTGGCCATCTGCTGACGACCTTTTGGCACGCGCGGAACATAATGTCTTAATGCCAGCATGGCTTGCCCATGATAGCGTATGCTAGACGCTATGAGCCGCCGACAAAACCGGCGATCTCTGGGCTCTAAGGCGTGATAGGGGTCATGATGTTCTAGCCATTCATCAAGCGTTTTGCCTGATGACATGATTGCTTTGATCGCCTCTAAAGCAATTTTTCTGGAAGGTTCGGGATGTTGATTTCTTTTGGCCATGGCGCGATCATAGGCATAAGATCGGTTTTGTCTAGTTGGCAGAATAAAATCTTTGCACAACAAAATCTGTGCAGATCAGTATCCCCTTGTTCTTAGCGCTAAATGCCACCATATAGTTGAGTATGATGATGACAGATAACAATCAGGCTGACCCCAAAGCCCTAAACCCCAATTCAGAACATGATGCAGATTATGATGATGCCGCAGTAGCGACATCAGAACAGCCAGAGCAGGCTGAATTATCTGAACCTGAATTAGCTGAACCTGAATTAATAGAACCTGAAGTAACAGAACATGGTGGGCCAAAAGGGCTTGAGCCAACGCGGTTCGGTGACTGGGAAAAAAACGGTCGGTGTTCCGATTTTTGACCTCATGTCACGTTTAACCACGGCAATGCTAGTAGCAGGGGTGATGGCTGAGGCTAATCAAGAGCGCGTTACCATGGTGCTTGAGCATCGCGGGGATAATGATCGGGGTGCTATTCTGGTAAAACTGGAAAATAGCGATGGCATGATGCGGGTTGAGGCGCGCCATCATGACCCGGATAAGGGCGCGGTTTGGGCGGCTATCCATCATGATGACTGGATCGAAAGCCATATTGCAACTAGCCTTGTTGAAAAACAAATGCAATATGATGCCGATAGCTGGGTCGTCGCCATTGAAACCTCAAGAGGAACAAATCCCTTTGCTCAATATGACCGTGATCATAAATAAATAATGATCATGATTTTGGCGTAATATTTGATTGTCTCAATAATTGACATTGACGATGCAATAAAAGATCATGTGAGGCGAGGCAATAAAATATCATGCTGCCGATTGGGATGTATTCAAGATGACACAAAATACCATTTCATCACTGCCTGCCAGACCTGCATTGTCTTATGCCTCACACCGGTTGTCGGTGGCACCGATGATGGATTGGACAGACAGGCATTGCCGCTTTTTTCACCGATTGCTTGCCCCGAAAGCTGCGCTTTATAGCGAAATGGTAACCGCCAATGCGATCCGCTTTGGTAACGTGGAACGGCTCTTGGCTGGTCATCATAATGCCCCAAATCCTGCCCCAAATTATCTTCAAGATCAGGCAATCATATTACAGTTAGGCGGCGCTGATCCTGCCGCTTTGGCGGATGCTATTCGCATTGCTGAACCTTACGGCTATGCTGAATATAACCTGAATGTCGGATGCCCATCGGATCGCGTGCAATCAGGCCAGTTCGGGGCGGCACTTATGGCTGATCCTGTTCTGGTGGGTGAGCTTGTGGCGGCGATGCGATCTGCAACAAAACGTCCGGTTAGCGTCAAATGTCGACTTGGCATTGATGACATGGATATCGATGTTACGCTTGACCGCTTTATTGATACGATTATTGGTGGCGGTGTTGATCATATTATTGTTCATGCAAGGAAAGCCTGGCTTAATGGGCTTAGCCCCAAAGAAAATAGAGATATTCCACCGCTAAATTATGACCGTGTCTATGCGTTGAAAGAGCGGCTAGCGGCGGCGTCAAATGATCTGCCTGTTAGCATAAATGGTGGCTTCACGGAATGGCATGATATCCGTTCGGGACTTGATCATGTTGATGGCGTTATGCTTGGCCGTGCGGCTTATCAACAGCCGGCACAATTGGCGATCTGGGCGGCGCAGGTGTTTGGTCATGATGCCGCCGATGCCAATATGGTCATGGCGGCGATGGCGGCATATGCAGATCAGGAGGTGGCAAATGGTGAGCGGCTGATTGCGATCACACGTCATATGTTGGGCTTTGCTAGTGGCAGAAAAGGCGCTAGAAGTTGGCGCCGAACATTATCCGAAGAAGCGCGCAGTCAGGCTAGTAACGGCAATTTGATTAGGGATGCGTGGAAAACGCTAGAACGTGAACATGAGGAAGCGGCATGAACCCGAATACGGACGCAGAAACAGAGATAAAACAACCTGAGCAAAAACCTAATCAGTGGCGATTTGCGTTAGAGTTTGGACCGTTATTGTTATTCTTTGGGGTTAATTATCTTTATGGTATCTATGCTGGCACCGCGAGCTTAGTTGGCGCGACTATGTTGGCATTAATCATGTCATGGCATCTGGAAAGACGGATACCAAAAATGGCGGCTATTGGCTGTGTCATGGTCGCGTTTTTTGGCGGCCTGACTATCCTTATGGAAGATGATTTCTACATAAAAATTAAGCCGACAGTGGCAAGTCTGGCTATCGCTATCGCTATTCTCGGCGGCTATATGCTCGGCATGAACCCGATCAGGGCCATGATGGAACAACTAAAAATGCCAGCCGAGTCAGGCATCTGGCGCGAGCTAACCTTCAGCTTTGTTGGAATGATGCTAACTATGGCAGTAGCAAATGAGCTGGCATGGCGTAATTTGACCACCGAACAATGGGTGACTTTTAAGGTTTTTGGATTAACTGGAATATCATTATTATTTGGAGTCGTGATTATGATCATTCTGCATCGTTATCAAAAAGATATGGATATGGATTGATTGTATTGTAAAAAAGACTTGAGCGGATGGCAAAAGTGAAAACATGCCGAAACCAGATAACTAAATGTCGGAATCCTTTTAATCGTTTTTTTATTTTGAAGCAAATGTGAGATATTAAATTATAACGTGAGGTCTGTCATGTCCGATGAAGATGATATCATTCTTGAAGAGTTAGATGATGATGAGCTTGTGCAACAGGTGCATGATGATCTTTATGACGGTCTTCAGGAAGAAGTCGTTGAAGCTGTTAAAATCTTTCTCGGTCGCGGTTGGACGCCATATAAAGTTCTCACCGAAGCCTTGGTCGAGGGTATGACTATCGTTGGTATTGATTTCCGTGATGGTATCCTCTTTGTCCCCGAAGTTTTGATGGCCGCTAATGCCATGAAAGCAGGGATGCAAATCTTACGTCCATTACTTGCTGAAACAGGCGCCCCTCAACAGGGTAAGATGGTGATCGGAACCGTCAAAGGCGACATTCATGATATTGGCAAAAACCTCGTTTCCATGATGATGGAAGGGGCTGGATTTGAAGTTATTGATATCGGTATCAATAATCCGGTTGAAAATTACATTGAAGCTCTCGAAGAACATAAGCCTGATATCCTCGGCATGTCTGCTTTGTTGACGACAACAATGCCATATATGAAAGTGGTGATCGACGCGCTGGTGGAAAAAGGCATGCGTGATGATTATATCGTGCTAGTTGGTGGAGCGCCTCTGAATGAGGCTTTTGCAACATCTATCGGTGCCGATGCATATTGCCGTGATGCCGCTGTTGCGGTGGAAACAGCAAAGGCAATGGTTTCCGAAAAGCCAGCTGCTTAACATTTCGTGGCAAATTTAACCATTATATACTGGCGTGATATCCCAGCACAGGTTGTTGCTGAGGAAGGACGCGGACGCAAGCGGCAACAAGCAAAAATTGAGTTGCCGCAACGCTTTGCTATTGCTATTGATGCTGCCGCTATGCGCGATGGTGCAGATAGCACAGATGACTATCTGGCAGAATGGCGCAAATCCGACCCAATGCCATGTAGTGATGATTTAGATGCAGAAGCCAAAGCTATGGCAGCACAGCTAGAAGAAGAATATCCACAAGAGCGAGTCGCTAAACTGGTTGCCGCTGGCGGGTCAGAGAACTAAATCCCCAAAATCAATAATGGGTCCTGTTTTGCATCATCAGAAATCGTTTAATATGGAATAAATGTGACGTTGATATGAGCTCTTGTCGTAAATAAGAGACAGATTGCCGTCATCTGGCCAATGCGTCGAATAAATCCACATTATTGCTATTTATAAAATTAGTCTTTTAGTTCGAGGAGACGAAAAGTATGACCGATACGATAGATAAGATTGCAAAGGCTGGTGCAAATTGGTCAATAGAAGTCACACCACCTGGGGCTGCTAAAATAGAAGACTTTTCCGCCATTTTAGCCGAAGGAACAACGGTTAACGTTACCTTCCTTCCTGGCACTAATCCAGTTGATACGATTGATGTTGCTAAACGCTTACGTGATGCTGGTCTCGTTCCTGTCCCTCATATCGCTGCGCGGTCGTTGAAATCAAAAGAGCAATTAGCAGAATTGTTGGCAGATATGACAGCACGCGCCAATATTGATGAGGTGCTGGTCATTGGCGGTGGGGTAACCCACCCTGTTGGGGAGTTTGCGTCCTCTATGGAAGTCTTGGAAACAGGGATATTGCAATCAGCAGGTATTCGGAAAATCGGCGTTTCAGGCCACCCCGAAGGTAGCCCAGACATTAAAGACAATCTGCTGGCTGATGCCTTGGCTTGGAAAAATGAATATGCCAAGAAAGAAGGCCTTGATCTCTATATTGAAACCCAATTTTGCTTTGATGCCGATGCGGTTGTTGCGTGGGAGAAACGCATCCGTGCTGATGGAAATACCCTGCCTATCCGCATTGGTATTCCGGGGCCGGCAACAATCAAGACGTTATTCCGGTTTGCCCAAATTTCTGGCATTGGCCCATCTATGCGGTTTATCGCTAAACAGGCCCGCAATGTGACCAAGCTATTAACGGTTCAATCGCCGCATCTATTGATCGCAGGTTTGGCTGAAGCGATGGCAAATGACCCAGACACAAAGCTTAGCCATTTTCACTATTATCCGTTTGGTGGTGTTGCTAAAACAGCCGTATGGGCAAGCCAAGTGGCATCAGGTCAAGTCAAGCTTTTACCAAAAGGCGGCTTTCAGGTCGTTGAGCAAGCCGCCAGCAAGGCGCCATAAATTAATATTATATAACAGCCAGTTATATAGCCCTATCATGCTTAGGAGATTAACATGACTATCACACGCGTATCATCACATAAAAAAGAAATTGAAATTGGTTTTGAAAAACCATTTTGTATTATTGGTGAGCGGATTAATCCGACTGGCCGTAAGCTACTTGCTGCTGAAATGGCAGAAGGGGATTACTCGCGGGTGCTTTCAGATGCGCTAGCTCAGGTAGAGGCCGGAGCGACAATGCTTGATGTCAATGCCGGTATCCCAATGGCTGATGAGCCAAAAATTCTGGCTGAATGTATTGAGCTTGTTCAGGATAATGTTGATGTGCCGCTAGCCATTGATAGCTCAATCGTTGAAGCGCTTGAAAGAGGGTTATCTGTTTATAAGGGCAAGGCGTTGGTTAATTCTGTCACGGGTGAAGAAGAACGTCTTGAAGTTGTCTTGCCTTTGGTCAAGAAATATGGCGCCGCAGTTGTAGCCATATCCAATGATGAAACTGGTATTTCCGAAGACCCAAATGTGCGTTATGAGGTTGCCAAAAAGATTGTTGAGCGGGCAGAAGATTTTGGCATCCCAAGAGAAGATGTTGTCGTTGATCCACTGATCATGCCTGTTGGGGCTATCAATTTAGCTGGTCGTTCGGCGCTTGAATTAATTCGCCGTTTGCGTGATGAGCTAAAGGTTAATACGACTTGTGGCGCATCAAACATTTCATTTGGTCTGCCCAATCGTCATGGCATGAATGCGGCGTTTCTGGCGATGGCAGTTGGCGCCGGCATGACCTCGGCGATTATGAACCCACTTCATGCCGAAGAAATGGCAGGTATCATGGGCGCTGATGTGATGATGGGGACTGACCCTGAATGCCGACGTTGGATCAAAAAATATCGTGAGCCAGCGCCAGAAGGTGAAGGTCGTGGTGCGCGTGGTGATCGTGAACGCCGCCGTCGCCGCGCCTAAAGACAGATTATAAAAGTTTTACTTATCTTTTATGAGTTATAATGCCTTATGTCAGACCATGATGATAAACAGATAAAGATCGTATTCACCCCATCAGGCCGTCAAGGTCAGGTGGCGGCGGGAACAACCGTTCTGCAAGCGGCAAGAAGCCTTGGCGTTGATATTGATTCGGTGTGTGGCGGCAGAGCTATGTGCGGGCGCTGCCAGATCATTGTTGGTGAGGGCGATTTCGCCAAACACGGGATCAAATCATCATCGGCATCGATATCCGAACGGTCAAAGGTTGAGGATAGATACGCCGAAAAGCGTGGTCTTGATCAAGGCCGGCGCTTATCATGCCAGTCTATTTTGCTCGATAATGCGGTGATTGATGTCCCTGCAAGCTCACAGGTGCATGCTCAGGTTGTGAGGAAAGAAGCGGATACGCGGGCGATTGAGGTTGATGCCGTAACGCGGCTATGTTTTATCACCGTACGTGAGCCAGATATGCATGAACCATCTGGCGATCTACGCCGCATTACTGAGGCATTGCAAGAGCAATGGCCAGATAGGGTGGCAGGCGATATATCCGCAGATTTGCATGTTCTGCAATCCTTACAGCCGGTGTTACGCAAAGGTAAATGGGAAGTCACCGTTGCCTTGCGTGATGGTCACCGCATTGTCGGTATTTGGCCAGGGCTGAAAGACCGTATTGTTGGGGCGGCGATTGATATCGGCTCAACAACTATGTCAGCGCATCTCTGTGATATGAACAGCGGTGAGGTGCTTGCCTCATCAGGGGCGATGAACCCGCAGATACGGTTTGGTGAAGATTTAATGAGCCGTGTGTCTTATGGTTTTATGAACGAAGGCGGTGCTGCTGAAATGACAGCGTCTGTGCGTGAAGGTCTGCAACAGCTTTTATCAGGCGCAGCAGAGCAGGCGGATATCACCACCGATGACATTATTGAGCTGGTTTTGGTAGGCAATCCGGTCATGCATCATCTGGTGCTGGGCATAGACCCTATTGAGCTTGGTGGTGCGCCATTTGCTTTATCTATGGATGAAGCCTTTGAGGCGTTGGCAAGTGAGCTTGATCTGAATGTTCATGCTGGTGCTAGAGTCTATGTTTTGCCTTGTATTGCGGGGCATGTGGGTGCAGATGCGGCGGCGGTGGCCTTGGCGGAACGTCCTGATCAGGGTGATGGCATGACCTTAGTGGTGGATGTCGGCACGAATGCAGAAATTATTTGTGGCAATAAGGATCGCTTGCTTGCCGCCTCATCACCGACCGGGCCAGCCTTTGAAGGCGCCCAGATCAGCAGTGGCCAACGCGCCGCCCCCGGTGCGATTGAACGCATCAGGATAAATCCGGAAACGCTAGAGCCGCGGTTTCGCGTTATCGGGGTTGAGTTATGGTCTGATGAAGACAGCTTTGAAGACGCTATTGCCCAAACTGGAATTACTGGCATTTGCGGGTCAGGTATTATTGAGATTCTATCGGAAATGTATCTGGCAGGCATTATTACCGAAGACGGCGTTATTGATGGCACAAAAGCCGCCATATCGCCGCGAATTATTGAAGATGGGCGGACCTTTAGCTATCGCGTGTCAGATACTGTGACCATTACCCAGAATGATATTCGCGCCATCCAGCTAGCCAAAGCAGCGCTTTATGCCGGCTTCCGTCTGCTCATGGATAAGCTGAATATTGATCATGTTGATGATGTTGTCTTGGCAGGTGCCTTTGGCACGCATATTGAGCCAAAATACGCTATGGTTCTAGGGATGATTCCTGATTGTGAACTTGATCATGTTAGGTCAGCAGGCAATTCCGCTGGTACGGGCGCCCGCATTTGTTTATTGAATAAAACACAGCGCCGTCAGGTGGAGCAAATTGTCCGTAATATTGAGAAAATTGAAACTGCGGTTGAACCAGCCTTTCAGGATCATTTTGTCAAAGCCATGGCTATTCCGCATAAAACCGATCCCTATGCCAAATTATCGGCAGCGGTGACATTGCCTGAACGGAGCATGGGTTCAAATGATAATGACGGATCAGGTGAGCGCACTGGGCGGCGGCGGCGGCGGCCCCGCTAATTATTACAGGCCAATCACTAATGGTATTGCCAGTTAGTATTATCAGTCTGATTAGTTTTTATCGGTATTATTCGTCATTGGCACAATGATCAGGTCAGCTTCGGATTGACCTGTTCTTGCCGCCAGATCACGAAGCTGATTATTGACCAATTCAAGCATTCTTCTGCCATCTTCCGCACGGCTTGCCCGCCGCCCTAAATCTTGCCAGATCAGAGTAGCCTCAGCATCTTTGCCATTCTGGCTAAGGTAAAGGCCATACAAATAGGCGGCGCGCCAATCATCCAAATTTTCAGATAGCGATTGCAGTAATAATTCAGCCGCTTGTTCGGTGACAATTCCGTCTGCTTGTCTTGTTAATGCCTCCGCCAGCATAGACCGAAGGGTTGGATGTGCTGATTTATCAAACGCCTGTTCTAGTGCCGCAATCTCAGTTTCATATTGTCCGGCGGTGGCGGCGGCTTCGGCTAGCATAAGCATGGCGACAATATCATCAGGATTTTCATCAAGCTGTTGTTTGGCGGCGGCTAAGTTGCTATTGGCAAGCTCTTGTTCCATAGCCACTATCGCAGCTTTTTTCTGGA
Organism: Alphaproteobacteria bacterium; assembly: GCA_016778985.1. Lineage (GTDB taxonomy): Bacteria > Pseudomonadota > Alphaproteobacteria > Puniceispirillales > UBA1172 > UBA12202. The sequence continues at coordinate 6,430 of JADHOM010000003.1, read as the reverse complement.
GAGCATCAGCCCGCAGGTGTAATGGCGCATCACCCATATCAGGCTTGCCGAGCATGCCGTAAATGCCAGCGCTAACCAATAGGGCGATCAGAATAATCCATGAGTTAGCCCTAGTATAAGTATTAGTATGAGTATTAGTATTGGATGTGGTCTTGCCACTGTCTGATTGACCCGATGCCCGCATCAGAACAGCCATCAAGCAAACCACCATTGCCGCCATAATGATCAGGCTTATCCAAAAACTGGCGCTAGAGGCGACCATTATAACTGATCCTTATTGTGTTTTTTATTGGGAGATTTATTGGGTGCTTTTCGGCGAGTCATGAGGATCACAATAACACCGCCAATCAGCAATATGATGGGGGCTAGCCATAGCAGCATGGTCATTTGATTAAGCGGCGGATTAAACAGAATGTAATCCCCATAACGCTTCCGCAGATAGGTCAGGATATCTTGATCACTCTGCCCAGTAGAAATCTGATCACGAATAATGCTTCTGACCGTAATCGCAAAATCAGCATCACTATCATCAACGGTTTGATTCTGGCAAACCAGACAGCGTAATTCAGCGGCTAGCGCACGGGCACGCGCCTCATCAGCAGGGTTTGCCATCTGTTCTTCAGGCATAATCGCTAGTGCTGGATGCGTGGGATATGTGATCAATGTTGTCAGTGCAACGCTAAATATAGCTATACATATGGCCATAAAGAGCCAAGCATTAGCAGGTATGTTAATGCTTGGGTGCCACCGCCACATTATTCAATCCCCAATTCAGTCAGCGCCGCACGAATTGAGCCTCTCAATTCATTAGCAAAAATAGGCCCTCTATGATGTAAGATAACGCGCCCATCAGGGGCAACAATCAGCGTTTCAGGCAGTGCCTGAACGCCTATGGTGATGCTGGCTTTACCATCGCGGTCAATGCCAATCTGCTCATAGGGATTACCAAATTGATTAAGAAATCCGATCGCGTCATCATATTTATCACGTTGATTTATCCCTAAAACCGGCAGTGACTGTGATAATTGATGAATGGCAGGCGCCTCGGCACGGCACGGCGGGCACCATGAAGCCCAGACATTAATCGCATAGGCCTTGCCTTTCCACGCCGCCAGATCAAGATATTCTGGCGCGTCTGATGCTGGTTGCAGTTCTGGCAAGGCGATTTCAGCTATCTTCTGGCCTTGCATGGAAAAGCCGATATCGCTGACATTGCGCTGGCCTGTGGTAATTGCGTATAGCCCCCAAAACGCCACCGCAACAAACAGCAGAAAGACAATAATTGGCAGAAAAAAGGGCAGTTTACTTGGCTTCATGCAATGCTATCCTTATGGCGTTCAGCGACAGACGTGCTCGTTAACTGAGCCGGCTTTGATCGCCGTGGCCCCATTGCTAGCAATCCGCCGAGCATCATTAATCCGGCGCCGCCCCATATCCAGGTAATCAATGGTTTTTGATAAATCCGGATCACAAAACCATCGCCACTCGTCCCGCCGCCATAAACAACATAGGTATCACCCCAAAAGCCAGTCTTTATAGCCGCCTCAGTTGTTTGGCTTCGAGCAACTGGGAAACGCCTAATCTCGCTAGTTAATGCAACCTCTTTGCCGCGCTTATCTGTCATCATAACCGTGGCGGCAATGGCCGTATAGTTTGGGCCTTGGACAGGCGTAACTTGGGTAAGCGTAAAGGTTTTACTGCCACTTTCAATGCTGTCATTTATCTGCATACGGGTAATGGTTTCGCTGTCAAAGAAGCTTACCCCCGCGACGCCAATGGTAAAAATGGCAACGCCAATATGTGCCATATTCATGCCAATTCGTGGCAATGGCGCACCAATTAATCGCTGAAATCCAGACCTGATCGTCATGCGGTGGCCGCCCATTATCGCCACGATATCGGCAATAACTCCGCTAATTACCCAGACGCCAAGCCCTAAAGTTGCAATAGCAAAGATGCTGATACCATTAAGCATGACTATTATCACCGCCATGATAGCCGCGGTCATGAGAAGCATTGGCAAGAGGTAAGGCGTTACGGATTTAGCCTGCGCCTTTTTCCAAGCCAGCAATGGCGCTACCGGCATCACAATGAGCATCAAGCCAAGTAAAGGCCCCACCGTTGCCTCAAAGAAAGGCGGGCCAACGGATATTCTTGCGCCATTAATCGCCTCAATTATAAGCGGATAAAGTGTTCCCACTAATACGGTCGCCGAGGTAACAACTAGCAGCAGATTATTTGCCTGAAGCGCCGTCTCACGGCTAATTAAAGCAGGGGATTCTGTATCTTGATTACTGTTCTGGTTGCTAGCCCGATCATGGGCAAGAGTGCCCGCGCGCCAGCCAAATAATAACAATGGCACCCCAACAGCCACCAAAATAATGACCAATATCACCAGCCCCCGCGTCGGGTCATTGGTGAAGGCATGGACAGAGGTTAGCAAGCCTGACCGGACAATGAAGGTTCCGATTAAGCTCAGGCCAAAGGCCAAGATCGCCATTAAAACTGTCCAGCTGTGAAAGAGGTTGCGTTTTTCCACAACATTGAGCGAATGGATGAGCGCTGTAGCCACTAGCCATGGCATCAGTGACGCATTTTCAACAGGGTCCCAAAACCACCAGCCGCCCCAGCCTAGCTCATAATACGCCCACCAACTCCCCAGAGCGATGCCAGCAGTCAAGGCCGACCATGCAATCAGTACCCACCGCCGCGCCAGCCTAGCCCAGAGCGCATCGGCACGGCCCTCAATAAGGGCGGCAACAGCAAAGGCAAAGCCAACAGATAACCCAACATATCCCAGATAAAGCATTGGCGGATGAAAGGCGAGGCCAGGGTCTTGCAGGATAGGGTTAAGCCCGTTGCCATCATCAGGTAAAGCCGTTAGCCTCTCAAAAGGATTAGATGTGAAAAGGATGAGCCCAATAAAGGCAATGACAATCATGCCTTGGACAGATAGGGCATAACTCATGGTTAATTGGCCGTCTTGCAATGGTTTCAGCCGTAATGCCATTAACGCGCCAAATAAGGTTAAGATTAGTACCCATAGCAATAATGAGCCTTCATGATTGCCCCAGACACCAGAGACCTTATAAAGCAGCGGTTTTAATGAATGGGAATGTGATGCCACCAAAGCCACAGAAAAATCAGACTGAATAAAGGCAATGGTTAGAATGATAAAACTAGCCGCCACCAGAACAAATGTCAGATGCGCCGATATTCGCCCAAGTTGAATAGCCCCTAAGTCACCGGTTCTGCCAGCCCGAAAAAGCATAATGCTTTGGATCATGGCAAGCGCGAAAGCCAGGCTTAGGGCAAAGTGACCAATTTCGGTGAGATGCAGCACTATTCCTGCCCTTTCCAGACGCCTTGATCTTTCAGCATATCGGCGACTTCGGCAGGCATATACGTTTCATCATGTTTCGCCAGCACGTTATTTGCGCGGAAAATATCATTATCCAAAACACCCTCGGTAACAACCCCTTGGCCCTCCCGAAACAGATCAGGCAAAACCCCAGCATAGACAACATCCATACTGCTCGTCCCATCTGTTATGGTGAAGCCTATGCCATCGGCAAGCGTGGTAACGCTGTTTTCTGCGACTAATCCACCAAGCCTAACAATCTGGCCTTGGCTAGCCTGATCGCGAATATCAGAAGGGCCATAGAAAAACACGACATGATCACGCAACGCCGTTAGCACCAGCATAACGGCTAGTCCGAGCGCCGATACCACCATTAATAAAGCAATACCGCGTTTAGCTTTTGGCGATAAATCACGCATCTTGATCGTTTTCACTTTGTTGGTCTTTATCGGTACTGTTATTGGTGTGTTCCAGCTCATTCAGTCTAATTCTGGCATATTGCGCACGGCTTAAACTATGCCATGTGATAGCAATCAGAACAGCCACGCCAATCCCCCATGATGACCAGACATAAAGCGCATATCCACCCATGCTAAAGAAAGCGCTCATGACCATGATTCCCGCGCTTCTAGGTTGCTGACCCGGCGTTGCATAATTAGCCTGCTCATCTGCAAAATAGTGATCGCAATAAACCAGCTCAGCATAGCAAGCGCCATAACTAATAGCGGTTTCAACATGGCTGGATCAATGCTAGGGCCGTCCAGTCTCAAAACGCTGCTGCCTTGATGTAAGGTGTTCCACCAATCGACAGAAAACTTGATTATGGGAAGATTAATGACGCCAACTAATAACAGCAGACAGGCAGGTTTACTGCCGCGTTCAGCTCTCTCAAAGCCATCAGCTAAGGCCATGTAGCCCAGATATAAGAAAAACAAGATTAGCATGGATGTTAGCCGCGCATCCCATACCCACCATGTCCCCCAAATAGGGCGACCCCAAAACGATCCTGTCAGCAAGGTGATGAGAGCAAAACCTGCGCCTGGCAAGGCCATTGCACGGGCGCCGATATCTGCCAGAGGATGCCGCCATACCAGATAGAAAATAGCCGCAACAGCCATTAAAATATAGGTTAGCATAGCCATCCACGCCGCCGGCACATGTATATACATGATGCGAACAGTCTCCCCTTGTTGATAATCAGCAGGTGAAGCAAAAAATGCTAGATAAAGCCCAAGTGCAAAGGCAATAGCCGAAACCATCACCACCACAGGTAGCAGCGCGGCAGTAATTTTCCGAAATCGTGTTGGATTAGCAAGATAATCAAACATGGACTTAACCTTAATCTATCTAAAGCCCCTAATCTATAAAAAGCCGCCAGTTAACTAAGGCTCATAATCTATTTACGGCCAAGAGAAAAGCCGGATGCGCTGACATGCCACAAGTCTTTTTATTCTTCTGAAAAGCGGATAGCCGCCGCGGTAACAGGTGGCGACAGAACTAGCAAAATTAATGTCAGTGCCCCTAATAGCATCATATGTCCAGCCATATCGGCGCCGCTTTGCAAGGCAGATATCCCGGCAACTCCAAAGATTAGCACAGGCATGGAAAGCGGTAGCACAATGATCGCGGTGAAAACTCCGCTTTGGCGTGAGCCAAGAACAAGTGCTGCCGCCATCGCGCCAATCATGACCAGGCATAATCCGCCGATAGCAAGAAAGCAAAGCATCATGGCTAGCATATCCATTGCTAACCCGAACATGATACCAATGACTGGGGCGGCGAGAACTAAGGGCAGAATAATAATCAGCCAAGCGGCAATAATTTTTGCCAGCATCAGCATGGTCATGGGTGTCGGGCTGATCAGCATTTGCTCCAAGACGCCATCTTTGGCAATGCGTGAGAAAAGCCGATCCATTTGCGGCAAGCTAGCCAGCATGACAGCAATCCAGATCATGACAGGGGCTATCCTAGCAAGCTCAGCTTGATCAGCACCAAGACCGAGCGGCACTAGCGTTGCTATCATGATGAAATAACTGAGACCTGATAAAACATCACCCGGATAGCGCAAGCTGGCGCGAATATCTGCCATAATGACCGCCAGACAGGGGTTCAATATTGCCCTCATGACAATTCTCCTGACGGTGTTATGCCAAGTGTCAGAGTCATATCAGGTATAAGCGGCATCGTGCCATGACCGCTAATCACCGCACTGCCGCCATGGTTGCAATAAGACGTGATGATATCGCATAAGCGGCTGGCCGCATCATCATCTAACGTGTTAAAGGGTTCATCAATCAGCCATAGCCGATGGGTCATATCGGCTGCTAGCATCAATCTAGCCAAGGCTAGCCGGCGTTGCTGTCCAGCGGAAAGGTGGCTGATCTGGCGCTCTGCTAATGGCTTTATCCCCATCTTATCAAGCGCCGCCATTATCTGCTCTGTAATCTGCTTTGGGCTAGTTTCAATATTCATCATACTAGCCATCAGCCGAAGTGAGCTTATGACATTGAGATGTTCAAACCCAGCATTGCGGTGACCAACCAATAGCAATTGCCGCATCAGGGTAGCATGATCAGCCTTATGCTGCACCCCATTGATCGCATATTGCCCATGACGTAATGGGATGAGCTTGGCTAAAGCGCGTAGAAGCGTTGTTTTGCCGCAACCATTCGCCCCACGCAGAAACAACACTTGACCAGCTTTAAGCTCAAGGTTTAGCCCTTCAATCAACAGTGCCCCGCCACGACTGATCGCAAGGTCATTAATAGCAAGGCGTGGATGAATAGAGGGATGAAGAGAAGGTGAAGTCATTTGCCAAAAATCATAAGGTAGGTGCGTCAAAATTGGTGTTATCAGCATCATAGCATAACACCTTTTTATGGCATAGTTGGGGAAAAACATACCTCGGGGATGATAACTGCGACGTTGTGGGGCTTCTCAAGACCAATTCATTTGCTATAATGGATTTATGACTGGTTCTCACGCGATGTGAGTATCGGGGCGCCCCCCGGCTAGCCGATTTATAATGCTGATTGTCCTTACTGCTTGATCGGAGCAGCAAGGTTACAT
>JADHOM010000023.1 GCA_016778985.1 Alphaproteobacteria bacterium | reverse complement strand
AGCTGCACGTTCTGCATCTTCAAAACCCTTTCTGTATTCATTTTGCAGATACAAAAGTTCTTCTTGAAACTTTCGATATTCTTCTATTTTTGATAAAGCAGTTGTCATACCTAAAATCTAACGCTTTTTGTGGTCTATTTCTAGGGGTTAATTACTCACAAAAGAGACCATTAATCGGCTGCTCTAAGGGGCTAAATACTAGTCGCTTGCTATGATAATCGACTGTTTTGCTGTGCTTTAAAAAATCGCTTGCTGAAATGAGCAATCTATCAACTCAAGCTCAAATCATCAGAAAGCATCTGTGAGCAAGGGTTTCAATAGTATAAAGGGAAATTAAAGCTCTTTACATTGAGCAAGCGATTACTTAGAATCTAAGCAAGCGATGGTATTTAGGTATAATCGCTTGCTAAAATTAACCAAAGTTTAACCGAATTTAGTTAAGAAAAAGAGCCTAAACCCTAGTCAAACCCTAGAAAATGGCTCCCCAGGACGGATTCGAACCGCCGGCCAAGCGATTAACAGTCGCTTGCTCTACCGCTGAGCTACTGGGGATCACATTGTTCAAACTTGATAATCAAACTTGCTCGCCCATGCAAGAAAAAAGATTAGTTTTTGCGGCTTTTATCATTTTTATCTTTATTGAGGGTCAGGTTACGATCGGGGTTACGATCAGGTCACTGGTCGGGGGTACGGTAAGGCCTGCGGTCAGGGTAACAATTTGGCTAGTGATCATATCAGCGATTTGGTTGGCGGCGGCAGTGGCATGATCAGCATCAATCCGTTCCATCGCAATCTCGCCCAATTTATGACGTTGCCGGCGCTTTGATGATGCCAGATAAGCTGGATCATAATGAGTGTTCATCAAATGCGTGACCAATTCAGCCCAGTTTTTCTCAGCGATCAAACTTGCCCAAAGCATCATTATGTCATGCCCATGCCGTCTAATCATACCGTTAACCAGCTTACTCAAGGCTGATGGGTCAGTTGTAATGTGATCATAGTCTTGCAGAATATAATCAACTCTCGCTGTTATATCCGCTGTTATGATGATGCTAGGGGCTGGCAACATGGCTTTCCACAGGCAGTCAGGAATATGGATATTTCCGATTTTGCTACTCTCAGCCTCAAAAACAATTGGCTTATTCAGATCAAGCTGATGCAAAGCAGCATAAAGCCTGCTTTCAAACAGGCGTTGTGACGGTTGCTCCAATCCCGGGATAGCACCTAACACAGACCCACGATGCGCCGCCAAGCCCTCAAGGTCGATATGCTGAACATGATTTGCCTCTAAGGCATGTAAGATAATTGTTTTGCCAACACCGGTTGCCCCATCTAGCATGACAGGGTGAAGCTGTTTAGTAATGCCGATTAGCTCAGCCTGAACTTGTCGCCGATATGATTTATAACCGCCTTCCAAGACATCTACTGACCAGCCAATTTCTGATAAGATTTGCGCCATTGCCCCTGACCGCTGGCCACCACGCCAGCAATACAGCAAAGGCGACCAATTCGGTGGATAAGTGTTTAACTGATGATCTAAATGGCTTGCGATATTTCGGCTTATGATTGCGGCGCCAATTTTTCTTGCTTCAAAGGGCGAGTGTTGCTTATAGAGCTTTCCTACTTGAACTCGTTCTGCATCTGATAAGACAGGCAGATTAATGGCGCCGGGGATGTGATCATCGGCATATTCAGACGGGCTACGAACATCAATAATAGCATCATATTGACCATGCCAAGTATCTGTTTTTTTTATCGGAGCTGGCATAAATGTCTAATCCAAAACGGCAATCATGCCGTCATTTGTATCTGTAATATGGCCTATGATAGCGGCCTCATGATCACTTTCCTTTAGTTGATTACAAATTGTCTCAGCATGCTCTGGTGGTACCATCATCAACAGCCCTCCGCTCGTTTGTGGATCATGAAGTAACGCATAGGGGAGCAACTGGCTAGAGGCATTTACATATTTGGTAGCCGCCAAGTTATCGGCAACCATAGAGGAGGCGATATTATTTGATAGTAAAGTAGAAACTCCCGGCAGGCAGGGCAGTTTGGCTAATGATATAGATAATCCCATCTGCGGGTCATAGCGATCTGCCAGAGACCGCGCATGCCGCATCAAGCCAAAGCCGGTCACGTCAGTCATTGGGAAATAGCCATAATGTGAGGCTATTTCAGCAGCTTTAGCATTACTGATCGCCATGACATCTAAGGCTGCTTTTACCATCAGCCCAGAAACCGTTGGATGATTGCGGTGATATCCCGCCATGATCAACCCGACCCCCAAAGGTTTTGTCAGGATCAGACAGTCCCCAATAACAGGTGTATGTTCGGTGAGAGATGACGGCCGCAATCCATTAACTGCCAGACCAACCTGCATTTGATCAGCAGACATCGTATGCCCGCCATTTAAGCCAATCTCGTGTTCAGCCAAAGTGATCAGTATTGCTGATATGATATGGAGCAAATCATCACCTTGTTGAACGCGGCTAGCTCTCGGCAGAGACACCAAACAGAGAGCGGAAAATGGCTTTGCATGTGCCGCAAAAAGATCACTAAGCGCATGCAGCGTGGCAATGCGCCCTAGCATGAACGGGTCATCAGTTATGGCAGAGATAGCATCAACAGACTGAACCAAATCATATGATGTTTTGGTTCTAGGAATAGGCACCTGACTGGCATCAGTATTTATACTATCGCGGAGGCTAGAAAATGGCAGATCAGGTCGCATCTGTTTGGCCAAATGATAGGCTTTTTCTATCGCTTGTGACAATGTCGACCAGCCAGCCTTGCCCCCGCATCCCATACATTGCATAGCCAAGAAAGCCGGATCATCAGATGCTTTCATATCCTGCGCAATGACTGGTGGTCGCGGCATCGGCATATCTGGCAGATCAGTAAATTGTTTAATAAAGCGGCGGTCGATCCATTCTTTGAGAGCCCATAATATCGGTCTAGGTTTCCACGCTATACGGCCTCTAACAGCCATAGCAGAGCCGCCACCAACACCAATCAGTGCCAGATGTTGGCGTTGAGGAGACCAAAGCCTTAATGCCTTACTGAGAAGCGAGCGTCTGATATTATCACGCAGAATGGGGCCAGCCCTAACCGCAAAAACGCCAGATTTTGGCCGCACATCGCTTGTCAGTGTGGCGATATCGCCAGCGGCAAAAATATACTCATGGGAGATGCTCTGACAATATCGGTTGATAGCAAGAAACCCAGCAGGGCAGGTCGCTAAGCCTGTATCCTTGAGCCATGCAGGCGGTGTTGCGCTGGTCGTGATAAGGGTTAGATCATTATTAAGAACAGAGTTATCATCAAGGATAATTTGTTGCGCCGATACAGCAATCGCTTTGCGCTGTGTTATTGCTGTAATGTCGCGCGCTATCATGGCTTGCATCACTAGATTGGTGGCTTTACTATTAAATTGATCAGCCAGCCGCTTGCCCGCGTGAATAACCCTGATATTGACTTGCCTTTGGGCGTTTATATTAAGCCGCTGATGAAGCGCAAAAGCAACCTCAACCCCAGCAACGCCGCCACCAATGATATTAATATTCTTGCATTGCCGATGGCCTTGGGTAATGGCATCTAACTGTTCCATCAACTCAGGCACAGGTTTTATTGGCAAGGCGTGTTCTGACGCACCATCAATATGATCAAGGCGAGGGGTTGAGCCAATATTGATAGATAACCGATCAAAGTGCAGAGGTGGATGATTGGCTAGTGTTAGGATATGTTTATCAGCATCAATGCCGGTTGCCGTATCATGAATAAAGCGAGCGCCAGCAAAATGCGCCAACCGTACCAAATCTATCATCGCCTCTGATTTTGTATATTTCCCTTCAATATATCCGGGAAGCATGCCTGAATAGGGGGTTAACCTATCTCTACTGACAAGGGTCACCCGCAACCCGGCCATCGGTTCCATCCCCAATGATTTGAGAACAGATATCTGTGCATGACCACCACCCAGCAAAACCAGGTGCATCAGTTCAGGAGTTATTGACTTCATCTATAATAATATAATCGGTTTTTGACTAAGCGTCTATCTAGTCTGATGCGGCGATTTAATCGGTGGGCTGGCGAGCGGGGGTTAGTTCAACCAATAAAATGGCAATCATAATAAGACCAGCGCCAAAAATAGCCAGTAACGTCATATCCTGTTCTAGTAAGACCCAGCCAGCGAGCGCGGCAAAAACGCCTTCTAAAGATAATAAAATTGCCGCCGCAGATGATGAGCAGTTTTGCTGAGCGATTAGTTGCAAAGTGAAACCAAGAGCAATAGATAAAACTCCAGCAAATAAAATATCTGGCAGCACTGCATAAGCTAACATCAGATCAATCTGATCAATCACAACGTAAATAAGTAAGGATAATATGGCGGTTAAAATTGTTTGCACAAAGGCAAGCTGAAACGGCATTTTCGTCAACCCAACCAAGGCACCAACCAGCATGATGTGAAAGGCCCAGAATATCGCACTAGAGATAACCAGCCAGTCTCCATAGGTGATCGTTTGAAAATCGGTGCCGGTCATAAACCAACTGCCAATCATAAAAACAACAACAGCCATCCAGCGCATCCACGGCAGGTGAATACCAAAGAGGATTAAGCCAAATACAGGTACTAATGGCACATATAAAGTCGTCAGGTAGGCGGCGTTTGCGACACTTGTCGTATGAAGAGCAATTTGCTGAAGGCTTGAGCCAACAAACATGAAAATTCCAAGCCCTAAACCGCCCCATAACACCTGCTGTCGGCTTATTTGCTTATGCTCTTTCCAAAACGGATTTCGGCGATATTCCATGATAGCAAAGGGCAATAGCGAAATAGCGCCAGCTAAAAACCGGTAAAATTGAAAGCCAAACGCGCCTAAATCTCTCATCCCTGTTGTCTGAAAAACAAAACTCACCCCCCAGATAAATGCAGTTAGCATGAGAAGCGCATGAGCAAAATAGCGAGAGGTTAGCAAAGACCTGGTTAGCAAAGACATGGGGGGGCAATCACATGACAAACAAAAACATTTAAACTTTATACAAGCGCCATGCCTTGAATACTATACCTAATTTTATTTTATTAGTTATGATTTTAGTGCAGAGAGATGACTTTCTGTGTCGTATAATCACCATATTATGTCTTATATTGATTAAATCGGTGCGATGATCCAGCCTTTGATAAAGGTGAGGAGAATATTATGCCCACAAAACATTCAAATAATCATTCACGTCAACATCCTAATAAACAAAGCCCAAGCCAGACAAATCCAGATAATCCAGATGCTCAAAATAGTATTAGTAAACCCATACGCCGTGGCAGACGACAACGCCAAGCGCCAGATACGTCAGAGCATAAAGCCCCGTCTGTTTTCAAGCAGTTACAGAATACAATGGGCTATATCAATCCATTACGCCATGACAATATTCAAAGCATCCATGATAACAGCATGGCCATCATCCGTAATCATGGGATCAAGGTATTAAGCCCAACTTTGCGCCAACATTTAAAAATGATGGGCTGTTTGGTAGATGATGACAGCATGATTGTCCGCGCTGATGAAGATTTTGTTATGACGCATATCGCATTGGCGCCAAAACAATTCACTTTGACCCCCAGAAACCCTGATAAGCAAATCATTGTCGGCGGCAATTATATCAATTTTGGTATGGTCTCAGGCCCGCCAAATATCAGTGATAGAACACGCGGCAGACAATCTTCACAATTTTCGGATTTCATTGATCTTATTAAACTTGGCCAGATGCAGCCTAATATTAATTTCTTTGGCAATCAAACCGCCGCCACCAATGATCTCAATGTCTATACAAGACATCTGGATAGTATGCTGGCAACATTAATCAATTCAGATAAAGTGTCGGCGTGTATGTCGGTTGGCCAGGAACGGGTCAGTGATGCGATTGAAATGCTCGCCATAGCGCGCGGTATATCAACAGAAGATATGAAACTGTCGCCATCTGCTATCACCAATATTAATGTCAATTCCCCGCGTGTCTTAGATACCGAAATGTCAGATGCGGCACTAGCTATGGCGGCACTGAATCAAGCCACAATAGTCACGCCATTTACCTTAATGGGGGCGATGGCACCGGTTAGCTTGCCTGCCGCGTTATCGCAGCAAAATGCAGAGGCTTTATTTGTTATTGCCATGATTGAGTCTGTTAGCCCTGGTGCGCCTGTGGTCTATGGTGGATTTACATCTAATGTTGATATGAAAACTGGCTCACCAGCCTTTGGCACGCCTGAAAATGCTATCGCCAATTTAGCTGGCGGTCAGTTGTGCCGACATTATGGGCTGCCCTACCGAAGCAGCGCATGCAGCGCCTCTAATATTCCTGATGCACAAGCCGCTTTTGAAACCCAAATGTCGTTATGGGGTGCGGTTTTTGGCGGGGCTAATATGATTTATCATGCGGCGGGATGGATGGAAGGCGGGCTGGTTGCCTGTTATGAAAAAGTCATGCTGGATGGCGATATGATTGATGCTTTTGCAAAAATGCTGACGCCAATAGATTTTTCACCTGATGAGTTGGGCTTTGATGCGATTGGTGAAGTCGCGCCAGGCGGCCATTTCTTTGGTCATAACCACACTCTTGATCGATATAAAACAGCCTTTTTTGCACCGATATTGAGTGACTGGCAGACCTTTGAGAACTGGCAAGCTAATGGTTCAAAAACAGCATTTGAACGCGCCGAAGACAAATGGAAAGACGTTCTTAATCTTTTTGAGCCGCCACCTCTTGATCCTGACATTGCCGATGCGTTGCATGGTTATGTTGCCAAGCGTAAAGAGGTGATTGGCGACCGCCCATTATAACACAGCCCAAATTCATACTTGCTGATATCAATAGGTGATTGAAACAGGCATTGCCTTGCCTGTTCTGGTATTATAAAGCACAAGCCCGCCGCTTGGCGTTGAATATCCTGTTGCGGCAGAGATGACAACTTGATGTGTGACCATCAAAATAAGCTCATCATCTGCGACTGTCTCTAACCAATCAGACAGCAAAGCTAGCGTTTCTGTTCTATCGACATGATCCTGGAAGAAAGAATTAAGACCAGCAAAGCGTTGCCAGGCCCCTAAATCTAATTCAATGGCAGTATCGACACAGCGGCACCATTGGCTCGATAAAATAGCATCAAACTTTATTCCTTGGGACTTTATATAGAGGCCGATATCTTGCGCTTGCTGGCGCCCGGTATCACTGAGGTTCCGTTGTGTAGCGCATTGTTCAATATCAAAATGATCAGGGTCACCATAGCCAGGAGCGAGGGCATGCCGCATAAAGACAACATTGGCATCAATCTGTTCTATGGCAGCAGATAGTGTCGCATGCTGGGTATCAGATTGGTTTGATTGGCCCGTTGAAGCAGATAAAGGCGACAGGTCGAAGATTAAAAAAGTTAAGAGTATATATAAATATCTAATCATATTACTCTGAATTAATTACCAAAAAACCATATATGCTTTCAGGGGATGGAGGCCCAGACCGGAATCGAACCGGTGTACACGGCTTTGCAGGCCGCTGCATCACCACTCTGCCACCGGGCCATCATGCAAGCACGACTTGAATAGCGCAACTGGAACATAACGTCAACTATTCCCGCAACATACATATCAGTGATATTAAGTTCAATATGCTGCTGCTTCAGAAATATTAAATTGATCCCATCTTTTTATATTCTAGTCATTTAACTTACAATTGGGTATATTAAGTCATCTATTTTATCAGGAACCCGTAAGTAGGAGTCCCTTTATATGTCTGTTTATGCTAGTCGTCGGCGAAATATGGTTGAATCCCAGCTCCGTGTGAACAAAGTTACCGATGACAGGGTCATTATGGCGTTTGAAAATATGCCACGTGAGGAGTTTGTTAGCCCGGAGCTTAAGGGCTTGGCTTATATTGATGAAGACCTTGTTCTTGGGTCAGGTCGGTTCATGCTTGAGCCTATGGTTTTAGCCAGATTGATGCAGGCTTTAGCTATCAAAGCCGATGATACTATTCTGGATATTGCGGCAGGATGCGGATATAGCACGGCAGTTTTATCTTCATTAGGGCAGTCAGTCGTTGGCATTGAAGCGGATGAAAGTCTCGCTCATGCGGCGCAACAAAATCTGATCAAATTATCGGTTGATAATAGTGTGATTCTTCATAGTGATCATAATCTTGGATTTGCTAGTGAAGCCCCATATGATGCGATTATCATAGAGGGCGCGGTAGCGGAGGTGCCAGAGGTTATCCTTGACCAGTTATCTGATAAGGGCCGCCTAGCGACAGTCATTCGGGAGCATCATTCTGCCCCCGGTAAAGCCGTTCTATTCAAGAGAGGCAAAAACGGGTTTTCAAAACAATATTTATTTGATGCCCAGACACCAATTTTAAATGAGTTTTCAAAAATAGCTGAATTTCAATTTTAACCCCCAATTTTACGGGAATATTTATGTTTGCACGCATATTGACGGTTTTCGGTCTTATTGGGGCAGTTTCATTAGCCTATGCTGATAATGAAACCAATCCAATACAGACTTATCTGCAACAGGCTTTGATCAAAAGTGAGCTGTTACAAGCTGAAGTCGAAACCATCAAATCGGTGCGAGAGGAGCTTATAATCGCTGGCTCTAGCATGGATTTAACAACATCGTTAAGCTCATATATTAATCGCGGTGAGCGATCTGTAAATGGCGGCACTAGTATAGATACTGCAAATGAAAATCTCAGCCTAACGGTTACGAAACCGCTTTACGATGGCGGGGAGGCGAAGGTCGATCGAATTACCGCTAGATTGCAACTAGACAATGCGATCCTGTCTTATCGAACGGTCGAGCAGAATGTTCTCATGAATGCTTTAACCGCGCATGTAAACTTGGTAACGGCGCGGCAACGCTTGCAAGTTGAGCAATCTAATGTTGAGCGGCTCAAGCAACAGGTTTCTGCCAGTGAGTTAAGAGTTCAGCTTGGTGATACAACTCCAACGCAACTAGCCTTAACGCAATCGCGGCTTGCCAGGGCAGAATCTTCACTGATTTCAGCGGAGACTCAGCTCAATATAGCAAGCGCAACTTATCGTCGTTATTTTGGTCAAATCCCAGGCCAGTTAACTTTACCCGAAGTAATCACAAATCAGCCGGCTAGCGCCGGTTTTGCTGGTGATCTTGCCCTTGATAATCATCCTGGCCATCAGCAGGTTAAAGTCAATGAGCGTTTGTCACGCTTCGGCATTGATGCGCTTGTCACACAGATCAGGCCACAGATTGATTTTAGTGTTACAGGGTCAACAAACAATTCAAATGTGACGACATCAAATGTCGATGCCGTTTCCGCTGCCATCACTTTGACGACACCGTTATATTCGACAAATACATCACGCGCCAAATCTCGTGCATTGGTCGCGGATCATAAATCCATGATGCTGAGACTGACGGATTCTGAATTGGTGACGCGTCTCAATGCGGAAAATGCGTATCGGCAGTTCATTGCTGTCAAAAGCTTAATTAAGGCTAATCAGGCGGAACGTGATGCCGCCAGCCTTTTCCGTGATGGTGTTAAAAAAGAGGTCGAGTTTGGATTGAAAACCTTATTGGATTTGCTTGATGCCGAACAAGATGTGGTCAATGCCGAGCTTAGCTTAATCAGCACCCGAGGCGACTACGTGTTGTCTGGATATACATTGCTTGCCCATATGGGCCAATTAAATGCCGAAGCCTTTGGGCTTATTCCGACTTTTGTTTCGGTTGATGAATTGCCGCGTTATGATGTGCCTTATGGTGGCTTCCCCTCACAAGTTATCTATCAAGACTAAGTCATGCCGTCCCGCCAGATAAAAGATCGGATAAAAGATCGGGCAAAAGATCGGGCAAAAACGAATGACGCGGCTTCTATACTGGAATTAAAGCAAGTGATCTCAAAAGGTCAATCGGCTGATTCCTCGCTGAAGTCTGTTTTACATGAGCTTGAAGCAAAACTTTCATCCATTCCTGAAGATAAAGCCGTGCTTATCCTGCAAGAGGTGACTAAGCTCATTGAGACGGCTTCGGTATCAAAAGCCGCGATTAGCAGTGATTTATCGAATACATTTAACGATAATATCCGATCATCTATCGAAGCGGTGATCATCAAAGAATTAGAAGACTGGATTCGAAATCGGCTACCGACGGTATTTTCTGAGACCATATCGAGACAATTATCTGAAGACAAATCTAGTCCAGAGAATGATGCCGATAAATAGGCGCCATATGTCATCCCGCAAAGGCTTTTTTGACAAGAGTGATGGCAAAAAAAGCGACAGGGATAAGCCTGATCACAATGTCTTTAGTCATAAGACTTGTGATATCTGGCGTAAATGTCTAAAAAGCAGTTTGTGAAACCTTTAATTCATCTTTTGATATGTTAGATAAAACTTATAATCCTAAACAGTTTGAAGCGCGGTGGTATAAAGCATGGGTTGATAGCAACGCTTTTGCTAGTGTCCCCAATAGCCCTAAATCACCTTATACGATTATGATGCCGCCGCCCAATGTGACAGGATCACTGCATATTGGTCATGCACTGACTTTTACGTTGCAGGATATTCTTATCCGCTATCATCGCATGATTGGCCGTGATGCGTTATGGCAACCGGGCACAGATCATGCTGGTATCGCCACGCAAATGGTTGTTGAACGTAAACTAGATGCAGAGGGAGTTAAGCGCCGTGATTTAGGCCGCGATAAGTTTATTGATGAGGTCTGGAAATGGGTAGACACATCTGGTGGAACAATCTCGCGGCAATTAGAATCGCTTGGTGCATCACCAGATTGGGCGAGGGATCGCTTTACTCTGGATGAGGGATTATCAAAAGCGGTACGGCTAGTATTTGTTCAGATGCATGAACAAGGTCTGATCTATCGAGATAAGAGACTGGTCAATTGGGATCCAAAATTACAAACCGCTATTTCAGACCTTGAGGTTGAACAGCGAGATGTGAACGGCCATTACTGGCATATTCGCTATCCCGTCGAGGATAGTGATAAGCATCTGGTTGTTGCAACGACGAGACCTGAAACCATGTTTGGTGATACAGCGGTAGCCGTTCATCCTGATGATCCGCGCTATCAAGACCTAATCGGAAAATATGTCATTTTACCGTTAATGGGGCGGCGTATCCCGATTGTTGCTGATGACTATGCCGATATGGAAAAGGGATCAGGGGCGGTTAAGATTACCCCTGCGCATGATTTTAATGACTTTGAGGTTGGGCGACGCCATGATTTAGAAATGATTAATGTCATGGATGCCGAAGGCCGAATGAATGATGTCGTGCCTGAAGCCTATCAAGGCATGGATCGGTTTGACGCCAGAAAGAAACTCATCGCACAACTCGAAGCTGATGATTTACTGGCAGAGACTGAGCCGACTACGCATAGTGTTCCGCATGGTGACAGATCAGGTGTTCCGCTTGAACCTTGGCTGATGGATCAGTGGTATGTTGATGCCAAAACTCTTGCTAAGCCAGCGATTAAAGCGGTTGAAGACGGACGCACTCGGTTTGTTCCTAAGCGCTGGGAAAAAACATATTTTGAATGGATGCGGAATATTCAGCCATGGTGTGTTTCCCGTCAGCTATGGTGGGGGCACCGTATCCCGGCATGGTATGGTCCTGATAATACGCCATTTGTCGCCATGGATGAAGTGGCGGCTATGGCAGCAGCGAAAAAGTATTACGGTAAGGATGTCGATTTAAGACAAGACGAAGATGTCTTAGATACATGGTTTTCAAGTGGCTTATGGCCATTTTCAACCCTTGGCTGGCCAGAAGAAACCGAGCATCTCAAGCGCTATTATCCGGGTGATGTTCTTGTAACCGGTTTTGATATCATCTTTTTCTGGGTCGCGCGTATGATGATGATGAGCATGCATTTCATGGATGGCGAAGTGCCGTTCCGCGATATTTATATCCATGCCCTTGTGCGTGATGAAAAAGGCCAGAAAATGTCTAAATCCAAGGGTAATGTCATGGACCCGTTGGATTTATCCGAGAAATATGGAGCTGATGCTTTACGCTTTACGCTGACCGCATTAGCAGCACAGGGTAGGGATATCAAACTGGCAGAAAGCCGGATTGAAGGATATCGCAATTTTGCTACAAAAATCTGGAATGCCTGCCGCTTCCTTGAAATGAACAAGGCAACAGGCAAGCCCGGATTAGCTGGCCTTGCCATTACTGACCCGATTAATCAATGGATTTTATATGAGCTTAATCGGACAAGTGAGACGATGAAAACCGCGATTGCTGAGTATCGTTTTAATGATGCCGCTGATGCCATCTATCATTTCATCTGGCATTCTTTCTGTGATTGGTATCTGGAATGGATAAAACCTGTTTTAGGGGCTTCTGACGATGCGAATGACGCCTCTAATAATGAATATACACGTGTCGCCGCAACTGTCATGGCAGATGCTATCACCATGCTTCATCCTATCATGCCGTTCATCACAGAGGAGCTATGGAAAGAAATATTTAATGGTGATGAGATGCTCATTTCTTCATCTTGGCCAGAAGGTGAGCCAGAACGGGCGACAGACGATTATGCTAATGCCGGGGAAAGAATTGGCTTCATCTTTGCAATTATTTCAACGATCCGCTCGCTTCGCAATGAGATGAATGTGCCAGCTGCCGCCAAGCCTGATTTAGTCATTTTAGATAATAAAACGCTCAATCATGACTGGATCAATGATCACCGTGAGGCTATTTTGCGGCTGGCGCGGCTTAATGATATTCGCATTGAAGGCGATATGCCTTCGCAATCTGCGCAAGCGGTGGTTAGCGGCATTGAGATTGCCATTCCGCTGGCTGGTGTTCTCGATTTTGATGCAGAAAGAAAGCGACTTTCTGATGCGCTTAAAGCTACCGAAGCAGAGGCAAAGAAGCTTGAATCAAAGCTTAATAATCCCGGATTTGTTAGCAAAGCACCGGCAGAAGTCATTGAAGAAAATAAACGCAGACTTGACGCCGAGTTAGAACGGCGCGACAAATTAAGTACGGCTTTAATGCGATTGCAATAAGAGGAGATCAATCATGTCATCACAGTCATGGGATAAATCAAAGCTGCCCAGCCGCCATGTGAGCGTAGGGCCAGAGCGAGCACCACATCGATCATATTATTATGCGATGGGCATGACCGAGGAGGAGATTAATCAGCCGCTGGTTGGTGTCGTTTCGACATGGAATGAAGCCGCACCTTGTAATATTGCCCTGAGCAGGCAAGCGCAAGCCGCCAAAAAAGGTGTTGCTGATCATGCAGGAACCCCGCGAGAGTTCACTACCATTACCGTCACGGATGGTATTGCGATGGGGCATCAGGGTATGAAATCATCCCTCGTTAGCCGTGAAGTTATCGCCGACTCTATTGAACTTACCGTCCGCGGGCATTGTTATGACGCGATTATTGGCCTTGCTGGATGTGATAAATCACTCCCTGGGGTGATGATGTCTATGGCTAGATTAAACGTGCCATCAGTGTTTATGTATGGCGGCTCAATTCTGCCCGGCCGTTACAAAGACAAAGATGTCACGGTGCAGGATGTATTTGAAGCCGTTGGTGCTTATGCAGCAGGCAATATGTCGGATGATGATTTGCATGAATTGGAATGTGTTGCTTGCCCAAGTGCAGGGTCTTGTGGTGGGCAATTTACCGCAAATACTATGGCCTGCGTATCTGAGGCCATTGGCCTAGCCTTACCGGGTTCAGCAGGGGCGCCTGCACCTTATGAAAGTCGTGATGAATATGCCTATCATTCTGGCCGTCATGTTATGGAGTTGATCAAGAATAACATCCGCCCGCGTGACATTTTGACAAGAAAAGCATTTGAGAACGCCGCAACAATAGTCGCCGCATCAGGTGGCTCTACCAATGCTGGCCTGCATTTGCCGGCACTAGCAGCCGAATGTGGGATTGAGTTTGATCTTCATGATGTGGCAGAGATTTTTAAGCGCACGCCATATATTGCTGACCTTAAACCTGGTGGGCGTTATGTTGCCAAAGATATGTATGAGATTGGCGGCGTTCCTGTTTTGCTGAAAACTCTTTATGAGGGCGGCTTTATTCATGGTGACTGCTTGACGGTGACAGGAAAGACGATGGCTGAAAATCTGGCTAATGTATTGTTCCCATCAGATCAGGATGTGATTAGACCTGTTTCAGCGCCATTATCACCAACAGGCGGTGTCGTTGGTTTACGCGGTAATCTGGCACCTGAGGGAGCTATCGTTAAAGTCGCTGGCATGAGTAATCTGGTCTTTACCGGCACCGCCAGATGCTTTGATTGCGAAGAAGATGCCTTTGCCGCGGTTGAACGGCGTGATTACAAAGAGGGCGAAGTGATAGTTATCCGTTACGAAGGGCCTAAAGGCGGCCCCGGTATGCGTGAAATGCTGGCCACTACTGCTGCGATTTACGGGCAGGGCATGGGTGATAAGGTTGCGCTCATCACGGATGGCCGTTTCTCTGGCGCAACCAGAGGCTTTTGTATTGGTCATGTTGGGCCTGAGGCGGCGGTTGGTGGACCTATTGGGCTGTTAAAAGATGGTGATCAAATTACCATTGATGCCAAGCAAGGCACGATATCTGTTGATCTCAGTGAAGCGGAATTAGCGACACGTCGCCAAGACTGGAAGCCTCGCGAAACCGATTATCAATCAGGCACTTTATGGAAATATGCACAAACCGTAGGCTCGGCTGAAAAAGGCGCATTAACCCACCCGGGCGGCAAGGCAGAAACGCATGTTTATGCAGATATCTGATAAATAAATTAGTCGTAAACTGGCACATCATGTGCCAGTTGGCACCACACAGGGGTATGATCGCTTGCGCGTTCTAACCCTCTGGGGGCTTTGTCGATATCGGCGGCGATAAGCCTGTCTGCCGCCTCCGCATTTAGCATGAAATGATCAATACGGATACCGTGGTCTTTTTGCCATGCTCCGCCTTGGTAATCCCAAAAACTATACGCTATTTGTGATGGGTGTAAGGCGCGCCATGCCTCTATATAACCATGATAATTTAATTGCCGCCATTTTTTTAGTGTTTCTGGATGATGGAGGGCGTCACCTTGCCATGCGTCAATATCATAGCAATCAATAGAGTTTGGAATGATATTATAATCACCTGCCAATATGACCGGCCGGTTTAAGCGGTTTAAGGAAGCGGCATGATGATTTAATCTGTCCATCCAGTTAAGTTTATAAGTAAACTTTTCCGTTATATTGCCATCTGTCATGACCGGATTACCATTTGGCAGATACAAGCAACCAATGATGAATTGCTCAAACTCTACCTCAATGTAACGGGCTTGCATGTCTTCAGCTTGAGAGTCTTGGGTTTGGGCAGCAAGCAAGGGCAAGCCTTTTTGCCGGAGAGTAAGCGGCACGCGTGACGCTATGGCAACGCCGTTATAGGTTTTCTGGCCATGTACATGAACTTCAAAACCGGCATCATGAAACGCCGCAAGCGGAAAATTCTCATCCATAGATTTAAGCTCTTGCATGAGCAGAATATCGCAATGGCCTTGCATTAACCAATCAATCACAGCATTTGATCGGACTTTAATGGAATTGACGTTCCACGTAGCGATAGTAAAGGGATCAGAGCGCAAAAGATGTTCCACAGCCACAAGCGGCAGTTGCGTTGGGATTGACGACCTGAAAATATTGACCAGCAAGCTCAGTAACAAAATCAAGCTGACCGCCAGAGATTAGCTCAAGTGACATTGTATCAATTAGTGTGGTGACGTTACCGCCAGATGCTATAGTATTCTCTAGGACGACATCATCATCGGCTTTATCGTTTTCGATACTGAATTTATATTGAAACCCTGAACAGCCGCCACCAAGAACAGCAACACGGAAGTAAGAACCGCCTTCTGCTGTCATGATTTTAGCAATGCGCTCTGCCGCCTGATCACTAACCGAAAACAATATGGCATCGTTATTTATAGGTGTGTCTTGATCATTCATCAAAAAATCCCCTTTCTACTAATATAATCCGCATCGCGCCCACCATCAAGAGTGTTCCTTTTATTGGTGTTTTCTTGGCATTAATCTTAGCCTGTTTTTGATGTTTCCAGCATTGCTTCAATATACTAACCGCGCTATTGTCTTGGAGCTAAAGCAATGCCTAATCCATATGAAAAGGCCAGTTTTCATCTATGACACAACTAGCGATTTATGCATCACAAGCTAGCGACAGCCGTGGCCGTCATATCACGAAAGCTTCAAGTCATGATACTATGCGGACAGTGTTTCAACGTGACCGTGATCGGATTATCCATTCAGCGGCATTCCGCAAAATGAAATATAAAACGCAGGTCTTTATCTATCATGAAGGTGATTATTTTCGCACCCGCCTTACTCATTCATTAGAAGTCTCACAAATAGCGCGGACGATTTGCAGGCATCTAAATTTAGATGAGGATTTGGCAGAAGCCATTGCCTTAGCGCATGATCTGGGACATACCCCATTTGGCCATGCTGGCGAAACTGCCCTTGATCAGATGATGGAGGCGTATGGCGGCTTTGATCATAATGAGCAAACTATCCGCGTCGTCACAATGCTTGAACAATGTTATGCTGGCTTTGATGGATTGGATTTAACGTGGGAGACGATAGAAGGTGTCATAAAGCATAATGGCCCGTTAGACGCGCAGCATCGCCGTCAAACTGTCATTGCACTTGATAAGGATATGGCGTTAGGGCTTGATAGCTTTGCGTCATTAGAGGCACAAATTGCTAATCTTGCAGATGATATTGCCTATCTTGCCCATGATTGTGATGATGGTATTCGGGCAGGCTTGCTTGATCCCAAAAAAATGCTTGATCTGCCATTAGCAGGGCCGGTGTTAAAGCAAATATATGATCAACATGGTGAATTAAAAACCTCTCGCCTTGTTCACGAATTGACTAGAAACCTGATTAAAATGGCAGTTACTGATTTGCTGACAGAAACCGGCCGCCGGTTAGCTGAACTCAACCCTGGGCATGTTGCGGATATCAGGGCGGCTAATGCGGCTGTTGCGGCTTTTTCGGATACGATGTTAGAAGATTTAACGGTGCTGCGGGCGTTTCTATACCAGCATGTCTGGCGGCACTATAAAGTTAATAGGATGACCAGCAAAGCTAAGCGCGTGATCCGTGAGATGTTTACCCTCTTTATGGAAGAAACAAATACGCTCCCCGAAGAATGGCAATATCTTGACCAAAGCCATTTGAATGCGATAGACATCAGCATGAAAGCTAGACATATTGCTGATTATATTGCCAGCATGACAGACCGTTTTGCCGTCATGGAACATGAGCGGCTGTTTTCCCCTGGCCCTATTTTAAGATAACTTTAGTTTGAGACAAAACTTAATGAATATTTTTTCCCATTTCAGTCAGCAGATAACAGATATCACTGATACCTTAATTAAAAATGGCACGATAACGCTCACCGATACGGCAAAACCTGCCGCTTGTGAGCCGCCGCGAGACTCTAGTCATGGTGATATTTCCACCAATTACGCTATGGTTATGGCAAAGTCTGCGGGTATGTCACCGCGCGATCTGGCTGCCCATTTGGTGAAAGATATCGCACATCTTGATGGCGTTACAGATGTCAATATCGCCGGCCCCGGATTTATTAATCTGACCCTTGATCCGGCGATCTGGCAGCAACGCATTGATGATATTCTAGCTGCCAATACCGCTTGGGGTGTTAATGATATCGGTAAGGGGGAAAAGATTAATGTCGAATATGTATCGGCTAATCCGACTGGGCCATTGCATGCTGCCCATGCCCGCGGTGCAATTATTGGTGATAGTCTAGCAAACTTGCTGGAAACCTGCGGCTATGATGTAACAAGAGAATATTATATTAATGATGCTGGTAATCAGGTGGATGTTTTAGCCAGATCGGTTTTTACACGTTATAAACAGGCATTAGGTGATAGCAGCGCTAAGGTTGCGGATGGTCAATATCCGGGCGAATATCTGATTGATACTGGCCAAAAGCTTGCGAAAGTTCACGGTGATGAGTTACTAAATATGGATGAAAGTGAATGGCTACCGCTGGCGCGATCATTTGCCATTGATGATATGATGGAAACGATTAAGGCTGATCTGGGACGGCTAAATATCCATATGGATCGCTTTTCATCAGAACGGCAATTAGTAAAAAATGGGGCAGTCGATACGGCTATTGGAAAACTCAAAGACAATGGATTAATTTATCTAGGTGTCTTGGAAAAGCCGAAGGCTGGTAATGCAGACGACTGGGAGCCACGAGAACAATTGCTGTTTCGGTCAACCGATTTTGGTGATGATGTTGATCGGGCGGTTAAAAAATCAGATGATACATGGACATATTTTGCCTCTGATATTGCCTATCATCTGGATAAGCTAGAACGCGGGTCAGATAAATTGATAAATATCTGGGGTGCTGATCATGGCGGCTATGTTAAGCGCATGAAGTCTGCGGTATCGGCTTTTACTGGTCAAAAAGATAGCCTAAATATTCAGCTTGTTAATTTTGTCAAGTTATTGGATGGCGGTAAGCAGATCAAAATGTCGAAACGTGCGGGCACATTTGTTACCTTGTCGGATGTTCTTGATACTGTTGGCAAGGATATCTTGCGTTTTATCATGCTAACCCGAAGAGCTGATCAAACGATGGATTTTGATTATGCCGAAGTGACCACGCAATCGCGCGAAAATCCTGTTTTCTATGTCCAATATGCCCATGCTCGTGCCTGTTCGGTTTTGCGTCAGGATGAGGCTGTTAAAATTGATGTTAGCGGTGCCAATCTTAGCTTGTTATCTGATCCTACGGAAATGGCGTTAATTCGCCTTTTGGCTAGTTATCCACGGCAAGTTGAGGCCGCAGGGCAGGCGTTTGAGCCACATCGGATTGCCTTTTATTTAATGGATTTAGCGGCGGCGTTTCATGGCTTGTGGAATAAGGGACGTGATGATCCCAGTTTACGCTTCATTACTGATAATACTGCTCTGACTGCGGCGCGATTGAATCTTGTTAACGCAACAGCCGTTGTTATCCGGAATGGCTTTGCTGTTCTGGGTGTTGATGCCATTAATGAAATGTAATCATCCAATATGGATTGAGGTTGTAGATGCGAATTATTCTAATGCTGATTGCTGGTGCTGTGGTGCTAATTGGTGCTGGCATAGCCTATGTTTGGATGTCTGCGCCCACACAGATGGAAAAAGTCGCCATTATTACAGCTGAAAAATCCCCCTACAAAGTTGTTCCAACCAATCCCGGTGGTGCAGTCATTAAAAATACAGATAGTTCCTTTTTGAGCACATTAGATCGTGGTAGCCCAATCCCCGAAGGCGGTGAGCAATTATTACCTGAAGACCCTGTTCCTGAATTGCCGCCAATAGATATCACTATTGATCTGGCACTAGAGGCCCCGAATGGGCAAACGCCAGATAATAGTCCAGTTAATAATCCAGATAGTAATCCAGATGGTAATAATGTCGAAGCGCTTGCAGATGATCAAAATAATCAGCAACAAGCAGATTTAACCGAGACATCTGATCCCGACTTAGATACCAATGATGCCCCAACGCAAACTTCATCAAAAATACAACCGGAAAATCTTCCAGAAAACCTTCCGGAAAATCTTGCTAATTCGCAATCAAACCAAACCGCTAATCAAGACAATAACCAAGCCAGTGACCAGAATAGTGGACAAATTGGTGCTTCTAATGAGGCGGTAACAGAGAGTGAGGATGTTGCCAGCACAAAACCGCCAGAAGATAGCTCATCATCTGATACGGAATTATCTGATGCCGGCGTTCCGCTGCCTAAGGCTGGGAAGAAACTAAACCGCCCTGATGAGACTGAAACAGCATTTTATCGGGTTCAGCTAGCTTCTTTCCGGGATGAAAATAAAGCCATGCAAACGGCTGCGGTGCTAATGGATAAACACAACTCACGGCTCAATGATATTTTAATTGGGGTTACATTATTTGACGCTGGTGAAGATGGCATGTATTGGCGAGTTGTTACTGATCCTATGCCACGAGCTAATGCAAAAAAGTTATGTAATATTTTCAAATCTGTTGGACAGGACTGTATTTTGCGTTCATGGAATTAAGACATTCGTGAAATGTAGATATAAAGGGATAAGCGTTTTATGACTGATGGCTTTGAAGACAACTTAACAGCAAAAGAGGCGCGGCAAGCTGGCCAGTTATCGCTTTTCTTGGTGCTCGACGGTTATGAAGGGCCCATTGATCTCCTGCTTGATCTGGCGCGGGATCAGAAAATTGATTTATCACAAATTGCTATCCTGCCGCTCGCCGAACAATATCTGGCCTATATTAGTAATGCGCGTGAATTAGATATTGAAATTGCCGCAGATTATCTGGTGATGGCGGCATGGCTTGCCTATTTGAAATCGCGGTTGCTATTGCCAGACCCTGAACCCGAAGAACAGATGGAAACGCTGGATATGGCTGATGCGTTGCGGCGACAGCTATTACAGCTAGAGGCCATGCGGAAGGCTGGGCAAGAGCTGATGGCACTGCCGCGGTTAGGTAAAACCCGTTTTAAAGGCGCTCATCATGAACAATTTTCTCCTGTAACCGTTGTCTCGCATACGGCGACACTTTATGATTTGCTGCAAGCCTATGGTCAGATCGCTAGCCGCGAAGAAGCAAGCACGTTAACAATCTCCGCCTCTCACCTCTACACAGTAGAAGAAGCGGTTTCGCGATTGGGTGAATTGATTAAATATGCGAAAGGATGGAACAATTTGTTGTCCTTTTTACCGCCAAACCTTAAAACAGAATTAGATCACCGCTCTGCTATCGCCTCACATTTTACTGCTACGTTAGAAATGGTGCGTGATGGCCAAGCTCAAGTCAGACAAGATAATCAATTTGGGCCGATTTATCTGGCCTCTATGGAACAACATATTTAATGGATCAATCAATACTTCATTATTGTCGCATTATTGAGGCTTTGATTTTTGCCTCACCTGATGCTGTCACTGATAAAACTATTCGTCAACATTTGCCGGACGACGCCACTTATGATTCTGTTATGGCACAATTGCAATCCAGATATGGTGATGATAGCGGTATTGATCTTGTCCAATTTGATGGCAACTGGGCAATGCGAAGCGCCGCCGATGTGGCTGAGCATCTAAAAACTATTCGTGAGAGCGAAAAGCCACTCTCGAGGGCGGCGCTTGAAACCTTGTCTATTATCGCCTATCACCAACCTGTAACCCGGGCAGAAATAGAAGAAATCAGAGGCGTGTCCATATCCAAAGGAACGCTTGATATTTTGCTTGAAATGGGATGGGTTAGACCGAAAGGGCGCCGCCGTACCCCCGGACGTCCAATAACTTGGGCGACGAGTGCCGGTTTTCTCGACCATTTTGGACTAACACAAATTAATGATTTACCAGGTTTGGATGAGCTTAAGAAAACAGGTCTGCTAACAACTGGACAGACAATTAGTGACGTTATGCGGTCAGACCAGTCCGAAGACGATGACGGTGACAGTGAAGATGATATCGAAGATATGGATCAGCTTGTAATGGATGAGTTGATTACCGAATATGAGATTGCCCATAATTTGGCTAATGATCTGGCTAATGATCTGGATAATGATCTGGCTTCTGATGAAGATGATGAGCATATCAATGATTGAGTTTAAGCATATCAGCCATCAATATGACCATCTGCCATCAGTTCATGATATTAGCTTTTCTGTTAATAGCCATGAGGTTGTTGGATTACTTGGGCCATCAGGATGTGGTAAATCAACCATCTTGCGACTTGCCGCAGGCCTTGAGACCCCATCACAGGGTGAGATTTGGCTTAAGGGCGAAAAAATTGCTGATGCCACAACCAGCCTTCGCCCTGAAGATCGCGGAATAGGGATGGTATTTCAAGATTATGCACTTTTCCCGCATATGACGATTATGGATAATATCCTCTTTGCCCTGAATAGCCAGAGCTATAATAAGCTTAGCCAAGGTCAAAAAAATAAAATGGCGCTAGATTCGTTAGAGCAAACCCATCTCACGGATTACAGAGACAGTTTTCCGCATCAGCTTTCGGGTGGGCAACAACAAAGAGTGGCATTAGCGCGGGCGCTTGCCCCAAATCCGGCGCTGATTTTACTTGATGAACCGTTTAGCGGATTGGATGTTCGGCTGAAAGAACAAATCCGCGATGATATGCTTCATGTCTTGCATGAAATTGGCACAGCCGTGTTAATTGTCACTCATGACAGTGAGGAAGCCATGTTCATGGCAGATCGGTTATTGGTTATGGATAAAGGCGCAATTATTCAGTCTGGTGCGCCGGTTGATGTGTTTTGCCGGCCAGATAATGCTTTTGTAGCGGAGTTCTTTGGTGAGGTTAATCGCTTTGAGACTTCTGTCAAAAATGGCATGGCAGATACTCCGTTTGGATTATTTCCAGTGGAAGATATTGATGATACCGAACATGCGACAATGATCATACGCAATGATGGCCTTATCATAGACCCCAGAGGTGAGGTTACTGACGCGGTTGTGGTGGAGACGATTATGCTAGGGCGTTACAGTATTGTGCATCTGGAATTGAACTGGCAACGCTTAGGCGCAATGCATTTACATGCTCGGGTTCCGGGAATAACTTGGTATGATGCAGGGACAGAAGTCTCAATTAAACTTGATAATAGTCAGGTTTTTGTTTTTTCATAAAGGTGACAAATAAAATAACAGGTTATTGTAGTATCCATTACCTGAATATGATAACGATAATGAATTAAGAATTATATAATGACGAGGGAAAAATGTTTGGTGGTGCATTCGGAATTTGGCAATGGGTAATCGTTCTTGTGATTGTTCTGTTGCTATTTGGTGGACGTGGAAAGATTTCCAGTCTAATGGGCGACTTTGGTAAAGGTCTTCGCAATTTCAAAAGCGGAATGAGCGGTGATGAAAATGATGCCTCTCAAGATGATGATCTTATCGAAGATGAGGGTGCAGCAAAGCCAGCACCAAAAAAGAAGCCAGCTGCTAAAAAATCGGTAAGCCAAAAAACAACAGCTAAGAAACCCGCTAAAA
Organism: Alphaproteobacteria bacterium; assembly: GCA_016778985.1. Lineage (GTDB taxonomy): Bacteria > Pseudomonadota > Alphaproteobacteria > Puniceispirillales > UBA1172 > UBA12202. Next base: position 12,679 of record JADHOM010000023.1, on the reverse strand, counting down.
AAACAACTAGCCGCAAGAAAACATCGGCTTAATGCGTTGACCCTATTTATAAATCTGAACCTATCAATGGATAACATATGTTAGATTTTGGTTGGCAAGAGATCATGGTGGTGGCTTTTGTCCTTGTCCTCGTTGTTGGGCCAAAAGACATGCCCCGCGCCTTAAAAGGATTTACCAATTTTGTCGGTAAGATGCGTGGCATGGCGAATGAGTTTCGTAAATCCATGCTTGAAGTCGCTGACCAGGAAGAGTTTCGCGATGTTAAAAAAGCTTTAGACGAAACTAAGGCCGGGTTGATTGAACAGACAAAACAACCGATAAGTGAGATTAAGAAAGATATGGAAACGGTGGCCGAAGATGTGGCGGATGATATCAATTTAACTGAGACAGTGACATCGATTAAGGATACGGCTGCAAGCCTATCCAATGATATCAAAAAGCAACCTGCCAAAGCTGCCAAAAGCAAACCCTCGGGTTCTAAATCTAGCAAGCCTAAATCTGCACCATCCAAGGCATCAGCATCCAAGTCATCAGCATCCAAATCTGTAGCATCCAAATCTGTAGCATCAAGCGCAAGCCGTTCTAAATCATCAAAAAAATCATCTTAACCGTTAATTAGATTAGCACATCATGATCGATCAAGAGAGCATTACATCTGAGGCAGAAGACGATCAGGGCACTATGTCTTTACTCGATCACCTGACCGAGTTGCGTAATCGCCTTGCCATCTCAATGGGTTTGTTTTTGCTGCTATTCATTGTCTGTTTGATTCCTTACGGCTCTGCTAGTAATACGATTGCGACCCAAGTTCAGTTATTTTTACAACAACCCTTGGCCAACTGGTTTAGCGCAAATAATCTCGAAGGGCGGATGATTTTCACCGCCTTGCATGAAGGATTTTTTACGCAAATCAAGGTTGCTTTCTTCACCTCATTATTTGTCGCATTCCCCTTTATTTTGCTTCAAGTATGGCGTTTTATTGCGCCTGGGCTATACAAAAATGAACGTAATGCGTTCTTACCGTTTTTGATTGCGACTCCGGTTTTATTCCTTCTTGGCGGCGCTATGGTGTATTACCTAGTCATCCCACCGGCGTGGAATTTCTTTCTAGGCTATCAGTTTTCTGGCACAGAAAGCTCACTCCCGACAGAAGTCGAGCCGCGAATTAGTGAATATCTAAACCTTGTTATGCGACTAATCTTTGCTTTTGGCGTCGCCTTTGAGTTGCCTGTTGTTCTGATGCTATTAGCGAAAGTTGGTATCGTGACCGTAGCAGGATTAAGAGCTAAACGTCGTTACGCGATTGTATTTTCTTTTGTCGCCGCCGCCTTATTGACACCGCCAGATGTCATAACGCAGGTGATGCTAGCCGTTCCTGTGATTTTATTGTATGAATTATCCATAATTGCCATTTCATTAACGGTCAAACAGGACGATTCCGAAGACGACGAATAACCATAACTGTCTTCATAAATTAAAGGAAACTAGTCATGCACGATATTCGGTTTATCCGAAACCATCCCAATGAATTTGATGCCGCTATGGCTAGACGCAATATTCAACCGGTTGCAGCGGAAATCTTAGCTATTGATGAAAAGCGTCGTCATATTCAAACTGAAATGCAGGAAAAACAGCATCGCCGTAATGATGCCTCCAAGCAAGTCGGGCAGATCAAATCTTCTGGTGGTGATGCCACATCTCTTATCGAAGAGGTCGCTGCGCTTAAATCCGAATTAGCTGACATGGAAGACCAAGATCGTGAGCTTGCGGCAACACTAGATAATATGTTGATGGATTATCCCAACATTCTTGACGCCGATGTTCCTGATGGTAGTGATGAGAGTGAAAATCGTCTCATCCGCTCCTATGGTGAGGCTGTCCTCCCTGATTTTCCAGCACAAGATCATGTCTCATTAGGTGAGGGGCTTGGCATGATGGATTTTGGGTTAGGGGCAAAACTCTCTGGCTCACGCTTTGTTGTCTTGAAAGGCGATTTATCGCGGCTTGAACGGGCGCTTGCCGCATTCATGCTGGATGTCCATACAAGAGAGTTTGGCTATACGGAATATCAGCCACCTTATCTGGTGAAAAGTGAAACTATGGCTGGGACAGGACAGTTGCCAAAGTTTGCTCTTGATCTGTTTCGCACCACGGATGATCGATGGTTGATCCCAACCGCAGAAGTGCCATTAACAAATCTGGTTGCTGGTGAAATTGTTGATGAGGCAAGTCTGCCAATGCGTATGACCGCCTATACTCCATGTTTTCGCGCCGAAGCTGGTGCTGCTGGCCGGGATACGCGCGGCATGATCCGCCAGCATCAATTTAGCAAAGTCGAGTTGGTGTCAGTTAGCCATCCTGATCATTCCAATGATGAGCTTGAACGGATGACGTCATGCGCGGAAACCATATTGCAAAGGCTTGATTTATCATATCGGGTGATGAAGCTTTGTTCAGGTGATACTGGATTTTCTGCGCGCACGACTTATGATATAGAAGTCTGGCTCCCTGGTCAGAATGAAGGCAAGGGGATGTATAGAGAAATCTCATCATGCTCAAATTGTGGTGATTTTCAGGCCCGCCGCATGCGGGCTAGATATAAAAGTGCTGAGAGCAAATCAAATGCCTTCGTCCATACGCTTAATGGATCAGGCTTGGCTGTCGGCAGAACCATGATTGCTATTTTAGAAAATGGTCAAAACGCTGATGGAAGTATCGCGCTCCCGCCTGTTTTGCATGCTTATATGGGTGGCCAGACAACATTAGAAAGAATGAAAACATGAAACCTATGGCAAGCGGTAAAGTTGGCCGAGTACTAATCTCAAATGATGATGGTATTGATGCAGCAGGGCTCAAAGTACTGGAAGATATCGCTTATTCCCTAGCGCAAGATGTGTGGGTATTTGCGCCGGATGATAATTGTTCAGGCTATGGCCGAGCATTAACTTTAAAGCGTGATTTGAAGGTGACTAAACATGGTGATAAACGGTATTCCTGTGATGGAACACCTGCTGATTGCATGGTCTTAGCGCTTAATCATTTTATGAAATCCTCTATGCCTGATTTAGTTTTGAGTGGCGTTAATCTGGGCATGAATATTGCCGATGATATCACCTGTTCAGGAACTATCGGGGCGGCGTGGGAGGCAACGGTTCACGGCATCCCTTCGATTGCTATCTCACAGAAAATTAATCGCCAAAAAATGCCTGTTGATCCTATGGATGCTTATACGATCACGCGTGCCGAAGCATTGCCCGTGTTAACCGATTTGATCAAAAAAGGCTGGGCAGAAGATGTCATCATGAATATCAATTTTCCTTCAGATCAGCCGAAAGGGATTAAACCATTTCCAGTAGGAAGGCACAAAGCCTCAGATGAGATTTTGCCATCTGATGCCGAAAATGCATTTCGAATAGGTTTGTTGCGACAACGGCGGCATGTCCATAATCATGATGATTATTTTGGTATTATGAATGATTATATCACCGTGACGCCATTGGCACTGAATATGACTAGTCAACAAGAGCTTGATGATCTTAAAGTCCTTTTCGATGACAGAAACGGATAATATTAATCAGCATTTAATGGAATCACGGGCGCGTCTTATTATGCTTTTGCGTGGCATGGGCATTCGTGACAAAAATACACTGGCGGCCATTGAACATACCCCGCGTGAGGCATTTGTTCCTGCTGCGCTGCGCCAACATGCCTATGATAATGTATCCCTACCTATTCGCTTTGGTCAGACGATTAGTCAGCCTTTTATCGTGGCGCTTATGACCGCGCATTTATCGTTAACAGGTAAGGAGAGAGTGCTTGAAATTGGTACTGGTAGCGGCTATCAAGCCGCCGTGTTATCGCATATCAGCCGCCGCGTCTATACAATCGAACGTATTAGACCACTGCTTGTTGAGGCGGATAGGCTGTTCAAGAAGCTCAAAATCACTAATGTTACCAGCAGGTTAGCAGATGGCCGCTTTGGCTGGCCAGAGGCCGCACCCTTTGATCGCATCATTGTTACTTGCGGTGCATCAGAAATACCGCTTCATTTACTGGAACAAATCAAGGATGATGGTATTATGATTATCCCAGTTGATGGTGAAAATGGTGAACAGAAGCTGAAAAAGATAATGTGGAATGTCGATAGAAGCGAGGCTGTGATAAAAGATATTATCGATGTCCGTTTTGTTCCGTTGTTATCTGATATAGATAATGGAGATGGCTAAACATGATGGCCTCTTATATTGATATTATAAAACAAAAATCAGCACTGCTTTTGGTATTATTGGCAATAATACTTACGTCATGTCAAAACCAGGAGCGGGCGTCTGTTCCTGTTATTAATGCGCCTAATCGTGTTGATACTAAAGACGTTCCACCCGATGGTGTTGTCCCTGTCGAGCCAGGGGATACAATATATACAATGGCAAATCGCTATGGGGTGACACCTCGCAAGATTATTTTGGGGAATCAGTTGAAGCCGCCATATTTACTTGATGGCTTAACCACATTAGTTCTACCTAAACCGCGTGACCATCGGGTAAAACCGGGGGATACAATTGATGCGCTGTCCGAACGCTATGCCGTGACACGGCATGAATTGATCCGCTTAAATCAGCTGAAAGCGCCGTATACCCTGCGTCCGGGGACGACGATTGCAATTCCGCGGGCATTGGATTATTCCATGCTTGATCTGCCGGGGATTAATCCATCTAGCAATATTAAGGTTGTCCCTGAAGCAGAAATTTCAGCCAATACAGCAAGCTCTGCTGCCTCCTCAATTCCTGATTCTATCCCAACAAAGCCAGTTCCAGCAGGGGCTTTAGCCTTTGGTTGGCCAGCCAATGGTAAGATTATTGAAACCTATGGATTGGTTAGTAGTGGGGTTAAGAATGACGGGATTAATATCGCAGGAAATCTTGGTGATGCCGTGTATTCATCTTATGATGGTACAGTAGCATTTATCGGTAAAGAGCTGAAATCATTTGGTAATATGGTTTTAATAAAGCATGATAATGGATGGATTACCGCCTATGCCCATCTCGGTGATGTTCAAGTTACCGAAGGTCAGATGATAGCCAAAGGTGAGGTTATTGGCACCATCGGCAATAGCGGTAAAGTTAATCAGCCACAACTCCACTTTCAAATCAGAAAATCACGCCAACCTGTTGACCCACTGCAATTCATGTCTTAACGCATCATTACTTGGCAGTATTATTTATGTCAGGTCAATCATTATCCCAGCATGTCCTGCGGCATCGGTTATAAATTGCCAAGCCACACGTCCAGACCGACTGCCGCGGGTGACCGACCATTCTAAAGCAGCACGATGCAGAGCCGCGCGCGACGTATCATCCCTGGCCAGTCCAATGGCATCAGCATAAGCATTGATCATCATGAGATAGGTGCCTTGATCAATACTATGAAAGCCTAGCCAAAGACCAAATCGATCCGAAAGCGATACTTTTTCTTCGACTGCTTCCGATGGATTGATGGCGGTGGAGCGTTCGTTTTCAATCATTTCCCTCGCCATAAGGTGGCGGCGGTTTGATGTTGCATAGAAAATAACATGATCTGGCTTACCTTCGATCCCTCCTTCAAGCACGGCTTTTAATGATTTATATGATGTTTCCGCGCCTTCAAAGGCAAGATCATCACAAAACACAATAAAGCGTTTGCTTTTATCGATGTTCAGACATGATAGTAATCGCTGCAAACTATCTAAATCTTCGCGATGAATTTCAATCAGGGTAATATCCGCAGATTTTACGATATCAGCATGAATGGCTTTCACCAAAGATGATTTGCCAGTTCCGCGCGCTCCCCAAAGCAGAGCATTATTGGCAGGAAACCCTCTCGCAAAGCGATCAGTATTTTTATAAAGAATATCCGTTTGCTGATTAATGCCCTGCAACAGCGACAGCGGCACATGATTAACTTTTTCAACAGGCATCAAAATATCGGGGTTTGCGCCCCATATATAAGCGTGATAGCCATCAGTCAGCATAGGCGGCTTGCCCATTTTAGCCATTTGTTCTAGCGCATCTGCGATACGCTGAAGTTCTATTAACATATCTTCAGGTTTTTTTAGCATGGCTTTATTATGCTTTGGTTCTGCCAATCGTCAATACCGATACATCTTATATATGTAAAAGCTCTGATTTATTACTAAAAATCAGCATTTGCATTTGCCTTTGGCAAGCGCATAGTTGTATGTTGTTGACGCTAGTTTATTAATCTAATGGAGCTTATTATGATCATTTCCCCAGCCTTTGCACAAGCGGCAGGTGGTGGTGGAGCAGGCGGCATATTCGGTGCGCTTCTGCCATTTCTTCTGATCTTTGTTGTGTTTTATTTTCTGCTTATCCGACCTCAGCAAAAACGTGCTAAAGAACATCAAGCTATGGTTAGTAACCTGAAAAAAGGTGATATGGTTATCACCGCTGGTGGTATTTCTGGAAAAGTGATGAAAGCTTCCGAAGGTAATGAGTCTGTTGATGTTGAAATCGCAAAAGGCGTTACGGTCAGCATATTGCGGCACTTTATTTCTGAATGTCGAGATAAAGATGGGCGTGTGCTTTCTGCTGGCGCACAGCAAAACCAAAACGCTAAGTAAACCCTGTTGAAACTTGACATAAAAATATAGCGCATTGATATGATACGCCTGTCTTCTTGGTTTTATAACCTATCCATTGTTATTGTCTTACTGGCCGCCTCAGTCGCTGTCAGCACTGTTGTCATGCACAATGATGATGGTGGCGGTATAGGTGTAAATCTGGGGTTGGATTTACAAGGTGGATCATATCTTTTGCTCGAAGTAGATATGGATGCAGTTGTCCAAGAGAGAATGGATAATCTGGCCGAAACAGTTCGCGTTGGTATGCGCAACAACCGCATAGGTATCAGCAATCTAAGCGTTAGCTCCGATCAATTAAGTTTTAATGTCCGTGAACAAGTTGCGTTTGTTGAGGCGAGAGAAATCTTAAACGGCTTAATCTCACCTGAAATGGTTGTCATGACATCGGATAACGCTATGCTCAGTGTCCAATTTGATGAGGCTGGTCTAGCCCGTTTGACGACATTAACTGTGGGGCAGGCGATTGAGATTGTGCGGGCTAGAGTCGATGAGACAGGGACGAAAGAGCCTGTTATTCAGCGTCAGGGCAGAAATCGTATTTTGCTGCAACTGCCGGGGGTTGATAACCCTGAACAGGTGAAATCCTTACTTGGGAAGACAGCTAAACTTGGGTTTCAGCTGGTTGATATATCAGCCACCGCAGAATCGGTGAAAGCATCAGGTCGGGTGCCTCCGGGATCAGAATTACTGCCTTCTCGTGATAATCCTGATCAACATTATTTGCTCAATAAGCGCGTTTTAGTAAGTGGTGAAATGCTCGAAGATGCGAGACCGTCTTTTGATGGTCAGAGCAATGAACCTGTCGTTTCCTTCACGCTGAACTCTACTGGTGCTGAACGCTTTGGCCGTGTTACGGGACAGAATATTGGGCGGCCTTTTGCTATTGTGCTTGATGATGAGGTTGTATCAGCACCAGTCATTAGAGGCCAGATTTTTGCTAATGGTCAGATTTCTGGCGGGTTTTCGGTTGAAGAAACAAATGAGCTATCCTTGCTATTACGGTCAGGAGCTTTGCCTGCTCCGCTTCTCGTTGTTGAGGAACGGTCTGTTGGGCCTGGTTTAGGAAGCGATTCGATTAAGGCTGGACAAGTCGCATCAATTGTAGGGCTTTCCGGGGTTGCTATATTCATGATCTCAAGTTACGGCATGATTGGATTATTGGCGGTGTTCGCTGTCTTTATTAATATGCTTCTGCTCTATGGCCAACTATCCATTCTTGGCGCGACATTAACCTTGCCGGGGATTGCCGGAATTGTATTAACTATTGGTATGGCGGTTGATGCAAATATCATTATCTTTGAGCGCATTAAAGAAGAATTGCGCGCTGGTCGAAAACTATCAACAGCTTTTAAGACAGGTTTTAATCAGGCCACAGGCACAATTATTGATGCTAATCTGACAACATTAGCGGCGGCTTTATTCCTTTATTTCTTAGGGTCAGGGCCGATTAAGGGCTTTTCTGTGACCATTTCTGTTGGCGTTATTTCATCCATGTTCTCAACCATTGTTGTTATGCGGGTACTTCTGGCGTTATGGATTAACACTATAAAACCTAGCAGTATATTGATCCCTAAATCAGCCGCAGGAGATAAATAATGGCATTATTTCGTTTTATTCCTGCTGATTTTACGATTGCGTTCATGAACGGCAGAGGCCTGGCTTCTATGTTTTCCGCTCTGCTGATTGCTGGCTCAATATTATTTTGGCTATTGGTTGGGTTAAACACTGGCATTGATTTCAGAGGCGGCTTTGTGATTGAGGTCAAAACGCTCCAAGGGAAAACTGATGTTGAAGCCTTAAGGGAAGAGCTTGGCGATCTCCAGCTTGGCGATATTAGCTTACAAGAGTTTGGCAGTGACCGCGAGGTCCTCATCCGTGTTCAGTCACAAGATGAAGGTCTGGCCACAGATTTAAGTGATGCCAATAAGCAGGCAATTAAGCTGGTACAGGATCAAATCGCTGATCGTTATGAAATCCGCCGGACGGAGTTTGTGGGTGCAGTTGTTGGTGATGAGTTGAAGCAAAACGCTATCTATGCCGTTATTGCCGCTCTTGGCTCGATCATGATTTATATATGGTTTCGCTTTGAGTGGCCATTTGCGGTTTCGGCTATTCTGGCGCTTGCCCATGATATTATCACGACAATAGGCTTATTCTCATTAACCGGAATTGAGTTTAATTTAGCGACGGTTGCCGCATTGCTGACCATAGCCGGCTATTCGATTAATGATACGGTAGTTATATTTGACCGCATCAGAGAAAATCTGAAAAAATATAAATCATGGGATAATGACAAGATTATCAATGTCTCACTTAATCAGACAATCTCACGAACATTAATGACATCAATTACCACCTTGATCGCTTTATCAGCTATTTATTTCTTTGGTGGGGCGGTGCTTGGCGGCTTTGCTCTTGCTATGATTTGGGGAGTATTAATCGGCACCTATTCATCTATCTATGTGGCTTCAAGCATTCTATCACGCTTTGATTTAAGACCATCAGACGATGATGATATGTTGCCGACACATGAGCGCAATGACTCAACACCATAAAACTGATACGCCTATCATCACCGATTACGATAAGGATGGGTTTGTTATTGATCATGTCCGTTTTGATGGTGCTATGGCTATTCTGGGTGCTTATGAAGTTGGCTATGCCATCACGCAAGTCGATATGATGACTAATGATACCATCTCACCCACAGATTTAGATTTATTTTCTAATTTAAGCGAAAACCCACATCTCTTAGTTATCGGTATTGGTGGTACGATGAGCCATCCGTTTATGGATATTCGGAAAAAGTTGCAGCAGATTGGTTTAAAAGGTGAGATTCTGCCGACAGGAGCAGCTTGCCGGACATGGAATTTACTACTTTCAGAAGGCCGAAAGGTTGCCATGATCGCTATTCCTGCAGCCAAGAAAACAGGTGACTAATGGCATCGCAAGCCGTTTCTTCAGCCGTAACATCTTTGCGGCATGAGTTTCCGGCGTTGGCACTTGCTATTACATTTATCCCTCGTAAAAAACGACCACTCTATGCAGACCTGTTCTTGCTTTGGATGGAAGCAAGGCGCGCGACTTATGCTAATGAGTCTATGATTTCAGCCGTTCGGCTAGCCTGGTGGCGTGATGCCATCATCAATAAAGACAGCCAGTCTGTGCCGTTGGCAGATCGCCTTATCGCTTGGGGCGAGGGGCATCCCAATGACCTAAGCGCAATAACGGATACATTGAACCAGATGATTTCTCTGCTTGCTGGCGGAGCGCCTAAAGAAGAGTCGTTAGCAATATGGCATAGCGCAGTTGCGAGCCAAATCATTCGGCTTGGTCGAAAAGATAATGACGAGCCAGAAAAAGGATCAGAGATAATAAACCAGGCGAGCCAGATATTGCATAGACTAGATCAATATTTGTTAGGGCAACGTGAAATGCCCATTCCAACCTTTGCTGGAAAAAACATAATCTTGCGGCTGATCATATGGCTGCTGCGTGAGCCATCGCGACTATATTATCCTGACCAGCAGCCTTTATTGGCATTAAAAATGATGTTGGCTGTTGTGTTCAGGCGCGTTTAAGCCGACCAAGCCGCTAACGCATCAAGCGCCCGTTTAGCCATAAAGCCTTTACGGTCCAGGCCTTTTAGCTTGCGGCGTTTGCCATTGGCTGTGATAACGACCGCTTCACTATCCGATGGCGGTGGAAACAATCCAAAATTGATATTCATCGGCTGAAAGCTATCACTATTAGCGCCGCCAGTAATATGGCGAAGCAAGGCACCATGCGCGGTTACAGCAGGAGGCAGAGTAAAGTTATCATTCGCAAGCTCTGCCGCCATCATGCGGCCAGCCATTAATCCTGTCGCCGCTGATTCCACATATCCTTCAACCCCTGTAATCTGGCCAGCAAACCGAATATTTGGTTGTGATTTTAGGCGTAATTGATCATCAAGCAGAACAGGTGAGCGAATAAAAGTATTGCGATGAAGCCCGCCTAGCCGCGCAAACTCAGCATCTTCAAGGCCGGGGATCATCCGAAAGACGCGAACTTGCTCGGCATATTTCATCTTTGTTTGAAAGCCAACCATATTATAGAGCGTACCTAGAGCATTATCTTGTCTTAACTGGATCACGGCATAGGGCCGCTTGCCCGTATTTGGATCAGTCAGACCAACAGGCTTCATCGGTCCAAAGCGCGGCGTGTCGTGGCCACGTTCAGCCATCACTTCAATTGGCATACAGCCTTCAAAATATGGGGTATTTGCCTCCCATTCATGAAAAATAATCTTTTCAGCATTTAATAGAGCGGCAATAAAATCAGCATATTGATTCTCATCTAACGGGCAATTGATATAGTCCTTACCGCTGCCTTTATCATAGCGCGACTGGAACCACGCCTTGCTCATATCCAGACTCTCACGATAGATTATCGGCGCGATAGCATCAAAGAAAGCTAAGTCTTCTTGACCTGTTAATGTGCGGATAGAATAGGCAAGTTGGCTTGAGGTGAGGGGACCTGTTGCGACTAAGACAGGTGTGTCTTTGAATTGCTCTAATGAGGTCATTTCCTGACGCTGACAGGTGATCAAAGGGTGATCATTAATGACTTCACTGACAGCCAAGGAAAAGCCATCACGATCAACAGCCAATGCCCCACCAGCAGGGACAGCATGTTGATCCGCCATGCGCATAATAAGTGAGTTTAATTGCCGCATTTCCTCATGTAAGACGCCCACCGCATTGGCCGTATGATCATCTGAGCGAAAGGAGTTTGAACACACAAGTTCAGCCAAATGATCAGTTTTATGAACCTCTGTTCCGCGTTGTGGGCGCATTTCATACAAAATAACCGGCACCCCCATCTCAGCACATTGCCACGCCGCCTCAGACCCAGCAAGACCGCCACCAATAATATGGACGGAACGCGTCATGATCCTGTTAATGCTTTGTTTTTAGGCGCTTGGCTAAGTCTTTTCCGGTCGGCTTGCCTGTCCATCAATGTCTTAAGATAAGCGCCGGTGATAGATGCCTTATTCTTAATCAAGTCTTCAGGTGTTCCGGTTGCCACAATCTGACCACCACCGTCACCACCTTCGGGGCCGATATCAATAATCCAATCAGCGGTTTTGACAACATCAAGATTATGTTCAATAACTATAACCGTATTGCCGGCTTCGACCAGTTCTTGCAAGACTCCCAAAAGCCGGCGAATATCTTCAAAATGCAGCCCTGTCGTTGGCTCATCCAAAATATAAACGGTGCGGCCGGTTGCGCGTCTTGATAATTCTTTTGATAGTTTGATACGCTGCGCCTCACCGCCCGAAAGCGTCGTTGCCTGTTGCCCAATTTTGATATAGCCAAGCCCGACACGTTGCATGGTAATGAGCTTATCGCGAACCGACGGCACCGCCTTAAAAAAGCTCACTCCATCATCAATTGTCATATCAAGAATGTCCGCTATGGATTTGTTTCTCCACATAATTTCTAATGTTTCACGATTATATCTTTTACCCTTACAGCTCTCACAAGTGACATAAACATCAGGCAGAAAATGCATTTCAATCTTAATCAGGCCGTCACCTTGACAAGACTCACAGCGGCCACCTTTGACATTAAAGCTAAAGCGTCCGGGGTTATATCCACGCGTCCGCGATTCAGGCAGCCCAGCAAACCATTCTCTGATAGGTGTAAAGGCTCCTGTATAGGTTGCTGGATTAGATCGCGGGGTACGGCCGATCGGTGATTGATCAATATCAACAACTTTATCGACTTGATGCAGACCTTCAATTCTTTCAAGTGGGGCAGGAACTTCGCGCGCATTATGCAGACGCCTCGCCATTGTCTTCCACAGCGTTTCCAGCACAAGCGTTGACTTACCGCCACCAGATACCCCGGTCACACAGGTTAATACCCCAAGCGGAAAATCAGCACTAACATTTTTCAAATTATTACCTGTCGCGCCTTTGACCGTGATAGTTTTGTTTTTTTGGATTTTTCGTCGTTTAACAGGAATAGCAATCTCTTCAATGCCAGATAGATA
>JADHOM010000039.1 GCA_016778985.1 Alphaproteobacteria bacterium | reverse complement strand
ATAACATTGCGATGACAGCGACGCTGATTACACCAATTGCTATGGAAGAAGGCTTGCGCTTCGCTATCCGCGAAGGTGGCCGTACCGTAGGCGCCGGTGTCGTCTCGGCTATCGTCGAATAAGTGAATACATATATCGGGGACAGGGTGTAATCTGTCCCCCTAAAATAGAAGTGTTATAGGAGTTTAATAGGAGTGTAGCTCAATTGGTAGAGCACCGGTCTCCAAAACCGGGGGTTGGGGGTTCGAGTCCCTTCGCTCCTGCCATTTCTAAAATGGCATCACTTAAAGCTTCAGAGGTGTCTCTGGAGCTTTTTTTGTTTTGTGATTTTATTAGGCGGCTTTTTAATTATGCGTAACCATGCCATGATGAAACCCATTAAAACCCATTACATAGATGAGCTATAAGATGTCTAATTCTGCGCTAAAAATTGACCCGACCATATATCAGAAGATGCGGCAAGTCCTAGCTGCCAATGGTGTTCTGCGCGTGGGCTTGAACATGGCAAATTTTCTGCTGGTATCTGGCGTTGATGATGCTGGTGAGCCTGATGGATTATCCCCTGATCTAGCCCGCCAGATTGCGACTATTCTTGATGTTGAACCTGCGCTAATACCATTTCAGGGTCCGGGTGAGTTAGCCGATGCTATTGCTGATGATGCTTGGGATTTAGCCAATATTGCGGTCGAACCTGAGCGCGCGGCGATGATCGCATTTAGTCAGTCTTATATCCATATTGATGCTAATTTCATGACGCGCAAAGGCGCCAATATGACCAGCAACGAGGAGGTTAATCAGTCAGGTGTGAACATCATTCTATATGATCGGAGCGCTTATGATCTATGGCTTAAGGATCATTATCTAAATGCCAATTATATCCGCGTTGCGACATTACAGGAATCCCATGACCGCTTTTTGGCTGGCGAGGGGGATGTCCTAGCGAGTCTAAAACCTAAATTGCTTAATGAATTGGCGATACGGGATGATGTTACGCTGATCAATCCACCATTTACCTTTATCAAACAGGCGGTTGGCATGAAAAAGGGCCATGATGATGTCTTGGCGGGTATCAATCAGATCATAGCGCATCTGCTGGCTAATGGCTTTATTGCGGATAGTTTGAACCGTCATGGGGTTGCCAATAAATTAAGCTTGCCCTAATGCCCAGATGGCTCAAGCACTTAGTGATGTCGTCGCCAATTTGAGGGCTTGAGTTTAAGAGCTTGAGTGTATTGGCTTGATGGGGTGACGGCGATTATGCGAACAGGCAATTGAATAGCATCTGTTCCACATATTTAACGCGATTTTGCACCGATTTAAGGGTTTTTTTCTCACGCGCTGACAAAAGCCCCAGATCAATGAGCGTTGTTGGCGGCAAGCCTTGGCTGATATCTGTGATCTGCTGACGTAAGACTAGCCTGATACAGACTTGTAAATCTTCAGCCAGCAGCCTGATTTCTGGTGGGATTGACCCCGTTGCCATGAGCTTATCCGCTCTCTCAACACTGTTTCTAGCACTGATAGACCGCGATACGGATAACACCCGCAGGCTTTCAACAATCGGTAAAAGCAAGTTGCGCTTGACATTAAAGCGGCCGGTTTCGGTAATAAAGCCACCCCAAAATGTAATCCCTGCATTATGTGATTGAATATTGCCAGCAAGCAGTTTGAGAAAGTCTTGCTGGCCTTTGACGCTTGCGATGATGTGTTTTTGTAAGCTGCGGGCAAGCTGAGCGGTGCCATAAACAGAGTGGTAGTCGAAAAAAATATCAACATGCAGAACATCTTCGGCAGAACCGCGCGATATCCAGCCTTCTACCGTTTGCTCCCATGTCCGCAGGGATTTGCACCAGCGTTCGGTGTTTGCCATAACCCCGCCCGAACAATAAGGGATGCCAGCAGCGTCCATAATATCGGCAATATGCTGACCTAGTTGTTCAAACCATGCTTGGGTTGCGGCGTCATCAAGACGGCTTTTATCGCCATAAATAATGGCATGATCCTGATCTGCTGCTAGCAAGCTTTCTTCACGGCCTGCTGATCCCAAGATAAGCACGGCATATTCTGCTGGTGGTGGCTTTCCATCTGCACACATAATCTGCTCTGCCAGATCAGCAGAGCGGGCTAATGCGGCGCGATATTGGCTGCTGATAACCGCAGCAATGGCATACGCCTTAATGCCTTCATCCATGAGTGATTTTGACAATAACGGTAAGCCTTTGAGCGCCTTGCTCATCTCATCACTATTGTTGGCCTGATTAATATCATCGCCAATTACCATGGCATCGGTCAGCCGCAATCGGTTCAGCTCACGCCCTGATACATAGCCTGTTAAAGTGCCTTGCCGGTTTGTCACCCCAATATGGCGGATATCATGTTTATGCATGCGTGCCATCGCAACATGCATATAGTCATCTTCGGATACTGTTAGCACAGGCGAAGACATAATCGTTTCAAGCTGAATATCACGGGCGCGAGTGACTTCATCAATAGGCAATGCCATGCAGTGAACGATATCACGTTCGGATACAATGCCAACAATATGATCAGGGCTAGTGCCGACAAAAACACATTCGCGTTTTTCTTTTTTCATGCGATGGGCGGCATCTAGCATAACGCTATTCGCTGGCATGATTAGCGGCTCAGTAACCATCAGATCATCAATCTTATGACTATAAGGGAAGGGGTCAATGCGTGATAAGGCGCGAAAACTGGCATAGGGTTGTTGGATGGCGGCAACATCGACCCAGCCAGCGCTCGTCCCGGCAACACGCTGATCATTGAGCAAGGCGGTAGCTTTCTGCAAATCCGCATAAGTGTTAATGCCGCTGGTTTTCAATTCATTGAGCAGAGCCTGAAATAATTTGCCTGTCATGATGGCGTCACCTATTGCGGTATGGCGATCAGCAAGCGGGATTTGAAAATACTGGGTCAGGGTTTCTAACGTCCCCATCATCATGATAGCATCACGGCCAAGGGCAATCGTTGCCATTTGACGAACACATAACGCCGGCGGTGTTTCCCACTCAATGCCATAGCGTTCGGTTTCCGCCGCCAGAACAGCTAGATCAAAGCCGATATTATAGCCAATGACAACACGGTCATTAATCTGCTCACGGAGCTGCGGGAAGACTTGCGATAGCGTTGGTTTATCCGCCACTATGGCATCGTTTATACCGTGAATATTAGTGCTTTTTTGGGGGATAGGAATATTAGGGTTAACCAAAATATTAAGATTTTTACTGCTGTTATATGGATCAATTGCGCCAATTTGAACAATGCGGTCAGTTTTCGTCAGCAGCCCTGTGGTTTCCAGATCGAGTGAGACTAGCGGCAAATTTTCAAGAAGTACGTTGGACAAGCTCATCGCTACACTTGCCTTTCTTTTTATTATCTTCCTCTGGTTTCAGGCATAGTCACCTGCATAAATCATCATACCCTGCTCATATATTTGTTTCAATAGAGTTGGCAAAGGTCTTGTTGTATGTCATTCGCCAAATATTGAAGCGATAAACTTCATGCCGATTTTATGATAGAATAATATCAAGCCAATTTTTCTTTAATCATGCCCCAAATCAGGTAACGGAAAAATCTATGTCGCCTTTGTTAGCCGCTACCGCCGCCCATAATGCCAGAACGCCAGCAGTTCCTGTGCATGCACTGGGGATTAGCCAGATTATATCCTATGGCTTCCTCTTTTATGCCTTTGCGCAACTAAAAATGCCATTAGCTGACCAGCTGAGTATTGCCCCTAGCCATGTTCTGAACGGGCTAACGATTTCATTGCTGATAAATGGATTGCTCGCGCCATTGGTCGGATATTGGTTTGATCGCTATGGGGCTTTGCGGGTATTGGCAGTGGGATTAGTCATTGGCGCCTGCAGTTTGCTATTGCTGATATCAGTGACCAGTTATCTCAGCTTTATTCTGGTCATGATTATTCTTGGCTGCGGCTTTGCCATGTGTAATTACGAGGCGGCGTTTAGTGCCGCCGTTCAAATGAATGAAAAGGGATCACGGCGAAATATATCTATTATTACGTTTTATGGAGGGGTGGCGAGTTCGATTGCATGGTTGATGATTGCGCCTCTTATGTATCATTTTG
The DNA here is from genome assembly GCA_016778985.1 of Alphaproteobacteria bacterium. Lineage (GTDB taxonomy): Bacteria > Pseudomonadota > Alphaproteobacteria > Puniceispirillales > UBA1172 > UBA12202. The sequence goes on along the minus strand of JADHOM010000039.1, from coordinate 4,617 downwards.
ACTTTGCCATCACTATGCTCATTCTTGCTGCTATTCTATTTGGCATGGCTATCTGGGCGGCATATATAGGCTGCAATATTCAACGCCGTCATGCTGATCATGATACTAATCAGGGGGCTAAGCTATTTGAGGCCTTTCGCTGGTCTGAATTAACCCGCACAGAAAAAATAGCTTTAGTTACGCTGGCTTTAGCGTCAGCGTTTGAATATTTATCCTTTGGCGCGGTGGCGTTGCTTTTAATCCAATGGTATCAGGAATTATTTGGCAATGCTGGTATGGCGGTACTACTGGCCAGCATTTATGGCCCGTTTCAAGTTGTTGGCAGAGTCCTGGAGATGCGCTACGGCGCGCGCTATGATGCTCGCTACACAGCCATTATTGCCTTTATAATGGTGCCGACGTCATTGCTATTAATCCAATATCCATCGCTCATCATGATCGCTATTGGCATGGCTTTATTTGGTATGGGGCATGGCATTTTAACGGTTTCTTTTGGATATATCACAAATATGTATTTTCGGGCAGCGGTATATGGCCGGGCTAAAGGCTGGATATCAACACCGCGCGCATTGGGCATGGCCATAGGGCCGTCTGTTGCTGGAATATTATATGGATATGGCGGTGGTGAGACATTCTTAACAGCCATGTTTTTTGTTACGATCCTGGCGGCAGTTATCTTTGCTATCATCTTAACTCAGCCGCCGCGAGATGGGTTTTAATCTAGGAGATGATATTACCCACAAGAAATATTGTAAAAATAATTTGCAAAACCCCATCGGGTGGGGTATTACCGCCTTTCATCACGATGTGTGAAGAAGCGAAGGCGCCATGAAAGCTGAGATGTGTATAAAAAACACTATTGCCGACATGAAACGCTTGCACGATTGAGGAATTATGGCTAAAGTAACCCCTACACAATTTGTACGTCAGGTAAGGCAGGAAGTCAGCCGTATCACTTGGCCTAGCAGGCGCGATGTAGTCACAGCAACCATTACGGTGCTCGTGATGGTGTTCATTGCCGCCTTGTTTTTTATGCTCGTGGACTGGATTTTAAGCAATCTGGTGCAAATTGTGCTTGGGATTGGCGCGTAAATTTAAAGATGACTGGTGCTTTGTTGGTCGCTCTTGGGATTATATAATTATGGCGAAACGCTGGTATGTTGTTCATGTCTTTTCTGGCTCAGAAAAGCGAGTTGCACAAGCGATACGTGAGCAAGCCGAAAGTTATGGCTTGTCTGATGACATAGAAGAAGTGTTGGTTCCAACCGAAGAGGTTGTGGAAACCCGCCGTGGTGCCCGTGTAAATGCGGAACGTAAGTTTTTCCCAGGCTATATTTTGATTAAAATGGATCTCACAGATCAGGCTTGGCACATTGTTAATTCACAAAATCGTGTCACTGGCTTTCTGGGTGCAGGTGGTAACCCAGCACCCATTTCAAACGCAGAAGCTGAGCGTTTGATTAAGCAGGTTACAGAAGGTATCGAACGTAAACATTCTGACATCTCATTTGAAATTGGTGAATGGGTTCGTGTTGCCGAAGGGCCTTTTGCGTCCTTCAAAGGTTTGGTCGAAGAAGTCGATCCAGACAAATCCCGTCTCAAGGTTACCGTGTCTATTTTTGGACGTTCAACCCCCGTTGACCTTGAATTCTCTCAGGTTGAAAAGTCGACATAACGAACAGGTTAAAGCAAGGAAACCGTCATGGCAAAGAAGATTGATGGATATATCAAGTTACAAATTCCAGCAGGTGGAGCTAATCCCTCGCCACCAGTAGGCCCGGCATTGGGTCAGCGTGGTGTTAATATCATGGAATTCTGTAAAGCGTTTAACGCAGCTACAGACAGTGCGGAAAAGGGGATGCCTATTCCGGTCGTTATCACTGTCTATTCTGACAAGTCATTTACCTTTGCCATGAAAAAGGCACCAGTTAGCTATTTTCTTAAGAAAGCAGCAGGTCTGCCAAAAGGTAGCCAGACCCCAGGGCGCGGCACGGTTGGTAAGGTAACAATGGATCAGGTGCGCGAAATCGCTGATCAGAAAATGGAAGATTTGAACGCTGTTGATCAGGGCGGTGCCGTACAAATGGTCATCGGTTCAGCCCGTTCTATGGGTTTTGAGGTAGTGGAGTAAAACATGGCTGGTAAAAAACTAAAAACTGCATATGAGTCTTTTGACAGAGAAGCCACCTTTTCCATTAACGAAGCGGTTGATCTGGTAAAAAAGAACGCGACTGCTAAGTTTGATGAAACGGTTGAGATTTCAATGAATCTTGGCATTGATACACGTCACTCTGATCAAATGGTGCGGGGTGTTGTGGCATTGCCGCATGGCACTGGTAAGTCCATGCGTGTTGCTGTATTTGCCCGTGATGATAAAGCCACCGAAGCCACCGAAGCTGGTGCTGATATCGTTGGTGCCGAAGATTTAGCGGACAGCATTCAGGCTGGTAATATGGATTTTGATCGCATTATCGCCACCCCTGATATGATGGGTGTGGTCGGCCGCTTAGGTAAAGTGTTAGGCCCGAAAGGTCTGATGCCTAACCCAAAGCTTGGCACAGTGACGCCAGATGTTGCCAAAGCTGTTGCCGCCGCTAAGGCTGGTGAGGTTCAGTATCGTGCCGAAAAAGCCGGTATTGTCCATGCTGGTATTGGTAAGGCAAGCTTTGATCTTGAAAAGCTTCAGGAAAACGCCAGTGCTTTCATTTCAGCGATTAGTAAGGCGCGTCCTACTGGCGCTAAAGGCGTGTTCATTCGCAAGATTGCTATCAGCAGCACCATGGGTGTTGGTGTTGATATTGATCCTGCAGAAGCCAGCAAAGCTGGCTAATATTTCACCTCCCCGATCAATATACATTGAATAATGATCAGGGTGATGAAAGGAGCCGAAAGGTTCCACCTGTCCAAGATGGTAGGTGCCGCCGCAAGGTAGCTTAAACATCCTACTCAGACGGGGAGAGCGATATTCGCTTGAACTATGGGCAGGCCTTGGTGGTTGTCACACCTTGATAAGGTGAGCAATCGCTACGTGCAACCGGATGCATGCCATATTTAAGGTATTCATCCATAACTAGCGGAGACGATCGGTGAATAGATCCGAGAAAACCAAGCTGGTGGAAACGCTGCACGCGACCTTTAGCGATTCAACGTCTGTTGTTATCGCTCATCAGGTCGGGCTGACTGTTGCCGAAAGCAATGAAATCAGGGAAAAAATGCGGAATGCTGGTGCCCGTTACAAGGTTACTAAAAACCGCATTGCCAAGATTGCATTGAAAGGAACGAAATTCGAGGAGCTGAGTGATCAGTTTACAGGACCGACAGCCATTGGCACGTCAGATGACCCTGTTGCTGCTGCTAAGACCCTCGTTGAGTTTGCCAAGAGTAACGACAAGGTATCTATCGTCTGCGGGTCCGTAGACGGACAGGTGCTTTCCAAGGCTGACGTTGAAACGTTGGCTAAATTACCGTCTCTTGATGAGCTTCGTGCCAAACTGGTTGGCCTCTTGCAGGCACCAGCGGCAAAACTTGCCAGAGTATCACAAGCCCCAGCAGCAAAGCTGGCACGTGTTATTCAGGCAAGAGCAGATCAGTTACAGTAGTAGGGTTTCGCCCAGTTAATATTAAACGCTTAGTTCAAGCCTAATGGAGAAAATGATGGCTGATATTTCAAAACTTGCTGAAGACCTTTCCGCACTGACCGTTCTTGAAGCTGCCGAGCTGGCAAAGCTTCTTGAAGAGCAGTGGGGAGTTTCTGCGGCGGCAGCACCAGTTGCTGTTGCTGCTGTTGCTGGCGGCGGTGACGCTGGCGGTGCAGCTGCCGAAGAAAAGACCGAATTTGACGTGATTCTTGCCGCTGTTGGCGATAACAAGATTAATGTCATTAAAGCAGTTCGTACCCTTACCGGACTTGGCCTAAAAGAAGCCAAAGATCTGGTCGAAGGTGCGCCAAAGCCAGTTAAAGAAGGCGCATCCAAGGATGACGCAGAAGCCGCTAAGGCCGCCCTTGAGGAAGCTGGAGCAACTGTTGAACTCAAGTAATTTGAATATATAAATAATATTCACTCCCCCACATCGATTTTTCGGTGTGGGGATTGCCTGTTTGAGGCAGTAAAACGTTTTGATGTGGTGTTTGCCGCTGATCGGTAGCCACAAATGCAGATAAACAGAGGTTAAATTCATGGGATCAAGCATCAACGCACTTAATAGCCGCCGCCGCATTCGCCGTAATTATGGTTCAATAGCAGAAGTGGCAAAGATGCCAAATCTGATTGATGTGCAGCGCAGTAGCTATGATTTGTTTCTTCAGAGGGATATCCCGCCACATGCGCGTGAAGATATCGGTCTGCAAGAAGTATTCAAATCTGTATTTCCTATCAAAGACTTTAATGAAAAGTCAGTGCTTGAATATGTATCCTACACGCTTGAAGAGCCAAAATATGATGTCGAAGAATGTCAGCAGCGTGGATTGAATTATGCCTCATCGCTTAAGGTGCTTTTGCGTCTTGTTGTCTGGGAAGAAGATGAGATTACAGGAACAAAATCCCTGCGTGATACCAAAGAACAAGAAGTGTTCATGGGCGACATGCCGCTTATGACCAAAAATGGTACATTCATCAT
>JADHOM010000022.1 GCA_016778985.1 Alphaproteobacteria bacterium | reverse complement strand
GACCTCTGCCTTCGGAGGGCAGCGCTCTATCCAGCTGAGCTACGGGTGCCTAACCTCGTTATAGCATATTGCGGCAAAAAGAAAACTAGCCAAAATAAAGCTCTTTACTCACCGCCGCTTAAGGTCCTTTCGTTTACCAGACCTACCACCGCATTAAATCAACACATCCTCGCCTGAAACCTTAAATCCGCACCCTCGACATCTGCCGCTCTTCTATCTCGTGTTATCTCGTGTTATCTCAAGCTATCTCGTGGCCTTAATTTTGGGTCAGCGCTAAAAACACGTCTTCCAGATCAGGTTCTCTGGTGCTGATATCCTCGACCGTTAATCCGGCCGCCCCCACGGTCATTATAATGGCGCCTGCCATCACCAGTTTTGGATCATAACGCAGATGCAATTGCCGCCCCTCCAGCGTCATATCTGGCGTCGCTAGATTTGGGTGTAGCCGCCGCCATTCTGCCCTGACCTTTTCGACATCATTCGCGGTTATCGCCGACAGTGTGATGATCATCTGCCGTGTACCAGCCCCTGACAGTAAATCCACTGTTCGCGCCTGGGTGATCACTTGCCCGTGATTTAATATGGCAATCTCCTCACATAAACTCTCAGCTTCTTCCAGATAATGTGTCGTTAACACAATGGTGACGCCAGCATTGTTAAGCGTCTTAATCATGCTCCACAGCCGTTGCCGCAACATCACATCAACGCCTGCGGTTGGCTCATCCAGCACCAGAATAGGCGGCTGATGCACCATCGCCTTGCCGACCAAGAGCCGCCGCCGCATGCCGCCTGATAATGTCCGCGCATAGGCATTGGCCTTATCGGTCAGCCCAATAAGCTCCAGAATATCATCACTGCGCCGCTCTCTCGCCGGAACGCCAAACATGCCAGCCTGCATTTCCAGCGTCTCACGCGGGGTAAAAAACGCATCAATATTCAATTCCTGCGGCACAACCCCAATATTTGATCGCACCTGCCGGGCGTTAGTGTCTAGGTCTGTCCCCCAGACCTCAACATACCCTGCAGATTTGATCACCGTTCCAGCCAGAATATTAATCAAGGTCGATTTGCCCGCGCCATTCGGGCCAAGCAGACCAAAAATACTGCCTGCTTTAATATTTAGCGATACATCACGCAGGGCTTGGTTTGCACCTGTTTTGCCTTGATAGGTTTTGTTGAGATGGCTAACCCTTACGGCGAAGCCATCATCAGGGGGAGCTATATTTAATGCGTTAAGCATATTTTCCTCACATAAAATCAGGCTTAAAAGTCAGGCTTAGAGATAAGTCATGTTATGCCGTGATACAAGCCTAATAGAGCCGATTTGATATAAGCCCAGATTTATAATCTATAAATGTGCGCTGTTTTTTCACTGTTGTCTGAGAGGAAACATGCTAACCTATCAGGCAGGCGAAGAACGCATGATTTATGCAATAATATGGCAATGATAAGGGTGCAAAATGACGAAAACAAATCTTGTAGCAAAAACGGAACAGCATCTCGCCCCAGCACATCCGCAACCAAATACAGCGGAAATGCAGACACCTTTCCCGGTGACAGGTGTTCGGGTAGCCTGTGATGGCGTTGGTGGTGCGCTAGGGCATCCGCGCGTTTGGCTAACCCTTGATGAAGCAACACGGCAAGTGCGATGCCCTTATTGTTCGCGGCTTTATGTTGAGGATAAAGGTGATGAGCATGAGCATGAGCATGAGCACGAGCACGAGGCATAGGGGATGAGCCATCAGCTGCTTCTGATTGACGGCTCAGCCTATATCTTTCGGGCATTTTTTGCATTGCCGCCGATGACACGTGGTGACGGCACTCCGGTCAATGCGGTGTTTGGCTTTACCAGCATGGTCATGAAATTGCTGGATGATCTTAATCCTGATCATGTTGTTGTGGTGCTTGATCAAGCGCGAAAGACATTTCGCAATGACATCTATCCTGAATATAAAGCTAACCGGTCGGAAGCCCCCGAAGAACTAATTCCTCAATTCCCCTTGATCAGAGTTGCCGCCGAAGCGCTTAATCTGCCTGTTGCTGAATTAGAAGGATTTGAGGCAGATGATCTGATCGCTACTTATGCGCAAGAGGCTGAGGGCAAAGATTTGGATGTCGTTATTGTATCGTCTGATAAAGATTTGATGCAATTAATCCGCCCCCATGTCTCCATGCTTGACCCGATGAAACAAAAACGCATTGGCGCGCCCGAAGTCATGGAAAAGTTTGGCGTTAATCCGGATAAGGTTGTTGATGTGCAATCACTGGCAGGGGATTCAACCGATAATGTCCCGGGGGTTCCTGGCATTGGCGTCAAAACGGCGGCGGAACTGATTAACAATTTCGGTGATTTGGATAGCTTGTTGGCGCGTGCCGAAGAGATTAAACAGCCAAAACGCCGCGAAAGCCTGATCACTTATGCCGAACAGGCGCGGATTTCACGCCAGCTTGTAGCTTTGCGTGATGATGTGCCATTACCGATTGCCCTTAACGATCTTGCCCGCCGGCCTTATGATATGGATAAAATGCTTAGCTTTCTGAAAGCGCAAGAGTTTAATCGCCTGATTAGCCGCATATCATCTGGTCAAGTTGGCCAGCCATCTGCGGGCGCGAATGGTAAAAGCGATATATCATCTGCCCCTAACTCTGCCCCTAACTCTGCCTCTGCTGCTCCAACTCCTGTTGTTATCGAAGCCGCTGAATATGAGCTGATTAACACTCCCGATCAGCTCAAGAATTGGGTAGAACGCATTGAAGCCACGGGTATCATGGCGGTGGATACAGAAACAACGTCGCTCAATTCTTCAACAGCCTTGCTTGTCGGCATTGCCATTGCTACCGATCCCGGTCAGGCGGCCTATATCCCGATCCGCCATCGCGGCGTCAATACAGAAAGCCAAGGCCAGCTGGATTTTGATCTCGGCGCCGATATAGATACGCAAGGTGACAATAATGCAGATTCACAAGGCACTAGCAATATTGGATTATTACCTGATCAAATGTCACTTGATGCGGTGATGGATATCCTCAAACCTGTGTTAGAAGCCCCGCATATTTTGAAAATTGGCCATAATCTGAAATATGATGATCATGTCTTCTCGCGGCCGGTAAATGGGGCGGTCAGATTGCACCCTGTTGATGATACGATGTGCTTATCTTTTGTCTTAGATGCTGGCACTGGTATCGGCCATAAGCTTGATGATCTGGTGGCGCATCATCTGAGCCATACGATGATTTCCTATACGGATATTTGCGGCAAAGGGGCAAAGAAACGGCGGTTTGATGAAGTTAGCCCTGATGAGGCATGCGATTATGCGGCCGAAGATGCTGATATGACTTTGCGCTTGTGGCAAATCTTGAAACCGCGATTAGTCACAGAACATAAAACGCGCGTGTATGAACGCTTGGAACGCCCATTAATCCCCATTTTGGTCGATATGGAAATAGCCGGAATTAAGGTTGATGCCAGCCGCCTCGCCAATATCAGCCATGAGTTTGCTGACAGGCTAATTACGCTAGAGCAAGAGATCCATGCGATGGCAGGGACAGCATTTAACATTGGCTCACCTAAACAATTGGGAGAGATACTATTTGATACAATGGCCTTGCAAGGCGGTAAAAAATCAAAAACGGGGGCGTGGTCGACAGGCGCAGATATTCTAGAAGACTTAGCCGCATCAGGGGTTGAGATTGCTGAAAAAGTGCTTGATTGGCGGCAATTGGCTAAGCTCAAATCGACTTATGCTGATGCCTTGGTTTCTGCCATTCATCCCGACAGTAAGCGTGTCCATACCTCATTTTCCATGGTTGGGGCATCGACCGGGCGGTTGTCGTCTAGTGATCCAAATATACAGAATATTCCTATTCGCACGCCCGAAGGTCGGCGTATCCGTACAGCTTTTGTGTCGGCGCCTGACCATAAGCTTATTTCGGCTGATTATTCACAGATTGAATTGCGTCTAGTTGCCCATATCGCCAAAGAGGAAAGCATGATCAATGCGTTCCGGCAGGGGGTCGATATTCATGCCCAGACAGCATCGGAAGTCTTTGATGTGCCGCTAGATCAAATGACTAGTGAGACAAGACGCCGAGCGAAAGCGATTAATTTTGGCATCATTTACGGGATTTCAGCTTTCGGGTTAGGGCGGCAATTGCATGTCCCTCAGCGTGAAGCGCGAGACTATATTGAGGCGTATTTTGAACGCTTCCCAGGGATTAAAACCTATATGGATGCAACCAAACTTGGCGCCCATGAACAAGGCTATGTGGAAACATTGTTTGGCCGGCGGCTTTACATAAATGGTATTACATCGGCTAATCAGGCACAGCGCGGCTTTGCTGAAAGGCAAGCCATTAACGCCCCAATACAAGGCACCGCCGCCGATATTATAAAGCAAGCTATGGTGCGAATGCCGGCTGCTATTTTAGCATCGGGCCTTGATGCAAAAATGCTTTTGCAAGTCCATGATGAATTGATTTTTGAATGTCCGTCTGATCAGGCGGATGAAGTCATGGCGTTGATAACAGGCGTCATGGAAAAAGCCGCCGAGCCTACATTGGATTTATCGGTGCCGTTGGTTGTTGACGCATCATCAGGTCTATCATGGGATGAAGTGCATTAACTTAGCCTTAAGATATGGTATCAGCTGACATCACCTGATCAGCCTCAAGCCACATGATGCGGCCAAACCCAGCGACTAGGTGAAATCGCGCCGGGATCACCCGATAGCAATTGAAATCGGTAAATCCAGCATATAATTCAGCCTCAGGATGCACCCTGAGGAAGGCTGCAAGCAGATCGTCTTTATCGCCTTTTTCAATATTCCCCATAATCGTCAGACGCTCACCTGTCATGGCTTTATGACCATTATCGGCGCTACCGGTTCCATCCAGCATCAGCGAGACTCGCGCATCAGCCAGCAGGTTCTGTGTGTGATCAGCCAGATCAGATAACAGCAGAAGCGGCATATTGGATTGACATCTCGCCATCAGAACTAGGCTGCCATATGGCGCGCCATGGCGCCGATCTATCGTTGATAAAGTGGCTTTTCCCAGACGCATTAACAGCGTTTTTGCCCGCCTACTCATCTCAGTTTCGGTTATATCTTGCATCTCTATCTCCGTCCCAATGGCAGCTTTAATCAGCCAGGCATGTTTTCGCCATGTTGTTGACAAACTGATGCCCTAGCCAAGGGGATAGCATCCATTGTTGAAGTGGTTTAAACTATATGACATGTGCTTTCAGGCATGACAAGGAGGATGGATGCCATGGCTTCCAAAATAGCATTAGTAGATGATGACCAGAATATTATCACATCAGTATCCTTATTACTTGAATCCGAAGGGTATGAGGTTGATACCTATTCCGATGGTGAACAGGGACTGATTGGCTTGAAACGCCGGCCACCAGATTTGGCAATTTTGGATATTAAGATGCCGCGCATGGACGGTATGGAATTGTTACAGAACATTCGTAACATCAGCAAAATGCCTGTTATTTTCCTGACCAGTAAAGATGATGAGCTTGATGAAGCATTGGGGCTTCGCATGGGCGCAGATGACTATATAACGAAGCCATTTTCGCAACGGCTTTTGCTCGAAAGGGTGCGCGCGATTTTGCGCCGTGTCGATCAGTCTGCTGCCTCTTCTAGTGATCAAATGATCGTTCTGGGTAATATGGTGCTAGACCCAGATCGCCATTCCTGCAAATGGAAAGATAAGGATGTCAAATTGACAGTGACGGAGTTTTTGATTCTATCAGCATTGGTGCGCCGCCCCGGCATTGTTAAAAATAGAGATCAGTTGCTTGATGCGGCTTATGGCGAAAATGTCTATCTGGATGATCGCACGATTGACAGCCATATCAAACGATTACGCCGCAAGTTTCGTGAAGTTGACTATACATTTGATCAGATTGAAACGCTTTACGGGGTAGGCTATAAATATCTTGAGCAATAAATTTTATCGGTCTATGCGGATATCACTAGGCTTCCGCATCATTGCGGTGGCCATATTCCCTGTTGGCGCCTTTTTGCTTGGCTTGTTTTATGTTGATCAATACAGAGAGACTGTTTTCACGGCTGAATTGATGGCTTTGGAACGGCAAGGGGAAACGCTGGCGCAGACAATCGGCTTGACTGATGCTGAATACTCCCAACTGGCGCAGAGTGAAATGTCACCAGTTACGATGCGGCAAGTGGCGCAATTAATCGCAAGTATCCCTGATGCGCGTATTCGGGTCTTTCAACCGAATGGTAGTCTCATTCTTGATAGCTTTAGTGCCACTGGCCTGGCGGCGCCGCAAAGTATCATCACAACAACGGTAGACAGAAAAAAAGATCAAGGCATGACCGACACTGTCCTGACATGGTTGCGCGACGGTGTTAGCTATATGTCCTCACATATGTCAAGCAAGACAGACTATCCTCTCATTAAAGAAACACAATCTGATCAAGCCGCCGACTATCTTGGCGTATCGCAAGCGCTATCAGGGGAAGCCGCGTCATTCATAGGCCGTGATAAATCGGGGCAAGTGATGATAGGGGTTGCTGTCCCTATTCGTAATCTGCGCGTGGTCAGAGGCGCCTTATTGCTGACTGCGTCAGGCGAACAGATTGAAGGCGATGTCGCGGCAGTTCAGTATTCGTTTTTTCAAATTTCTGTCGGTGTACTGTTTGCGACAATTTTAATCGCCACCTATTTTTCCCGCTCAATTACGCGCCCGATCAGCCAATTAGCCAAGGCTGCCGATCAAGTAAGAGTGGCGAATGCGAAACAGATTGATTTGCCAAAATTGACTAATCGAAGTGATGAAATTGGTGAACTGGCACGCGATATCACATTAATGACTAGAGAATTACAGGAAAGAGCGGTCGCCACTGCCGGATTTGCAGCAGATGTTGCGCATGAGATTAAAAACCCCCTGACCTCGCTCAAAAGTGCGGTGGAAACCTTTGAGCGGATAAAAGACCCTGACCAGCAAAAGCGTCTGCTTGAGGTTATCCACGCTGATGTTATCCGTCTTGATCGCTTGATCACCGATATTTCTGCGGCTAGCCGGATTGATAACGATATGACAGTCGCTGAATACGAAACCATTAACTTAAATCATTTGGTGGAGGAGTTTGTGCGGTCGCGGCGATTTGCTTTTGATCATGTCAGCTTATCAGTCAATACAGCCGAAGCCCCGATATTAGTTCGCGTGGCGGTCGACCGAATTGTCCAAATATTAGACAACCTGTTAAGTAACGCCGCCAGCTTTAGTCCAGCCGCAGGAGAGATCAATTTTACTATTTCAAAAGTCCAAGACAAGGCGCTGGTGACGGTGGCAGATCAAGGGCCTGGGATGCCAGAAAATAAATTAGAAGCCATTTTTGATCGCTTTTATTCGGAACGCCCTGTTGATGAGAGCTTTGGCCAACATTCCGGGCTTGGGCTGTCAATTTCGCTAAAAATAGCCACTGCCCATGGTGGCACCTTAAAAGCGCAAAATATCAGAGATGCTAAGGGTAAAGTCACTGGAGCGATTTTGCAGCTCAGTTTACCGCTTTCAAGTGGTGATGATGATCTATCTATGACATAGTCATGTATGACCTTAATCTGTTGATAGAGGTGAGCAGACATGGCGCAACCACAAGATCATATTATTGAAGCACAAGATACGCCGCTTGTTAAGCCATTGGTGGTTGTTTGCGGATTGGCTGGATCGGGCATTTCTACCGCCCTGCATTTTCTTGAAGATGCGGGTTACACGGCGGTCGATAACTTACCGCTTTATCTTTTTGATCAGCTCATTTCACGCGAGGTTGAGGCCAATAAACGGCAATTGGTCGTCTCAATTGATGCCAGAACCTCTGGATTTTCATCAGTTGCCTTCCTCACATTAATTACCGATATCAGAAAACGGCTAGATCAGAGAGTGATGTTAATCTTTCTGACAACAATGAAAGATGAGCTTAGTCGCCGATTTAATGTAACCCGTCGCAGGCACCCATTAATGCATATGAATGGCGAGACTGATTTGTCAAAAGCTATCGACAAAGATATTCATCGCATGAAAGATATCGCTGAACTTGCTGATATCATCATAGATACGACAGGTGTTGCGCCGCAGCAATTGCGCCGGCAATTATTGCTGGCGGTTGGCAGTACGGCGAAAGAACCTATGCCAATCAAGATACAGAGCTTTTCTTATCGGCATGGCGCGCCCAGTGATTCTGATCTGGTCTTTGATATGCGGTTTTTGACGAACCCACATTGGGTCAGTGATCTGACCAATAAAACTGGTCTAGATGCAGTGATACAAGATTATATTCAAGAAGACCCCGCTTTTGAGCGATTTATGAATCAACTGAAAGCTCAGCTCGATTTAATCTTGCCGTTATATCAGCAAGAGGGGCGGTCTCAATTTACCATCAGTTTCGGATGCACGGGCGGCAAGCACCGGTCTGTATATGCGGTTGAATATGTTGCCGCTTATCTTAAATCTCGATCATATAACGCTCAAATAAAACATTTGCAATTATCATCTGAGGCTTGATCAAGCCAGCATCAATTTGGCATAAAACCTCCGTTTTGGTTGCAATTTTGTTTTGCTTTTGTTAAGAGAGGTCTGGTTTATACGAGGATATAAAGATGACACAAGATTATCATGTTGCAGATATTTCACTTGCTGGCTGGGGTCGCAAAGAAATTGAAATCGCTCAGACTGAAATGCCTGGCCTGATGGCTCTGCGTGAGGAGTTCGGGAGCCAGCAGCCGTTAAAAGGGGCGCGAATTGCAGGCTGTTTGCATATGACCATTCAAACAGCGGTGTTGATTGAGACGCTGGCTGAATTAGGCGCTGATATCCGGTGGTCATCATGTAATATTTATTCAACCCAAGATCAGGCGGCGGCGGCGATAGCAGAGAGAGGTATTCCGGTCTTTGCCTTTAAGGGCGAAACGCTTGAAGATTATTGGGCCTTTGTTGATGAGATTTTTCAGTGGAAAGGTCATGATGGTGACGGGGATAGTGACGTTGCTAATATGATACTTGACGATGGCGGTGATGCGACACTTTACATCCTGTTAGGGGCCAGAGCCGAAGCTGGTGAAACAATTTTAGAGCATCCGGCATCCGAAGAAGAAGAGTTTCTAAAAGCCCAAATTATGAAGCGGCTGGCGGCTAGCCCCGGCTGGTTTACACGGCAACGTGATGCTATTGTTGGGGTGTCTGAAGAAACCACAACAGGGGTGTTGCGGCTCTATCAGATGGCAGAAGCAGGGCTCGTGCCTTTCCCGGCTATCAATGTCAATGACAGCGTCACTAAATCAAAGTTCGATAACCTCTATGGGTGCCGCGAATCGCTGGTCGATGGCCTGCGCCGAGCAACCGATGTGATGCTGGCAGGGAAAGTCGCCGTAGTCTGCGGATATGGTGATGTTGGCAAAGGATCAGCCGCATCCCTACGCCAAGGTGGTGCCCGCGTCATGGTAACCGAAATTGATCCAATTTGCGCCCTGCAAGCAGCAATGGAAGGCTATGAAGTGGTGACTATGGAAGAGGCCGCTAGGAAGGCTGATATTTTTGTCACAGCAACGGGCAATCGTGACGTCATTACCGTTGATCACATGCGTGATATGAAAGACCGTGCGATTGTCTGTAACATTGGTCACTTTGATAATGAGATTCAGGTCGATGCCCTAAGCAATATGCAATGGGATGAAGTGAAACCGCAAGTTGATGAGATCACATTCCCTGATGGCAAGAAAATGATTCTGCTGGCGAAAGGCCGCTTGGTTAATCTGGGTTGTGCCACTGGTCACCCATCATTTGTCATGTCGGCGTCATTCACTAATCAGGTTCTAGCGCAGATGGAGCTGTGGAATAATGCGTCAGCATATGACAATAAAGTCTATACTCTGCCGCGTCATCTCGATGAAAAAGTCGCCATGCTGCACTTGGAAAAAGTCGGCGCAAAACTGACTAAACTGAATGATAATCAGGCAAGTTACATTGGCGTGCCGCAAGAAGGGCCGTTCAAATCTGATCAATACCGATATTAATCCATGATTGCAGGCCAGTTATACGATATCTGTCTGGCAGAATGTGATCTTGAAGATGAGCAGGCGACCACGGATTTAGGTAAACAGCTAGAGCCGTGGCTTCAGGCAGGTGATCTGATTGGCTTAGAAGGTGAGATGGGGGCAGGGAAGTCTGTTCTGGCGCGCGGTCTGATCAGGTCTGCGATGACGCGCAGTGATCAGCCTGATGCTGATATCCCCAGCCCAACCTATACTCTGGTCCAACATTATCCGCGCCTCTCACCAGACGCTAATCAAGCAAGTCAAGATGAGCTGTGCATGATCTGGCATGTCGATTTATGGCGCATTGATACGCCTGAGGACGTTCTTGAGTTTGGTCTTGAAGAAGCAATGGCGGCCAAAGGGGATGCCATTTGTGTGATTGAATGGGTTAGCAAATTAGGCGCATTTTTGCCGCCGCATGGTCTGCTCATATCATTAACTGGAGCGCCAACAAATGATCACAGAAAGGCGCGGTTTCTCGTCACTTCGGGGCATGAGACCTATTGGCGGAATATGCTCACAAATGCTGGCATCTTGTCTTAATCTTATGATTTATGAATGCAAATATATTACATATTCTGCATATATTTAATGCAAAAACAGATAGATAGCCAATAAGTATAACTAGGCTTTAGGATAGGGTTAGGGTATAATTCGGCATGACCAAAAGCGATCAAGTCGAAGGTGATATTGGCAAAAGTGATTTGGCAGATGTATGCTATATCCCTGCCGGTGCCCGATTTGCAGATGATCTTGTTGCTGGTTTCATGACGCTTGTTGATGATCCGGCGGTGATGGCATCGGCAACTATACTTTTGCCTAACCGCCGTCTGACGCAAGCGGTAAGACTGGCTTTTCTGCGCCACTCACAAGGCCAGCCGCAGCTACTGCCGCGCCTAACACCTATTGGTGATATCGAAGAAGACGCCAGTGATTTGGTGTTGGCTGGTTGGGATAGCGGTCATTTGCCGCCAGTCATTGATCCGCTTGAACGGCAATTCCAATTAGCGCATTTGGTCAATTTGTTTCATCAGAATGATGATGGCGACAGCATTACGCAAGCCGAAGCCTTTGGCTTGGCGCGCGCATTGGGAGAGTTTCTGGATCAGATGCAAACCAATGGGCTATCGTTTGATGCTTTGCATGATTTAGTCCCTGATGAGCTGGCTAGCCACTGGAAACAGATTGTTAGCTTCCTGACTATTCTGACAGAAAAATGGCCAGATGTTCTGGCGGAAAAGCAAAAATCTGACGCTGCGATATGGCGTGATGCGGCGATCCGGGCGCGTGCCAAAGCCTGGACGAAGCAATCCACGAATGACCTGATCATTGTTGCTGGCTCGACAGGTTCGGTTCCGGCAACGCAGGAATTGATGAAAGCGGTACTTGGTCTACCCAATGGGTATCTGGTCTTGCCCGGTTTTGATCCGCTGATGGATAGCGACGAATGGCATGATTTAACGCATCTATCTGATCAGACGATATCAGCGCATCCGCAATTTCAAATGGCTAGATTGCTCAATATTTTGGAGGTGCCGCGTGAGGCGGTTGCGCCTTGGCCGAAAGCACCGACTATTGCTGCGGCTGATCGCAAAGGCCGCGTCCGGCTTATCCGTGAAGTGATGCGGCTAACCAACCATACGCGACATTGGTATGACCTGCGCGAAACTCCTGTGCCTGCTTCGGCGGTTGAGGGCATGCAGATGATGGTCTGCCGCGACCGCCGCCATGAGGCGCGAGCCATTGCCCTTGCCATGCGTGAGGTGCTGGAGGAACCAGCCAAGACCGCGACATTGATTACGGCAGATCAGCAATTAGCTGATCTTGTCTCTGCTGAATTATCACGCTGGGGGATCACTGTGCCGTCAAGCGCAGGGATACGGCTTTCCGATACGCGCGCGGCAGGATTCTTACGTCTCTTGGCAGAGGCATGGGCAGATCATTTCTCACCCCTTAACCTGCTTGCCTTATCGCAGCATCCTTTATGTTGCGGGGGGATAGATAAAGCACAATTCCGGCAGATGATGCGGAAAATTGAGCTGCAGGTTATACGACGTCAGGAAAATGGCTATCAAGGTGGTGGGCTTACCCATTTACAGAAATTGGCAGCGGCTGTTGATCCATCTCTGGGGCAGTTTGTGTCCAAACATCTGATGGCACCTTGTCAGGCTTTGCTGGATTTTGAAAATGATAATTTGCGCTTGCCGCTTATTGCCGATGCCCATGCACAAGCGGCGGAGGCCTTATCACATGATGGGGTGACGCCGTATCAGGTCTGGCAAGCAAGAGATGGCCACAGGCTAGCCAATCTGTTTCATGGGATTAGCAATTATGCAGATCATATTATTGTCGAGCGCGAAAATTATGCGGTCCTATTGCATGAGCTGATGGTCAGTCAGACAATATATCCTGAAGAAAGTCTGCATCCACGGCTGGCTATTATGGGGCTGGTTGAGGCAAGGATGCAGGCCAGTGATCTGATGATACTTGGCGGCATGAATGAGGGATGTATCCCGCCACAGCCACAAGCCGATCCTTGGATGAGCCAGCATATGCGCGCCTTAATTGGCTTGCCAACGATGTTTTGGCGAACTGGCATGGCGGCGCATGATGTGATGATGACGATGGCGGCACCGCACGTTTTAATGACACGCTCAATGCTTGATGCGGGTGCGCCGACAGAGCCGTCACGCTGGTGGCGGCGATTGCAAACTGTCTTGAAAGCATGTGAGATACCTCTCCCTCAGAATGATTACTATGCCGGGCTGGACACAAAAAGACATACCCAAATCGCGCCTCAACGCATTACCCCTGCTGTGCGGCCTGCCCCCAAGATTAGCTTCGATGAACGGCAACAGCATATGACGCAATTTTCGGCGACACAGGTGGAAACTCTAATGCGTGATCCTTATGCGATTTATGCGAGGCGGGTGCTAGGGCTGAAAGCGCTTTATCCGATTATGGATACGCCTGATCCAGCCATGAAGGGCACATTGTTTCACCGCGCTATTGATCAGTTTATGCAAACCGTACCTGAAGGCGTGCTTTCTGATGATGCCTTGGCACAGCTTCAGGCGAACGGTGATGCCCAGCTTGCTGCCCTTAACCGAACACCGTGGATAAAAATGTTCTGGAAGTTACGTTTTTATCGGATCGCTGAGTGGTTTATTGATCATGAAAATGATCATCGTAAAATGATGTTGAAAACCTATGCTGAAACGAAAGGCAAGGCGAGTTTTGATATTGCTGACCATGATATCACCCTGACCGCTGAGGCTGATAGGATTGATCTAATGGCAGATGGCAGAATGCTGATCATTGATTATAAAACGGGCTCTATTCCAAGCCAAAAAAGGTTTGATCTAGGCATAAACTGCCAGCTTATTATTGAGGCAATGATCGCCCAGAAGCAGGGGTTTGAACATGTTGATATCACCCCAAAGGCAATTCATTTAGCCTATTGGAAACTCGCAGGAACGGCCAGTGAGCCAGTTAAAAAATGCCCACGACCAAGCAAAAATATGACAATCGAAGATATCATTCCCCATATTGAACGCCAGTTGAGCAATGTGATGGATCCTGATTGGGGTTTTGCATCAGAAGTCGAGGCGCATCCGTCGCTTCAATATAGTGATTATCGGCATCTGGCACGCGTCAAAGAATGGTCAATATCGAGCGCTGAGGAAGAGCAAACCGATGACTGATCTGACACATCCTACTGATCCAAATGCTATTGATCCGGCTACCGCCGCCCAATTCCGCGCCGCCTCACCGCATCAATCGGTATGGGTATCTGCACATGCAGGGACAGGCAAAACCCGTGTTCTGACCTATCGGGTGCTTAGGCTTTTGATAGATGGCGCCGAGCCGTCTGAGATTTTGGCACTCACCTATACCAGAAATGCGGCAACTGAGATGCGCAACCGAATATATGACACGATCATGACATGGCCATATCTGGAAAAAGCAAACCTGATCAAAGCATGTAAGGATATTGGTATCGCCAGCCCATCAGAAGATCAGCTCGAACGCGCCCGCAACCTGTTTGCTAGGTTGCTTGATGCAACTGCGTTTTTACGGATTGAGACCATTCATGCATTTTGCCAGTCGGTGTTGCGCCGGTTCCCGCGTGAGGCAGGAATTAATCCGTATTTTCGCGTTATGGAAGAGACGCAATCACGGCAAATCAAACAAACAGCCCTAGCGCGGACGTTAAGTCTCTCTGGGGATACGATCAATGATGCGCTTGAACGCCTAGCCTTGGTTCGTGATGTTGATCAGATTATGGAACTGATAAGGGAGATGGGCAGTTATCCTGCTCTGCTCGAACAGGCAAGCAAATCCCCATCAGAGGTCAAGCGATTGGTGTTTGAGTATATGGGATGTGAGGATGCTGTCGATGATCCTGGGCGGGTTCATCAACTGATTAACGCCCTTGCACATCCTGATGCTAAGGCTGAGGAATTGTTGTGGCGCATTGTTGAGGCTATGTCTGAATATGGGACAGTGACCGAAAAGGCGAAGGCGAAGGCATTAGAGTCATGGCTCAATGCTGATCATGACAAGCGGCATGATCAGATGCTGGACTATTTAAAAATTTTCCTGACCGAGTCCGAAGGTAAGGTGCTGTCACGACTGCTGACTAAAGCTGTTGATGAAAATTATCCTGACTTTAAAAAGGAAATGGCATTCCATGGCAATATGCTGAGGAGTCAGCTGAAAGCTATTCATGCACTGGACACGGCACAGAATAGTTTTGATTTAATTCAACTTGCCCGCACTGAGTTTGATCATTATCAGTCGCTGAAATGGCAACGTGGCATGATGGATTACGATGATCTTATCCGCATGACAGCTCGCCTGCTGAAGGATTCCGGTGTTGCTTGGGTACGCTATAAATTGGATCAAGGTATTCGTTATCTGATGATTGATGAAGCGCAAGATACCAGCCCTGAACAATGGCGTATTTTTGATCAGCTATTTGACGATCAGCTCAATGATCAAACAGATATGAAAGATAATCAAAAGCCTAACAGAACGGTATTTTCGGTGGGGGATTATAAACAATCTATTTATAGTTTTCAGGGGGCTGATCCCAATCAGTTTTCTGAACAAGGCGATTATGTCGCTCAAGCATCCGCGCAATATGGACGGCCATTTAAGCAAGTAGAACTCAACACCTCATTCCGTACGGCGGCACCTATTCTCAGCCTTGTTGATGAGGTAATTGGTGCCGCAGAAAACGCACCGCATTTATCTGGAATTGGCAGGCCATCGCCGCATCAATGTCATCGAAAGGGCGTTGATGGGTGGGTGCATTTGGATATGCCGAGCAAGCCATCTGATCAAGATACAGATACAAATGACGTGATTATCAGCCATGCCAAACATATCGCCAGCACAATAAAAAAGATGATTGGAAGCATTTATCTGCCCTCGGTTGAGCGGCTGGCCCGTGCTGGCGATATTCTCATTTTGCTGCGGAAAAGGGACAGTTTTTATAATGCTCTGCATAGAGAGTTACAGGCCGAAGGGATACCGCTAACCGGGGCTGACCGCATTAAACTGATGGATGATATCGCCAGTCTTGATCTGGTCGCTTTGGGTGAGGTTATGTTGCTTCCCGAAGATAATCTGACATTAGCGGCGGTGCTTAAATCACCATTATTTGGGTTGACCGAGGATCAGCTCTATCATCTGGCGCGCAACAGAGGCGCTAAGGAAACGCTATTTGCACGGCTGGCCAAAAATCCAGATGCCGATGAGGCGGTGGCGCAAGCCTATGATCGGCTGTTGGAATTGATGGGCATTGCCGAACAATCTGGCGTTCATGAGTTTTATAATAAGGTGCTTGATATGGATACACGCGCCGCTTTTATTCAACGCCAAGGTCTGCCAGTGCTGGATATTCTGGGTGAGTTTCTGGAACATGCTCAGCGATATGAGAACGAACATACCGGATCAATGCTGGGGTTTCTGCAAACCATGCAAGCTGATGATACGGATATTAAACGTGATGAGGATGGTGATATCAAGGCTGTTCGCATTATGACGGTGCATGGCGCCAAGGGGCTGGAAGCGCCAATTGTCATGATCCCTGATACCTTTCGGATGACAGCAATTAATAACACGTTAAGACCTGTTAAAGTGGATGGGTTAGAGGACAGCCTACCTCTTTTTTCTGCGGCGACTCGATTTGTGCCGGTTAAGGCAGATGCTGTTATGGATGCGTCTGATATGGCTAAGCAGGCTATCGAAGAAGAAGGCCACCGTTTGCTTTATGTGGCCATGACACGCGCTGAAGATGGGCTTTATATTGGTGCATTTGAGAAACGCCAAAGCCGATTTGAAGACGATAGCTGGTATCAGCGCATTGCCGCCGCTATGGCTAAATGCGGGGCAGAGCAGACTGAAAATGGCTGGTTTTATGGGGCATATCCAGCTATCCCTGATCTGAATACATACTCAGATGATAGTCAGCGATTTTCGCCCGATATGCCATCAGAAATCTCGTCTGATATCCCGTTATGGGTTAATCAGCCACCATCAGATGAACCTTTGCCGCCGCGACCGATAACGCCATCACGGCTTTCCCTGCCGCAAACGGTTGGGTCAATTACGGGTACGGCAAGGAAAGATGCTATTCTGCGTGGCCAGATTATTCATCGATTACTGGAAACTCTGCCGATGCTTGATAACAATTTGCGTGATGTGGCGGCGGCGCGGATAATTAACGCCCATGCGCAAGGTGCTGCCGCTGATGATGAAAAGCTTAAGCGCAAATGGCTGGACGAAGCGACAGCTATTATGAATATGCCCGAACTGGCGGCGCTGTTTTCAAGCCAAGCCTTCGCTGAGACTCCTGTCAACGGATTGGTTGGCAATACGGCGGTTAGTGGGGTCATTGATCGGTTGGTTATAACCGATGAAGTGGTGATATTTGTTGATTTCAAGACCGGACAATGCCCCAACACATTGAGTGCGGTGTCACCATCCTATATCAGCCAAATGGGATTATACGCCCATCTTTTAGGAAAAATTTACCCCAAAAAACAGATCAAGGCTGGGCTGATCTATACCGAAGCCCCGCGCGTATTCTGGCTCAATAAGGATATGTTAGAGGATGCTGTCAAAACATTTTCTCACATTCCTGAGACGGCTTCTTGACGTTATCGCCAACGGTAATTACATTAAGTAAGTAACGATCTTTTCAGGATATAATTATGGCTACTATTAAAACAACCGACAGTGATTTTTCTAAAGACGTTTTAGATTCAGAAACACCAGTATTGGTTGATTTCTGGGCTGAGTGGTGCGGTCCTTGTAAGGCTATTGGCCCTGCTTTGGAAGAAATGTCAGATGAATTAGGTGATCAGATTAAGATCGTAAAGGTTAATATTGATGAAAACCCACAAACCCCTCAACAATATGGGGTGCGGGGTATTCCAACCTTGCTAATTTTTGAGGGCGGTAAGGTAAAAGCTGAAAAAATAGGCGCCGCGCCAAAAGCAAAACTTGCTGAATGGATTGAAGAAAATATCTAATCAGCAAGCTTATTGCGGATACGTTTCATTTTCTGTCAAAACATGCCCCAATAAATAGAGCGAACCGCCTATGATGATCGGCAATGCCCCGTTGCTATGGCTAACAGCTAGATCAATGGCGGTGGTCAGATCAGGGGTGGCAGTTGCCGCAATCCCCAATTGCATGGCAGTTTGGCAAAGCTCATCTGCGTCAAGGCTAGCCTCTTGATCAGGAATGGTGATGGTAATCAGATGCTGCAAAAGCGGTTTCAAGGCACTGAGAAAATCAGCCGCTGGTCGGGTATTTAAGGCGCCAGCAATCATCACCCATTTGCTAGGATGTATCTGTTTCAATGACTGCGCCAAAGCCTCAGCGCCATGGCGGTTATGCGCGCCATCAAGCCAAATCTGTTGTCCTTTGGGGCAGCGGTTGATCAATCGGCCCGTCTTGAGGGCTTGGATACGCGCCGGCCAATCGGCTGCCGCAATGCCATCTTTAATAGCTGATATTGATATTTTTGGTGAAGCCAGCATGGCAGCAACAGCGGCAAGCGCGGCATTTTCCCTTTGATGCGCGCCCATTAGTCCGGGGGCAGGGCAATCAATCTTGTGGTCTTGCCAGTTCAGAATAAACCCACCATCAGGATGTTCATTTATGGTGATGTCTTCGCCCATTTGCCAAAATGGACAGCCCAAAGTTTTCGCATGCTTGTGTAATACTGCCGCCGCTTCAGGATGTTGACAGGCTGAGATAACAGGCACATTTGGCTTCATAATGCCAGCTTTCTCGGCAGCGATGGCGGTGATGGTATTGCCGAGAAAATGTTCATGGTCTTTGGCAATCGGTGATATGATCGTCACTATGGGCTGATCAATGACGTTGGTTGAGTCCATGCGGCCGCCTAAGCCAGTTTCCAATAACGTAAAATCGGCAGGTGTTTTGGCAAAGGCAAACATAGCAGCGGCCGTGGTCACCTCAAAAAAAGTGATATCTGTGCCGCCGTTTTTATCCTCAACATGCTCAAGTAAATCAGCCAGGGTATCATCATCAATGAGCCTGCCAGCAAGCCTGATACGTTCATTAAATCGGACAAGATGCGGCGATGAATACACATGCGCTGTCTGGCCGTTATGTTCCAGCATAGCGCGGATAAAGGCGAGGGTGGAGCCCTTGCCATTTGTTCCAGCAATATGGATTACCGGTGCTAGATTAAGATGCGGCGAGCCCAATTTTTCAAGCAGGGCATAGGTGCGATCAAGACCTAAATCAATCAGCTTCGGGTGAAGCTGTCCTAGCCGCTTGAGAGCATGCTCGGCGCGTTGGTTCTGCAATATTGGCGGCATGGATTATTCGGCGGCTTTAGCTGGTTGTGATGACATCAGCATATCAAGAATTGACCCAATGACGCGTTTTTGATCACGCCGCGGCAACACCATATCGACCATGCCATGCTCTTTCAGGTATTCAGCAGATTGGAAATCTTCAGGCAGCTTTTCGCGGACAGTTTCTTCTATGACACGGCGACCAGCAAAACCAATAATTGCCCCTGGTTCAGCAATTTGCAAATCACCCAGCATGGCAAATGAAGCGGTAACGCCGCCAGTCGTTGGATGTGCTAGCAAAACAATATAGGGCAGGCCAGCTTCCCGCAGTTCTTCAACTGCAACAATGCTCCGCGGCAACTGCATGAGTGATAAAATACCTTCTTGCATGCGCGCCCCGCCTGATGATGGGACAATGATTAATGCCGCTTGCCTCTGGATAGCCTGACGGGCGGCTTTGACAATGCCATTGCCAACGGTTTGCCCCATTGAGCCGCCCATGAATGAAAAATTGAATGTCGCAATAACCGCAGGGTTGCCATTAATCTCTCCGGCGGCAACCGAAATAGCATCATCATCGCCGGTTTTTGATCTGGCTTCTTTTAAGCGGTCAGAATATTTTTTGCGGTCACGAAATCCCAAAGGGTCTTTTTCGGCCGTTATCACGGAAATGCTTTCTATACTATTCGCATCAAATAATAATTGAGCGCGTGCTGCTGGTGATAAGGGCATATGATAGCCGCACGCATTACAGGTATTCCAGTTATCTTCACACTCTCTATGAAAAATCATCTGCGAACATGATCCGCATTTTATCCATAGGGTTTCCTTAGCTGGTTCAGGTGAAACCAATGCTTTAATTTTTGGAAGAACAGTACGCGATAACCAGTTCATAGCCTATGCTCCTTTCATGTTAATCATCTTATATTCTGGGTGTTCCTGTATTAAGTTCACGGATCACGGCAAACGCTTTTTCTACTGTGTCGGGTGCCGCTATACCATCATCTGACAGATTATCGGCAATGACGGATACCACCGCAGAGCCAACAACAACACCATCTGCATGGGCGCCTGCTGCACGGACATGGTCAGGATGCTTGATACCAAATCCTACAACCGTGGGTAAATCGGTGAAATTGCGAATATGTGCCATAGCGCTGGCAATGCTATCTGCTGAGGCTCGGCCAGACCCTGTAATGCCTGTGATTGAGACGTAATAGATAAAGCCGCTTGCCTTTTCAACAACCACAGGGATGCGCTTAGCATCGGTTGTTGGGGTGACAAGACGGATAAATGCTAAGCCTTTATCAGTGGCTTGAACACATAGCTCATTATCTTCTTCTGGCGGCAAATCAACCATGATCAAGCCATCAACACCAGCCGCCGTCGCGGCGTTCAGAAACCGTTCAACCCCATAAATATAGATAGGATTAAAATATCCCATCAAGATAAGCGGCACATCCGCATGTTTAGCGCGAAACTGGCTTGCCATATCAAGCACTTTATCCATCGTGATGCCAGCCTTAATCGCGCGCAGTGAGGCGGCTTGAATAACCGGCCCATCAGCCATCGGATCAGAAAATGGCATGCCAAGTTCAACAAAGTCAGCGCTTGCATCGGGCAGCCCAAGCAACAGTTCGGTAGATGTCGTCAGGTCAGGATCACCGGCTGAGATAAAAATGCCCAACGCCGCGCGATTATCGGTTTGGCAAGCGGAAAAACAGGCTTGAATACGGTCAAGAGCCATTATAGTTTCCCCTGTTTTTCGAGGATAGGTAGCACCGCGCCAAGGTCTTTATCGCCTCTGCCGCACATATTCATAACGACAATCTGATCTTTATCCATATCGCCTATCATGGTGGCAATAAAGGCAATGGCATGCGCGGGTTCTAGGGCTGGAATAATGCCTTCAAGGCGTGAGCAAAGGGCAAAATATTCTAGCGCTTCTTGGTCGGTGGCGCTGACATAATTGACTCTACCAATTTCATGAAGCCATGAATGTTCAGGGCCAATGCCAGGGTAATCAAGCCCGGCTGAAATGGAGTAGGCATCTTTAATCTGGCCATCATCATCTTGCAATAAATAGGTGCGATTGCCATGCAATATGCCGGGCTTACCGCCATTTAATGAGGCCGCATGTTCACCAGTCTCGATCCCATGTCCGGCGGCTTCGACCCCGTAAATGGCAACATCCTTGTCATCAAGGAAGGGATGAAACAGCCCTAAGGCGTTTGACCCGCCACCAATACAAGCAACGATAGCATCGGGCAGACGGCCTTCGGCTTCGTGCAATTGGGCCTTTGCCTCAATGCCGATAATAGATTGAAAATCACGCACCATTGCTGGATATGGGTGTGGGCCGGCCGCCGTACCAATAATATAGAAATGGGTTTCGGCATTCGTCACCCAATATCGGAGCGCCTCATTCATGGCATCTTTGAGTGTGCCAGCCCCTGATGTTACGGGATGAACCTTTGCCCCTAATAGCCGCATACGCTCAACATTGGGTTTCTGTCTTTCGACGTCTTCCGCCCCCATAAAGACTTCACATTCCATGCCAAATAAAGCACATGCGGTGGCGGAGGCAACGCCATGCTGGCCAGCGCCAGTTTCAGCAATAATTTTGGTTTTGCCCATACGTTTAGCCAGCAAAGCCTGTCCCAGCACATTGTTAATTTTATGGGCGCCGGTGTGATTTAGCTCATCACGTTTCATATAAAGCTTTGCCCCACCGAAATATTCGGTCAGCCGTTTGGCAAAGAATAAAGGCGATGGTCTGCCAATATAATGCTTGCGGTAATATTCCATTTCCGCCGCAAAATCAGGATCAGATTTAGACTCTTTCCAAGCGGTTTCGACCTGCAGAATTAAGGGCATAAGGGTTTCTGCAACAAAGCGCCCACCATGGATACCAAATTTTCCATGTTCGTCAGGCTGGTTGCGCAGCGAGTTTGCTAATTGTTCGTTCATAATACCCTAATATCCTTCTCTTCAGCCTGTCTGGTCAATCTGTTTGGCAGTTTCAACAAATACCTTTATCGCCTTATGGTCTTTTATCCCAGCGGATTTTTCAACCCCTGATGATACATCAAGATATTTTGTCCCACTTGCCTTAACCGCATCATTAATGGTATCCGCCGTCAGACCACCAGCCAGCAGCCAAGGTGTCTTTCCCATATAGGATCGCATTAATGTCCAGTCAAAGCTATGGCCTGTTCCGCCAGGCAAAACTGCATTAACCGGGGCAGAATCAAAAAGCATCCAGTCAGCTACATCATCATAGCGTAGCGCCGCTTGAATATCCATTAGATTAGCAATCCGAACAGCCTTCATAACAGGCCGTTGATAGCGCGACTTAATGGCAAAAATACGGTCAGGGCTCTCATCCCCATGACATTGTATCATCCCCGGATTAAGCGCCTCAACGATTTCATCAAGTGTGTTGTCATCGGCATTAACGACTAGCGCTACACGCATGATAGCGAGTTGTGAGCTGTCGGCGGCGGCGGCAATAGCGGCCGCATCAGACAGCGTGATGTGGCGCGGCGATTTTGGGTAAAAAACAAAACCGCCCCATCTTGCGCCTGCCGCATTAGCTTGTTCCAGATCAGCCAGATTTGCCAAGCCACAAATCTTGCAATCAATCATGGCTTTTATCTTTCGCCGTAGTTGGTTGGGCAGATGCGGCGGTAAGTGCGGGCGTTTGCTCATGCTGGGGCTGGTTATTAAAATCATCTGATAAATCGGCCAAATCCGACTCGAGTCGCTGAATGCGGCGATTGCTTTGGTGATTACGCAATCGGCTCATCAACAGCTTTGGCCATAAAATAACCCCGCCAATAATTAATCCGGCTGAAAATGATCCAAGCACAATCATCCATAGCGGTTTTATGGTAATCAGCTCAAACGGCCAAAAATAAATAGCGGTTTCATGGCTATTAGAAATGGAAATGTTGGCTACAAGAGAAAGGATCACCAAACCAAGAAGCCAGCCCAAAATGGTTTTTAGGACGTGCATATCATTACTCTGCCAGGGCTGATATTGCTGAAGCGTTTATTTATGGTGCTTATGACTGATTAAGACGTTCTAGCATGGACTTGCCCATTTTGAAAAAAGGCACTTTCTTTTCATCAACATCCACCGCTTCGCCGGTTCGTGGGTTGCGCCCCAGACGAGCATCACGTTGACGAACGGAAAAGGCACCAAACCCGCGTAATTCAACGCGTTTACCTTCAGCTAATGCATCGGTAATCGTGTCAAAAAAACAATTAACAATACGCTCAACATCCCGGTGATAGAGATTGGGGTTAAGCTCCGCCAAACGTAAAATTAATTCAGATTTAGTCATATTCACCTCTATATGCGATTAACTATGCAGATGCTTTATAAATTTGTCAATGCGATCAATCTGTTATTGAGAAGATTTGTTTATTAATCTTGCAAAAAAAAGGCTCCTTACAAAAAGGAGCCTTTAAAAATGTTATTTTTAGGTGTCTAGATAATGATTTAGCTATCATTACCTTCATCAGATGTTGTGTTGCGTTTGGCCAATGCAGCACCAAGAATATCACCAAGGCTGGCACCCGAATCAGATGAGCCATAATCAGCCATAGCTTTCTTTTCTTCGGTCATTTCACGTGCCTTGATCGAAAGCGACAGCTTACGCGCTTTGCCATCAACCATGGTGACTTGAGCATCGACTTTCTCATCAACAGCAAAACGTTCTGGGCGCTGTTCGTCACGGTCACGCGACAGGTCACTGCGGCGGATAAAGCCGGTGACGCTATCGCTGACGCTGACTTCTAATCCACCATCGGTAATCTTTGTAATGGTACAGGTGACAATGTCACCCTTTTTGATATTGGCAAGAGTTTCGCCAACCGTATCATCAGTCAATTGCTTGATGCCGAGTGATACGCGCTCTTTGGTGACGTCGACTTCAAGTACCTTGGCTTTGACGCTTTCACCCTTTTTGAAGGATTGGATAGCTTCGTCACCCTGAACATCCCATGAAATATCAGTCAGATGAACAAGACCGTCAATATCATCATTTAGCCCAATGAACAGCCCAAACTCAGTGATGTTGCGAATCTCGCCTTCAATCTCATCACCAGCCTTAACCGTATTGGCAAAGTCTTCCCAAGGGTTAGCAACACATTGCTTGATACCAAGTGAAATCCGGCGTTTTTCCATATCAATATCAAGCACCATGACATCAACTTCTTGACTGGAGGAAACGATCTTACCCGGATGAACATTCTTTTTCGTCCAGCTCATTTCAGAGACATGGACAAGCCCTTCGACACCATCAGCCAATTCAATGAAAGCGCCGTAGTCAGTAATATTGGTGACTCGGCCTTTGACAATAGAACCAATGGTGAAATTGGCTTTTGCGGCTTCCCACGGGTCTTCCTGAAGCTGTTTCATGCCTAGAGAGATACGCTGGGTATCGGTGTTAAAGCGAATCACTTTAACTTCGACGCTTTCACCAACTGACAGAACCTCAGATGGGTGATTAATACGGCGCCATGCAATATCAGTCACATGCAACAGACCATCAACGCCGCCTAGATCAACAAAAGCACCATATTCGGTCAAGTTCTTCACGATACCTGTCAGCACTTGGCCTTCGGAAAGATTTGAAACAAGCTCAGTTCTCGCCTCGGCACGTGATTCTTCCAAAACAGCACGGCGTGAGACAACGATATTGCCACGCTTGCGGTCAATCTTAAGAATCTGAAACGGCTGCGGTGTACCCATAAATGGGCCGAGATCACGGACAGGGCGGATATCGACCTGACTACCTGGCAGAAAGGCTGTTGCGCCATCAAGATCAACGGTAAAGCCGCCCTTGACCTTGCCAAAGATAACACCGGTTACACGTTCCTGATTGTTGTGTGCGGTTTCAAGCGCCGCCCATGCTTCTTCACGGCGCGCTTTATCCCGACTTAGTAAGGCTTGCCCATTACGGTCTTCTAGACGCTCAACGTAAACTTCGACCTGATCGCCGATATTAACGCTAGCCTGTTGGCCCGGTGCCATAAATTCTTTTATCGAAACCCGACCTTCGGATTTCAAGCCGACATCTACAATGACGGCCTCTTTTTCGACTGAAATGACAGTTCCTAAGACGACACTGCCTTCGATATTCATGTCTTCGTTAAAGCTTTCTGCTAATAAATCAGCAAAATTTTCGCTCATAGCCTGTTCTAGGCCTGTGTTGGTTGTTGACAAAAGTGATCTCCGTTAAATCTTGTAACAGCTGGTAAAACCAGATCCCGGCTGGATAGGGATAGCCGTGACGGGTTAAGGCAAAGGGTCGTCACGGGGTTACAAGATGGTTTCCAGCCACTTGGTTAAGTTAAAAATACCAACATAGCCTTATCATATGTTGGCGCTCATATTAAAACGATCAGATATATCTTAAACAATATAAGTTATCGCTTGCTTCACCATCTGATCAATCGACATATGGCCTGTATTGATCATAATAGCGTCTATTGCTGGTTTGAGAGGAGCAATCGGTCTACTCTTATCCCGATCATCTCTAGCTGCAAGACCAGCCCTAATGTCGGCATACTTAGCCGATTCTCCACGCGAAATCAACTCTTGATAACGTCTATCGGCACGAATCTCAATATCAGCATCACAAAAGAACTTTATATCCGCATCTGGCAAGATAACCGTGCCTATATCACGGCCATCAAGAATGCTACCATCTTTGTCATCTGGCGGGTGTTTGGCAAAATCTTGCTGATAGGTGAGCAAAGCCTGTCTGACAGCTGGAATACTAGCCACTTTTGAGGCCATAGCTGAGGTGTTCTCAAGCCGCAAATCAGGATCATTCAGATCATCCAAGGTTAAGAGCCTAGCTTCGCTGGCAGCTAAATCAGGGCTAATATCAGCATCCTCTGAACACCGCAATAGGCGCAAAGCGACGCCGCGATATAAGGCGCCTGTATCAAGATGGGCGAGATTGAAATGCCCAGCTAGCCGCTTGGCTAATGTCCCCTTGCCTGATGCGGCGGTGCCATCAACCGCAATGATCATATGTTGTCCCCATTTGGGCTAATGCTATTTTTGATATTAGCGCCCATTGATTGCATCAGCTCAGCAAATTCCGGAAAGCTGGTATTAATCGTCTCACATCCAGACACCGTGACCGGCCTATCGCTGGCCAGACCAAAGATCAGACAAGACATAGCGATACGGTGATCATGCTGGGCATCAATTGTCATGCCGCCAGAATGAGTGCTAGCACCGGTTACGGTCATGCTGTCATGCGTGCTAGTAATCTCAACCCCGCCCTTGCGCAAACACTGTTCCATTAATGCGATACGGTCAGTTTCTTTGACGCGCAATTCTTCTATTCCGGGCATATGGGTATCACCATCGGCAAAGGCGGCGGCAACCGCTAAGACCGGATATTCATCAATCATTGATGCGGCACGGCTAGCTGGAACATTAATACCCTTAAGCCTAGAGGATTTGCAGATCAGATCAGCCACCGGCTCACCTCCCTCAATCCGTTGATTGCTAATCGTCAAATCAGCGCCCATATCCATAAGCGTTTGATATAACCCAAAGCGATAAGGATTAATGCTGACGCCGGTGACAGTAATAGCGCTGTTTTTTGTGATTAATGCCGCGACGACTGGAAACGCCGCTGATGATGGATCAGATGGCACGATAATATCGGCAGCAGTTAGGCTAGCTTCGCCGATAATGCTGGCAGTGTAGCTGTTATCACTATGCGTTGTTGTTTCTACATCAACCCCGAAATGCCGTAGCATGAGTTCTGTGTGATCGCGTGATGCCACAGGTTCCGTAACGCTCGTCTTACCGCGGGCAGTTAAGCCAGCCAGCAGCACGGCAGATTTCACCTGGGCTGAGGCGTGAGGGCTTTGCCAATCCAGACAAAGAGGGGCACGAGTTCCCTTGACTGTAAGGGGGAGCTTATCACCATCACGCGCCGTAAATTCTGCTCCCATCTGGCTCAAAGGGGTCATGATGCGCTGCATGGGGCGTTTTGATAGCGACGCATCGCCAGTAAAGACAGCCGATATTCCAGAGCCGGCAATGACACCCATCAGCAATCTTGCGCCAGTGCCTGAATTGCCGAGATCAAGAGGCGCGGCAGGTTCAGCAAAGGCACCTAATCCAACGCCAGTAACCGCAGCTATAAACTGGCCTTTGGCATTGCGTTCAGGTTTTGAAATAGTTACCCCTAACTGCCGCAAGGCGGCAGCTGTAGATAGGACATCATCGCCTGTCAGCAAGCCTGTAATTGTCGTTGTGCCTTTAGCGAGAGCACCAAAAATCAGTGATCGATGCGATACGGATTTATCGCCGGGGCAGATAATCTTGCCGGCAAGTGCGGTTGAGGCGGTGGCTGTAAGTTGCGTCATAACGAATCTTTTCCTTCAAAAGAAGTGCAGTTTTACCCATTTTATACATGCTTTACCCTTGATTATTGCAAGGATATAGCGAAAATCCACTGTCAGGTCAGTTTTTTTATTGACCTAGCGAGTTTTTTGAGTGAAATGCCTTGCAAAGATGTGAACATTATTGAGGAAGTACGATGACGTCACTGGGAACAAAACGAACATGCCAGTCTTGCGGTGCCAAATATTATGATTTTGACAAAGAAAAAATTATCTGTCCAGCATGTGGCGAAGCCTTTGATCCAGAAGTATCACTTAAAAGCAGACGCATAAAGCCAGTCGCGGCGGCTAAGCCTGCATCTCAGTTGGATACTGATAAAATTGAAGATGATGATGATATAGATGACAGCCTTGAAGAAGCTGACATTGATGATGATAGCATTGATGATGACGATGATGATGGGCTGATTAAATTGGCTAAATCTGATGATGAAGACGAAAATCTTGATGCTGAGCCGTCAATCGCCGAAGACTTCCTTGATTCTGAAGATGACGAAGAAAAGTGAAAAACTACTTGCCAATACCAACACTCTGATTGTAGGTATAAGCACAATGGGTATGGGGCTATAGCTCAGCTGGGAGAGCGCTACAATGGCATTGTAGAGGTCAGCGGTTCGATCCCGCTTAGCTCCACCAACCCGTCTTCGTTATTATTTTCCCACACCAGAATTCCACACGCCAGAATCCGAGAAGTCAGGTTCTGGCTTTAAGGCATATCTGCTATTGTTGTCATCATGAGTACCTGCCTATAATAGGGCAGGTATTGACGTCATGATCGGGTAATAAAGGCAGGATATGATGACAGATAAAAACAGCAACCGATCCAGAATATTACCTTATGATAAGCCTGTCATAGCCCTTGGCGGCAGTCATGTTGATGAAACTCAAATATCGGCTCTCCTCCATCATTTTCCGCTTATTGCGGCCGATAGTGGTGCTAATGCTGCGGCAGATATGGGCGTTATGCCTGACCATATCATTGGTGATTTTGACTCAATTACCGATCAATCCCAATTTCCACCTGAACGGCTCATCCATATCGCTGAGCAAAACAGCACTGACCTTGAAAAAACGCTATCCTGTCTGTCGGCGCCATTATGTTTAGGGTTTGGCTTTCTTGGTCGGCGTTTTGATCATTCGCTGGCCGCTTTGCATGCAATCGCACGGAGCCATGTTCCGGTTATTTTAATCGGCCGTCATGATGCGCTGATATATTGTCCGGCTGATTTCACAGGCGATTTACCAGCTGGTGAACGGCTCTCTATATGGCCACTTGCTCAGCATCAGTTCAAGGCATCAACAGGGCTGGAATGGCCATTAAATGGGCTCATGATGGAAGCGGGAAAAACCATCGGAACATCAAACCGTATTGATCAGACAACGGGTAAAAAGATAACGTCTGTTTATATTTCATCAGCAGCCGGGGCGGGATATTTTATTATGTTACCGAGCGCATCTTGGGTCTATTTAGCGGCGGCAATAACTGAAGATAACACATGGCTAGATTGGGGTTAATTATCGCGTCTTAAGTGCTACTATCCTGCCCATAAGTTAAATTCCTTAAATATTCTGTCATCTTAGTGCGGTTATTAAATTGCCTGAGGACGTTGTTAGAGATTGGCTTTCTAATCGTGACATTGATCTGTTGCCCCATGAGCCGGCAAATCTCTCTAAACATCAACGAATAACCAAGCGTTTGGCTGAGCCGCCGCGCCATCATATAGCTAATGCTATTTTGACCGTCAAAGAATACAGGCAGAATGGTCGTGTCCTCAATCTGCGCTAGTTTCGCAACAAATGTTTTCCATTGCGCATCGCGTGCAGTGCCAATAATTCGGGGCGCTAATGAGATAGCACCAGATGGAAATAGAATAAGCGCACCATTATGCTGCAACTGTTTCATGGCATCATGGCGGGTTTGCATATTGGTGGCTAGGGCTTCCGCTGTTTCAGAAAAATTGATTGGTAGAATCTGATGCATAACAGCAGGAGCTTGGCGCAATACTTCATGTGTGATGATCTTATAATCTGACCTAATTTTGGATAATTCAGAGCACAGCACTAGTCCATCAACAACACCAAAAGGATGATTGGCAATAACAAGCAGCTGGCCACTTGCCGGAATATATGCGGCATCATCATACTTTAGGTTGACAGAAATATTGAGCCGATCAACAGCATCTTGCCAAAACAGACTATCAGGTCGATCATCATTGATATAATCGAGATAAATTTTCTTTATACGCGGTTGACCTGTAAAACGCTCAAGGCCGCGAATAATTCGACTAGCTATTGGTCCTAGCTCACCATTGGCAAAAGAAAAAATAGGAACAGTTTGTGGGTTATCGGTCAGCCGCATAAAAATAAATCACTCAATCAATACTAGTCTTTTATACCTTGTTTTCGCATATGGTGACAAGGCGGTTTAATGCTACGGTTTTGTTACACGAATAGATCATATCTAGCCAGTATGTACGATTGATTGCTACTGCTGTGGCGCTTAATTTATCCAAAAGACTTGCCATAATGATTTTTTCAAGGCAGAATTTAAATAATATCTATCCTCACACAATGTAGTCTTGAGGTATAAGATATGAAGCAGGTAGCGGGTTTAGAATACGTTAAAGCGAAGAATATTATGGCGACAGCTCAGAATTGCTTTCTGAGTTATAATGGCATTTTATCTGAAGAAACCCTGGATCAGTTTGGTCAGAAATTACGCCAATATATGTGCGGCATACCACTCCCCCCCAAGCAACAACTTCGTGCATTTTCGCTTTATGTGGAAATAATGCAGAATATGATAAGGTATGGTAGTGAAGTGGTTCACCTGACAGCCCCTAATGGCAATGATCCTAGTTATGGGATGCTAGCCATTAGCCATGAAAATGATGCAATTAGTATTGTCAGCGGCAATTATGTTACCCACCAGCAGGCGGAGTTGTTACGTCAGCGGCTCGATATGTTGTCAGCCTTAACATCAGATGAATTGCGCCAATTATTCATGAAAACGATTCGTCAACCCTTAGCTACCTCAAGTAAGGGGGCTAATCTTGGTTTGATACAAATCATGCGGCGATCCTCATCACCACCACAATACCTGTTTGATCCAGCTGAAAATGGAGCAATGTTTTTTACAATCAGAGTAATATCATATTAGTGAGTATTATTATGACAGATGTTTTTATTCGTGAAGCAACATTAAGAACACCGCGTATTGAGCTAAATCCTGATACCCAAACCCTTTTAATTGAAGGGGAGTCTTATCCCGAAGAAATTTACCGCTTTTATGATCCCGTATTTGAATCGTTGGATCACTATTTTAGTCAACCGGGATGCAGGTTGCGCTGCACCATTAATTTAAGTTACTTCAATTCCAGTTCAGCCCGTCAGCTTTTGGAAATGCTAAATAGGCTTGAGGCGCAAGCCAATAAAGGGCATGAAATCCATGTGGATTGGTTCTGTATTTCGGATGATGATATTATGCAGGAGTTTGCTGAGGATATTGCCGAAGAGGTCAATAGATTGCAATTTCATATTAGGATTAACGAAAGGGATGATGCCTAAGCCAGCATATGATTAGGTCGCATTAGCTATCATGAGGCGGTTATGGCTATGGTCTGGGTTGAATTAAGATTAGCAAAACATCATCTCGGCGGGTTTCCTTACCTTGCCATTCCCGCAATTGTTGCATGATATATTTGGCTATGCTGGCAGGAGAAGTTGCTTTTGCTTGTTTTAATGTATTCACAAAACGCTGATACCCAAACCCTATCGCTTTCTCGGACCCTGGCTGCGATAGTAAGCCATCGGTTGTTAAGGCAAAAATTTGCCCTGGATCAATATCAAATTTGATATTTTGTACAGATGGAAACACTGTGTTGCCATAGCCTAATGAGATTTTATCGCCCTTATGGCGATGCGCTAACCCATCAGGAGAGATAGTAAATATATCCATATGCGCGCCAGCAAAGTCTAACTCTTGGCGATCATCAGCCATAACAATTACCCCTGCATCAATGCCATTTAATCTATGGTTTAATTTGTTTTGATGAAGTAGCCGATAAACCCAGTCATGAAGCAAATGTAATATACTGGTTGCGTTTAGTTCTGGCTTTCCCATATCGACGAGGGCATCTTGGTGTGATTGGATTTGTTCAAGCGCGGAATGAGCAATCATGGTCATAAACGCCCCAGGAACACCATGACCTGTGCAATCCATAGCAACTAAGACCTGTTTTGTGCCAATCTGTCCAGACCAGTAGAAATCACCACTGACGACATCTTTTGGTTGCCAAATAACTGCGACTTCACCGATTTGCTCTTCGAGCAGATGCTGAGGTGGCAGCAGATTGCGCTGAAGCAGAGCAGCATAATCAATAGATACAGATATGGCTGTGTTCGCTTGCCGTAGCTTTTTCGTTCGCACATCAATTACCGCTTCCAGCCCTTTGCTGGTGGCAATGATTTGCTGATGTAATGTCTGGGTTTCTCTGATATTCCGAAAATAAACGATAACCATAAAGATATTCGTCAAGACCAGCATGACCATGATGATAAAAAGGCCAAGAGAGTGAGATAAATCAATGTGAAATAAATCCATATCTTTTTTCCTTACCCCACAGCAATCCCAACAAACTTAATCATAAATTAGCACAAGCGAGATAAATAACGCAAATCTCAGCACCGTAAACAGAGATGATAAACAGAAATAACAAACAGAAATGAGGTCAAAAAACCGGCCTGACAGGCAGGCCGGTTAATATCAGGTGCATATAATGAGGCTAGATGAGGTGCACCGGATGAGAATTATCATTGACAGGAGTTAATTGGTCGACAGGCTCATCTGTATGACATAACCCCAGTTCAGAAAACGCATCTTCGTTGTTTAACACTTCTGCTTCCCCACTTTTTTCAATAATTTCCAGTAATTTATCTTCGGCAGAAATGCAATTATCATGTATGATTGTAACGGCGACAAGGGCAGCAATCGTGCTTGTTTTGGTATGATGGACATCATCGTTAGGATGGCGAAAAGGAATGACTTTACCGTCTTCCCGAAGGGGTTCAATGATATGGCTCATTGATATTCTCCTCTGATGCGTAAGAATATTTCATTATGCTCCGACGCCGTATATTCAGGGCATGAAGTGAAATTATCGTGAAAATAGTGTAACATATTTGCTTTAGCACCAATTTTGATGCCTACCAGATATAGTGAAGTGATTTGCTCTGGATACAACATACTGAAAAATTACACATGAAATGCGAATCGGTGTCAATGCAAATTTGAGTCGATTCGCAAAAAAATATGAAAAGACGAAAAAAACAGCCAGAATCGGCTGTTTTAATTAAAATATGATTGAACTAGATTAGCTGCCAACGCGGCGAACGTTAATTGAGCCACTTGGCTTATTATTTACGTTTTTGACTGTGTTGCTTGGCTGACTATAAATCAGTGTCTCAACGCCAAAGGTATCAACTACACTGGCCTTCGCCCGAATTTGAAGCCCAACATGCGATTGATTAAGTGCAATTTGGTTGAAATTGGAGCCATCAATCGCCCGCCATGTGCGGCCATCTTTTGATGCTTCCCAGCTAATGGAAAGGCTGGCAATTCCGTCTTCATCAGAAACGCCAGATGTAGTCACAGATAATGCTGATCCTTCAAGCGCTTTACCGACAATAATGACTTCACCTTCAACAGGGTCGTCAACATTGGCAACGGTTTCAGATGGATTGGAAATCAAAATCTCACGAGTGCCTTGATTATCCATATAGGTGATAACCGAGCGGTAGGAAAATCCAACATGTGACTGCGTTAACCGCAACACTTCGCTGGTTGCATTTGGAAATGTTTGCCAGTTTGTTTTTGTTGATGATCTTTGCCAGATGACTTCATATGAGCCAATACCATCTTCGTCTGAAATGGTACTAGTATCGACAACTAGCGCGTCTTCTTCAAACGGGTTACCAAGCAGAATAGGGGCGCCAGTTGGCTTGTCATTGACATTTTTCACTTCGCTAGAACGAGGGCTGATCAAGGTTTCTAGATTACCCTGCCCATCAACATATGTGATGACAACGCGCAAACGATGGCCAACATGGATTTGCCGAGGGGTGAAAGATTGTTGAGTGGCACCGGTCAAATTCATCCAGCCGCCGTCTTTGGACAGCATTTGCCACTGAACTGATACTTCTCCCATGCCGTCATCATCCATAATGGCGGTGGCATCAACGATCAGGGGATCATCCTCAATGGCGTCAAAGCCCTCATCATCACTGTTATTATCATCATTGCTTGCGCCTGAGGCTTGTGATGTTGCACTGGTTTCAGGCGATGAATTGCCGGATGAAGATTTTGTATTTAGAGGTGAGTTGCTATCTGTTGAAGCATCAGTGGAGCTTATAGCGCTGCTAGTATCTTCTGTAGAGTTGTTTTCATCTGCACCTGGGAGGCCGCCAGCAAATACTGATGTGGCCATCATGCAAGATACAGTAGTGATGATGAAACGCATTTTGCTGATCATTTCAGAGCCCTAATTCTACTGCTATAAAAATAAATGTTGTATAGTTAATAATAATCAAAAAATTAACATAACGTAAATCAACAAAAAATCATACTTTTTTTAATGCATTTACTAATTAAAGGATGTTTGACTGATCATTAGCATCGAATTTTTGGCAGTTTAATGATTTTGAGCAGTCCAGTTTGCAAGTATGTCTTTGGCTTTGCTGTTATGTGGATGAAGATGGTCATCATGATCTGGCTTTTTGGCGGTCAATTCGACTACGTATCCGTTTGGGTCTCTGAAATAAATCGAATCAATAAAGCCATGATCGGAAATACCGCGGGTTTCTATGCCTGCTTGTTTGCCTTTTTCGAACATATGCAACAAATCGTCAGGGGTAACCTCTAAAGCCAGATGAAGATCGTAATCATGGTGATCTGTGAACGTAAATGGCCGATCTGGGGCTTCAAAAAATGCGATGAATGAGCCATCATCCATGCGGTAGAAACTATGCAGAACTTTTGTATTGCGTCCGGTTTTCGTTTCTTCAATCTCTAATGCGCCGGCCAGCGATAGCCCAAGAAAGTCTTCATAAAACTGTCTAGTTTCTTCGCTGTTTTTGCACCGATAAGCTTTGTGGTGTAGCCCTTTGATCATGGGTCTCTCCTTTTATATGCCGCTTATAGTTAGGCATAGTCTCTTGCGTGGTTAACCTGATATTGATACCTGATAATTATGCCTAATTTTTATGTAGGTAGTATTTTGTCAAAATAAAGCCTTGCTCATGAAAGAATCAGCAAAATCGTAATGATAGTCTTCCTGTAAGGGCTAATGGGGTGATGACATTTCTTGCGGCTCATTTTGCTCACGCTGACTTAAGACGCGCTCACGATGTATGAGATACATTCCTGACCCAATAATAATGACGACGCCAATCAGCGTTTGCTGATCAGGTAGATCAGAAAAGATGAAATACCCTAAGATAGTGGCGGCAACAATTTCGAGATATTGAAATGGCGCCAGCAAGCTAGCATTGGCATGACGAACAGCATTAACTAGGAAGATATGGCCGATAGTAGCAAAAATCCCAAGCCCAACAATCATCCATAGGGTATCAAGACTTGGCAAAGATGGTATTAAAACGTCAATGTCAAATTGATAGCCTGCCGATAAGGCTATTGCCATGACGAGAGAGGCCATCAGGCCGGCGGTAAATTGCATAGGATAGACGCCAACTAGACCGCTAATCTGGCGCGTTAGAACTACATATAGAGCAAAACAAACCGCAGCACAAAGTGGCCAGATCGCTGACCAGCCAAACATCTCATAACTAGGGCTAATGATAATAGTGGCCCCGATAAACCCAATGATAATGGCAATGATGCGGCGATACCTGATTGTTTCACCCAATAGCAGAGACGATAATATCGTTAAAATCATGGGCTCAACAAAGAAAATAGAAATGCTTTCTGCCATCGGCATATATTTTAGGGCTGAAAAGAAAAATAATGTGGCTAAGGCGACTAAAACCCCGCGCATGAACTGTATTAGTGGCTTGATGCGTAACGATATCAGCAGCTCTTTCCGATAGAGAACGATAGGCAGCATAAAACTGGCCTGAAAAATAAACCGATAAAAGACAATCTGACCTGCTGACATGTCTTTGCTAAGCAATTTAGCAAAGGCATCAAGCCCAGGTAATAACAGCATCGCAATAACCATAAAAAAGACGGCTTTACCATGCTGGTTATGATCGTCATCGAGGAGTATTGTCATATGTCAGATTTCAAAATTGTAATGATGTGTGTAGCTAATTCTCTACATCATCTTATCCCCTATTGCCTAGATAATACTGCATTTTTTGACATAAAAATGCGCTTTTATTATAAAATCATAATATTATCAAAGGCTAGGACGCAGTCGAAGGACGCCCCTAATAGATGAATGCGAAACCGAGGTGTTGAGGGTCGGGTTTGACCAGTCTGGGGGAGGTCTTTACTTGACGATTTTAATAAGGTAATGTTTATCATTTCCAGAGCATATCAGTATCAGTTTACATCAAACAGGTGAATAACAATCACCTGTCATAATCAATTAGTGCTGCTGGATGGGGAGTTAGCCTCGATAAACCAGCCTTGGTCGTCCCAGTATTAGTTATCCCAGTATTAGTTATCCCAGTATTAGTTATCCCAGTATTAGTTATCCCAGTATTAGTTATCCCAGTATTAGTTATCCCAGTATTAGTCATTATAGATGTTTTTTTGAACACAGAGTTTGAGGCAGGGCGACACTCTGGCAGGGTAGATAAACTATCTGCTCTGAAAGGCTAAGATTTTTGATTTGTTTCTAAAAGAAATATGGAGAAAATGATGAATAATATGAAAGATT
>JADHOM010000021.1 GCA_016778985.1 Alphaproteobacteria bacterium | reverse complement strand
ATCTGGCCATGTCTGGATAAAGTCTAGCATCGTTTGCAAAGATCGCTGATGCTCGCCTTGGACAAACTGAACGCGCCCAATCCAGAAATTCACATCTGCCGATAGATCACTTTCTGGGTAACGCGCATCAAACTCAATCAATGCTGCTTCTGCCTCACCTAACTGATTTTGGTGCATCAGGTTCTTGGCAAACTCGTATTGCTCAATCTCTGTGCCAGCAGGCAACAGCGATGGCAGTTTTGGCTCAGGTGAAGTCACCTCAAGCGTTGTCGCAGGTGGGTTAGCGGCGCCAGTCGTTTGACTATCGGCACCATTTTCGAGTTGTGATTTCGGCAACACCCATTCCTTATTATCACTGTCACCTAAGGCAGTAGATGACGCCTCCGCACTGGCTCTATCGCCAGTATCAGTTGGTGTGGATGGGGAGCCGGATAGTTCTGCTGCAGAGGCATTGGCACTATTTGATAAGGCTGACGATTCATCTTGGGGTATGGTCGCGCTATCAAGGCCTGCCGACAGTCTTAACAGGCTTTGAATCTTGGCTTCAAGCTGAAGAATTCGAAATTCATTATCAGCGGCAAGCTGAAGAGTTTTTTGAATTTTATTATTTAGCGAAATAAGCTCATTAGACAAATTATTTATGTTGTTTAGCTTTTCATCGACACGCCGCAACACGTCTTCTGCATCACTGCCTGCTTCTATATTTTGGCGTAATGCAAATAAATCATTTTCGACCCTAGAGTTAAGATCTCGCAATGTGTTCTCGATGGCAATAATACGCAACTGCATATCACCAAGCGTGGATTGATCAACCTGGGCATTAGCGGCGGGTGATTGCAATGCCACTAGCATTAGTATCGTGACGACATATACACCCAGATGCTTGATGAGAGGTCTTATAGACTGGGTGATGTAACTTAATCTGTTCACACTGGCTATGACAAAAGGGTTAAAGTAAATAGGTTGCTTCATCATGATCATTGAAATCTCACGCTAGATCAGGTTGTGTATTAGATTTTATTGAACTATTTAGACCAAATTAAGGCAAAAAAAAACCCGACTAGATCATCGGGTTTTTTAGATTATCTTTAGAAAAATTAGTTAATAATACTAACCGCACGACGATTGTATTTCCATGCTTGCTCATTAGAGCCGATAACAGCAGGACGCTCTTTTCCATAAGAAATGATTTTAATGCGTGCAGGATTTACACCCTGTGCAACTAAATAATCTCTCGTAGCGGCGGCACGACTCTCACCAAGGGCGAGGTTATATTCTCGTGTTCCACGCTCATCACAGTGGCCTTCGATCGTTATACGAACCGAAGGGTTAGATGAGAGGAAAGTGGCTTGTTTGCTAAGTACTGATTTAGCGTCTGATGATAGCTCATAACTATCAAAGTCGAAATGAACACGATCACCAATACTGATCAATTCTTCACTTATGGTCATTTCAGCTGATGAAGTTGAGGTATCTGAAGCGTCAGAACCTGAAGATGCGGTCGATGATCCAGATGTTGAAGACCCCGATGTTGAAGACCCCGAAGCAGCCGTTCCTGCAGCATCGCCAGTAGCATTTGGCGCAGTTTCGCAAGCAGCGAGTAGAAATAAAGCTGCTAGCAATGATGTTAATCGAAGGAACATAAAATATCTCCTGATGTAAACCGTTTAATACGGTTATATTTGATAGGTTGATTACATACCCTAAAACTCAAACATATTCAATAGAATACCCTAAAAAAAACATAAAGAGAAGATATTAATCAAAAACTTTTTCCGTCAAGGTGTTTATAACTCTCATAATCATTCATTGTTAAGGCAAAAATGGTGACCAGGCCGGGTCTGATGCGCCTTCTGGTGTGATAATCCGGCGCTCATTAAAACCAGTGATATCAATGCGGTATAGATAGCTTTCACCACCTGACCCATCAGAATTTGTTGGGTTTTGCTTAAAATACATCAGCACACGGCCATTTGGTGCCCAGGTGGGCGCCTCAACCAGAAAACCTTTGGCAAGCAGGCGCTCACCTGTTCCATCGACATTCATAATACCGATATAAAATTGCCCTCTATATATTTTAGTGAAGGCGATAATATCACCGCGCGGCGACCAAACCGGTGTTGCATAGCGGCCTTTGCCGCGACTAATACGGCGAACATCACTGCCATCACTGTTCATAATATAAAGCTGTTGGCTACCCGAACGGTCAGAATTAAAGACAATCTGGCCATCATTTGGCGAATATGATGGGGATGTATCAATAAATGGCGTATTCGTTAGCTGGGTGATCTGCCGCGTCGATAAATCCATCGCAAAGATATTGGTTACCCCACTACGCGCAAGACTCATAATAAGGGTTTTGCCAGAATAGGAAAAGCGTGGCGCAAAGCTCATCCCCGGAAACGACCCTAGCAATTCTGAGTTAGCCGATTGGATATCCAACAAATAGACATTAGGCTCATCATTGAAATAATTCAGATAAGCAATTTCTTGCACTGTTTGAGAAAACCGCGGTGTCAGCACCAGCGATGAGCCATCGGTTAAGAAAATATGGTTATGACCATCTTGATCCATAATGGCGAGCCGCTTAATGCGCTTTGCCGCAGGCCCACTTTCCGCAACATAGACGATTCGGGTATCGAAATAGCCATCATCACCTGTCCATTTTTTATAAACAACATC
This sequence comes from Alphaproteobacteria bacterium, assembly GCA_016778985.1. GTDB lineage: Bacteria > Pseudomonadota > Alphaproteobacteria > Puniceispirillales > UBA1172 > UBA12202. Next base: position 33,671 of record JADHOM010000021.1, on the reverse strand, counting down.
AGCGATTTGATGCGAGATTCGGCGCTTACCTTTTTCTGATACACTGCCAGATCCTGCGGCTATCAGCTCAGACCGTAAAACATCCCAGAGATAGAACTCCACCTCAATAATATTGGCTTCGTTGTAAAACGCTCTGCCAATGAGCAGGGCGCTAGCACCAATAGGCCGCCAATCGGCAAAATCAGGTCTTTCGGTGACATCACTTGGCGGATCAAAAAATGCTGCTTGTGATAATGGCCGAAACAATCCTGACCCCTCCAGGTCATTTGATATAATTGATGCAATCTCACGGCCAATGTCGGTGGCCTCTCCATTAGGGCCAATAAAATCAGTAATCGCAATGGGGGTAGGCTCAACATTGCCCTCGGTTATCGTAATGACCTCGGTGTCTGCCTGAGCAAATACAGATGATATCGATAACGCCAAAACAGCCATTAGCATGCCCAGAGTTCTGGCGAACATGGACACAGGTTTAACACACGACACTAAAAACATCTCTAATCCCTTTATATCTTCGTTTTTCATTATGTCAAAAACCCACTTGGATCGAATCGAAATGGCAATGTCTTCCATCTCTCAAACTGCTCAGGTGGAAGCGGTGGGATAAATGGGCTACATTCTTTGAACGCCCGTTCTGCCGCATTTGCTGCCAGCCTAAACTTCTCATCTGCGGTGTAGCGAATAGTATCAGCAAACTTGACCCTTATCACCTCACCGTCCTCATTAAAATCGACAATTATGTCAACAATAAGAGCATTCGCGCCTTCAATAGCAGAAGGTGGATTCCAGCAGGGCTGAATAGCGGCTTTCAACAAAGTCACAATATCCGCCCCTAACGGCCCATCACTCTGATTATTGGTATTGAGCGCTTGGCCTGCATTATCACGCAAGGTGTCATTGAGTAAATCAGCTAACTGCTGATTAGTTATGGTATCTTCTGGCTCATCTTGCTTTTTATTCTTTTCATCCTGATCTTCGGGCTTTTGCTGACGCTGAGCATCAACCAAAAGATTCTGCAGCTGCAGCCCTACCTCATTCTGTGACGATGACTTGTTTTGATCATTTTTCAGATAGGAAGCAATATCATCGGTATTAACCTTCGGCTGGTTTTTGGGCGGTGCCTCGACCACTTTGGTTTCCTTTGGTTTTGCTTTTGGAGGCGGCACGGGCGCTGGTACCGAATTGGATTCTTGCGGCTCGGCTTTCGGCTTTGGCGGCGGCACATCCTCATCTTGAGGGGTAACATTGAGCGCCACAGCATCATCTTTCGGTTGATCTTGGGGCAGAGGCACTTCTACAAGCTCCGGTTTTTTAGGCTGCTCAGCTTCTGGCTTAGGTGGCGGTGGCGGTGGTGCTGGCGGCGGTGGCGGGGCTGGAGCAGCCGCTGCAGGTGGTGGGGTATCATCACTGACCTGCTGATTAACCTCATCCTTTGCAGAGTTATCTTTGGTTTGTCCGGGCAGACCCTCATCAAGATTAGTCACCGGCACGATATCAACAATTTCCGCTGTCAAGGTTGGTATCTGTTCTAATGGCGGCTTCGAGAACCAAGGCAAAGTGCCGACAAATATAGCCGTCACCGAAACATGGAGCAACGCCGAATAGAAAAATGATGAGCGAAAATGGACAGCGTCACGCATTGTTATCAGGACTCATCCGCTAATTTCGTCACCAGCTTAACTTGCGATATGCCAGAAGATTTAATCATATCCATAACACCTATCACCATCCCGTATGAGACATCACGGTCGCCACGGACATAGACCTCTACCGCTGGGTTTTCAATAATGATAGCTTTCAGTCTTGCCACCAATATATCGGCATCCATCGGCTTTTTCTGGAGACTCACCGTGCCGTCTTCCTGCACCGTGATCACCAGAGGGGCTTGATCATCACTAAGCGTATCGCTGGCTTTGGTTTCTGGCAATTCAACCGGAATACCGACTGTCAGTAATGGTGCGGTTACCATAAAGACAATTAACAACACCAACATCACATCAACAAATGGCGTGACATTAATCTCATTCATCGGCGGTTTTCTGCGACGTGAGCCTCGCATCCCTTTGCGGCCACTTATCTGCATGCCCATAACGCTTATCCTTCTTCAAGCTGTCGGCTTAACATGGTCGAAAACTCATTCGAAAATCTGTCCACACGTGAGCCCAAAGCATCTATATGAGCGTTGAAACGGTTATATGCGACGACCGCTGGTATAGCTGCGACAAGACCAAGGGCTGTCGCAAACAGTGCCTCCGCGATGCCCGGGGCAACAACCGCAAGGCTGGTATTCTTTGATATAGCAATAGCTTGGAATGAGTTCATAATCCCCCATACAGTTCCAAACAATCCGACAAATGGGGCAACAGAACCAACAGAGGCTAGAAACGTCATGCCCTTTTCCATGCCTTCCATTTCGCGTGATATAGTGACTTCCATATTTCGGTCAATGCGGTTACTTGATGAAACGATTTGCCCCGGTGGACGGATAGCCTTACCGCTAGCCCGCCGCCATTCCCGCATAGCCGCAACAAAGACCCGTGCCATAACACCGTCAGGCTGGCCACCTAGCCGATCATAAATGCGATCAATATGTTCCCCTGACCAGAACAGGTCCTCAAACTCATCCGCTAGGGCATTTTGTTGGCGCAATGCCCTGACTTTATCAATGATAATCGACCAGCTCCATAGCGACGCTACGATCAGCAATAAAATGACCAGTTTGACAATAATATCAGCCTGTAAAAACAGACCCCAGATGGATAATTCCTGATCCGATAAAACAAGGTTAGTGGTTTCAGTAGCCATTATCTTCCTCTATTACGAAATGGGAGCTATGCTCCAACTATTGGGTTATGCCATGATTTTGTGGCGGCATGGTGGCAAGGATTTTATTTTTAACTTCATCGTCAAGACGGACAGGCCGCCCTAGCCATGTTGCGCTGTTTTGATTTTCTTTTGGGGCATTTTCCTTTGGTAAATTAGATTTTGGTAATTTTGCATATACCACTTTTACCTCACATGTCGCTAAATTAGTGCCTAAATTTGACATGATATTTTGCTTCAGAATAATCTGCACGCCAGTCATCTTTGATGTGCTTGAAACAACCTTAATCAAATCACCTAGCTGCGCTGGTTTATGATATTGAATATTAACGCTGGCAACAACAAAGGCGTAGCCATTGGCAAGGCGTGATCGCTGATCAATGTTTAAAAGCGCAAAAGCGGCACTGCGCGCGCGTTCGGCATAGGCCAGATAATTAGCATGATAGACAACGCCGCCCGCATCAGTGTCTTCATATTGCACTTTCAGTGGATAAATATGGCTGCCTTGATCAAACCAGCCATCTAGCGAAACGCTCTCCATATTAGTCATCATCGGCAGCCGTAATCATGGTATCAATTAAATCTAGCTGCGCCCCTTTCGGTGGCGTCAGCCCGATATAGTTCCATCCAGCATGCGACAGGCAACGGCCGCGCGGTGTTCGCATGATCAATCCCGTTTGCATCAAATAAGGCTCTATCACCTCTTCTAAGACATCACGCTGTTCAGCCAGGATAGCGGCCAGCGTTTCCACACCAACAGGGCCACCACCATAATGTTCCGCCATGCCGTTCAAATAGCGCCTATCCATAGCATCAAGACCTGATGCATCAACATCCAGCGATAATAGCGCCTGATCAGCTATGCTCTGATCAACCAGCTCAACCTCTTTAATCATCGCAATATCACGAACTCGCCTGAGCAAACGGCCTGCGATACGCGGTGTTCCACGTGACCGCCGGGCAATTTCAAGCGCGCCATCAACAGCCAGCGGCATATTTAATTTGCCAGCAAGCCGCATCAAAATTGTTTGCAAATCTTGCTCTGAATAAAACTCCATCCGCATCTGAATACCAAAGCGATCACGCAGTGGCGTTGTCAAAAGCCCTGATCGTGTGGTTGCCCCGACCAGCGTAAATGGCGGTAAATCAATGCGCACAGAGCGTGCCGACGGCCCTTCGCCGATGATCAAATCTAGCTGAAAATCTTCCATCGCTGGATAAAGCACTTCTTCAACAGCAGGATTCAGTCGGTGAATCTCATCAATAAACAACACATCACGCGGCTGTAAATTGGTCAGCAATGCCGCCAAATCACCTGCCCGCGAGATTACTGGCCCGGAGGTTGCCCTGAACCCAACTTTCAGCTCATGTGAAATAATTTGCGCCAAGGTCGTTTTGCCAAGCCCTGGCGGGCCGTGAAGCAAGGCATGATCCATTGCCTCACCTCGCATACCTGCCGCTTGAATAAAAGTTTCCAAATTGCCAAGGCCAGAAGGCTGGCCAATAAAATCACGCAATGAGGAGGGCCGAAGCGTATCATCGCCTTGTTGCGCCTCTTTACTGATCAGCCGATTTGTGTCTTCTGCTGTCACCGCCGAACCCCTTCTGCTAGACGCTTTAGGGCTTCGGGCAAGACAACCTCCAAGCTCGGACTATCCAGACTGCTGATTATGATAGCCGTAACCTGATGGGCTTCGGCACGACCATAGCCCAGATTAACGAGCGCTGATACCGCATCAAGAAGCACCGGATCATTGGAACCAGGGTTACTGCCAGTAGCTGCAAGCCCCGCCCCCCCACTAGATGGCGGCAAATCGGATACTTTATCAGCAAGCTCATTAATGATGCGCTGGGCTAATTTTGGCCCGACCCCATCGGCGCGGCAGATCATGGCTTTATCCGATGCCGCAATCGCCAGCATCACATCATCAGGCGATAGTGCCGACAGAATAGATAATGCTGCTTTCATGCCTACACCTTGCACGGTTTGCAGCAATTTCCACGCCGCTTTAACATCCAGATCAGAAAATCCTGTCAGCGTGATGCTATCATCTTTGATGCTGGTATCGACATAAACCGTCACTTCATTACCGATCTGGCCGATGCGTTCAAGACAGCGCCGTGTCATCTGACATTGATAGCCAACGCCGTTAACGTCAATAACACAATCTGTATTACCAAGGCCCGAATTACCAAGAGCGATAAGCCGGCCACGCAATAGCGCAATCATGAGCGCCCCCCTTGCCGTGCTAATGCCGCGGATATGGCACGGCTTAATCCATCCGCTTGAGTGTTGGCAGCTTTGCCGCCATGTCCAGTTTGTGGAAACGTCATTGCCGTTTCATGTGAGGCCGATATAGCCACCGCCAGCGCATCCGCCGCATCAACACCTGACGGGGTTATGTTCAAGAGCCGAGATATCATATCAGACACTTGGGTTTTATCTGCTCTGCCCGAGCCTGTGATATTCTGTTTAACGCGCCTTGCCGATATTTCATCGACACTTAACCCTGCTTCGGCCATCGTCACAATAGCAACGCCTCTTGCCATGCCAAGCTTGAGCGCTGAGGCCGCGCTTTTAGCGACAAAAATCTCTTCGATTGCCCCGCGATCAGGATCATAGGTTTTAATGACATCCACCAAATGGGATTTAATATAGGCCAGACGTTCGCTCATTGGCGCATCGGGCGGCGGCTGTATCATGCCATCAGCAATCCAGGTCATGCGACTACCCTGAAAGCGGACGATGCCCCAGCCTGTTGATCTAAGCCCCGGATCAATGCCACATATCCGCATGATCAGCCTTTCTCATATGATGGTTTCATCAATGCGTTAATGCCGCTCTGATGGTCACGCATTTAATTTTGCCATAATTTCTTCGGCAATATCAACATTTGAGGCAACGTTCTGTACATCATCAAGATCATCAAGCGCATTCATCAGTTTCATAAATGTCTGAGCTTGATCTTCGTTAATTGAGGTTGTGGTTTGCGGCTTCCACGTCAGATCAGATTCTTCGGGCGCCCCAAACTTTTCCTCTAATGCTTCACGAACGCTGTTATAATCTTCGACAGTAGTAGTAATCTCATGACCATTTTCATCAGATTCAACATTATCTGCGCCAGCCTCTAATCCGGCTTCAAACATGGCGTCTTCTGCGGCCACGTCAAACGGGTAAAGGATTTGCCCGACCCGATCAAACATGAAACTGACGCTTCCCGTTTCACCAAGATTGCCGCCAAATTTGCCAAATGTTGCGCGGACTTCTGAGGCAGTACGGTTGCGGTTATCAGTCAAGGCCTCAACAATGACGGCAACGCCACCTGGGCCATAGCCTTCATAGCGTATTTCATCATATTGCTCACCATCGCCGCCTTCAGCTTTTTTCAGAACACGGTCAATATTATCTTTCGGCATATTTGCCCCGCGACATGCCAGTAACGCTGTTCTTAGCCGAGGATTGCCTTCGGGGTCTGTGCCACTTTTTGCGGCAACGGCCAACTCTTTAATCAAGCGTGTGAATTTCTTGGCACGCTTGGCATCCTGCGCTCCTTTGCGGTGCATAATATTTTTGAATTTGGAATGGCCTGCCATAACGTCTTACTTCCTTCCTTCTAGTGCTTTCAATTTTTTTCTTAAGTAGAGTTATTAAGTCGAGTTGTTAAGTCGAGCTTCGTCAATTCCTAATTTGGCTAATGTAGTGTTCTATTGTTAGCCTCATACTATATACGGTATATGGTGATTATGCCACCCCATCTGCGGTTTCTTCATCTGCTTATTATGCTAATTGTTATGCGGGTAGAGATTACGGCGATGTTGGTGCTAGCGTGCCGCCACAACGAAATGGGGTGATCGCTTTAGCCAGACCTGTTGCGTCATCTGTATCAACAATAATACCACTCAAAGACGGCTCACCCATAGCAACACTAAGCTTGCCGCTATCAACACCAATGAAACGCCCAATAGCCGCCTCCGCGTTCATGCCAATAACGGAGGTATAATCGCCGCACATGCCGACATCGGTCATATATGCTGTGCCTTTGGGCAGGATGCGGTGATCAGCAGTTGGAACATGGGTATGCGTGCCAACAACCATAGATACACGGCCATCATAGAGAATACCTGTGGCATTTTTCTCACTTGTTGCCTCGCCATGAACATCAATCATGATCGCATCTGTATCTTTAGTCAGCGCAATCGTATCAAGATAGGCGGATATAGCAGGAAACATTGGCTCATTAGGAGCCATAAATAGATTAGTCATCGCATTGATCACGGTTAGCCTAAGTCCTGCTGCATTAGTCGCCGTCACCATGCCTTTGCCAGAGGTGCCTTCTGGCATATTAATTGGCCGAATTAGCCGCGGTTCTTTATCAATATAGGCAAAGATCTCCCGCTTATCCCAAACATGATTGCCCGTTGTCATCACATCGACGCCAACCGCTAAAAATTGATCAGCAATATCTGGGGTTACACCAAAACCACCAGCTGAGTTTTCAACATTGACGACAACAAAATCAGCTTGTAATTCCGTCCTGATATCCGCCACGGTTTCGAGCACTGTTTGTCTGGCTATGCGGCCAACCACATCACCTAAAAATAATATCCGCACCTTATCAACCTTTCTTTATCCTAAAGCTTCTTTATATTTTCGGGGTTTTGGGCTCAACTAATCCCTCTTCGGTCAAGATTGCATCAAGCGCGGCATCATATTCACCCCTAGGAACAGATATGACATGCTGGCCAGCATAGGCAATCCCCACCGTTTTTACCATATGGGAAGACTTCTGACGAATATCTGCTAGCGTGCGGTCATAAAAGCCGCCGCCATAGCCAAGCCGATAGCACGATTGATCATAAGCCAGAAGCGGCGCCAAAATAAGATGCGGGATAACCACCGGAGCATCAGAGGCTGGCTCTGACGTGCCATATAGCCCGTCTATCATAGTATCCCCCAGGCGCCATTGATGAAAGCGCAGCGGCGTCTCTGGTTTTGGTGTTGCTGGCAAGCAGGTTGCAATTCTGTCATCGGCATTGATCAATGCCGACATTAATGGGCGTGGGTCTAATTCCGAGCGGATAGGCCAATATCCGGCAACCATTAATATGCTCTTATCGGTGTGGTTAAATAGCCCCTTACCGGTTGCCCATGAGATCAGCAAAGCGGCATGTTCTGCCAAGGATTGTGCCGCCAATGGATCATGATCTTTTAGCATTTTGCGATGTGTTGACTGGCTTTTCCTTAATGCCGCTTTCTCAGCTAATAAGATACTGTCATGATCAACTGTTGTCATATTTGGATATCCTGACTTGAGGCATATGTTTTAGACCATAATGATCAAAAGATGTCTTGCTATGCAAGACCCTTACAATTCAGTGTAGCCAGAATACCGTTGGTCTCATTATCCTCTGTGACCTGCTAAGCAGGTGGGCGTCGCAATAAACAGACCGCAGCCTGTACAGAGGCAACTCCCAAGAGTGATGGTATGGCCCCAGGGATCAATTTACCTGACGCATATTCCAGCTACTGTGAATGATTTAATCTGGCTTGATCTTTGATGCAAGCCGTTCTATCCGCTTTGTGATGCTTTCAATACTGGTGACGATCTGTTTCTCACCAATTTCTAATGTGGCGGCTGGGTTTTGAGAAAGGCCAGCAGCATTTTTATTTTCCAGCTCATTGATGCGGTCCGCAAAGATCAACCCTACCATAACTAACAGCCTTGATTCGTTAATTGAGCTGTTACCGCCAGCGATTTGCTGGGCGGTTTTGTCCAACTGTGCCGCTAGTGCCTTGATATGCTCTTCTTCACCAGGATTGCAGGCTAGCGGATAATTATGTCCATTAATCGTGATGGTGACTCTACCCTCAGCCATGACTTAAGCGTCTCCTGCTGGTGCTTGTTTCACCGTTGCTTGTTCCAATAAGGTAATCGCTTCGGTCATCATGGTTTCGATATCGCGGATATGCTGTTTGACCGAATCATCACTTGCAGCAGTGTCTTTTGTGGAAGGCCGCTGAGCCATGCTATCTTCTGCCATGCTGGCTTCTAGTTTAGCAAGGGCATCAGATAATTGCTTTAGGGCATGTTCGAGTTTGCCACTCATATTTCGCCATTCCTTCATAAAAGGCAGACTACCCAAAGTAAAAATATGTTTTATCTACGGATATTTACTTGCCTTACTTCTCTTGAAATAACAATAAAGAGATTCGCAAGCTTGCGTCAATGCTTCATCGCATATTGGCGTAAAAAGAATACGAATATATTATCCTGCCAATTGACGGATGGGGTGTTTTTTGATCTATGAGCATGTATAACCCATTTACATAGCCCTATTCTAAAGTAGGAAAAATGGAGAAAACCCGATGAAAATTACCAGAAATGTTCGCCGTATCCTTGACTGCTATGAGTCTGATAGCCCTGGGGTCAAGGCCAATATTGCCCGAATTCTGATGCAGGGTAAGCTTGGTGGCACAGGAAAGCTCGTTATCCTGCCGGTAGATCAAGGCTTTGAGCATGGCCCAGCACGGAGTTTTGCACCTAACCCTGCCGCCTATGATCCACATTACCACTATCAATTGGCTATTGACGCCGGGCTTTCTGCATATGCCGCGCCGCTTGGGATGCTGGAGGCTGGTGCTGATAGTTTTGCGGGACAAATCCCCACCATTCTGAAAGTAAACTCCTCGAATTCTTTGGCCCAAAGCAGTAGCGCCCCAACCCAAGCGATAACAGGGTCAGTTAGCGAAGCCTTGCGTCTAGGATGTAGCGCCATTGGCTATACAATCTATCCCGGATCAGATGCCGCTTTTGATATGATGACAGAGTTTCAAGAGATGGCAGCAGAAGCCAAAGCCCTTGGTCTAGCCGTTATCTTATGGTCATATCCACGCGGCGGTGCATTGAGCAAAGATGGCGAGACTGGATTTGATATCTCAACCTATGCGGCGCATATGGCGGCGTTGCTGGGCGCCCATATTATCAAGGTAAAGCCGCCAACCGCATATCTTGAACAAGATGCGGCACGTCAGGTTTATGAGGCGCATAATATTCCCTCAAGCACCTTGGCAGAGCGCATCAGGCACATTGTCGATAGCTGTTTCAATGGCCGCCGTATGGTTGTTTTTTCCGGCGGTGCGGCAAAAGACACAGAAGGATTGCTTAATGAGATTCGCCAGTTAAGAGATGGCGGGGCAACGGGTTCTATCATTGGCCGCAATACTTTCCAGCGTCCCCGTGATGAGGCGCTCGGGTTGCTCAACAACATTATTGATATCTATAAAGGCAAAGCATAAGGACAATCCCATGAAATTAAACGGTAATGCCATTCGCCCTGGCAATGTCATCGAACATAATAATCGGCTTTGGGTGGCGGTCAAAATCTCTCATGTCAAACCCGGAAAAGGCGGTGCCTTTGCGCAAGTCGAATTGCGCGATATTCGGGATGGCACCAAACTTAATGAACGCTTCAGGTCATCGGAAACGGTCGATCGTGTCATTCTGACTGAATCCACTGCAACATATTTATATGACGAAGGTGACAATCTCATTTTCATGGATCAAACCAGCTTTGAGCAAGTCGCCGTGCCATCACAAATGGTAGGCGAACAAGCTAAGTTTCTTCAAGATGGCATGACGGTTACAATCAACAGTCACATAAATGAACCTATATCTATCCAACTGCCTGATACCGTGGTAGTAGAGGTGCTTGAGGCAGATGCGGTGGTAAAAGGCCAAACCGCGTCATCAAGTTATAAGCCAGCGATGGTAGATGGCGGTATTAAGGTTATGGTTCCCCCACATATTGAGGCAGGAACACGAATTGTCATCAAGCCAGAAGACGGCACCTATGTGGAACGGGCAAAAGACTGATCCGGTAACACGTTCTCTGAAAGGAAATTATCATGGCGCAATCGGCGCTTATTAATGTCATTTGGAAGGCTGCCGAGCGGGCGGCGCGTGGGCTTCTCCGTGATTTTGGTGAAGTTGAAAACCTTCAGGTATCACGCAAGGGTGTTGCTGATTTTGTCTCTAATGCTGACCTTGATGCAGAAAAAATAATTGTTGCAGAACTAGCCAAGGCGCGTCCCGGATGGGGCTTCATCATGGAAGAAGGCGGCGTTGTCGCCCCCGAAGAAAATGATGGCCCGTCTTGGATTATTGATCCGCTTGATGGCACCACCAATTATATTCACGGCATCCCGCATTTTTCAATTTCAATCGCAGCGATTGATAAGCCCTTAAAAAATGGCGGCAAATTGATTGCTGGCGCCATTTTTGACCCTATTAGAAATGAGTTCTTTTTTGCGGAAGCTGGCAAAGGCGCGTTTCTTAATGATCGGCGGTTGCGGGTAGCGGGACGCAAGCGACTGGATGAAGCGCTATTTGCGACAGGTATTCCATTTATGGGGCGCGGTTCTGATGAGCAGCATGATCATTACCTTGCTGAGCTGAAAACGGTGATGGGATCATCATCTGGTGTGCGCCAGATGGGTTCTGCGGCGCTTGATCTGGCATGGGTTGCGGCAGGTCGCGTGGATGGCTTTTGGGAACATGGTTTGGATATATGGGATGTTGCGGCGGGCGTCATTATTGTGCGTGAAGCTGGCGGTATGGTATCCGACCATCAGGCGCGAAGCAAAGCGTTAGAATCTGGCAATATCGTGGCAGGTAATAGCTCCATGCATTCAGGGCTATTGAAAATGTTGAAAAATAGTCGACAAAAATAATTCTTATTCCTTCACATTATTGCCAAAATAATTCTGTTATACTGTAATAGCAATATAAGTGGAGGTGAGAGTGAATTACCCAACACGATATATCATCCGCATGATGATCTTTCTTTTGGTCATCCTTGGGATTATCGGATTACTATATGCCCCTTTATCTTGGGCTTTTTTCGGCAATCCAGTCATTAACGGCCTTATCATAATGGCATTATTGCTTGGCGTGGCTTTCATTTTTCGCCAAACCACTCGCTTATTACCTGAATATCGGTGGATGCGCATGATGCGTTCGGGCGGCATGCCTCCGCAACATGCATCGTCACAAATACGAGGTATTAAACCGAACCTGTTAGCAACGGTTGCGGTAATGTTTTCCGATGAAAACCGCCTGACTAACAATATGTCTGCCCAGAATATGCGTTCCATTTTGGATGGCGTAGCGGTCCGTCTTGATGAAAGCCGCGAGATTTCGCGCTATATGATTGGCCTGCTGGTCTTTCTTGGTTTGCTCGGCACGTTTTGGGGATTGCTAGAAACTATTCAGGCTGTCGGATTTGTTGTCTCCGGGATTGATACCCAAACCGCCGACTTCACACAACTAATGAAAGAGTTCAAATCAGGGCTAGACGCGCCATTATCTGGTATGGCAACAGCATTTTCATCTTCATTATTTGGACTTGCTGGCTCATTAATCCTTGGATTTCTTGATCTTCAGCTAGGTCAAGCATCAAGCCGCTTTTATTCTGATCTTGAAGACTGGCTGTCGACAATGGCGCGGTTTAGTGATCGCAGCGGTGATGGGCTTGATCCCGCCATTTCGATGGGGCTATCCGAAGAAGCCGCCGACCGCATGCTAGAACTAACTCGCCATATCAGCAAATCTGAGCAAGAGCGTGGGCAAATGCTACAAACGCTCCAAGAGATCAATAAAACTCTGCTCACCTTGCGCCAGCACCAAGATCAAAATCAGCTGGTTGCAGAGGGGCTAGACGCGCTCCAGCAATCATTGGCGACGCTGGCAAGCAATATGGCCAATGACCGCAAAGATGTCATTGATGCCATGACAACAGAGCTGCGTGCCCTATCAAGAGCTATTGCTGCTATTTCCAGAAAGGCAAATTAATGGCATTAGCACGCCGTTCATCACTGCGTGATCAGGGGCTGATCTGGCCAGGCTTTGTTGATGGTCTGGCGACCTTGCTGATGGTCATCATTTTTGTCTTAATGGTGTTCTTCTTGATCCAAATAAACCTCGCCCAGCGGCTGTTAGGGCAGGACGAAACGCTGACCGAATTGAGGCTTGAGATTAATGAATTAACCTCACTTTTGAACATGGAAAGAGAGGAAAATGATGCCCTTTCGTTGCGGCGGCAACAGCTGCAAATTGCCCTAGATGAGAGCTATGCCAACACATTAAGCCTAGAGGATCGCCTAGCATCTATGGAAAAAGCCTTGCTTATCCTCGAAGAAGAAAAGCTTAGCCTGCTGGCTGAACGTGATGCTTTGGCGGCTGATAAAGACACGCTGACAGTTTCACGCGACAGCTTAGAAGCCGAGACAGCCAGGCTCATTGCTGAACGTGATCTGCTGCTCGAAAAACTAGCCCAGATGCAAACCAATATTGATGGGCTGACGACCCGCGTTGCAACGGCAGAAGAAGCCGAAGCCAAAGCAAATACTGAGATATCTGATATGGAAGCGCGGCTTGCCAATATGGAAGACCGGCTTGCCACGCTGTTAGCCGAACGTGACCAAAGCAAGCGCGATTTATCGGCTAGCCGCAATGAAATTCTAGAAATGACCACAGCCATGCTAGCGCTTCAGCAACGCCTAGAGCAATTGCAAGCCTTGTTGGATGAAAAAACAGCAGAAGCCCGTGAAGCCAAGCAAGTCACCGCCAATTTGACAAAGCAATTAAACGAAGCTCTTTCTAACAAGGTCGTTGAGCTAAGCCGTTTCCGGTCAGAGTTTTTTGGCCGTTTGCGTGAAGTGCTAAAAGACCGCACAGATATTACAATTGTTGGTGATAGATTTGTCTTCCAGTCAGAAGTCTTGTTTGAACTAGGCTCAGCCGATATTGGCCAACAAGGCGAGAAGCAATTGGATGAATTAGCCAGCGCCTTAATGCAACTTACGCAGCAAATTCCAGATGATATTGACTGGGTTCTGCAAGTCGATGGGCATACCGATAACCTGCCTATTTTCACCAATGAGTTTAGCGATAACTGGGAGCTATCAACCGCCAGAGCCGTATCGGTTGTGCGCTATCTGGTCAAAAATGGCATTGACCCTAAACGACTGGCAGCTAATGGCTATGGTGAGTTTCAGCCTATTGACCCTGCTGACACGCCAGAAGCCAGATCAAAAAACCGCCGTATCGAATTTAAATTGACAAGACGTGTTACAAAATCACAAAATCCATCTTAAGAATAAATAATAATACCTATGGATAGTGATGACTGGCAAAATACTCTTCTGGTGTAGCCTCATGTTCCTGTTTTCTAGTTGTAATGCTCATTACTTAGATATGCGAGATCATAGTAACCCAACACCTTTCGTTGGAAACAATAGATCGGATCATTTGTCGCTGATGCTTGATCAAATGCTATCGACGCGCATTGATACCCTTGTTGCTAATGCTGATATAGGTGGTGCGTCGCATTCTCTTAGCATGATGGTCAGGGGTGATGCGAGATTAGATTCTGTATCAATGAAATCGACCAGCGTCCATGAGTTTAATACCATGGGCCAGTTGCAGTTAAATTGTCTTGGCAGTCATTGTGATGGTGCGCAATTTTCCGGCGATGTCGCTATTGGTATTAATCACTCTACCCAACATCTATCCATTCATAGCATCAATATTGGTGATGATAAAAATCAGTTTATGCTTAGAGGGAGTATTGAAAAATACTTTGGTAATGGTGATACCGATACGATTCTAAACGTGGGCACAGTTGCCTTGATACTATCAACACAAAATGAGGATATTGCGCTCGACCAATCTGGTGTTGTCGGAGTTAATAATCTGCCGCAAGGTGCTGACACCGCGTTTACTGGCGCTATTGAGTTATCACATGAGCTGAGCCAGACCTATCTGGAAGGACGGGTAAAATCGGTTAGTGATTAATGCCCGTTATAAATTGCCCGTCATGAACTGTAGGGACGCCAGTTTATGATAAATAGGGCAAGTAGCTAGCAACGCATCATGATCACCTGAGGCAACGAGCTGACCTTTATCCATGACCAGAATACGATCAGCATTGATGACGGTTGATAATCGATGTGCAATAACAATGGTTGTGCGATTTTGCATTAATTGCTTTAACGCTTCTTGAACCTTTTGTTCTGATGCCGAATCAAGGGCAGAAGTCGCCTCATCAAGCAGTAATATCGGCGCATCTCTAAGCAAGGCTCTAGCAATGGCAAGGCGTTGACGCTGGCCACCCGATAATTGCACGCCTTTTTCACCGATAAGTGTGTGATAGCCTTGCGGCAAGTCAGCAATAAAATCCGCGGCGTTGGCTTCTTGGGCGGCATGTTCAATCGCGGCAGGCGAGGCATCAGGCTTACCAAATGCGATATTATCATAAACCGATGATGAAAATAATGAGGCGTTTTGCGAAACCACAGCCATATGACCGCGCAGGTCATCCGTTGTCATATCATTGAGCGCGACCCCGCCAATAGTTATTTTGCCTGCCGTCGGATCATAGAGACGCAGTAGCATCTTAAACATAGTGCTTTTACCAGCACCACTCTCACCAACAATGGCGATGTTCTCGCCTTGCTTGACGGTAAAGCTGACGCCATCTAGTGACGATTGTTGCGGGCGGTTAGGATAATGAAATGCGACTTGCTCAAAGCTGATAAAATCATTGATTTGATCTGCCGGAATATCTTGTGGAAAAGCAACAGGTGATACCGGCTCGGACAGGTAATCATTCTGCTTGAGCAATTCAGCAATGCGTTCTGCCGCCCCGCCAAGCCGTTGCCACTCCCCGCCAATATCCGACAGCGCACCGACCGAAGTGGCGACCAATGCCGAATAGAAAACGAAAGCCGAAAGATCACCTGCACTAATCTCACCCTGGAGCAAATCAAGGCCACCAAGCCAGAGGATAAAGGTAATAGCGGCAAACACCAGAAAGATCACCATACCGCTCATAATTCCGCGCAATAAAATGCGTTTGCGCGACGCATTAAAGCTTCGTTCGGCGGCGTCCTCAAATCGCTTAATCATGATATCGCCACGACCAAAGGTGAGGATATCATCAATAGAAGACAGGCTTTCTTCTATTTCAATTGATAAGTCAGCAATTCTGTCTTGGGCTATCCTTGACTGCCGCCGCAACATCCTGCCAACAATAACCAATGGCACGACGACTAACGGCACAACACCTAAGATAACAAGGGTTAGTTTTGGCGAGGTCAAAATCACCATAATAAGACCACCAACCAAGAGCAAAACATTACGCGCCGCCATCGACATACTGGATGCCAAAATAGACTGAATCATGGTCGTATCAGTAGCAAAGGTTGAGATTAGATCACCACGCCGGCGATTTTCAAACCATGACGTCGACAGACCAATCATATGGCGATACATGGCTTTTCGGATATCGGAAATGACGCGCTCCGCAACCTTATTGATGAGGACAGTTCGCATATAACTGCCGACGGCAAGAAGCACCGTTATGCCGACACAAATCATGACAGCACGATGCAGTAATGTTTCTTCGCCTTGACCAAAGCCCGAATCAACCAGCAAAGCGATGCCGCGGCCAAGCGATAATAATGCTACCGCAACCAGCACAATAGACAGTAATGCTAGAATAATTTGCTTTTTATGCGGAACGATCCAAGGCCAAAACACTCGCATAGAGGCAATAACACCAGTATGACCGATGCTATTATTAACCTCTTGGTTTTCCTTATCAGCACGCATTTGTTCAGTCTCTTGTTGAGTCTCTGATTGGCTGTTGGGCAAATGTTGACTTGTTTTATTATCGTTAGGTGAATTCATAATACCTGTCTTAACGGTTTTACCCAAAAAGGCAAAAGATAATTGGTCGCAGGAAAATCATGACTTTAGGCTTGCATGGTTGCTCTGATTTGGCTATATAACCGCTTTATATTCTGTCCAATGAAGCAAATTAATGGGCATATAAGGACGATTACGATGAAAAAAGACATACACCCAGATTATCACACAATCAAAGTCATCATGACAGATGGCACTGAGTATGAAACACGCTCAACGATGGGCAAAGAAGGTGATGTTATTCGTCTGGACATCGATCCAAAGTCGCATCCCGCATGGACAGGCCAGCACCGGATTGTTGATTCTGGTGGTCAGGTTGCCCGCTTTAACAAGCGTTTTGCCGGTCTTGGCACAAAATAATTTACGCACCCTTTTTTGAAAAAGCGGTCTTGTAAACTCAATTTTGCATTCATATATAAATCGTGTTAACAGCCATAAAGGTGTTAACGGCATGACACCGTCTAATGGTCACATGACATTAATTTCGGTTTATGCCCGACATTAATCTCATCTGCTCTCGCATGGGGCAGAAGCATTGCTTTAAGGAGGATGCAAAATGAATGCACTTGATTTAACCCCTGTATTCCGTTCCGCTATCGGATTTGATCGCATGGCCAATCTGGTCGATAATCTGATGTCAGGTACCAATTTGGACAGTCAGTCAAACTGGCCACCCTACAATATTGAAAAACATGGCAGTGATAGCTATCGCATCACTATGGCAGTTGCCGGTTTTGGCGAAGAAGATATTGATGTTACCGTTCATGATCAGATGCTGATTATTCGCGGCAAGCAGGATGAACAAAAAGAAAAAGCCAACACATATCTTTATCGCGGTATTGCTGGCCGGAGCTTTGAACGCCGTTTCCAACTTGCTGATTTCATTGAGATCAATGGCGCAAGTATGAAAAATGGATTGCTCCATATTGATCTTCAGCGTGAGGTTCCCGAAGCCATGAAACCCCGCAAAATCAGCATTACTTCCACTGATGGTGGCGCTAGTTCAAAGGCAAAAAAAATTACCAAAGAATAAGGCAATAAACGCCCTATTATATCCCATCATTAAGCCTGCCATGTTATGTGGCAGGCTTTTATATTTCATCAGGTATATAGGATGAGGAATTGCGGTTAACACCGCCTCCGCTGCGGCATTAGCTAGCGTCTTCTGATAGATGCTTGCGCCGCTGCTAATCGGGCAACAGGCACACGGAAAGGTGAACAGGATACATAATCCAGCCCACATTCCTCAAAGAAATCCACCGAGTCTGGATCACCGCCATGTTCACCGCAGATACCAAGCTTAATATCAGGACGCTGTTTGCGGCCTCTCTCACATCCCATCTGGACTAATCCGCCAACACCCTCAATATCTATGGTAACAAATGGATCACGCGGATAAATCCCTGCATCAGCATAATCGCGCATAAACTGACCCGCGTCATCACGGCTTATGCCAAGCGCGGTTTGCGTCAGATCATTTGTCCCGAATGAGAAAAACTCCGCATCAATGGCCAGATCATCGGCAATCATACATGAGCGCGGCAATTCCACCATTGTGCCAACCATATATTCAATCGTCTGGCCAGTTTCGGCTTTTACCTCAGTGGCGACATCATCAATTATCCTGCGGCAAATCTCAAGCTCACGCCGCGTTGCCGCCAATGGTACCATCACCTCAACGTTAACGATATCACCTGATGCTTTCGTCACATGGGCACAGGCCTCAAAAATAGCGCGCGCCTGCATGGCACAGATTTCAGGATAGGTAATTGCCAGCCGGCAGCCGCGATGCCCTAACATCGGGTTAAGCTCACGCAGTTTTTCTGACCTGTCGCGAACATGCTCAAGGCTAACCCCAGCATTTTTAGCGACTTCTGCCATATCAGCATCGTTATGCGGCAGAAACTCATGCAACGGCGGATCAAGCAAGCGGATCGTCACCGGAAGCCCCTTCATGATCTGAAACAGTTCAATAAAATCCTGACGTTGCATAGGCAGCAGTTTATCCAATGCTTTCTGCCGTCCGATAATATCGCTAGCAATAATCATCTCGCGCATGGCAACAATCCGATCAGCATCAAAGAACATGTGTTCAGTCCGGCTCAACCCTATGCCTTCGGCACCAAACTCTAACGCCATTCGCGCATCTGTTGGGGTTTCCGCATTGGCGCGAATTTTCATACGCCGTGCTTTATCCGCCCATTCAATCAATGTACCAAAGACACCGGATAATTCGGGTTGGATTGTCGCCACTTCACCAACATAGACTTCACCTGCGGCGCCATCTAGGGTGATGACATCCCCCTCTTTAATTTGCTCAGCACCGATTTTAACGACCTTGGTTTCGGCATTAATAATCATATCACCAGCCCCACAAACACAAGGCCGTCCCATACCGCGTGCGACCACCGCCGCATGACTGGTCATGCCGCCGCGAGCTGTCAGAATACCAGTCGCCGCATGCATGCCATGAATATCTTCGGGGCTAGTTTCAATCCGCACCAAGATCACTTTATGGCCTGCCATTGCCATTTCTTCGGCTTTATCGGCGCTCAGCACAACCTTGCCAGATGCCGCCCCAGGGGAGGCTGGCAGACCACGCAAAATCATGTTTTTTTCTGCTGATGGATCAAGTGTCGGATGTAGCAATTGATCTAGCGACGTGGCATCAACACGCAAAATCGCTTCATCTGTTGTGATAAGATTTTCTTCTGCCATTTCCACCGCCATCCGCAACGCCGCTTCTGCGGTACGCTTGCCTGATCGGGTTTGCAACATATAGAGCTTATTTTGCTGAATGGTGAACTCAATATCCTGCATATCACGGTAATGGTTTTCTAATGTGTCGCGCACTTGGCACAGCTGATTGAAAACCGCTGGCATGGCTTCTTCCATAGACAGCATATCCGAGCCACTGTCCTGACGTTCACGTTTGGTTAGATTACGCGGAGTTCTAATGCCAGCAACAACATCCTCACCCTGCGCATTAATCAAAAACTCCCCATAAAAGGCGTTTTCACCTGTTGATGGATTGCGGGTAAAGGCAACACCAGTGGCACAATCATCACCCATATTACCAAATACCATAGCCTGAATATTGACTGCTGTTCCCCATTCTGAGGGGATATTATTGAGCTTACGATAAGTATTGGCGCGGGTATTCATCCAGCTGCCAAAAACTGCCCCAATCGCGCCCCATAACTGTTCATGCGGGTCTTCGGGAAAATCAGCGTTGGTTTCTTCCCGAACAATTTCAAGATATGTTGTCACCAGTGTCTCACATGCCGCACCATCGAGTTCAGTGTCTTCAATGACGTTAAGATCAGCTTTCAAATCTTCGAGCGCATCTTCAAATAAGCCGTGATCAACCCCCAGCACAACATCGCTATACATTTGAATAAAGCGGCGATACGAATCCCACGCGAAACGCGCCTCTCCTGACCGATTAGCAAGACCTGCAACCGTGTCACGATTAAGCCCAAGGTTTAGTACGGTATCCATCATCCCCGGCATGGATGCCCTTGCCCCTGACCGAACCGATAATAACAGCGGATTTTCTGCCCCAGCAAAGACGGCACCGGTTTCATCTTCGAGCCGTTTAATGGCAGCATTGACCTGATCTTTGAGCTCAGCAGGGTAGCTACGATTATTATCATAAAACCACGTACAGACTTCGGTAGATAGCGTGAAACCCGGAGGAACAGGCAACCCAATGCCGCTCATTTCAGCTAGGTTAGCACCCTTGCCGCCAAGAAGATTGCGATCACTGGCTGCCCCCTCGGTTAAGGATTGGCCAAAACTATACACCCATTTTGCCATATGCTTTCCCTCTATTTTGCTAGCCTTCTATTTCTGCCAGACGCGCAAATGATCGTACCGCTTCATCAATCTTAGATAAAAGCTGCAATCTGTTATGGCGTATGTTCTGGTCATCATCATTAACTTTCACCGCCTCAAAAAACGCATTAATTGGTTCAATCAATGTCGTCATAGTGGCAAGCATACTGGTATCATCACCATGCTTATCAAACTCAATTATGGCATCATATAATCGCTGTTCGGTTTGATCTGAAAAAAGGCTGATATCAATATTTCCATCACTGTCTGCATGTGATGTTGCCTGTTCCGATTCCAAAATGGAATGCACCCGCCGCCATGCTGGCATGAAACGCTGTCCATCATCATGGGTGAGATAGTCGTCAAGCGCCCTGATCCGAGTAATAATGGCCAAGACATTAAAATCTGCTAATTGGTCAGGTTGCATAACCGCGCGAACAACATCATAGCGCAAGCCACGGTCTCGACAATAGACATGAAGCCGATCTGCCATAAACACCAAGAGATCATCTTTGGCTTTACCAAATAAGGGTGTTAGATTGAGATCAATCTGCGCTTCATCAAGGATGCGAATTGCCCCTAATGCGGCCCGCCGTAGCCCAAATGGATCACCTGAACCTGTTGGCTTTTTGCCAATGCTGAAAAAACTCGTCAGCATATCCAATTTATCAGCCAGTGCTAACCCTTGGCCAAGTGCTGTTTGCGGGATAGTGTCGCCACCACCAACAGGCTTATAGTGATCAGAAACAGCATCAGCAATAGCATCAGCCAACCCTTCGGCGCGCGCCAAATGGCCGCCCATAATGCCTTGCAATTCCGGAAACTCACCAACCGTTCCCGTCACCAAATCAGCCTTGGCAAGCCTCGCGGCATGATCAATCATTTCCGCATTAATGCCAGGGATGTCAGCTGCTAACCGCGCCGCTATGCCACGCATCCTGTCAACCCTATCCTGCATTGATCCAAGACCATCAAAATAGGCAATGCTGTTTAGCCGGCCAGCATGATCAGCAAGCGAAGTCCTGCGGTCTTGATCCCAGAGAAACCGCGCATCACTAAGCCGTGCCCGCAACACCCGTTCATTGCCTTTGCGGATCATATTATCGCGGGTTTTATCAGCGGACATATTGCTGATGGTGATAAAGGCGGCCGCCAGCTCACCATCCTCATCGGTTAGGGCAAAATATTTCTGGTGGCTTCGCATGGTTAGAACCAGAATATCTGTGGGTAATGACATGAAGTCATCATCAATCTGCCCCATGATAGCATGTGGCCATTCGACCAGACCAGTGACCTCATCTAGCAAGCCATTATCTTCTAATATCTTTATATTCGCGGCGGCGGCAAGATTGTTCATTTGCTCATGAATGGCGGCACGGCGACTATCACGATGCGCCATGACATGATGGCTCATCATCAGCTCATCATAAGTTTCTGCCAAAGGCTTAGGTTTGGAGTTTGATTTGGTCAGATCAAGATCAACCGGCGCAAGGAAACGGTGGCCGTGACTGGTCTTGCCATAGCTAATGCCCTCACCGCCGCCAAGATCATAATATCCCGCAACAGGTTCCCCATCAAAAAGGACATTGATCCGATGCAACGGCCGCACCCAGCTCATCTCTCCCTTTGCCCAACGCTGGCTTTTCGGCCATGGGAAGGCGGCAATAATGCTATTGACCAGATCAGGCAAGAGATCTGCTGTTTGCTGACCAGATTGATGGATCATGGCAAAATAGAACTGACCTTTTGCCGTCTCACGTTCTTCTAGCTGATCACGGGTTAACCCCAGCGAACTAAGAAAGCCGTTAAGCGCTTGTTCGGGCGCACCAACACGCGGCCCACGCTTTTCGTTAGTTTGCGCTTTCTGCGCTGACTCCACATCAGTAAAAGCCACTGCCAGACGACGCGGCGTTGACCAAGACCGAACATGTGTTCCGCCAAGATTATGGTCTGCCAGTTTGGCGGCAAATGTCTCTGCCATATGGTGCTCAGCCCGCGCCTGCATGCGTGCTGGAATTTCTTCTCCAAACCATTCAATAAACAGCTCAGCCATTGGCGCCATCCTGCGTAGGCTTATCTGCTACCCCTGATGCTACCCCTGATGCCACCCCTGATGCTACCCAGGCTTCACAGCAAGCAACGGCAAGACTACGCACTCTGCCGATATAGCGCTGGCGTTCAGCAACAGATATGACACCACGCGCATCTAACAGATTAAAAATATGACTGGCTTTCATACATTGATCATAGGCGGGTAAAGCCAATGGCGCAGAATCATCAAGCAACATCTGACATTCGGTTTCAGCCTCTTGAAAATGCCGGAACAGAACATCGGTTGTCGCTCGTTCAAAATTAAAGGTGGAAAACTCTTTCTCTGATTGCAGAAAGATATCGCCATAAACCTTGCCGCCCTTATCTTTGGGGACACCATCCCAATCCAGATCATAGACATTTTCAACACCTTGAATAAACATCGCCAGCCGTTCTAGCCCATAGGTCAATTCAACCGGAACGGGCGTGCACTCCATGCCGCCAACTTGCTGGAAATAGGTAAATTGCGTGACCTCCATGCCATCACACCAGACTTCCCAGCCTAATCCAGCGGCACCAAGTGTTGGCGATTCCCAATCATCCTCAACAAATCGAATATCATGATACATGGGATCAAGCCCAATGGCTTTCAGCGAATTAAGATAAAGCTCTTGGCTATTAGCCGGCGATGGCTTCATGATAACTTGAAACTGATAATAATGCTGGAGGCGGTTAGGGTTTTCCCCATAACGGCCATCGGTTGGCCGCCGTGATGGCTGCACATAGGCGGCATTCCATACGTCATCAGGGCCTAGCGCCCGTAATGTTGTTGCCGGATGAAATGTTCCTGCCCCGACTTCCATATCATAGGGCTGAAGGATAACACAGCCTTGGTCGGCCCAATATTGCTGAAGTGACAAAATCAGCTGTTGAAAACTGAGTGGGTGTTTGGGCATGTTAGGTTCCTGCTTCGCTACCGCCGCAACATAAAGTAAAGCCAGTCTGTGATCAATGCTAATCCTATTATGGCTGATCGTGTTAAGAAATGTCTGTTATTCATGTGTTATTCAATTGGACAATCCGGCCGCTCACACGCCGCTGACACCCATGCCCCACATGTTGAGCATGATGTCATATCAAGGGCGTTCGCATCAGATTTTGGTTTTTGTTGAGTCGCATCAGACGGATTACTCGTCTGCTTGCGGCGATCCATAAATCGGTAGAAGGCAAATACACCGCCAATAATAACCACCAAAAGAAGTAATTTTTGAATACTTAGTAATCCCCACATCAGAGCCCGTATCGCATCCTTTCCAGCCGTTCTTCGAGTTTTAAGAGCGCCGTATCAACGATAGCCTCTGGCATGGCGCTGCTGCTGATACCCATCTGGCCACTACCCATGCCAAAGAGTGATTTTTTCATCGTCATCAATTTGATCATAACCTTATCGCCAAACTGCTCTTGCAAGACCGGGCGGATATCCCCGAGGCGGTCAACCAGACCTAATTCAAGCGATTTTTCTCCTGTCCAGAAAGCGCCTGAAAACAGGAGGTCATCAGCGCCATTAAGACGCGAGCCACGGCGCGCCTTTACCATGGCAATAAACTGGGCATGAACCTCTTCTTGCAGGGCTTTCAGGTGTTTTATATCATCGGGATTTTCTGGCCGAAACGGATCAAGCATGCTTTTGCTAATGCCAGACGTATAGACACGGCGATCAACGCCGATTTTATCGATTGCCCGATCAAAGCCAAAGCCTGCCGATACAACCCCGATTGAACCAACAATAGACGCCGGATTAGCAATAATCTGATCCCCTGCGCAAGCCAGCCAATAACCGCCTGATGCCGCCACATCCTCAACAAAGCTAATAACCGGAACATCATTCTTGCGGGCTAAATCACGGATACGGCTAGCAATCATGGCAGATTGCACAGGTGAGCCGCCGGGGGAGTTAATAAGCAGCGCCACCGCCGCCGCGCGTTTAGTGGTAAAAGCACGATCAAGCAATTTTGACAAGCCAGTCAAATTAAGCCCGGCGCGCCGTAAACCAGCCCCAGATGATGCCGCGATTAATCCATTTAGAGGGATAACCGGCACCACCGGACGCGATGATGAAAATAGTGAAGAAATTGCCTTAATCATAACTCTTTCTATCTACCTGTCCTGCCACTGAATAGCAAGTCATCTGCCGCTTGCCAGATGCAATACTTTGCTAACCAAGATACAATACTTTGCTAACCAAGGTGCAATACTTTGCTAACCAAGATGCAATACTTTGCTAACCAAGGTGCAAAAGTTAACTGAGATTGTCATAATTTAGCCGCCGCCGCATATTTGCGGCCAGGCTGAACCAAGACCAACGCACCACCACCGATAATCCCATGATATTCATCACTTTCCATAATCAAGCCGGGCAATATGGTCATTGCCCCCGCCATGCCTTTGCGAGCACGGATAAGCACCCGATGCGCTGGCCTGTCAGGACGCGAATAAACCGGACGGATAACGCACTCACCAAAATCATGTTGGGTTAGTGCCGCCAGAATACGATCTAGCTGATCAGCGCGGCAGATCATTGTCAGGCCGCCACGTTTTGATAAAGCCATACTGGCACAAGCCACCCAAGAGGCGGCAAAATCAGCGGCCATAGATTGCCGCCTTTGCCTTTCCGGCGATAATGTTGAGGCAGGATCATTAAACGGCGGGTTCATCACCACATGATCCCAATCAGGGGTCAGTTTGGTTGTCATAATATCCGAGCAAAGCAGATTAATCCGCTCACTAAAGCCATTGTCAGCGGCGTTCTGCGCGCATAATTGAATCATATCAGGGTTATGGTCGATACCTGTGAATTGCGCCGTGGTGAGCCGCCGTGCCATGATCATCATCACCGCCCCAGCACCAACGCCCAGTTCCAACACATGCCGTGCTGTATGCGGGATAGCGGCGGCCAGCATCACCGCATCACTGGTCGCGCGAAAACCTGTGGCGGGCTGTGTTAGCCAAAGCGTGCCATCATACCAGCGATCACAGGTTGTTGCCGCAAGCGTCATCTTCAGTCGCCATTAATCATCATAATACTGCCCAGCCTCCGACAACACGCGCTTGGCTTGTGCCAGATGATCTTCGGCAACCATGATACGCATCGGGAACAGCGTGTTTGATCCTGCCATCAGATCAGAAATATGCCTGTCCTGAACAACAAATATCACCCCTGCCGCTTTCAGCAAGGATTCAAGATAGGTCAGCCGGACAGGATCAGTGATAGCCAGTAAATGTTTCATGACTATGTATAATGACAAAAAACCGCACAATGCCAAAGCATAAAGTGTTGACTTAGACTGATAAAACCGCAAGGTTGCGGATATGACAGCATCACGCTCACATTTACCGCTCTCGCCAGATACCCCCGATACTTTAGGGCAAGCGGATATTGCCGCGTCTTTGACGCCGTTGGTTGACATAACCGCATCAGGCATGGCAGAGACTAACCATATTATCATTGACCGCATGCAGAGCGAAATTGATTTAATTCCAACATTGGCAGGGCATCTGATTGCGGCAGGCGGTAAACGCATGCGGCCGATGCTCACGCTGGCTGGCGCATTACTTGGCAAATCCAAACTTGGCAAGTCAGGCGAGACAGCGATGACCAATGCCGCAAAACTAGCGGCAGCGGTGGAGTTTATCCATTCCGCAACGCTGTTGCATGATGATGTCATTGACCAATCCGATATGCGCCGCGGCAATAAATCCGCCAGCTCAATCTGGGGTAATGAGGCAAGTGTACTAGTCGGGGATTTTCTCTTTGCGCGGGCATTTGAGCTGATGGTTGAGGCGGGGCAGATCAGCGTCTTAGGGCGTTTGGCAAACGCCGCCGCGCGCATCACAGAAGGTGAGATTGATCAGATGATTTTGGCTGGCAATCCGTCTGCACCTATCGAGGATTATTATCGGGTAATTCGCGCGAAAACCGCTGAATTATTCGCCGCCGCAGGAGAAGCTGGTGCTATGATAGCCGATGCCGATAAACCCATATCAGATGCCATTTGTGCCTATGGTTTGGCATTGGGCACGGCGTTTCAGATTACCGATGATGCGCTGGATTATGCCGCTACGGCGGAAGGCATGGGCAAATCACAAGGTGATGATTTCAAAGAAGGTAAGATTACCCTGCCCGTCATGTTAGCATGGCAAGATGGCAGTGAGGATGAACGCCGCTTTTGGCAACGCTGTTTAGCGGATGGGGATATTGCTGATGGTGATCTGGATAGGGCTTTATCACTAATGAATAAGCATGATACCATAACCCGGTCACTCGAAGTCGCCCGGTCACATGCCACCGATGCTGGCCAGATTATCGCCCAACTGGCATCTAAATCAACATCAGCATCCACATCAGCATCTGGTGACGTCGCAGAGGCGCTCATCGCCGCCGCTAATTTTGCCGCCGACCGGACAACCTAAACCTGTCCTGTCTTTTGCCTTTTTATTTGGATATTTCCATTTAGCATGCTCATTCAAAGCGTTTTGGCAAAGGGATGCGGGATTTCTACATGAGGGATATCCTCAAACTCTGCCCACATGCCGCCCCACCTGATCGCGATATTGAGCTGATATCCAGCTTCGTAAAAAGCGACAGCGACCTCAATCGCCAGAGCACGGGTAAATTGGCCTTTACCCGTATCAGGATCAAGCGGAACAAGATCAAGGGCATGGCCGGTCAGATGTCTTGAGTTAAGCGTTCTTGATACGCCCTGCCTGACCATGCGGCGTTGTTCCGCCATATCACGGCGGCCAGAAATGATGGTGAAGTCAACACGCGACAAGATAAGCGCCCGCCTAGCCACCGCTTGCAGGGCGGGAACAACGGTGGCTAAATGGCTCTCACTACGGCGGCTGAACCGAAATGAAGTGCTGGCAATAGCCATCTTAGCGCCCCATGCCGGTTGAGATCACCAACGCTGCCATCAGCACCATAAAGATCAAAATCGCCCTGACACCAAAGGTGATCAGACTGCGTGTAGCCTCACGCCGAATACGCCGCCAATTAATCAGCAATTCGCGCAAATCACGGACATCACGGCACGCCGCCTGATCATCCAATCCTATTTCGGCAAGGGCTTTTCTGGCACCGCGCCGCGCCGCTTGCTCCATCACCATATTCCAATCTGTATCGTGATTTTGCCCAAACATGGGTGATGCGGGTTTCGCAGTGTCAGTCGTTTTGTTAGGTGAGCTCATCTTTAGTTATCCTGTGTTGAGCCTGTGTTGGGCCTGTGTTGGGATGGGTTGTTTTGGCGGGTTTTATCAATGGATCGCAAGCCGCTCATCCCCAGAAGGGCGAGCAGTAATGTCCATAAATCGTTAAAATCAGCGCGCGGCAACGGCGGCAATGTCATCCCAAACATGGTCAAGCATGACGCCAAAACAGGTTCAATGAGTTAATGCCAAGCAAGGGCGCTAATACAAATCCAGCCCGCCGCCGGACGCCATCCTGATTTCCAAAAATGATCGGACGCTGATTCAATACGGTTTATGCTGGTCTGATTTTGATTCATCTGTTGAGTAGCTTGGTCAATAGCTTGATAAATCGGCTTGACCTGATGTTCATCAGCAAGGATTTCAGCGGCAATGGTTCTCGCGGTCTCTCTGTCCTTTCCAGGGTTGGTGATTTTATCCAGCACCAGATCAACTAGCGGTAGCATAAGCGCAGGCGGTATCATCTTCGTGTCCTTTCTGTCGGATCGTCAATGCGTTAGTTCGGGGTTTAGTCGGGTAGCGAGTAAAGAGGTTTAGCCAGTCAATTTTGCTTTGAATTAAAAAACCCCCCTTGATGATACTACCAAGGCAAGGCAGCTCAAGGGGGGTAAAGCAAGTGGGGTTAAGACATTGCCCTAAAACTTCCAGAGACCTGATGACTACTGGAAAGTTCGGGCAATCATCTCACACCATTTGCTGGGGAGAAAAATGTTGCCATGAGAGAGATAATCTCTCTCATGGCAATGGAGGGTTTTACAAATACTTAAGGATAGGTGCCCCCCAATTATGTTGATATTGGATTAGAAGCTAACGCCAACCTCAAAGATCACTTCATCACTGAATTGTCCTGTTTGGGTGAGAATACGTTCACGGATGCGCGCTTGTGTAATCGCATTTGTATCAGGGTCACGCCTGAGCCCTATCATCTGGCTAGCCTCAACCAGCACGCAATATGGCATATCACCATCAGGTCGCGCATCAACGGCAACATAGACAAGTCCATCTCGCAACATCAAGCGTAGCATATGACCTGCGAATGTCGTCAGCGAGCAGCCCTTACCATCCATATTTTTGATAAAGGCTTCAATCCGCGGATGCGCATGTTTGACCATGACATCTTGCCCGAATGGGCGCCCTGATAAAGCCGCAATGGTTCGCGCAAGGCCATTAAAAAGAACCGATCTATTGAGCCGTCCGCGCCATGCTTCCCATGATTCTGAATGTTCTTTCGGCAGCCATTTCAATCCCGCTTGCCGCATGTTTCGCGTTCCCCCCATCAGATCATGTGTCAAATCCAGATCAGATGATATCGCCTGCCAACGTGGCCCCGGTTCAGCAACATTTTGAATAGCCATGGCTATCTCCTATTTAAGCATTGATTAAAGCATCATGGTTGATGTTTTGGCACGTCCAGACGACTGCAATCTGGTTACTGCCCAGACCAGCGCATCTAGCCGATCAGGCGATGGCGACGGCCTCACTCCCGGAACACAGGAACACATTTGATCTTCAAGGGCGACAAAACTATTGGCATGGCGTATCTGACCGCTTGCATATAACAACGCCACAGGTTCAGCGCGCACAAGCTTGCCTTGCCTTGCCCTAACTTTACGAATAGGCAGATTGATCTGCTGGCTCCGCAATAATTCCCTAATGACATCACCGCCCTGATTGACCTCAACCACAACGGCATTAGCTTTCCAGCGCCTCCAGACGGCAATAATCCGGTCAACCCATTGCCGTGGTCGGGAACGCAGGGTCTGATCCTCTAAAATCCAGATCATGCCATCTGCGGCTTTTCCAGCGACAATTATTCCCGTTTCATCACTGCCCTCAACGGCTGGATCAACGCCGATCACGACAGAGGTTAGCAGCTCTCGTGCAGGCATTTGGCCGCGGCATTGTTCAATCATCTCACGATCCCACAGCGCATGCGGTAATTCGGTCATTAGCCGCCCTTCCAGCTCTTGCGCTAACAGCGCCGGATCACTGAAATGAGTGGTCATCATATCGATAAATCCGGGCGCTAGATTGCGCTCATTTTCTCGACTTAGCCCTTGCACCAAAATAACTCCGGCGGTTTTTACTAAGGCATTTATCCATTTAAGAGGCCGCGGTGTTGTTGTCGCTATGACTTGCGGCATTTTACCTGCCCGCAAGCCCAGCATGAGATTTTCCCAGCTCTGTGGATATCGCCATTTGGCAATCTCATCACACCAAGCCTTTTCATGTTCAGGGCCTAGTAATTGATTTGGGTCTTCTGATGAATAACATCGTGCCTTCGCGCCGTTAGGCCAGATCAACAGCCGCCGTGATGGCAACCATGTCGGTCTTGCTTCGGGCGGTGATATCTGCAAGATGCCAGATGGACCCTCAATCATTACATGCCGTACATCATCCATAGTATGCCCAACTAGGGCGATCAGTTCACACTGCCCCAACATAGCTTGCGCCCGCACCCATTCAGACCCTGTCCGCGTCTTGCCAAAGCCTCGGCCAGCCATTAATAGCCAGATATGCCAATGCGCTGGGGGCGGCAATTGTTTTTCGCGCGCCCATAGCGACCAGTCATAAAGCAGATACATCAATTCATCGCGATCCAGCGTATTGACATAGGCTTGCCGCAGATCAGAGTTTTTTGTCTGCAGTAAATTGATCCATTTTTTTCTGTAACTGGTCACGGATATCCTGAACTGATCGCGTCTGATCAATATGCTCACGGCGAAGCGCCTGAAATGTCTTGGGGTCATAAGCGCGCAAAAGAAACATCAGCAACTGATCCGAATATTTGCGCATACTGCCAATAGGCTCACCTTGATAATATCGGACTTCCTCAATACCTTCTACGGCTCGGCGTCTGGCTTCTAGGGCTAACTGATCAACAGCAATAGCCAGCGCCTCATCCCATGATGCGGCAAAATTCGCATCAGTCTTACGCCATTCATAGGCTTGTGATCGTGATAGATCAGCGTAATCAGCTGAAGCACTAACATTTCCTGTCACCGCTAGACGCGTTAAAAATGCAATTTTTTTATTTGTCATCAAGAACCAAAGGGTAGAGCATAAAGGGCAGAAACAAAAAAACAGGCGCCATATGAAGCCTGTTTGGTGGAGCCTGTTTGAATATGATAGATTTATCAATTGTATGATAGGATATATCCTATTTTATAAAATTAGTCAAGGTTTATTTTCGGGCTTTGCTAAGATCAGCATTTTATGGAGTGCTGCTAACTCAACCTTGCGCAAGGTAGTATGGCTTCGGCCATCCATTTCTTCTAATCGCCGCCATGTGATGCCCATGGCTCGCGCCATAACAATACGCCGTTGTGAAACCTCTAGCTGAATGATAACTGCTAACCAATATTCAGCATTACTAATTTCTCTGGGATTGGCCTTCAGCTTTGTTGATCGCCTGAACTCGCTTGCTACGCTAGTCTGCCATTGATTGTAATCTGGACATGATGACTGCGGCATCATTGGCTTATCCAGATAGGTGAGTGGCAATACTCATAATGTCTTGCCCATACGCCGCAACGCTATTTTCAGCTGTTCTGCTGACACAATCATTTTATTGTCTGTAAGGATAGGGGATGATGCTAATTTCATTACGATCTCCGCAAAAGAGTGTTGTACAACTCTTGTTATATATAATAGGATATATCTTATTTCAATTTATTCTTAAGAATAGGTTATGACAGACCCATTAAATACCTATGATCGCCCTCGGCAAGCATTACTAAATGCTATCTCCTCCGCATCGCCGCCACGGACACTGAAACAATTGTCACTGGCTTGCGGCCGCAATCACGCCTATTTACAACAATATATTGAACGCCGATCACCGCTCTATCTGCCCGAAGATATCCGTCACAAACTTGCCGCTATGCTAGATATTCCTCATGAAACGCTGATGTCGGCAGAACTTGAGGAGGAGATTTCAAAACAATTTCAAAAAGGCAAATCTGATGGCATGGTGAGTATTGCGTTTTTGGATCATCCTCAACATGCCGGGTTAAAACTTCAGTCTTGGAAGATGTCTCATCATATGCTCAATCATTTAGGCTATAAAAATTCCTCAGCCCTAACCCTCGTCCAGATCGGTGATGATGCTGCCAATGCCTTGGCCGCAATGGGCAATTTTGCCATTATTGACACATCTGACGATAGCGCTCTGCATGCTGGATGCTTTGCCATTGATGCGGGTGATCACATTAAACTGCGATTTTTAGAACAACCTGATAACACGCATGATATGATTTTTGTTCGCCATTCATCACATGATCAAGAGGGCTTTACCCAGACTGCATCTTCGCTCAATATCATAGGTCGTGCCATTTGGAAATTATGTCTGATCTAGAGTGATTAGGTGTAATCTGGTCTGAATAGTACCCTAATTAGAAAACCGTAAGGATGTGTATCTGTGATCAAGCGCTCAATGACAATCAATGGTCATAGAACATCGATCTCTCTGGAAGCTGATTTCTGGCAGGCCTTACAGCTCATCGCCCAGCGTCAGGGATGCTCTCTCGCCCGTATTGTTGCTAATATTGATATTGAACGCAGCAAAAGGATAAGCTCCGGGCAAGATGTTGGCGGTCTTTCCAGTGCCATTCGGCTTTATATTTTGGCTGAACTTATGACTATCGTACAATCCCCAAATCAATAAATTATTTCGATTTACCACAAGATCATATTGCATCCCATAGATATGTCGTTTTATATGGGGTAGATAGCAATTGGAACTGATGTGGTATCAATAGAGTTAGGTGATGATTATGGTGCAACACAAACAGATCAAGCTAGGCATTTTACTTGCTGGGGAAACCGGCATTAATATGCGTCCACATAACCCCTCTTATCAAGAAATGTTTACGTCGTACCTGGCGCCTCTTAATGACATGCTGGATATTACATTCATTCATGTTCGCCATGGAGATTTTCCAGAGCAGCTGACCGATTATGACGCCTATATGATCTCAGGCAGTCGCCACGGAGTTTATGATGATTTGCCGTGGATACCGCGGCTGATGGATTTTGTTAAGTCAGCTTATAATATGCAGATACCTCTGATTGGTGTTTGCTTTGGTCATCAACTGCTTGCCCATGCTCTCGGTGGTGAGGCGGTGTTATCTGATAAAGGCTGGGGGGTTGGCATTAAAGCGATGGCAATGCAAAGTGACTTGCCGGAGGCGTCTAGCAAAGGCCAATCCGTGCGTCTGATTTATATGCATCAGGATCAAGTGATTAGTCTGCCAGCCGAAGCAGAGGCTTTATTAGGTGATGATTTCTGCCCCTATGCGGCATTTATAATCCCTGGTCGGGTGCTGTCTTTCCAAGGTCATCCGGAGTTTAATACAGCCTATTTATCTGCCTTAATTAACCGACATAGCGGTGCA
Organism: Alphaproteobacteria bacterium; assembly: GCA_016778985.1. GTDB lineage: Bacteria > Pseudomonadota > Alphaproteobacteria > Puniceispirillales > UBA1172 > UBA12202. Next base: position 550 of record JADHOM010000021.1, on the reverse strand, counting down.
ATAGGTGATGAAGGCGTTGCCCGTGCAACCGACAGCCTCAGCACCCCAACAGACAATGATCAAGTGCGTGATTGGATGGCTAACTTCCTCAATCATGCGCTTGCCACCCAATCACGCGCTGCCTGAGGCGGATCACAATATGGCATTTATTCTCGGACTTGATACGGGCGGCACATTTACGGATGCGGCTATCATTAATAGTCAAGATGGCACTCTAGTGGCGAAAGCAAAAGCTCCTACGACACGAGAAGATTTATCCATTGGCTTAGGGGCAGCGATTCATTCTGTCATTGATCAATTGACCCAAGATCAACGCCATACGCTCAAGCAAGTGTGCCTATCAACGACACTGGCGACAAACGCCGTGGTAGAAGGCATGGGTGGGCGCATTGGCTTGGTTATGATAGGTTTTGCAGAAACTAGCCTTAGCAAAAACAATCTCGGCAATTCGCTTGGTCAAGACCCGGTGGCATTTGTCACAGGCGGCCATAAAACCGATGGCAAACCGCAAGCACCTTTGGATATGGCTGCGCTTGAGGCATTTGCTAAT
>JADHOM010000020.1 GCA_016778985.1 Alphaproteobacteria bacterium | reverse complement strand
CACATATGATGAGGCACAAGCCTATTGTACATGGAAGGATAAAAGACTTCCTACACGCGATGAATGGATAAACTATGCATATACTGAGCAACGCCCTTTTCATCCCGAATATGAAAAAGGAATAACTTATCCATACCCTTCTGGGACGTCCCCTATTGGAGCTAATTGTCTAAATGAATGCGGCAATCCCAAAGGTAATCCAAATAACAAACCGGACTTCTCTTCAATGCTTATGAGAGGCCATGGGCATGCAAGGGTAGGCACAACCAAACAAGGCATTAATGGTCTTTATGATATGGGGGCTAATGTCTGGGAATGGGCTATGATATCTCCAGAAGACCAACAACAAGCTACGATGGGTGGTTCGTGGTGGTATGGATCAGAACAAATCAAGGCTGATTATGGAGCAACTAAGCCAAGAGATATGGCCGTGCTCTATATTGGGTTTAGATGTTATAATAAGTAATTAATTATTTTCTGATGGCTATCTATGCGTAACTCCCGTGGTCAATACATCTCAGGACACTCAGGCAACCCTTCTGGGCGACCAAAGGATGAATATAAGGTTGCTGAGCTTGCTAGAACCTATACTAGCGAGGCTATTGATACGCTTGTTGACCTCATGAGGCATGGCAAGGATGAGCGTGTGCGCGGAACGGCCGCTCAGGCGCTGTTAGACAGGGGTTGGGGCAAGCCAAAGCAAGAGTTGCTTGCTCAGGAGTCTGGCGGACTCCTCGCCTCTCTGAGGGTGGTTTCTGGCAGGATTAAAGCAAGAGAAGCAAGCGTTGCCAGCTAGCAAGCCATAACAGGTGTATTTACTCTGATTATTCGCTTTAATATCGTTTTATTGCTCACAATACGCTAATAACTTTTTGTAAACAACATCAATATGAAGCATTTTAAATATGTAAAGCACTATAAATAAACAGAAAATATGGTGCTGCTGAGAGGACTTGAACCTCCGACCTACTGATTACGAATCAGTTGCTCTACCAACTGAGCTACAGCAGCCCAAAGATGGATATACTTCTCCATTATATACGCGCCCATTGATCAATTTGGCAAGCCATTCTGCGGTAAAAAAAGCTGGCCCAATATCCACCTATGAGGGTTGCCAGTAAATCAATCAAATCTATATTTTAGAGGTAACTAATAGAGGAGAGAAAATTGAAAGCTATTTTGATTGCTACTGCGGTACTATTTACCTCAGCTTTATACCCATCATCCCAAGCCCGTGCATCTGAGGTCAATGAAGTTGCCGCTTGTGCCGGAATGATTATTGGTGATGCGGCTATTACGTATGACCTTGATGGAAACAGTGACACCCTGGAGCTTGCGCTAGAAGTCGCCTATGCTGGTTATTTTGGCTATGTGTTTGGAACGATGCCGGATCAACAGGATATCCTGCAAGCTGATAGCGTCATGCAAAAGAATATTGAGCTTATTTTCACTAAATATGAAAATGGTGCTTATACCAACGAAACCTATGAAGACGTCATTAAGTGTTATCAATCGAACAGCGTCCAATTGATCGCTCATGGCGAAAAAATTAGGGATAATGGCTCAACTATTTTACAATTTGTCGGCAATGCAAAAACTGGTTTGATGGCGCTTCTTCAATAAGATTGAGTTTCAAATTATGAAAAGCTGCGACTTGCCCTATATTAAGTTTAACGGCTATTGAGCCTTTTAGAATAATAATATCTCAGCACTAACGCATATGTTTAGGAGATAAAATGTTCGTTAGGATTGTAAATATCACAGCACAGTCAAAGCTAAACTTTGACATGACGTTAACCTATTTTGAAAATGTCTGGTCACCAAAAGTCGTGTCGCTTGGTGCCTTGTCAGCAGAGTTTGTTCAGACCTCCGATAATGCCGGTGTCTACATCATTCATTACCCTGATGAGAAAACCGCCAAATCCGTCTTTAATCAGATCAAGCCAGAGGTTGAAGAAGTGCGCGCCCAGAATAAGATGACGATCGCCGAGGGCGCCCGCAAATTTCGCGTTGATAGCTGAAGCCAGCCTGAATATGAACCAGCCTTAACATGAAAAAAGGATTGATTTTCATGACAAGATAGCATTGCTTAGTCACTGCTTCTGTCAGCCGGCATGCCTGAAATAATATCGCATAGGCAGTAAACTTCTGCTCATCTCTGTCGTTAGTATTATTATGTCGATGACAAGTTTACATGCCATAGAAAATCAGATGGCGCGATCACACCAACAGATGAGGAAGCCATCTCGCAAAACCGATGATCGGTTTGGGATCGAGCGTCGCCTTGGCTTTCTTTATTTAGTTGAAAAAGATGACTTTGTTGCACCACATATGGCGACATCTTATACAACGCTAGAATGGCTAAGCGGTCAGCAGCGGCTTTAATCTATGACCTCATTGAACAGCTTGCTTATTGCCATTTGATGCTGGCAAAGGCTTGGCATTGCGGGCAAATCGAGTGCCATTCTGTAAACTGGCTATGACAGCTTTGGCACCGCCATTCTGGCTGTCTGGGTGCAATCGCCGCTTGCCGCAAAATCTGACTGCTATCAGGTTTAACCGTATCATGATCGGCGACGCTATGTTCCGCCAAATCCGCCAGCAATTGCCAGACACGCGCATCACGTTCAGCATTCGGGATAAGCGTTAATAGCCGTTCTGCCTCACCCCATAATTGTTGATCAAAGGCAACTTGCGCGGTAACTAGCAAGGCTTCCTTTTGCTGGCCTCCCTTTTCCGTCAATTTGATGAACCGGGCAAGCTTGCGGGCATTATTTCCTGACCAGTGCTCAATGAGAAGCTTGGCTGGTGCAGGGTGCGGCGCATGAAGAAAATGCTTTTCCAGTAATGCTGTCGCCTTGCGTGTTTGATGATTAGCCAGATAGAGCTGAGCTTGTGCCAATACCGCTGGCAAGAAATCAGGCTTGGCTTTCAACGCCCGGCTGAGCAAGCGCTGCTTGGTCTTTGCACTATCGGCCTGGTTGGCTTTTTCGAGCAGAATAATAGCCTCAGCATCTCTGCTATATTGGGCTTGTTCTGGCGATTGGTGCTGACGTGCGATTAATAGCGCATCTTCGGCTTTGTCCCAATGCTTGGCTTTTGCCTCAAGCGCAAATAAAGCATGGGCAATACTGGCTGAGCGCGGCTTTAATGCCAGCGCCTCACGGCCAGCGATAAGCGCGTCTTCCTCATTGCCTGCCTCTAATGCCAATCGCATATGTCCAATATGCCCATAATAGGCAGTATCTTGATGCTGTGTCAGAGCCTGAAAATAACGCTGGGCTGATTGTCTATCGCCACTAAGGCTAGACGCTTGCGCCATCAGCAAATCGGTCATGACATCATGCCCTAGATAATGCACAGATTTACGCGCATGGCGCATGGCATCCTTGCCATCACCAGCCGCTGCCGCCGCCATGCCAAGAGCTAATGCGCGGCGCCCGTGCCTGCCTCGGCGTGAGGAAAAGCCGCCACTAATCCGATGTGGAATATTGGCAACAAAGCTCAATACCCGATCTAGCACAAAGATGATCCAGATCAGAAATAAGATCGCCGCTACTAACAGGCTGGTATGGGTTTCAATGCGCCAGCCAAAGTAATTAATCTCGGATATACCCTCTTGTGTGGCTAAGACATGCGCAATGCTGGCGATGATTAAAATCCAGATAATGAGTCCGAAAATTCGCCGCATTACTATTCCTCCAAGATAGCGGCAAGTTTATTTGCCACCTGATCAAGTGCTTGCCGCCGCAGCATAGCATCATGCCAATCAGCAAGCGCTGGATGCGTCTCGGCTAGTTCTGCTGCGGCTTTTATGGCAAGATCAGCATCGCGGTCCTGCCACGCTTTTGTCAGCATGGTTTTTGCCTCTAGCTGTGGCGTGATAGGGGTTATCTTAATCGCATCAGATAATGGCGCCATCAGCCAACCCCACCAGCTATCATCAGATGTATTTGTATCTGTATCTGTATTAGGGTTCAGGTGATCCGTCAAAAGCTGATCTAGCTCAACCCATAATGCTGATAGTGAGGCTGGCGGCGCATCCGCCCATGGCCGTAATTCTGATAACGCGGGATGGTCTTGCGCCATGATATCCAATACATCAGCAAATGGCTGACCGACGGTAATGCGGTTAAACACGGTTTCCAGTGTAATTCGATCGGATGTAATTGGATCAGGTGAAATTAGATCGGGTGATAAAGCATCATCTGCCCCATCATCAGTTGTGTTTTGGTCTTCTGCCTGATCTTCTGCCTGACTTTCTAATTGGTCTTCTAATTGATCTTGATCTGGCAATTGAAGCGACGACGCCTGCTCATCAAACTGTCCCGCAAGCTTATTAACTCGCTGTTCCAGTTCAGCCAGTTGCTCTGCCATAATCATCATATCATCAGCCGTCCCAGATTGCCCCCCAGATTGCGCGTCTGGAGCTGTCTCTGGAGTTGCTGGCAGGCGTGCTAATTGATCTTCTAATGTTGTCAGTTCCGTTCGCAAAGCCGCAATCTGGTTTTCTAACGCATCTAGTCTTTGCGCTAACGCCGCATCTTTATCTGCTATATCGGCAGTATCGGCGGCATCAGCACTATTCAATGCACCTAACTCGGCTTCAATCTGGTTAAGCTGGCTAGCCTGCTGTTGCGATGATGTCGCTTGCATGGCAAGATTACTATTAACCGCATCAATGGCTTGGCGGTTTATCCAGCCCAAGCTTATCGCCGCCGCTAATATTGCCAGTCCAGCTAGTAATAAAAGCGCAATACCTAGCCGCCGCAATCGGCTGGGACGTGCTGACTGATGGTGCCGGTTCTGCTGATGCTGCTTTTCGGCCTGATCATCGCCAGCATTAACATCCTCTACAACATCTGCAACAATATCCTCATTAATATCCTCATCCGGGATATGTTCAGCTGACCCTTCAATGACCGCTTCATCAGCAGGCAAGGCCATATCCTCAGATTGTTTTTTCTTCCTCACCATAGGGGTTTGCTATCCTTTATCTGACATCAATCTAGCGGCATATCACTGATGTTATCATCATGACATGTTATCCCTGCTAAATCCAATGCTTGCATCAACATCAAAGACCGTAATGGTGATTTAATCACATGAATCTTATGCCAACCCTGACCACAAAGTCCAGCCGCCCGATTACTGATAACAATTAGCGTTATATGCTGGCGATAGGCGCTAAGATCATGCTGATCAAGCAAATGATGAAAATGCGCACCAGCACGGCCAGAATGCACCAATACAATACAAGACGACGCTGGTCCTTGGCTCAATTTTATGGCTTCGATGGTCGCTTCATTCAGCGTTTCCATGAGCTTTGCTTCATAGACAATGATCCGTTCAACCAATTTTTCGTCTGATGCTTCTAGCGCGGTTTTAATATTGAACCCGGAATGATGCGCACTCGGCCAGCAAAAATGCCGATAAGGTGATGATTGCACCAACTCCTGCAAGGCGTTGCCATCACCACCAGCAATATAAACATCTTGAAATCCAGCATAGCTCGCCGCTCTGGCGGTGGCATCACCTACAACATAGCATGGTTTTTCCAATAGCCCGGCTTGCTCGGCTTCTGCTTTGATAAAACTAGCCGCATGACGGCTCGTTAGAATGGTAGCTTCCGCCGCTTGCGGAAATGGTGGATGCGGTAACGGCACTATATCTAGGACAGGCTGAGCTATAGCCTCTAATCCACGGCTTTTCAGAAACCGGCAATCAGCCTCCGCATCCATCAAAGGCCGAGTAGTAATCGCTAGAACATCTTGCGCTTGTATCACGCATCAACCCCATGCATCAGAAATGACCTGCCGCCAGCCTTATCCAGCAACCGCGCCGCCATATCGGTCGCCGCATCAATCGCATCACTTGCGACAATCACAACCTCATCAGCGAAATGTTTTGTGCCATCTGGTGAACATATCTGACCACAAAACGTCATCTGATCACCTGACCGAGTTGCACTAGCTGCGATAGGCGAGCGGCATGACCCGTCAAGGCTGGCTAAAAAGGCACGTTCAGCCATAACTTCTGAGGCTGTGATAGCATCATTAATACCATGCATTGCCGCCAGTACCGCTTGCCTGCGATAATGGCCTTCGCCCGATATATCTTCCACTGATATATCTAGCACTGAACGGGCTTGTACAATGATCGCGCCTTGCGCCGAAGATGGCAGCATAATATCTTGTTCTAGCGGATGCACATCTTCTGTGATGCCAAGTCTATTTAATCCCGCCATAGCCAGAATGATAGCATCATATTGCCCATCTTTAAGCGCTTGCAGGCGCGAATTAACGCTTCCGCGTAACAATTTGGGCGTCACATCTGGTCGCCTGACGCGCAATAATGCAGCACGTCTCACCGAAGCTGTGCCTATCACCGCGCCGTTCGGCAATGCATCCAAACTGTTATAAGCACCAACCAGCGCATCGCGGCGATCAGCGCGCGGCAAAATAGCCGCTATCTCTGTTCCGCTAGCCAATTCAGCTTCCATATCTTTACCCGAATGAACCGCCGCATCAGCCTTGCCTTCACCCATCACCTGTTCAAGATATTTAACAAATAAGCCCTTGCCGCCGATATCGGCAAGCGGTCTGTCCAGCACCTCATCCCCGCGCGTTGAAAACGTCGCTATGGTCGATGGCACTGCGGCTAGTCGGGTTTGCACATCTTCAGCTTGAATACGCGCAAGTGGCGATACCCGACTTGCCAGAACAAGTGGCGCATCATCACTAATTGGATTATGATCTGATCTAGTCATATCAAGATGTTTACGCACAAATGAGGGGTGTTGCCAAGCCTAAACCCGATAAAATCGGCTGACCAATGTGGCAATTTGCGCTAAAAGAGGTTATGGAACAGCTTATTCTAGGTATTGAAACCAGTTGTGATGAAACCGCTGCCGCCATCATTGGCGACAATGGTCATATTTACGCAAGCCAAATCTCATCACAAATCAGCGAGCATCAACGTCATGGTGGTGTCGTTCCAGAAATTGCCGCCCGCGCCCATATCGACCGCATTGAAGGCGTCATCAAGGCCGCCTTAGCCGAGGCTAACATCACTAAAGATCAGATTAGCGCTATTGCTGCCACCGCCGGCCCCGGATTAATTGGTGGCGTCTTGGTTGGGACTGTTGTTGCGAAAGCTATGGCGGCGGCGCTTTCTGTGCCTTATTACGCAGTTAATCATCTTGAGGGACACGCCTTGACCGCACGTTTGACCAATGGCGTGCGGTTTCCCTATCTGTTGCTGTTGGTATCAGGCGGTCATACGCAGATTTTGGCGGTCGAAGCCCCCGCTCAATATAGGCTTTATGGGGCTACGCTAGATGATGCGGCAGGTGAGGCTTTTGATAAATCTGCGAAAGCGCTTGGTCTGCCTATGCCCGGCGGCCCTAATATTGAACATCTGGCTAAATCAGGTGATGCTAGCCGTTTTGATCTGCCCCGACCAATGATCAAAAAACCGGGCTGTGATCTGTCTTTTTCGGGTCTGAAAACAGCTGTCATCAAGGCCTGGCAAGAGACCGGCGAGGACGCTAAGCAGAAATCTGATTTAGCCGCCGCCCTGCAAGCTGCCATCAGTGACTGCCTTTATTACCGAAGCCGTGCAGCTATGCAGAACTTTCGCGCTGATTTTGATATTGATACCCCCGATTTTGTTGTGGCGGGCGGGGTTGCCGCAAACCAGACTATCCGCGAGCGGCTCAAAGAACTATGTGTGTTCGAGGGCTTTTCGTTTCATGCGCCGCCTATCCATCTTTGCACCGATAATGCTGTCATGATAGCGTGGGTTGCCGCCGAATATCAGCATGCCGGACTGTCACCATCTGGACGAGATTTTGCGCCTTTACCGCGCTGGCCACTAGCGAGCCTAACCCCTGATATGACGGTACAACATACCTCTCACCATATGGATAATGCGTCATGAGTAAATGTGCGATTATTGGCGGCGGTGCATGGGGAAGCGCCCTTGCCTCGGTGCTCGCAAGTGCCGCTAATGACGGCAGCCAAAATCATGATATTAACATGCTTGTTCGGCGTCAGGATATGGCAGACGCATTAATGGCAGGAACCTCGCCACGGCTTAATCATCAAGACATCACGCCGCCACATCTAGCAACAACTGATGCCAAGATAGCTTTAGATGGCGCAGACACGGTATTGGTTGTTGTGCCTGTTGCCGCCACCGTCGAGGCGCTAAGCTTGATCCGGAAATATGCGCCTGCTGATGCTGTTATTGCCTTAACCGCGAAAGGCCTAGAAGCCAATACCGGCGATCTTCAGCCCGAGCTTGCCGAAAAGCATCTGGGGCGAGATATTGTTATGCTTTGCGGCCCTAGCTTTGCTGATGAGACCGCTGCCGGTAAGCCCTGTTGCCTTGTTGCGGCATCACATGACGCGGCGATGGCACAAACTATTGCTCGATTATTTTCTTCCAGTTCAGTAAGGGTATACACAAGTGATGATCCCATCGCTGTCGCCGTTGCATCTTCGGTGAAAAATGTCATTGCCATTGCCGCTGGCATCACCGCTGCCCTGCAATTAGGTGATAATGCCAGAGCCGCGCTGATTACCCGTGGACTAGCCGAAACCAGCAGGCTGGCACTCGCATTGGGAGGGCGAAAGGAAACCTTGTTCGGGCTAGCCGGGGCTGGTGATATGTTTCTCACCTGTACCGATAGCCATTCCCGTAATTACTCCTTTGGCTTTGCATTAGGGTCAGGCACGACGCCATCATCTGACTTAGCCGAGGGCGCAAAGACCGTATCCAGTATAGTGGCACGAGCAACTGCCCTAGGCGTGGAAACGCCAATTACCGCCGCCATTGACAGAGTGGTTAATCATCATGCAGATATTAAATCAGAAATAAAATTATTGCTGGCCAGACCTGTTGATCAGGAATGGGGATAACAGCATCAGCAACAACATGTGGAGACTAAAATGAAAACATGGTTATTCAAATCAGAACCCTCAACATGGTCATGGCAAGATCAACTCGATGCTGGCACAACTGGAACAGGCTGGGATGGCGTCCGCAATTACCAAGCTTCCAACAATATGAAAGCCATGGAACTTGGTGATCTGGGATTTTTCTATCACTCCGTCAATGAAAAAAGAATTGTCGGTATTGTTGAGGTGATCGCGTTATATCATCCAGACCATACTGATGAAAGCGGCCGCTTTGGTATGGTCGATCTAAAGGCCGTGAAAACGGTCAATACACCTGTCACGCTGGCTGAGATTAAAGCCAATCCATTGCTCGAAGACCTGGCGCTAGTTCGGCAATCACGGCTATCTGTTGTGCCTGTATCCGCCGATCATTGGGCGGAGTTATTACGGATGACCGAAACAACGCTTTAGACAAGTTAGCAAATTAATATATTGAGATTACTTTTTTGAAGGCTGATGTGGCGATGGCGGGTCTTGATCTTCATCCTGATCCTGATCCTGATCCTGATCGGAAACACTATGCCGACGGTCGCGCGAAACAAAATACAGATTGCGAAAATAAATAAACAATCCCAGCCCCTGACCAAATATAATGACTGGGTCTTGCCGCCAGATGGCATAAAGCAAAAGCACCGAACCGCCACCAATGGAAAAATACCAAAAAGCAATGGGAATAACGCTTTTCTGTTCACGTTCAGATGTTATCCACTGAATAATAAAGCGCATGGCAAATAGAAACTGACCACCAAAACCAATAATGATCATGATTGTTTCAGGATGCTCGACCAGGCTTTCGGGTAGAAATGGAAATATTGTCACCAATAGCCATGACAGGCTAATCGCTGTCTGTTCAATAATTTGAGATAAAGTTGCAATCAGTTCAAACAATGTGATTATTCCAATTCATGTGTTTCAAGGTTCTTTGGGCTTCGCCGCATTAGCCACATTACACCTCTAATATCGGCAATACCGACCAGCAATCGATCAAGATTACCATATTTTGAGCTGCCAACTTGTCTGGCAGCGTGATCAACTGGAACCGCTAGCACTTCTGCCCCTTCACGCTTGGCAATAATCGGCATGAACCGATGGATATGATTAAAATACGGCATCCGTAAGAATAAAGCGCGATCAAATACCTTAATCCCGCAACCGCTATCGGGATGTTTATCGCCAAGCAGCCAAGCCCGCAGTCTTTTAGCCAGGCGTGATGCCACCTGCTTACCCAAGTTATCTTGGCGCCTCTGGCGAACACCGGCAGCCATCACCAAATCATGATCTTGCTTTGCTTGCTGCCACGCCTTTTCCAGATTTACCAGATCAGCAGGCGGGTTTTGGCCATCACCATCAAGCGTTGCTATGCGTTCCGAACGTGCGGCAAATATGCCTGTCCGCAGGGCAGCGCTTTGGCCTGACCGTTTACTATGAGTAATGATGCGCAAATACGGGCGCGTCGCCTTTTCTGCCTTTAGCTCCGCAAGTGTATCATCTGTGCTGGCATCATTGACATAAATAATCTCAATTGCGCGTTTGCCAAAAGCCGCTTCAATACCAACAATCAAAGGCTGAATGTTTCCAGCTTCATTCATTACTGGCACAACAACGCTAATTTCAGGAACGCTAATTTCAGGAAGATCATTCATTTCATTTTTCCAAAGGCAATGCTGTTGCCTGTCACCAAATGCATATACTTTAGCAAAGCGTTAACGTCAATCCAAGGGTTCATATGGGTATGACATGGCTGGCAAATATGGGGGCAAATGATCGATGCTTTATTGCCGTCTGTAAATCACCAGGCGCACCCATTGCCCACGCGAGTAATTATACCCCTCAATGCTGCCATCTTGGATAATTTTGACATCAAGCCGGCCCAGCGTTTCCAGAAATAATGGCGCTGATTTATCTTCAATAATCGCAATATTATCATTAGCCTCGGCCAGAAATACCGCCGCTTGATCAGATGTAAATAGCAACACATCCTGGCCAAGCGCAAAGACCAATGACGGCTCATGATAACCAGCGACAGCAATCGGATAATCAAGCAAGTCTTTATTAGCCAGTTCAGCCTTAATCCGCGGCGCTAGGTGAAAATCGCTCATCCCCGGCAGCACACCGCCAAAGGTGACGCTATGAAACCCTGCCGCGCAGATTAGCATAGCGGCAAGATAGATATGACGGGTCGGCTGGCGGCGCCATAACCAGCCTAAGACAGTGGCTATGAGCGCCAACAGCACGGCTAGAGTCCCCAGAAATAAAGAGCCACCATAGAGACTAGCCGCAATAAAGACAAACATGCCCAATGCCGCCCCCAACACAAGCACAAGATATTCATAGGCTATGATCAATATCGGCGGAGAGAATACAATTTTGATAAGACGCCATGTGAATGCTAGCCCCGTCTGCCCTGAATAGGTGCGCAGCGAAGCTGGTCGTGGCGGCACCGCTGGTAGACCAAAAAAGGCAATAAGCATGGCCAGCGCAGGCAACACAGGCAGGCTGTAATGCGGGAGTTTTGTTGGCGTTAGTTCAATGATCAACCAAAATGGGATTATCCAAGCCAGCAAAAATCGCGTTGTTGGTGATGACCGATGCGCCCAGACCCCCGGAATAGCCCGCGCGATTAGCAAGCTCCCCGGCCAGAATACAATCAGCAAAAATATCAGATGCGATCCAAAAGGCAGACCATGAGATTCTTGCCCTGATTGCAGCTTACCAACAAAGTCGTCTCTGATCGCGATATCAAGAAACGCTCCATTAGTTGCCGCCGTCACCAATAGCACCCACGGCAAGACCATCAACGTCACCACCACCAATCCCATTAATGGACGTGTTGCCAGAAGCCAGTGCCAGCGCCGCTCAAGCAGGATAATCCCGAGCATAGTGAGAGCTAGAATAGTCGGGGCAATTGGGCCCTTAACCAAAATAGCAAGCGCCAGTGATACCCAAAGGATAAGCGCATATCGGCCAGATACATATTTATCTTGACGCTGCAGTGTCGTAATTTTCCATAGCGCATATTGCTGGATGATAATTAACAAGCCCAGCATGGCATCAGTTTTTGCCAGCCTTGATTCTGCCGCTAGGATCAGACTTAGTCCCATAAATCCGGCGGCAAATGTCGCCTGCATCGGCGACATCATGCGGCTCGCCATGATAAATGTAATGAGCATAATCCCAATGCCGCCAACAACACTTGGCAGACGATATGAGGCTGGCGCATTTTCCCCAAACACCCATGCAGATGCTGACTGCATCCAGTATATTCCAGCAGGTTTCTTGGCGCGTAATTCTTCTTGAAACCTGATCGTGATGACGTCACCAGTTTCCACCATTTGACGACTTGCCTGCATATAGCGTGCTTCATCGCGATCCATAGGCGGCAGGTGAGTCACCCCAGGCAGAACCGCAACCAACATGACTAATGTTAGCATGAAAAAGGATGGGTATTTTCGCCATAATTGGGGTATAGATGAAAACAATGAAGACATGGACGCACTATATCCCGATTTAAGTGTAGTGAAAACACTAAGCTGATTTGTAATGATCAATAAAGACACTATCTAGCGATAAACCGCATGACAAAACAACACACACATCTAAATGACGCGCAGACAGCTGATCAAGTGCTGAAAAGCATTGATGGCAACGACCGCGCCGCTATTCGCAAGCAAACATGGCGAATTGCTGTTCCGGTGATTATTGCGAATAGCTCAATTCCTCTAGTTGGGATTGTTGATACGGCAGTAATGGGGCATCTAAATTCCCCGCATTATATTGGTGCAGTCGCAATGGGCAGCTTTATCCTCAGCTTGATCCTAGCCATTTTTGGTTTTCTGCGGATGGCGACAACCGGATTTGTGGCACAGGCCGCAGGTGCTAATGATGGCGCAATGGTGCTAACCCATTTCTGGCGTGCCCTCTATGTTGCTGTTATCCTTGGATTGCTCACCATTTTATTGATCCCACTGATTATTTATCTGGCCAGCATAACGCTGTCGATGAGTGATGAGGTTAGGGAAGGCATGTCACGCTATTTAACGATTGTCTGCATATCTGCCCCGGCGATTACCATCAATATGGTGATCATGGGGGTGATGTTTGGGCTTCAGCGCATTGGTGCCACGGTGATCCAGCTTATCACCGTCAACTCGATCAATATTATTGGTAATATTGTTCTTGTTTATGGGTTGGGCATGCGCATTGAGGGTGTTGCACTGGCCACCGCCATTGCCCATTACAGCGGCTTGCTGGTCACTCTGCCAATGCTAATTATTGCCATTAGGCGAATAACGCCATTATCTTTTCTATCGCTTAAAGTCATTATGAACCTTGACGCCATGCGGCGCTATCTGGGGCTTGGCTTTGATCTTACTATCCGGACAAGCTGTATTATCTTATCTGAATTGATTGTTCTTAATGCGGCATCGGCAATTGATGATGTCGCGCTGGCAGCATCACAAATTGGTTTTGTTATTTTTGCAACGATTGCCTATCCGCTTGATGGGTTTGCACATGCAGCAGAAGCCCTCACTGGCAGCGCCATTGGTCGCCGCAATATGGTCATGTTTAATCATACTCTACGCGAGACTACCAATTTGGCGATTATTATGTCCGTCTGCATGGCGATCCTGCTCGCCTTATTCGGAGATGCCTTTATCCACGTCATGACCAGTATCCCTGAGGTTGTTGAGAGGAGCCACCAGATCCTGCCTATTCTCGTCATTATGCCTGTTGTGTCGGTGATTGCCTTTCAAATGGATGGGGTTTTTGTTGGCGCAACAATGGGCCGTGATATGCGCAATGCTATGCTCTTGTCGGTTATTGTCTTTCTGCCATTACTCTATGTAATGAATATTTGGCTTGGCTTAATCGGGATATGGCTTGCTTTTATGATTCTTCTTGGGCTAAGAGGGGCTACATTATGGATACGGTTAAATCATATTCGTGTCATTTTAGATTAAAAATATTGCCAAGATGTGAGGTCGATTATGTTTAACCATCAGCTCATTGCACCATCAGATGATAGCAAACCGATTATTCGATGCTCTAAATCAGCATGGCAGGACTGGCGCGAGGTGGCAGAGCCACGCTGGATAAACTGGATAGATAGCCATGGCTTCACCCCTTCGCATCACAAGGTCATTAGCTTGCCAGATAGCGACCATAGCCTAGAGGCGATGCTGCAGAGCGATAGCGGTAATGCCTTTGATGATGGGGCTTATGCGGCAAAAATGCCGGCTGGACGATATACTCTCCATGACGCTGACAATGGCGCTGACCATGACGTTGACAATGGCACATTAGAAAATTATGCGCTGGGCTGGGCGCTGGCCAATTATCGGTTTAACACATACCGCACGAGCACACATAGCGCCGCCGCCAAGGCTGAGCTGGTGATCAGTGATGATAATATGCGCGCCCGCGTCATTGCCCTAGCTGAGGCAACAGCACTAGTCCGTGATCTCATCAATACACCTGCTAATATCATGACCCCCGAAGGCTTAGAGGCAGCGGCGGCAACACTGGCCGCTGACTATGATGCTGCTATGACTGTCACCAAGGGGGATGAGTTGGCGAGGTGTTTTCCCGCCATTAACACCGTCGGCCGAGCGGCAGAAATTGCCCCACGCCTGATTGATTTAAGCTGGAATAATACAAGTGGCGATAAAGCCCCGCGCATTACCTTAATTGGTAAAGGCATTACCTTTGATAGTGGCGGTCTGGATATTAAGCCATCATCAGGCATGGAGATTATGAAAAAAGATATGGGTGGGGCGGCGCATGTTCTCGGTCTTGCCAAGGCGATTATGGCGCTAGCATTACCTATCCGTTTAAGAGTGCTAATTCCTGCTGCCGAAAATGCAATCTCGGCGCTTTCTATGCGGCCATTGGATATCATTGATACGGCGGCTGGTATTCCGGTTGAGGTCGGTAACACCGATGCCGAAGGCCGTCTGGTGCTGGCCGATGCTCTCCACTTAGCCACCCAAGATAACAATGATCTGATTATTGATTTTGCGACTTTGACAGGTGCCGCTAGGGTGGCGCTAGGCACGGAATTGCCCGCGATGTTCAGCAATCAGGATGATGTCGCAAATAGCCTCATCACGCATGGGCAAAAAACCCATGATCCGGTTTGGCGGATGCCTCTGCATGCGCCATATGGTAAACAACTGGATCAAGGTCACGCCGCGTTTTCTAGCACCGGACCATCACGATATGGCGGTGCCATTACCGCGGCGTTGTTTTTAGAACGCTTCCTTGCGCGGCCGCAGCCATGGGTTCATTTTGATGTTATGGCGTGGAACTTAAGCGCAAGGCCTGGCCGACCAAAAGGCGGCGAAGCCATGGCTATGCGCGCGGCGTTCAGCTATATTAGAGAGCTTGCTGAAAATAACTAGTTAGGGATTGCTGCCTAACACACCCCCTAATAGCCCCGCTTAATACCCTCTACTGATATCAACTGGATTGACTGGCGGTTTGCCATCACGAATAGCCAAAATTGATGCTAGCACCTGCTTGGCGGCGGTAATAGGACTTGTTTGTGCAGACACATGCGGCCAGACAGTAACTTTACCATGGCTCCATAACGGATGCCCTGTGGGTAGCGGTTCCTGACGAAAAACATCTAGGCAAGCCCCGCTCAAATGGCCGTTATCAAGGGCTGTGATCAGATCATCTTCCATCACCTGAAGCCCACGTCCGCAATTGATAAAATAAGCGCCGGATTTCATCTGCTGGAAAACGCTTGCATCATAAATATCTCTGGTACTGGCGGTTAGTGGCAGCACCGATACCACATAATCAGCTTGGCTCAGGCAATGTGCAAACCCTTCATCACCAGTTAGACTAGTCACCCCTTTGATTGATTTCTCTGTCCGTGACCAGCCCAGAACATTGAACCCAAAATAGGCAATTTTTTCGGCAACATGACCACCAATAGCCCCTATTCCCATAACCGAAACAGTATAATCTGACGGTATCCGCGGCTCTAGACTTATCCACTCTTGACGAGGAACGGCAGCGGCATAAGCCGCTTCATCACGATGTTGTTTGAGGATGGCTAGCATCACCCATTCAGCCATTGATTCTGACATAAAGGGATCAATCAAACGACCAATAATGATGTCACGCGGCAAGGATGGATCATCAAGCAAATGATCAACGCCTTGTGCCAATGAAATAACGCCTTTGAGATGTGGCCGCGCCGCAATGGCGCCATAAGGCGGTGACCATGTGATCATCACCTCTGCCTGATGTGACGCCTCATCATCAAGAGCGACAAGCCGGATACGCGGATCAAGGCGGCTCAGCCACTCTTGCCATTTCTCCATCGGCGCATCTGAGCTATGGTAAACCACAAGAATGTCTTTTTGATCTGGTTGTTTTTGTGAAGACATGGCTATTCCTTTCAGTCCTTGAAATATGTCAGTCCTTGAAATATTTCAGTCCAAGAGATATGACACCGCCGCCGCATGCAACTCCGGGGTAGCAGCGGCAATAATACTACCATCAAAATCATCCAGAAGGATAGGCTTGCCGTCCCATTGGCTAACCATGCCGCCAGCCGCCATAACAACCGCAACCACTGCCATAATATCATAGGCCTGCAAATTAGCCTCAACTACGATATCGCACCAGCCACTAGCCAAATGCGCATAATTGGCACAATCCCCGCCATAATTGACAACCCGGCAGGCTGCAGCTAAATGCTCAAACTTTGGCAAGCCAGCCTCACCTAACAAAGATGAGCTTGTTGTTGCAATTCGTGCCGCCGCAAGATGCTGAATAGATGAGGTTTGACAGATGGTCTGATTACATGAGCTGGATTTGCCGATTTGACCAACCCAGCGCTTATCCAACATTGGCAAGTCAATAATGCCAATTTGCGGCTCACCATGCTTGAGAATACCAATCAATGTTCCAAATAATGGATTACCGCAACTAAACGCCCGCGTCCCATCAATTGGATCAATGACCCAAGTATATGGGGCTTGGCCAGAATGGTGCGCATCTTCTTCACCGATAATACTGTGATCAGGATAGCGGCCAAGGATAGCCTTGCGCAAGACGCGCTCAACCTGCTGATCAGCGAGCGTCACAGGTGAATTATCTTGCTTCTGGATAATGTTGGGGTTTTGCCGAAAATACTGATGCACGATAGGCCGCGTCAGATCAGTAAGAGTTGCCGCAAATCCAGCCAGTTCATCTAGCATTATCGGCAACTCCTTTATGATGTTATCGATTTAGATGAAACATCTATTTCATCCTTACGGTTTCATCCTTAGGGTAATTGGGCAGGATCGGCAGAAAGCGTCCGCATCCAAGCAATGATATTAGCACGATCATTGGGCTTCTTAAGCCCTGCGTAATTCATTTTCGTTCCGTTCACCCATGACTTTGGCTTATAGAGGAAGCCGTTGAGCTGTTCATAATCCCAATTGCCGCCAAACTCACTAAGCGCCGTTGAATATTTGAAACCATCTACCCCGCCGATACCGCGATTAACGATGTTATAGAGATTTGGGCCTACTTTATTGGGGCCGCCAGCATCAAAGCTATGACAGGCTGTGCATTTTTTAGATAGAGCTTGTCCAGCATCAATATCTGCACTTGCTAGCATGGCCAAAATAGGTTCGGGGCCTGTATCTTCAGGGATAGCAGGGGCGCTTTGCCCATCACCTGCTTCCGCAACTTCAAACGGGTATGCATTTTCTTCGATGTCTTGATGCGGCAGCAGAATCTCACCAGCCTTAATCCCTGCCATCAGAAGCAAACCACCGCAAAGTACGCCTGCCGCGATTTTATTAAAATTCAAATTATCCATGATACGTTTCCTTACTTTCCCCCTAAGCATGGCATCTCAACTAGGGTCAAGTGTACACCCGCTTGATATCCATTACCATCCAGCAGAAACCAGTTTACACTAGCCCCAACCGTTGTCGTCCCATGTTATAGCAAATACTATATTCATGTGAACAGCAATGTTCTAGTCATAATATGATTGACATGATAAAGACAGGTGAATTGATAACAAGAGTATGCTGATGCGACAGAATGTCTCTAATACCATAATCGTTATACCGGCTCGCATGGCGGCATCACGTTTACCTGGCAAACCATTGCGCCATGTTGGGGATGCGCCGATGATTGTTCAAGTCTGGCGGCGCGCCATAGAAGCTGATATTGGCCGCGTTATTGTGGCCTGTGATGGCGGTGATATTGCCGGCATTATCCGGGCTGAGGGTGGGGAAGCAATCATTACTGATCCTGATCTGCCATCGGGATCTGATCGGGTGGCGGCGGCATTAGCACAGATTGACCCTGATCAAGTTTTTTCACATGTTATTAATTTGCAAGGTGATTTACCCGAAATGCGCCCTGATATGCTAGTTAAGTTGAACCAAGCCCTTAACAGCGACGCCTTTGATATCATTACCCCTGTGGCCTTATTAACCGCCGAGGAGGTTCATCTAGATTCAGTTGTCAAAGCGGTTGTATCTTGGCCTGACAATGATATAACCCAAACAGGATGGGCGATCTATTTTAGCCGCGCCCCGATCCCTTATGGCGGCGTAATTGATGAAAAGGCATCAGACCAGACAACATCAGAATTAGCCGCTATGTGGCATCATGTTGGTGTATATGGCTGGCGGCGGTCTGCCTTAGAGCAGTTTATTGCGTTGCCGCCATCACCACTGGAACGATCAGAAAAACTAGAACAACTGCGCGCCATAGAAGCCGGCATGCGGATCGGTGCCATTGCGGTTGACATGGCTATTACCGGAATTGATACTGAAGCAGATTTAGAAGCTGCCGCCAAACGATTTGATTTAACTTAAGCAAATTATTAATGAACTGAATTCTAATGACATCATCACCTTCACATTCTAATAATATTATTGCCTATCAGGGCGTTCCCGGTGCTTATTCGCATCTCGCTTGCCAGATGCGCTTCCCTGATATGGACACGCTGTCTTGTGTGTCATTTGAAGATATGCTTCAATCCGTTGTCGATGGTAGGGCGCGTTACGCCATGGTTCCTGTTGAAAACTCGGTGGCTGGTCGTGTTGCTGATATTCATCATCTTCTGCCATCATCTGGGTTAAGTATTATTGGCGAACATTTTCAGCCTGTTAACCATCACTTGCTGGCAGTAAAGGGAACCACCCTAGAGCAGCTAAAAACGGTCAAAAGCCATGAGCAAGGGCTAGCCCAATGTCGGAGTGGTCTGCAGGCGCTTGGTCTTACCCCTCACATGTATCCTGATACCGCTGGGGCGGCGGCAGATGTCGCGGCTAAGGGTGATGCTAGTGTTGGCGCCATTGCTTCATCGCTGGCAGCCGATATATATGGTCTTGATATTTTGAAAGCCAATATGGAAGACGCGGCAACAAATACGACACGCATGTTAATTATGGCGAAAACTCCAGAATATCCGGCGAATCAGTCTGACATTGCTATCACAACGCTAATCTTTCGGCTTAGGTCTGTGCCAGCCGCACTATATAAAGCCTTAGGCGGTTTTGCTACAAACGGCATTAATCTGACCAAACTGGAAAGCTATATGCTGGATGGTCATTTTACCGCCGTGCAATTTTATATTGATGCCGAAACCCATGTTGAAAGCCCTAGTTTTGCGCTAGCGCTAGAAGAATTGCGATTTTTCTGTCCTAAAGATGCCGTTACGATACTAGGATGCTATCCCGCTGACAAAGCGCGTTACGCCACCTCTAATGGCAGCGATTAAAGCCAGATATTGCACCAAAAGCGCCCCCAAGCCTCGCTAGGGCTTGCGCTTTTTGTCAGAATATCCCATACATGGAACAGGAAGGCTGGGTGGACGGTCACCTTGTTTAATCGGTCAGGTCCGAGAGGAAGCAGCCAAAGCATGTTTCGATCGGGTCATTCAGTCTTCCGCTTATTTTGTTGAACTTTAGACTAATGGCATTAGACTAATCGGACTGAATTAACAAAATCTGATAATTACTGATAAGGCCGTGATCATACCCACGCTTCTAACCCCAACAGGCTAAGAATACCATGCCATCAGATCAGCCCAATATAGGAAACACAGCAGACCAGCCGGCCGCACCATATCGGGTGCTGGCCAGAAAATACCGGCCAAATACGGTTGATGAGCTGATTGGCCAAGACAGTTTAGTGCAAACGCTTAGCAACGCGCTTGCTATGGGTCGCCTTGCGCATGCCTTTATCCTCACTGGCTTGCGCGGTATCGGTAAAACTACCACCGCACGGATCATAGCCAAAGGCTTAAACTGCGTGGGCGCAGATGGCAAAGGTCAGCCGACATTAACGCCTTGCGGTGTCTGTACCCATTGCACAGATATTGCCAATTCTCGCCATGTTGATGTGCTGGAAATGGATGCCGCCAGTAATACAGGCGTTGATGATGTTCGTGATATTATTGACGGTGTGCATTACGCGCCACTATCTGCGCGCTATAAAATATACATTATTGATGAAGTTCATATGTTGTCGCGCAACGCTTTTAACGCTCTGCTCAAAACCTTGGAAGAACCGCCAGAATCTGTTAAGTTTGTCTTTGCAACAACTGAGATCAGAAAAGTTCCTGTCACGGTGTTATCACGGTGTCAGAGATTTGATTTACGACGTGTTGGCACAGATCAGATGGCCAAGCATTTGGCTATGATTGCTGATAAAGAGCAGATCAGTATAACAGAAACTGCATTAAAACGTCTCGCCCGTGCCGCTGAGGGATCGGTCAGAGATGCCCTATCCTTGCTTGACCAAGCGGCAGCATTGACCAGCAACCAGATTGAAGATGATGCGGTTGCCGCCATGCTTGGGCAGGCCGGTCGAATGGATGCAATCACAATTGTCAAAGCGGCACTTGCAGGTAATCCCGACGCCGCTATGACAGGGCTGGATCATGCGATCAAGAGTGGCGCTGAGCCGATCATGGTGATCGCCGATATGCTAGATTATATCCATATGGCAAGCCGAATTGCGGCTGGTGGCAGTATCGAAGACTTACCCGAAGCCGAACAGAATGAACTGCATGACATAGCAAGCCATATGACGCTATCGCGGCTGGCTAGAGCATGGCAAATCATGCTCAAAGGTCATGGTGAGGTTAATCTTGCCCCTGATCCGCATGCCGCCGCCGATATGGTTGTGATCCGGCTTGCTCATGTCGCCAATATGCCAACACCGGGTGATCTGGTCAAAAAGCTCAAAGACATCTCACCTGACCAATTGGCGCCACCAAAATCTAGCGCCGACACATCAGCGCCCCCAACTTCTGAACAACAGGCAGCAGTATCTGACCTGGTGGCCCCTCGCATCGCTGATCAGGATGAGCCAGCTAGCACCGCCCCTGCCGCCCCCGCCGTTTCTGCAAATGCGACACCTGATCTGATGCCAGCGCCCGAGAATATGACTCAGATGGCACAAATCTTTGAAGATCACGGTGAATTAAAACTGGCCGCCTATCTAAAAACCCGCATCAGACCAGTTCAGCTCAATGCTGGCCGGTTTGAGTTTTCGACAGATAAGCCGCTTGATGAAAGCACCCCAGGGCAGATTGCCTATCTTTTATCAGAGTGGACAGGGATGCGCTGGATTGTCTCTGTGACCTCACAAGCAGGTAGTGAGACATTAAATGAAATTGATCAGCAAAAACAACAGGCGCTTGAGGATAGACTTATCGCTGACCCCATGATGCAAACGGCATTAGAAACCTTCCCAGGTGCTAAAATTCATAAGATCATGCCGCTCAAAGGTATGGTCATGGTTGATGATGCCGAAAATGGTGATGGCGATGTGACCGCCAATGCCGCCGCAGATGAGTTGGCAGATCAGCCACCAGATCAGCCACCAGATCAGCCACTAGATGAGCCACTAAATCAATTGCCAGATGATAATGAGAAGACAGCCGATCATGCGTAATTTTACATCGATGTTGAAAAAGGCCAAAGCAGCGCAAGAAAAGCTAGCTACCGTCAAGGCAGAGCTGGCGGAAATAACCTGTTTAGGTGAGGCCGCGGGCGGCGTTGTCAAGGCGACGGTATCTGGTGATAACCGCATCCAGTCGATTTCCATCAGCGCCGATGCCGCCAGCGCCAGCAATCCAGATGATATTCACATGCTGGAGGATTTGCTCGTTGTTGCCATTCGTGATGCCCAAGACAAGGCCGAGCAGGAAAAAGCCAAGCGCATGCAAGATGTAACTGGCGATCTGCCTCTGCCGCCCGGTTTGGATTTACCATTTTAAGCCAATGGCCAGCCAGATGACATCAAACCCGATTGAACAGCTGATTAAACGCTTATCCAGATTACCCGGATTAGGCCCAAGATCGGCGCGCCGAGCCGCCCTCCATCTGATCAATAATCGGGATAGCCAGATGGTGCCTTTAGCCGAAGATATGCTGGCTGTTGCGCATGCTATTCGCCGTTGCACCGAATGTAGCAATCTGGATTTGACCAGCTGTTGCGGGATTTGCCAAGACAATGCCAGAGACCAAACCAGACTTTGCATTGTCGAAAATGTCGCTGATTTATGGGCCATGGAACGCGCCGCCGTGTTCACTGGCCGGTATCATGTTCTAGGCGGCGTCCTCAGCGCTATTGACGGCGTTAATCCAGAAAGTTTGCGGTTAGATTATTTAGTCGAACGCGTAAAAACAGAACATATTGAAGAGGTAATTCTTGCGCTTTCTGCGACAGTGGACGGGCAAGCGACTGCTCATTATATCGCTGATCAAATGGTCGGGATTGATACGCGCATTACGCGCCTTGCGCATGGTGTCCCGGTTGGCGGTGAGCTGGATTATCTTGATGATGGAACCTTGGCGCAAGCGATGAAAGCCCGCCAGCAATTCTAGAAATGCCTAAACACTCGCAGCGTTTTAATCGCACTAATCATAATCTCACTTATGGCTAATGGTCTAATCTTGGTGGCTCAACAATTGGATCAATTTTGGTCGCTGTATCATCGGTTTCAATTTGCTCAATTTTCTCGCCTGTGCGGCTAATCGCGCGGGTCGATTTGGTGATATCGTCAATATCCTGCTGGGCAAGGTTGAAATGCCTGTCCAATTTGCCAACGCGATCATTGAGCCGACCGATATCTTTGAGCAAGCGGCCAACCTGTTCTTGAATAAAGGCCGCCTGCTGCCGCATTCTGACATCACGAAGCACTGCCCGTACCGTGTTCAAGATTGCCATCAAGGTTGTTGGCGATACAATATACACCCGTTCAGCAAAGCTGGTTTCCAAGGCCTTGGTTAAATGATTATGCAATTCCGCATAAATCGATTCTGATGGCACAAACATCAAGGCACTTTCAGCCGTGTGGCCCCGAATAATATAGCGCTCTGAGATATCTTTGACATGTTTGATAAAGGCCACTTCGAGCTGTTTTCTGGCTTGCGCCTTTGCCGCATCATCCTCAGCCTGACCTAGTGCATACCATGATTCGAGTGGAAACTTAGCATCAATGACAATCGGCCCCGGTGGATTTGGCAACTGTAACAGGCAATCCGCACGTTTATTATTGGGCAGGTTATGCTGAAACGAATAGGCACTTGCCGGCAGCATTTGGGTGATAAGGTTTTCAAGCTGGATTTCCCCATACGCCCCACGCGCTTGATTATTGGCAAGCACATTTTCAAGCCGCGTTGTCTGGCTAGATAACGCTTTCAGTTGTTCTTGCGCACGATCAATCACGGCTAGTCTTTCGTTTAGATTACCTAATTTAAGACTTGTTGTTTCGGCTTGTTGGCGCAGCGTTTCATTGAGGGTCTGCTGATGATTTTGGAGATTATTCATCATGCTGTTCTGCAAGGTCGTTGTTGTCTGGGTGATGGCGTCAAGCTGACCTTTGAGTTCAGCCAAACCTGATTGATCCATTCCATCATTAGGGCCTTGGCGGCGATTAATCATGGTTATGATCGCGGTTACCCCAATGCCAATACCAAGCCCTAGAGCTAGCATAAGAAGCGTTTGCATATCCATTATTTATCTCTAGTTTTCTTTTCTATATCATACAATCTTTATCACCATATGGTTTCTGATGACCATTTAGTCTTGACCTAGCATGGCGGTTCTTCTACCCCATTGGCAAGACAATTTATTTATCTGGAGTAAGTTAATGACGATACGACCGCTATCAATTCTGCCCGCCCCTGTTTTGCGGAAGCTGGCAGCGCCGGTCAAAACGGTTGATGATGATATTCGCCAGCTCATGGATGATATGCTGGAAACGATGCGGCATGAGCAAGGCCTCGGCCTAGCGGCGCCGCAAATCGGCGTCTCGTTGCGGGTTATTGTTATGGATTGCAGTGATGATAATGACCCAGAGCCGATGATCTGGAAAATGGCTAATCCAGAGATTATGGCCGCATCAGATGATACCGCAAGCATGGAAGAAGGCTGTCTGTCTATTCCCGGCTATCGTGGCGAAGTCACTCGCCCTGCCGAAGTAGAGGTGAAATTTTTGGATGAGCATGGCACAGAGCAACAGATGAGAGCCGATGGTTTATTGGCGGCATGTGTTCAGCATGAAATTGATCATCTTAATGGCAAGTTATTTATTGATTATTTGTCGCGGATCAAACGCGACATGATTATCCGCAAAATGACTAAGGATGCGCGTATTGACCGTGACGACTAAACCCCATGACGGGGCTTTCCATGACAGTCCTGCTGCCTCTAAATTGCGGCTAGTCTTCATGGGGACACCTGATTTTGCCGTGCCTGCATTGCAGGTGCTGGCGGCGGATTATGATATAGTTGCTGTCTATTGCCAACCGCCCCGCCCGCAAGGCCGCGGCATGCGGCTAACCCCGCAAGCGGTGCATCAAGCCGCCGATGCGCTTGGGGTCATGGTGCGAACACCTGAACGCTTTGATCAAGCCGCCTCAGATGAATTAGCTAGGCTGGCACCTGATCTGTTGGTGGTGGTCGCATATGGATTAATCTTGCCGGAGACGGTGTTAGCACTTCCGTGGCTTGGGGCAATTAATGGTCATGCGTCAATATTGCCGCGCTGGCGAGGGGCAGCACCTATTCACCGTGCTATTGAAGCTGGTGATAAGCAAACAGGCGTTTCTGTCATGATGATGGATAAAGGGCTTGATACTGGTGCCGTTATTCTGGAACGCCATATTGAGATTGCTGATACCGATACAACTGGCACTCTGCATGATAAACTGGCGCATCAAACCGCAACTGCCCTGGCTGAGGCCATCCCCATGCTGGCAAAAGGCGTTGCCAGCCTAACCCCGCAAGATCATGATCAGGCGATTTATGCCCATAAAATATCTGATGCCGAAGCTGAGCTGGATTTCACTCAGACAACAACAAATATTCTTAATAAGGTCAGGGCTTTCTCGCCATGGCCAGCGGCGTGGATGATGATTAAGCAAGGAGATAAAACTCAACGTCTTAATGTGCTGGCCGCCGCCGCTGACACCGCTACCACAAACACAACAGGTAAAACGGCGGCTATTCTGGGTAAGGGGGAAACCGGCGGCATCGTCATAGCAACCGCCGATGGCGCGATAGAATTAACCCAAGTCAAACCCGCAGGTAAGGCCAGCATGTCAGGCCGTGACTATCTCAATGGCTATCCTATGCCTGATCACATTATCGCAGCAGCAGATAGGGACTAGCCCGATGCCACGCTTTTTCATCACCATTGAATATGATGGAACTGATTTTGTCGGCTGGCAACGCCAAGATAATGGCGACAGTATTCAAGCCTGTCTTGAACATGCCGCCAGCGCAATTTTAGGGCATAGGCAAGATGTTGCTGTGCAAGGTGCGGGCAGAACCGATACAGGGGTTCATGCGTTAGGGCAAGTGGCGCATTGTGATCTTCCCAACAGCTTTAATGAACGGCAATTACCATTGGCGCTAAACGCCCATCTGCCAGCATCTATTCGCGTCATTAGGGCAAAGATTGTTGCTGATGATGCTCATGCCCGATTTGATGCTGTTATGCGGCGATATCGCTATCGTATCCATAGGCGCCGCATTGCCTCACCCTTATTAATGGGGCGGGTCTGGCATTTTGGCCAAGCGCTAGACGCTAGCGCAATGCATGAAGCGGCACAATTGCTTGTCGGAAAACATGATTTTACCAGTTTTCGTGCGACGCAATGTCAAGCACCAAGCCCAATCCGAACAATTGATCAGATTGATGTGACAGAGCATGATGATGAGATTTGGATTGCGGTGTCAGCACGATCATTTCTGCATCATCAGGTGCGTAACATTATCGGCTCATTAGTGCTTATCGGGCAAGGCCGATGGAAAAATAATGATCTGGTTGAGGCGCTTAATCAGCGCGACCGATCAGCAGCAGGGCAAACAGCACCAGCAGAAGGGCTTTATCTGACCGAAGTGATCTATCCTTAAAACCCATATGCAGGCTAGGGTATCAGCCAGAGGCCGGTGATTGCGATAGCGCCATCATGACATAGGCCATAACATGGACGGCAATCAGTAAGGCCAGCATTAACAGACCTGTCCAGCCACTAGACTGAAGACTTTGCGTCGCCCCACGCCAGAACGCCCAGAGCATCCAAAACGTGATTGGCGTCAAAATTAGCAACAGATTCTGCGCTGGCACATTTGCAAAAAATAAAACCAGCACTAGTACCAGCAATTCACGAAAATTATTGATCCATGTCATTGTAATAATAAATGATGGATAGCGTTGCTGAAGCCCAAGCCATAACAGCGCATAATAACTGAACACCGGATATAGCATAGTGATGACAAGCGTCAGCACCATGAATGACAGCAAGCCTGGTAAACTGCTCCAGATACCTAAGAGGGGAATGCCAATAATCAGCGAGATTAACCAGCTTGACCATAGCGCATCCCAAACCGCCGCAACATCCTGGCGATGAACATTAGGATCACCTGCGCGCACCTGTGCTGTAGCAACCTTGCACCCATAGATAAGGCCAGCTATAATTGTACTAAATCCAGGAGGCGGTGGCAGCATTATCTAGGCGCTCACATGAAAATAAGAATTGAGAATATTGTGATAGATTTTGGTTAATTGGCTGAGATCAGATAGTGACACCGCTTCATCAACCTTATGCATGGTTTTGCCAACTAACCCGAACTCTAGCACCTCCGTATAAGGCGCAAAAAACCGCGCATCAGATGTTCCCCCTGATGTCGATAGGGCTGGCTTTATGCCTGTCACCTCATGAATAGCATCGGCAACAAGGTCAGTGAAATGGCCTTTCGGGGTCACAAAAGGTTCTGCTGACAAGCGAAACTGCGCCGTATAATCACCGCCGATTTTGTCAAAATGCGCGCGCAACATATCTTCTATCCCCTTGGCTGTCTGGACTGTGCCAAAGCGGATATTGAACTTGGCTGTGCATGTAGCAGGGATAACATTGGTGGCTGGATTGCCGGTATCAATGCTGGTGATGGCGGCGGTTGTTGGATCAAATGTATCATTGCCTTTATCGAGAACTCCGCTTTCCAACGGCGCCAGCATCATTAATAGGCGATGAAGTGGGTTATTGGCTAAATGTGGATAGGCAACATGCCCCTGTTCACCATAAACCGTCAGTTCACACGACAACGAGCCTCGCCGCCCATGCTTAATCACATCGCCAAGCTGATCAGGATTTGTCGGCTCACCCACTAAAACCGCGTCAGGCATTTGGCCCTGCTGTTTCAGCCATTCCACCACAGGCTTGGTGCCATATATGGCTGGGCCTTCTTCATCACAAGTGATTAACATGCTGATACTGCCAGTAAAATCGGCATTAATATCAATCCATTGTGATAGAGCGGCGGCAAAACAAGCAATCGCGCCTTTCATATCAACAGCCCCACGGCCAATCATATGATCATCAACAATAGCACCGGCAAAAGGGTCTGTTTGCCAAGCCTCAACCGCGCCCGGGGGGACAACATCACTATGCCCAGCAAAGCAAAAATGCGGCGCCGATGTGCCGCGTCTGGCAAATAGATTATCAACCATATCCGCGCCTTCACCAAAAGGCAGGCGGGTTACATGAAACCCACATCCGGTTAAATGCGCGTCCAGTACATCCAGTGTCCCTGCCTCAGCTGGTGTGACTGACGGACATTGAATTAGTTTTTGGGCTAGCTCATGTTCAGCTAGTAAAGCATCTGTCATATGGCATCAGTCTCGTAGTAGCTCATTTATTGATGTTTTTGATCGCGTGCGCTCATCAACCTGTTTGATAATCACCGCGCAAGCCAGATGCGGTCCTGGTGTTCCATCAGGCAATGGCTTGCCTGCCATAGAACCTGGCACGACAACCGAATAGGCCGGCACTCTCCCCATAAAGACTTCGCCAGTCTCACGATTAATGATTTTTGTTGAGGCGCCAATAAATACACCCATGGATAACACTGCCCCACGTTCAACTACAACACCTTCGACGACTTCTGAACGGGCACCAATAAAGCAATCATCTTCGATAATTACTGGCCCTGCTTGCAATGGCTCCAGCACTCCACCAATCCCGGCGCCGCCAGAAAGATGAACATTTTTGCCAATCTGGGCGCATGAGCCAACGGTTGCCCATGTATCAACCATAGTGCCTTCATCAACATAAGCCCCTAAATTAATAAAGCCGGGCATGATAACAACACCAGCGGCAACATAGGCAGAATGACGAACAACACAGCCAGGGACAGCCCGAAAACCAGCTGACCGAAACCGCGCCGCATCCCATCCTGCAAATTTTGATGGAACCTTATCCCACCAAGACGCCATTCCATAGCCCGAATATTCGGTGCCGCTAGGGATAACATCCATGTCATTGAGCCGGAAGCTCAATAAAACGGCCTTTTTTAGCCATTGATTGACAACCCAATCGCCTTGCGATTTTTGTTCAGCCACCCGCGCCGAGCCATCATCCAGCATGTTAAGGGCATCCATCACTGCCTCACGCACGGCGCCTTTAGTATCTAATGAAATCTGATCACGGTCTTCCCATGCTTGATTGATAGTGGTCTCAAGATCGGTCATGGCTAGGCTCCTTATTATTATGTCAAAAACATTTTCGATATTTGGTTGGTGTGCTTGTTCAGATTAAACCAAATTATATCATCTGTTGGTATAAGATAAAAAATGTTTAAGGTCATCAGCAATATAATGAATATGGCTGATATCATCCATGCGGCCTTCGGATGGCACATCTTCATCAGGATGATCAAGCCAGAGCGTCGTCACCCCCATATCATAAGCCGGTTTAAGATTAATCGCCATATCCTCAACCATGATAGCAGAGGCCGGATCAATATTGGCCTTATTCATAAAATCAACATAGGTGCGCGGTTCAGGCTTAGGCTGAAAATCAGCTGAAAAGATATCATAGGTAAAATCAAAATGATGTTTGATCCCATAGGCATCAAGAATGTTAGCGGCGTGATCAGCTGAGCCATTGGTGAAAATAACCTTGCGGCCGGATAACGCGCCAATGCCCTCATCCAATTCCTTGTCATATCCCAGCATTGTTAGATCAATGTCATGCACATAATCCATGAAATGATGCGGGTCAGTCCCGTGTTCTATCATTAAGCCTTTCATGGTTGTTCGGTGGCGCAGAAATAAATCTCTTTGCAGAGCTTTGGCAGCGTTACGTTCAAGCGAAAAATGCTGTTGAATGTAATCCGTCATGCGGTGCCGTACCTGATCAAAGAGCCGCGATTGCGCGGGATAAATAGTATTATCAAGATCAAAAATCCATGTCTTGATCGCGTCAATAGAAATCGGGGTGCTGTCTATATGTGCCATGATTACTCTAATTCTAACTCTTACTATGGGGTCACTTAAACGGGTAAATACTCAGTCAGCTTTAATAATAGTGCCAATACCATGTTCGGTAAACAGTTCAACCAAGACCGCATGAGCTTCTCTGCCATCCAGAATAACCGCGGCTTCGGCGCCGCCCTCAACCGCTTCGATACAGGTATTTACCTTTGGGATCATGCCGCCACTAATCGTTCCATTTTCAATGAGCATCTTGGCCTGACTGATCGTAATATCAGGAATAACCTGACCATCTTTATCCATCACACCGGGGACATCACTAAGCAAAAGCAGCCGTGTTGCTTGCATCGCCGCCGAAATAGCACCGCTCGCCGTATCGGCGTTAATATTATAAGTGCTGCCATCAGCACCACGCGCAACAGGCGCAATCACAGGGATCAGATCAGACGCAATCAAGGCATTGATCACTGATGTATCAATGGCTTCAGGCTCTCCGACAAAACCTAGATCAATTCTCTCAATGCCATCCTTGGTTTTATTTTGGCTGAGCAACTTTCTCGCCTTGATCAGATCAGCATCTTTGCCAGAAATCCCAACGCCTTTAGCGCCAGCGTCATTAATAGCCGCAACGAGTGATTTATTGATTGCCCCACTCAGCACCATTTCCACCACCGATACAGTATCCGCATCGGTCACCCGCAAGCCATTGATAAAATCGCTGGTGATGTTTAATTTTTCCAGCATGGCACCAATTTGCGGGCCACCACCATGCACAACAACCGGCTTAGCCCCAACCTGCCGCAATAACACCATGTCTTCGGCAAAATTGCGAATATAGGCATCATCGCCCATAGCATGCCCACCAAACTTAACAACAATAGCATGACCAGAATAGCGCCGCATATAAGGCAATGCTTCCGCCAAAATGCCGGCCTTGGCCAACCACTCCATCCGATTTGATTGTGTAATGCTTTCCATCGTTTTCATCCTTTGGCGTTATCAATGCCTGATTTCAACGAAAAGGGCAAGTATCAGCCCGCATTGATGATGATTGGAATTAATCAATTAAGCTAAAGATATGACCCCGCAATTCGTCGATACCAACTGTTTTTTCGGCTGATGTTGCAAACACCCCTGGCCAAGCGGCGACATGTTTTGCCGCCTCAGCCAAAGTATTGGTCGTCACTGTTACCTTTTCACTAGCATTAAGCTTATCGATCTTAGTCAAGACAACCGCCCACGATACAGCCGATTTGTCAAAAATAGACATGATCTCTCTGTCTTTGTCACCGATACCGCGGCGGCTATCAATCAGTAGCATGACGCGCTTCAATGTTGCCCTGCCTTTAAGAAAATCCAAGGTAAGGCCAGTCCATGCCTTGATATCCGTTTTTGATGCTTTCGCGTAGCCATATCCCGGCAGATCAACCAGACATAGCTGCCCCCCACAATCAAAAAAATTAAGCTGGCGTGTCCGCCCTGGCGTTTGTGAGGTTCGGGCGAGGGATTTCTGATTAGTCAGGGCATTAATCAGCGATGATTTTCCAACATTTGAACGCCCAGCAAAGGCAATTTCCGGCAACTGCATATCAGGCAATTGGTCAGCTGTCATTGCCCCTGCAACAAATTGGCATGGACGCAGAAACAGCTTCCGGCCTTGCTCAATATCAGCAAGTTCACCCGCATCTGTTTCTGCCATATCTTATCCTTTTACCTTATGTTTTGCCTGATTTTCCAAGCGCACACCGCGCATGATGAACCACTGCTGAGCGATAGTTAGAATATTATTCCATGTCCAGTAAATCACCAATCCAGCAGGGAATGTCGCCAGCAAGAAGGTAAACATGACGGGCATATACTTAAATATTTTTGCCTGAACCGGATCCGGTGGCGGTGGGTTTAGTGACATTTGAATAAACATCGTCACCCCCATCAGGATCGGCCAAATACCGATATTCAAAAGCGCTGGCGCAAAGCTGGTATCATAAGGCAATAGCCCAAACAGATTAATGATTGAAGTTGGATCAACCGCGGATAAATCGGTTACCCACCCGAAAAATGGCGCATGGCGCATTTCTATCGTCACATAAAGCACTTTATAAAGCGCAAAAAAGACCGGGATTTGTAACAGAATAGGTAAACAGCCTGACGCTGGATTGACCTTTTCCTTTCGATATAAGGCCATCATTTCCTGTTGTTGACGCTGCCGGTCATCACCAAACCGTTCGCGCAAATCTTTGACCTGTGGTGCCAATTCACGCATCTTAGCCATGGATTTATATGACCGATTAGCCAATGGGAAAAACAACATCTTAATCAAGACAGTGAGCAGGATAATCGCAATACCAAAATTGCTAACATATTGATTAATCCAGACAATGACAATCAGCATCGGCTTGGCTAAAAACTCAAACCATCCCCAATCAATCGAATTGGTAAAGCGGGGGATTGAATGATTGTCCTGATAAGCGTTAAGAACTGTATATTTTTTCGGACCAAGGAACAGATCAACGCTCCAATTAACGCTATCACCCTGCGCCAGTTCAACCGGTTTTTGGGTGCTCGATAAATCAATAGGCTGGCCGCTACCTTCATACAAATTACCTGTTTCAATAGCGTCAATAACGCTGCGGGTATTGTCATCTAACTGAGCCCGGATAGCATCAAAGTTCGGCGCATCCAGCGGCCGCATAATATAATCGCTCTGATTACTCGATGATGAAATAATTGCTGTCAGCCAGTTTTTA
The DNA here is from genome assembly GCA_016778985.1 of Alphaproteobacteria bacterium. Classification (GTDB taxonomy): domain Bacteria; phylum Pseudomonadota; class Alphaproteobacteria; order Puniceispirillales; family UBA1172; genus UBA12202. Next base: position 4,192 of record JADHOM010000020.1, on the reverse strand, counting down.
TCAGACACCCCAATCCAGCTAACAGTATCACCACCGTTGCAAAACCGTTCATCATTGGAGCAGCTAATAGTCGTTGAGACATCAGAGAAATCGAGAAATACATTACCGCTATCGGCATTGAAATATCCCATTGGCCCAGCATAAGAAATCCATTCAGAATAGGCTGGTTTCTGGCGCAATATGCGCGTCGAAGAGCCAAGGCGCTGAACCTGATCGGAGGTATTTTCAACCGAACTATTGACGCTGATCATATAATCATCATCAATGCTATAAGTCAGTTTATAAAGCACCCCATCCTGCTCATGGCTAAGCGTAACTGGCGTTGCCGGCGATAGCACATCCCCATCGGCATCCCAGATCGTCGTCCGGTCAATCGCTCGACCATAGCCATTATCTGTCAAACTGGTGAAATACGATTCGGCAAAATAAGCATCTTCTGTACCTGTCCGGCGCAGCAAACTGACATCGTTTGATGCTGGATCGTTTTCCACCTTAAAGGATTTAAGCCGAAGATCATCTATTCTGCCGCCAGCAAGTGATATTGACCCCGACACCTTACTGTTTTCAATCTGAATACGCGGGGCATTAATGATATCAACAATCGCCCGCGTGCTTTGCATCACTTCGGCGCTTATCGAGGGAACAGGTGAGCCATCAGAAGCCACTTGCGTGGCCGCATTTTGGGCAGCTATCTGTTCTGGTGTGGGGGGTGGCGGTGTGAAATACAACTGATATCCAATAAGAATCAGCATTGATACTGTCACAGCTAGGATAAGGTTTTTATTATCCGAATTCATCAACTACTCCGACGGTTCTGAAGATGTGTTGCGAGGAGGCACTGGATCATGACCGCCACCACCCCAAGGATGGCAACGGCCAATACGCCGAATACCCATCAAGCCGCCTGACCATACACCATGGGTGCGGATGGCCTCAATGGTATATTGCGAACATGTCGGTAAAAAACGACAATCTCGGCCTATAAGAGGCGATAAAGTAAAGCGATAGACATAAATTGGTGCCAGAACAAGCCACATGAAAGCCTGTTGAATTATAGCGATCATGCGAAGCAAAATTGATATCATGAGCTTGTTTCATTCTGCTTGGATGGTTTAGGTGCTGTTTCAGCATCAGCATCTGACATCTTAGATTGATCTAGTTTAGCCAGAGCTTTGTTTAATCCATGCGCGAGTTCTGGCCATGACAAGCTGTTGGTATTATATCTTGCGATAAGCACATAGTCATGTCCTAACTGGCTTTGATCTAAAAGACACTCACTTGCCAGCGCCCGCAGACGTCTCTTGGCACGATTACGTGCGACCGCGTTACCTATTTTTTTACTGGCAGTAATCCCAAACCTTGCTTTGTCTTGATCACCACGGTTACGCATTTGTAACACTAAGCCAGGCACCGCAAAACGATGCCCGTTGGTTGAGGCAAGAACAAAATCACGGCGTTTGGGGATAGATTCTAGCCCCGTCATTAAAGACTTCAGGCGCTAAGGCGCTTGCGTCCCTTGCTACGACGAGAGCTAATCACACGACGACCACCAACAGTAGCCATACGTGAGCGAAACCCATGACGCCGTTTGCGAACCAGATTGCTTGGTTGAAAAGTCCGTTTCATAACGGCCGCTCCACTTACTATGTTAAAGTAACGGGTTTGTAGACAACTTTCCCCATAAAGTCAATCAATCATAACAAAAAACTCAATACTTAGGCATTATTGTGATGTCTTTCATTTTACAGATATTAGAAAATGGTGATAAAGTAATACTAAAGATACCATAAATTGCATTGTCAACCAGTATAGGATGGAGCAATGAATAGGTTATCACTGCAACTCATTATCATTATGACAGCTATCATTCTGATAGCGCAAATGTTCATTCTTATCCCCTCGCTATCTCAATTTCATCGTGATGAAATGCTCGAAGAAGCAAAACGTCAGTTATATTTGCATCAAGTGGCTATGCTTCAAGGTGAGCAAGCTGGTGATTTAGGATTTGTGAGTGAGATTATCCCCAGCCCTGATAAGCCGCGCATTACATTAACCGATCTTAACGATCAGCCTATGCCGGCTTATTTTAATAATGATGACCCGACTCCAATCCCGGAGCATCAATCCAGCACCAGCATTAGTCATGCATTTACTGGACTTATGGGCTGGCAAACGGCTCCCTATGCTATGGATTTTAAACTTGATGAGTTATCGAAGGATGATGAAGAACTAATCAAGCTGGGCGCAAATATTGCTGACATCGGCGTAGTCACTCTTATCGCGCCACCAAATTTCATCACCGCCTCTATCCGTGATTATTTTTGGCGCATCACTATTTTGGTATTTGCATTGGTTCTATTGGTCAGCCTGCCCTTTGGTATTGTCGTGGAATGGTTGGTGGTCAAGCCGCTTAAACGATTAATTGAGAGTGTCAGCAATTTTGCAAAGTCTCCCTTTAATTCAGCGCCCGAATGGCAAAATACTGATGACAGCATCATAGACGAAGCATATAGCGCCGTAGTCAGTCTACAACATCGCACGCAATATGAACTTACCCAGCGCGAAAAAATGTTGGAGTTAGGCTATGCAGTGGCAAAAATTAATCATGATATGCGGAATGTGCTCGCCTCAGCCGTATTAGTATCTGATCGATTGACCGAAAGTAATGATCCTAGAGTGACGCAAGCGGCGCCTTTGGTGAATGGTGCCATTGAGCGTGCCATTATCTTATGCAAGCAATTACTGGCCTATATCAGCACACCAAATAATATTAACATTGAACGAATGAATATGCCGGACTTGATTGATGAATGCCGCCGTCAGCTTGATTTGGATATCCAATATGATGGCCCCCATGACCTCTATGTCGATAAAGATCAGTTTTTTAGGCTAATTTTTAATTTATTGGATAATGCAAAAAAGGCGACTGCGACCATGATTTCCATCACCGTTTGGCAAACTGGCCGAAGCACCGTGATTGATATCTCTGATAATGGCCCTTGTTTAGATAAAACCGCCCAAGCCAATCTGTTCAAACCGTTTAAAAGCGGTCGCACCGGCGCGACTGGTATTGGCTTATCTATTGCCCGTGATATTGCCCATGCCCATAATGGTGATTTGCGATTATCACGAACATCCCAAAGCGGCACCGAGTTCAGGCTTCGCTTAGCGCATCATGTGATTAAGGATGAGGCCAAAAAACGCTGGTGGTTTTAGCGCGGCCGCTGACCGGCGATAGGCTGTATCGGTTGCGGTTCCATATCCCAAGGGAAGAAAATCCATGTATCTTGGCTCACCTCAGTGACGAACGTATCGACCAATGGCCGGCCCGCTGGTTTCGCATAGGCGGTGGCGAAATGGGCTTTCGGCAGCTGCTGGCGCAAGGCTTTTGCTGTTTCACCAGTATCCACAAGATCATCAACAATGAGCCAGCCATCGCCGTCACTGGCCTCACTTGGCGATTTAATCATGGTCAACTGACCTTGTCTGTTGCCGTCATATGAGGCGATACAAGCCGTTTCGATAAGCCGCAAATCCAGCTCTCTTGCAACAATCGCGGCAGGCACCAGGCCACCGCGCGTGACCGCAACAATACCTTTAAATGGCTTCATATCCAGCAATCGCCAAGCTAGCGCTTTTGATGTCCGGTGTAATTCTTCCCACGATACAGGAAATGACTTTTCCGGTGGCAATCTACTCATTGGCTTGGCTCCTCAATAGCACTATGTCAAATTATTGCGGAGTTTACTGAATTATGTTTGGCTTGTCACGATAGCTTTAGCACGGCATGGGCGGGTACGACTTATAGGGGCTTGCGTTCTCGCCAAAAACCTTTTATGAAATGCTCATGCGCCCGTAGCTCAGCTGGATAGAGCATTTGACTACGAATCAAAAGGTCGGGAGTTCGAATCTCTCCGGGCGCGCCATTTCCCCATCACATCATGTGCTAACACATTGATTTGTAGGCATTGTGCAATGTCTGCGAGGTGTGGTGATGTACAGAGTGATGTACAATTCTGATGTTCGTTATGTGTCCAACAGAGATGGGGTCTACTATTACACTAGACGTGTCCCCTATGATGTGAAGAAGCACTATGCTTCTGATAGATTGTCCTTCAGCTTGAAGACCAAATCATATGCTAGTGCTGTCCGTGCCGCACAGTCAGTGACACAGAGACTTGAGGATTATTGG
>JADHOM010000019.1 GCA_016778985.1 Alphaproteobacteria bacterium | reverse complement strand
TGAGGCAATCATGGAGACATCAATGAAAACCATAGGTCTATTAGGCGGCATGAGCTGGGAGTCCAGTAAAACTTATTACAATATCCTTAATCAAATGACGCGCCAGCATTTAGGCGGTTATAATTCGGCGCGGTTGGTTTTAATCAGCCTCAATTTTAATGACATTGAGCCTAAGCTTCGGACATGGGATTGGGACAGTATCTCGGCTATTCTGGTGGATGCGGCGCGCCGCTGTGAGCTGGCGGGGGCAGAGTCTATCCTGATTTGCAGCAACACTATTCATCATTCATTTGAGGCTGTTGAAGCCGCCATCGATGTTCCGTGTTTCCATATTACCCGTGTTATAGGTGCTGCCTTGGCCAGAGATAATCGCAAAACGGTAGGTCTGCTGGGCACTAAATATACGATGCAGAGTGGTTATATCGCTAATGAGCTGGCCTCACATTCTGATATCACAGCCATAGTGCCGACCACAGATGAGCAAGAGACGATCAATCAGATCATTTTTGATGAGCTTTGTCATGGGATCATTAATGAGATATCTCGACAAACTTATTTAGAGATTATGCAAAGCCTCTACCAAAGGGGCGCTGAGGTGATTATTTTAGGATGTACCGAAATTGAAATGCTGATCAAACCAGAGCATACAGACTTGCCACTATATGATACGACCCGGTGCCATGCTGGCGCGGCTATGGATTGGGCTTTGGGTTTGCCAGCTGGGACTTGCCGCTAGTTTAACGCTGATGCAACTGCGGTGGGGCGGCGGTGAGGGTGGGTCACGATTTAGCCATATTTCATGGCTAGTATAATACCTAATTATCTATAAAATAAGGATATTCATAATGAACGCTATCTCCCATAAAACCTTGCTCAAGCCATGCGTAATGATGATGGCAGCACTCACTCTCACCCTAACTATCTTGGCTCTACCTGCCCGTGCAGAAACAGCGACTTTTGTTTATTCTGGCGGATGTTTCTGGTGTACTGAGGCAGACAGCGAAAAACTTGATGGCGTTAGTGAGGTTATTAGCGGTTTTACCGGTGGCACTACCGCATCACCGCGCTATTATTACAACGCCTATGGTGATCACCGTGAAGCGGCACAAGTCTTTTACGATCCCGCTGTCGTTAGCTTTGAGGACTTGGTGCGCCATGTTTATAAGACCGTCGATTATGAAGATAATGACGGTCAGTTTTGTGACCGTGGGCGGTCCTATGCCCCTGCCATTTACTATAAAACTGATGAGGAAAAAGCCATTGCAACGCGTCTAGCCCCAACAACATCTGTTGTCCCGATTGAGCCTGAAACTGAATTTATTCCAGTTCGTGATGAGCATCAAGATTACTACAAAAAACACTCTATCAAATATAAATACTATCGTTACCGCTGTGGGCGTGACCAACGGATTGACAGACTAAATAACTAAAAACCACTGTAAATATGTTTTGACTAGATTGGGCGTTTGATTTGCTGGTCAGGTCTTGCCGCTAGCGCTGTGGCGGTGTATTGATAATCTTCAATTGAAATAATCGGTGACGGCTATGCCGGATAAATTACCCTATCGCGTCGTTGCGCTATATCATTTTGTTCATTTCCCTGATCCTCAAGCGATCCGTGATCCGCTTTACGCGTTTTGTAATAGCCATGCGATCAAAGGCACGATTCTCATCGCTCATGAAGGCATTAATGGTACGGTGGCAGGCTCTGCCGACGCTATTTCAGCCTTGACAGAATATCTAAACGGGCTGGATGGATGCGCCGGGATGGAGATCAAGTTCTCATCCGCGCTAGAATTGCCATTTCGCCGATTAAAGGTAAAAATCAAGCCTGAGATTGTTACTATGGGGGTGGCAGGCATTAACCCATCTGAGCATGCTGGCACATATGTTAATGCTGAAGAATGGAATGATGTGATTAGTGATCCTGATACGCTAGTCATTGATACGCGTAATGATTATGAAGTCGCTATTGGCAGTTTCAAAGGTGCGATCAATCCACATACGACGAACTTTAGAGAGTTTCCGCAATGGCTGGAACAGCAAAAAGCCGAATGGGAAAAACAGGGCCGCAAACCGAAGCTAGCGATGTTTTGTACAGGCGGTATCCGATGTGAGAAATCTACGGCTTTTGCCAAGAAAATAGGTCTTTATGATGTCTATCATCTGAAAGGCGGGATTTTGCGCTATCTTGAAAATATTCCAGCTGAAAAGAGCCTCTGGCAAGGTGATTGTTTTGTCTTTGATGATCGTGTGGCAGTTGGCCAAGACTTAACTCTAACCGATTATGATTTGTGCCATGCTTGCCGGATGCCGCTTACCCGTGATGAGAAGTCGCATACGGATTATGAGCCGGGGGTGAGTTGTTCGCATTGCATTGATCAGATCAGCGAAGATAAGCGCCGCCGTCACGCCGAGAGGCAAAAGCAAATGATGCTGGCAAAGGCGCGAGGAGTTAAGCATTTAGGGGCAATTCATAAAAAAGCTAACACAGGATCAAAGCAACAAAACTAAGCTAATGATGCCAATAGCTAATGATATGTTCAGACTTCTGATGTTATTCCATATCTTCGGCAAGAATAGTCATTTGAAAATGATAGCAAACATCACCATCTTCGGTATCTTTAAAAATGACGCCAATAAACTCACCATCCATTGATATTTCAGCAGAGCTTTCCGCCACATCATCTGATCGTGGCCGTGCGCGAATAGTGGAATTATTGAACTTTGCTTTTAAATAGCTTTCAATTTGACTTGTTTCACCGGCTTCCATGATATCCTCTTATCTCTGCTATATTCAATTATGTACTAGTTTGGGTAAGTTTTTCAATGTATTTAGAATAGCATCAATACGGCCAGCGGTCTTCAGTAATTTGCGGCGGTCACGCAATTGATACTGCCAGCGATCACGGCCTTTTAATTTGTGTTTTTCAATTGTGAATATAGGGGTTTCAACACAACTGCGATAAATGGAAAAGATTGCTAATCCATCTAGATGATCAAGCGCATAGTCACGCCATTCACCAGCGGAAACATATCTGGCATAGATATTTAGGATTTGATTTAATTCTGTGCGGGAGAAATACCCCGCCACTGTCTTACTCATCGTGTCTGTCCCGATTCTAACCACATGCATAAACCATCACCTCCTTTGATTTGCGGCATTTCATTTCGTTCTACACTGGATTATGCTATCCAATTCTATTATGTTGCATGTCTATATGGTACTTGGTCAAGAGACGGGATGAATAATGAGCGATATTTTTCATGAAATTAACGAAGAACTGCGTGCTGACCGTGCTCGTTTAATGATGCGACGCTATGGTGGCTATGTCATTGGCGGAGTATTAGCCATTATTGTTCTGGTTGGGGCAAGACAGGCTTATATGTATTGGGATCAGTCGCATCGTGAGAATGTTGCCAATCAGTATCAGGCGGCGGTTCTATCTGATGATATTGTTGGCAATCTGGCTGATTTGACTAATGAAAGCAGTGGTTACGGCATGCTGGCGCAATTTGCGACCGCCGCGGAATTAGCTAAATCTGATCCTGCCAGTGCGGAGGCCATGTATCTAACCCTTGCTGAAGATAACAATTTAGAAGCCGTTTATCGGGAGGGGGCATTAATCCTGTCGGTCATCCATGCCCCTGATGGTGTCTCGTTTGATGAAAAAATGGCGCGACTAGACGGCATTGACCATATTGCAAGCCCATGGGCTTCTCTCAAACTGGAATGGCAGATCGCCATTAGTCTTGAACAGGGTGATGCGGCTACCGCAATGGCATATATGCAGACATGGAAATCACTTGCCTCGCCATTAACCCCTCGCGCAAGAGCTAGGCAACAATTACTAGAACAAGTTCTGGCAGTTAACGAATAAGATCGGAGCAACACCATGTTCATGCGTGTAAAATCAATTGGCTTGAGGATCGTTGCGATATCTACGGCTATTTCTGCTTCTATGCTGGTGTTGACGGCATGTGGTAACAAGGATGTTATTCTGCCAGGTGAACGTTCCGAAATCCTAGAAGTAATTGCTTTGCCAACCACTAATGATGCAGCCGCGAATGAAGGCGCTATGATTGGTGAGGCTATTCCTAATATTATATACAGCCATCCTGGATTACTGGCGTCACATGCTGGTGGTCATTTGGCGCTTGATCTGCCGCTTCAACAGGCTTGGTCAATTAATGTTGGTGATGGTGCGGATTTAGGGACATTAATGGCGGCACCTGTGGCAAGCCGTGATATGGTGTTTGCTATCACCCCCGATAAAATAGTAACGGCATTAAATATAGAAGACGGAAGCATGTTATGGTCGCGGCAAATTGAACAGCAGATTGATGATACTCAACCTGGTATTGCTGGCGGTTTAGCGTTTAATGATGATCAGCTATATGCCCATGCTGGCGGTAATATCATGGTTAGCCTAGATGCCGCCACTGGTGAAGAAAACTGGCGCGCGACCTTTGATTTACCGATTTTAGGTGGCCCTACGGTATCTGATCAAAAGCTTGCTATCACCGATTTTGATGGACGACTGATTGTTTTGAATAAAACTGATGGCACCTTGCTGTGGTCACGGGTTGGCAATCCTGAAACCACTCGTGTGCTTGGTGTTTCATCGCCTGCTATTGCAAAAAATGAAGTGATCTTTGCCGGTAATGATGCAGAAATATCGGCTCTTGATCTTAATCAAGGCGGGTTTTTATGGGGTGATAATCTGGCCAGCTTGCTACCGCGAACAGCGCTTGATCAAATAAATACGATTGTTGGTCATCCTGTGCACACTGGCGGCATCGTCTATGCTGGTAGCATGTCTGGTCGATTTGCGGCGTTTAATACCCTTACCGGAAGCCTCGCTTGGGAAATGATGTTACCATCGCATCAAATGCCTTGGGTGGCTGGCAATTCGATTTTTGTTGTTAGCACCAAGGGTAGAGTTTATGCATTGCGCCGAAATGATGGTGCATTGCGCTGGATATCTAGCCTGCCTGGCGCTATTCCATTAGATGTTAATGTGTCTGATAAGCCAATCAGGCATCTAGGGCCAATCGTTGCCGGTGATCAGGTCATTGTTCTTGATCAAAATGGGCGCGCCTATTTCCTTGACCCTGATACGGGTGCGATATTGAGCGACATGTCGCTAACAAATAAAATCTCTGCGCCGCCTATTGTATCTGGTGGCAGTTTTATCCTGTTGGATGATTCCGGTCGTCTTTATGCGTTTCGCTAAGGCATTTGAAGATAATGGAATTCACTATTTCAATTGTAGGCCGCCCCAATGTCGGCAAATCTACCCTTTTTAATCGGCTGACCGGGCGTCAACATGCTATTGTCCATGATCGCCCGGGGGTGACACGTGATCGGCGTGAGGGGCTTGGAAAACTGGCCGGGCTGGAGTTTCGCTTGATTGATACGGCTGGGCTGGAAGAATCAAGCAAAGGCAGTCTTGAAGATAGAATGCGTCGGCAAACCGAATATGCCATTGCCAATAGTGATCTGACATTGCTGCTTTTTGATGCGCGGTCTGGCATAACAGAAGCCGATATTTTCTTTGCTAATGCGATTAGACGGTCAGGTGCTGAGGTGTTTGCGGTAGGTAACAAATGCGAAGGCAAGGCCGGTCGTGATGGGTTAATGGAAGCATGGCAATTAGGGCTGGATCAACCGATTGGCGTTTCGGCGGCACATGGTGAGGGGCTTGGCGATCTCTATGATGCGATTGTTGAGTTGGCAGAGAAAATGGGTAAATTGCATCTGCTCATGCCTGATCTGGATGCTCCTGAAAACGAAGACGATGATCGAGTTAGCCAGCCTGCTTCTGATATTGATAATTCACCGCAAAGCCTAACCGACTTTGATGATCTTGATATTAATCCTAATGCTGAAAATAATGATGATATAACTGCGATTGATGATCAGCAAGACACGGGCCCATTACGGATAGCGATTATTGGCCGCCCGAATATGGGAAAATCAACTTTGGCAAATCACCTGTTGGGTGAGGAGCGCGTATTGACAGGGCCGGAGGCCGGGATTACCCGCGATGCCATTGAGATCCCATTCACCTATAATGATCAAAATATTATGCTGGTTGATACTGCAGGCATGCGACGCAAGGCTCGCATCGAAGACAAGCTTGAAAAAGCTATGGTTGATGATGCTCTGCGGGCTATTCGGTTTGCCCATGTATGCGTTGTTATGATCGACGCCAGAGAAGACTTGCACCGCCAAGATTTGGCAATTGCGCGATTAGTAACCGAAGAAGGCCGCGCTATGGTCATTGCTGCAAATATGTGGGACATCACCACCAACAAGCAGGAGCGATTAAAAGAATTACGCTATCAGTTAGATCAATCTTTGGGTCAGGTGAAAGGCGTTCTTGTGGTCACTATATCGGCGCTTAAAGGTAAGGGGATTGATAAATTAATGGATCAAGTCTTTGCCATTTATGACCGCTGGAACTGGCGCATTTCTACGGCTGATCTGAACCGATGGCTTGATATAAAACTAGAAGCCCACCCACCGCCATTAGTGCAGGGCAGGCGGTTGCGTATTCGTTACGCGACACAGATCAAAACGCGGCCACCAAGTTTTGCGCTCTTTGTTAGTCGTCCTGCTGATTTACCTGATCATTATTTGAGATATCTAGCGGCAGGACTGCGTGACGATTTTGGCTTAGATGGGTTGCCCTTGCGGCTGTTAATGCGAAAAGGTAAAAACCCTTACGTCAATTAAGCCCACTTATATGATTTAGCAAAGCGAGGCGGCATCGTGTATGTCGCCTTGAAATTGACAATCTGGCCGACATAACTGAACAAAGGCATTGGCAATATCCTCAGGGCTTGGCAAGGTCGATTTATCTATCCCCGGAAAGGCTTGCCCAATCATTTGCGTGGCAATACGCCCAGGGCTTAACATATTCACCCGATGCGGCGTGTTGATAAGCTCTGCCGCCCAGCTCTTGCCCAAGGCATCAAGCCCACCTTTACTAGCTGCATAAGCAGACCAATAAGGCATCCGGCCGCTAGCTGCCCCAGAGGTCACTAGCACGGCGCGTCCAGCATCAGATTGCCGGAATAATGGATCAAGATGGTGTATCATCCGAAAAACCGCCGTCAGATTAGTTGCAATGACATCATCCCATATTTGCTCATCCATATGAGATATGGGGGTCAATTCGCCCAAAATACCAGCGTTCAACACAATAATATCTAGCTTGCCCCAGCGTTCCCGAATAGCCTCAGCCAAGCGCGGCAAAGCAGGACGATCATTGACATCCATTGTAACCAATGTCGCGCTGCCGCCAGCGGCTTTAATCTCATCATCCAGCTCTTCTAAGCCAGCTTGGGTTCTGGCGCTGGCAATAATATGCGCGCCTTCGCCTGCCAGCGCTTTAGCAGCAGCGCGACCAATACCGCGTGATGCCCCTGTGACGAGCGCGATGCGATCTTTACATGACGTCATTTACTCATAATTCCTTTCGTTGACTTACCGTCACTGCGCTGCGGTTCAATCGGATAGTCGCCAGTAAAACATGCGTCACAATATTGTGGAGCATTGGGGTCGCGGCCAGTTTCATTTAAGGCTCGATAAAGTCCATCAATGGAAATAAAGGCAAGGCTATCAACGCCGATATGTTTGGCAATGGCACTGGTATCCATGCTAGCGGCAATCAGCTTTTCACGGTCAGGGGTATCAACCCCATAAAAGCACGGATGTGTTGTCGGCGGGCTGGCTATACGCATATGCACTTCGGTTGCGCCAGCATCTCTGATCATATTGACAATCTTGATTGAGGTTGTGCCACGAACAATAGAATCATCAACAATTACAACACGTTTTCCAGCAACCGACAGGCTATTGGCATTATGCTTCATCTTAACTCCAGTTTGCCGCCCTGCATCAGTTGGTTGAATAAATGTTCGGCCGACATAGTGATTGCGGATAATTCCAAAATCAAAGGGGATATGTGTTTCCTCAGCATATCCTAAAGCCGCAGGAATACCTGAATCGGGGACGGGAACAATTACATCAGCTTCAACATGGCTTTCTCTTGCCAGTTCATGCCCGATATGTTTTCTGGCACCATAAACATGCTGGTTTTCCATGACACTATCGGGACGCGCAAAATAGATATATTCAAACACACAAAAGCGCGATGGTTGCGGGGCTAAGGGCTGAGATGAAGTCATCCCATCCTCATTGATAATAATCATCTCACCTGGTTTAACATCGCGGATAAAATCTGCGCCAATGATATCCAGCCCGCAGGTTTCTGATGATACAACATAGGCATCACCAATCTGGCCTAGCACTAGTGGTCTGACCCCATACGGATCACGCATGGCTATTAATCCTTGCGGCGACAAGCATACCAGCGAATAGGCACCTTCCACTTGTTTCATGGCATCAACCAAGCGTAAGGCTGGGTCAGTCTGATGGGAACGGGCAACTAAATGAATGATGACTTCGGTATCGGTTGTGCTTTGCATCAGGCTACCGGTTTGGACTAAAGACTGACGTAATCTTTCTGCATTAGTCAAATTACCGTTATGAGCAAGCGCAAAACCGCCAAACGCCAATTCTGAGAAAAATGGCTGGATGTTTCTTAATTCAGGCTCACCAGTGGTGGAATAGCGGTTATGACCAATCGCAGCATGACCGATTAGCTTATCTAAATGGCCTGAGCCGGCATCAAAGTTTTCACCTACATGGCCAAAGCCCCGATGACCATGATATTTTTCGCCATCAAAGCTGATAATACCAGTGGCTTCTTGTCCTCTATGCTGAAGCGCATGCAACCCCAGAGCTGTATGCACAGCTGCTTCGTCTGACCCATAAACTCCAAAAACCGCGCATTCTTCTTGGAAACTGTCAATGGGCAGTTTGCCATCATGTGGCATTATTCGACTCCATCAGTAATGGTAGGAAGTTTACCTAATTCATCTTCAAGCAAGGTGCCGGTTTTGGATTGGGAAGTTGTGGCTGTATCGCTGCTAGTTGTTGTATCTAACGTCTCATCTGAAATAAGGCTTTCTAGTGGTGCCTCAGGATCAATTATCGTCTCAGGTATTTTTTCTATAATTTCTTCGCTTATCGTTTCAGGTAGAAAATCAGCAAGTAAAACTGTGGTGCTTCGCATCACATCAATGAGCGCCGTGTCCTTAACCATATTTGGTAAGGCATCTTCGTGATCAACGGCGAATAACGCCCCAATATAAATCAATGCGGCGATGACAATGCCGCGGGCTAACCCAAATATAAATCCAAGAGGGCGATCAAGCATGTTTAGGGTAAATCGACGTAACGGCGGGCTCAGGATATTGGATATGATATACCAAATTAGCGCAATGATAATAAACGGTATTGCCCATCCCAGAACTGTTTGCAAGTCATCAGATGCAATATATTCAGCTAAAAACGAGCTTGTTGTTTGCGCAAGCATGCGGGCGCCAATCACCGCTAAAACCCAGCCAATGAGGCCAAAGATCTCTCGGATAAATCCACGCAGGCTAGCCATCACCCCGGAAATGACGGCAATGACCACTATCAAAACATCAATCAAGTTAAATGGTATACTAATGTCCATGTTGATTTGTTTTACCCTATTAACTGGGGGCTCGGCAATGGCTTATCACGAATTGTCTTTCATTCCGCCTAAAGTAGAAATTAATTGGCTTAAATCGGAAACATAATTGAGTGCTATGCCATCTGGTGCCGATATATCTTTAGCTTTTGCTGGCGGCAGAATGGCTTGATCAAAGCCCAGTTTAGCGGCTTCTTTCAGACGCAAATCAGGATGCGCGACACGGCGCGTTTCAGCTGCTAGCCCAACCTCACCAAAGACGACGCAACTACGGGGGCAGGGCAACCCGCTCATTGAGGATAATAATGCTGCCGCCACAGCCAGATCAGCCGCAGGTTCTGTTATTTTGACCCCGCCAGCCACATTAAGGAAGATATCGCGGCCTGATAATGGGATACCGCCGCGCGCCTCTAATACGGCGGCAAGCATAGATAACCGCCCTTGATCCCAACCAACAACATTACGCCGCGGATTAGCCATTGTGGAGGGTGCAACAAGCGCCTGTATTTCAACCAGAATAGGTCGAGTGCCTTCAAGTCCAGCAAAGACGACAGCACCTGAAACATTATCCTGACGATCAGCAAGGAAAAGCTCAGATGGATTGGCTACTTCGGCTAGACCATGGCCTTTCATTTCAAAAACGCCAATCTCATCAGTCGGCCCAAAGCGATTTTTAATACAGCGCAAAATACGGAAATGGTGACTCCGATCACCTTCAAAATGCAGCACTGTATCAACCATATGTTCCAGCACTTTGGGGCCAGCAATAGCGCCATCTTTGGTGACATGGCCAACAATGATAATCGCCGCGCCTTTGGCTTTGGCGGCTCTGATCAATTCAAAGGCGCTGGCACGAACCTGACTGACGGTGCCGGGGCTGGATTCAATAGACGGCAAGAACATGGTCTGAATAGAATCAATCACTGCCACCGCAACGGGCTGTGTTGTATAAAGCGATGCGGTGATATCAGCGGCATTGGTGCTGGTGGCTAGTCCAAGCGGCATATCATTAGCAGCAAGCCCCAGGCGGCTTCCTCGCATTCTGATCTGCTCAACTGATTCTTCGCCACTAAAATAGGCCGCATCTTGCCCAGCCATTGCCATCTTGCATAAGGTTTGTAGCAATAAGGTAGATTTTCCAATACCAGGGTCGCCACCGATTAATGTTGCTGAGCCGGGGACTAAACCGCCGCCCAACACTCTATCCATTTCAGGGATGCCAGTGCTTAGGCGAGGAGGTGGTGCCGTCTCCCCAACCAGCTTATGCATATTGATCTGACTGCCTTTGGCCTTACCAGCAGCACCCGGTGTGGCGGTAACGCTTTCCTCAGTGATGCTGTTCCAGCTATTGCACTGGCTGCATTTTCCTGACCATTGACTATGAACAGCACCACATTCTTGACAGATAAATTGCGATTTAGGGCGTGCCATTAGATGCTTTCTGCGTATTTTGTCAATGGCCCTGTAGGCAGACCATGAACAAACTGATGAACAACGGGATGATCGACCGTTTCCATATCTTTAACACTGCCCTGCCAGATAATATGCCTATCATGGATCATTGCCACTTGATCGGCAATCTGCCTAACAGAGTTCATATCATGGCTAATCGTCATGGCGGTCGCACCCAGCCTATCAACAGCGTTACGGATAAGCCGATTAATAACACCACTAGTAATCGGGTCTAGGCCAGAAGTCGGCTCATCAAAAAATAAGATACCGGGTTTATCAGCGATAGCTCGGGCAAGGCCAACCCGTTTCTGCATACCGCCAGATAATTCCGCCGGATAGAGATCAAGGACACGTTCCTCAAGCAACACATCAGCTAATGTGTCTGTGGCGACTTGCCGTAATTCATCTATGCTCAGCGCATTATTTTGACGGAAGCGAAACATGATATTTTCCCAAACAGGGAGCGAATCAAATAAAGCCCCGCCTTGGAAAAGCATACCAAACTTTCGCAATACGTCTTCTCTGGTCTGGCGGCTTGCCCCGACGGTTTCAATGCCGTCAACAGTAGCTGACCCGCTATCAGGTTTGATCAATCCAAGAATACATTTCAATAGCACCGATTTACCTGTTCCAGATGCCCCAATAATGGCGATAGACTGGCCGTCATGGACATCTAGATCAATGCCCTGTAACACCTTATTTGAGCCAAAGCTTTTATATAAATTGCGGATTTGAATTTTTATATCGCTCATCATATCACCGCACAAAGGCAAAGCCGGTTATCACAAAATCAAAGACTAGGATTAGTATGGCAGAATATACCACAGCATTAGTGGTTGCGCGGCCTACGCCTTCGGCGCCACGACCGGAATGATAGCCAAAATAACATCCCATTATTGCAACAATAAAGCCGAACACGGCTGCCTTGATCAATCCTATAATGACGTCAAAGGCTTCTAAATACTCCAATGTTCCAGATAGATATACCGATGGCGAGAACCCAAGCTGATAGACGGCAATCACATAGCCGCCAAAAACCCCAATTATATCGCCAATTAAAACCAGAAACGGCAGACAAATTGTGCCGGCAATAACCCTTGGCGCTATCAAATACTGCATCGGCCGTGTTGACAGTGTATCAAGCGCATCAATTTGGTCAGTGACACGCATAGTGCCAATTTCTGCCGCCATTGCTGCGCCAATACGGCCAGCCACCATAAGACCAGCGAGAACAGGGCCTAGCTCTCTTGTAATGATCAGAACCACCACGGTCGCAACAGATGTCTCGCCTTCTGCGGAAAACCGTTCGGTGCCTGTATAACTCTGCAGCGCAATCACCATACCAGAGAACATGGTCGTCAGCCCGACTACAGGTAATGAAAAATATCCGATATCAATGATCTGGCGAAGAATCTGACGTCCATACCATGGTGGGCGCACCAACCAGAATATAGCCTGTCCAATAAATAAGCTTAAACGGCCAATCTCAGAGAGCATGGACAAGGCGGCTCTGCCAGGAATTTGCAAAACTTGCATGACTAGCCTTTCCTTATAGGGTCTTTATTCATCATGAATTATTACCATCATCCATTACCATCATTCATTACCATAATTTCGGTCATTATGTGCCGACGTAAGATCGCGATGCCCGAAGCCGCAAAGATGTTAAAACATCATAGCAAATTGTGTCACTTAATAAAGCCATGACATTGGCATCATGATTTGGCGCTATGATCGTAACATAATCCAATGTGCCCAGCATACCATTCGGCCAATCGGTGATATCAATTACATGCGTATCCATTGATACCCTGCCAAGAATAGGGGCGGCTAAATCATTATGCCAAACCTGGCCGTGATTGCTAAGCTGGCGTCTTATCCCATCCGCATAACCGCCAGCAATGGTTGCAAGCACACTATTGCGGGTCAATTTATGGGTTGAGTTATAGCCAACATATTCACCTGCCTTCGCTTGTCTGATCTGAAGCACTCGGGCTTTTAAGGTCAGGGCCGGGGTGAAGCCTTCGGCAGCAACTGGAGGGTAACCATATAAAGCGATCCCAGGGCGAACCATATCAAAATGATATTTATCGCCTAATAAAATGCCTCCAGATGCGGCCAGGCTAGCCGGACAATCCGGCATGATCATTCGTGCCTCAGCAAAGCGCTTTTGTTGTATCGCACTAAACGAGGATGTGGGATCATCGGCGCTTGATAGATGTGAATAGACAAGCGAGCAATGGCCGTGCCTTTGAATAATTTCGGCAGTATCTTGTGTGAGCCACCGCCAATCAATGCCTAACCTGTTCATGCCTGTATCCAGTTGCAGCATAATCTCTGTCCGGCCTGCCTCATTCTTGAGCCGAGGCAGTAAGGTCAATTGGTCAGGGTCATTTATGCTGGGGATAAGATCATATTCTCTTATCAAATCTAGGTCGCCCGCGAACAGCCCATCGAAATAGCCAATCTTGGCATCGTGAACATGCGGCCTAAGCGCCGCCGCTTCGCTGGCGCTGGCGGTGAAAAAGATACGGCAACCAGTAGCATAGAGTTTGGCACAAACCGCACTAGCGCCATGACCATAGCCATCGGCTTTGACAACGGCGGCGGTCACTGCATGACCTGAAAGCGCACCACATCTTTGCCAATTATTCGCAATGGCATTTAGGTCTATTTCTGCGATTAATCGGTCAAATAAGGCCATAATATATTAGAACTGTTCGGGCAGGTGATCATCAGCAACAGCATCAATAAATTTAGTGAACTTACCAATAAAGTTGGGGTTAATCACGCCAGTGCTTCCATGGCGTTGCTTAGCGATAATCACTTCGGCTTTGCCTTGGGCTTTTTCTGATTTTTCCACCCATCTGCTGTGTCGGGTTTGGAAATGTTCGGTTGATTCTTCGGCTTTTTGTTCAGGTTCACTTTTGCTCAGATAATATTCTTCACGATAAACAAACATAACAACATCAGCATCCTGTTCAATAGATCCTGATTCGCGCAAATCAGATAGATTTGGCCGTTTATCCTCGCGTTGTTCAACGGCTCTGGATAATTGTGATAATGCCAAAACAGGGATATTTAATTCCTTGGCAATATTTTTAAGCGTTCGGCTAATAGCAGAGATTTCCTGGACGCGATTTTCTGACCGGGTTCCCATTGGCGCCGATAGCAGTTGCAGGTAGTCAACAACGATCAAGCCCAAGCCATGTGTCCGTTTCAGACGTCTCGCCCTTGAAGCTAATTGTGACACCGAAAGTCCCGGCGTGTCATCAATGAAAAATGGTGCGTTTTCTATGGCATCGCTTTTTTCAACAATAGTTTTGAAATCATTGGCGTTAACTTTACCCAAGCGCAATTCATCTGATGGAATACCGGTTTCACTAGATAAAATACGGTTTGCTAATTGTTCAGAAGACATTTCAAGCGAAAAGAAAGCCACATGTTGCGGTCTCTCATCTGTTCTGCTGGTTGTTGCCGCATGAAAGGCAATATTGGTGGCAAGAGCGGTTTTCCCCATCCCCGGCCGGCCGGCAAGAATAATCAGATCAGATGGCTGTAAGCCACCCAGCATATTATTGAGTCCGGTAAGCCCTGTGCCAATACCAGAAATATGGCTTGAGTTTTTATAGGCGGCTTCGGCACGATCGATGGCTGATCGTAGCGCATGGGTGATGCGTAATAATCCTGATGACTCTTTGTCATTTTCAGCCAACTCAAATAACTGCTGTTCGGTTTCTTCAATGAGACTTTCGGCATTGATATCCATTTGCGCGGTGCGTGACCGGCTGATGGTTTCATCAGAAATTAAGATCAAACGGCGACGCAGATAGCATTGATAAATATCCTCAGCATAAAACTTAGCATCCGATAGGGAGGTGACATTATCCATCAATTCACGGAGATAGGATTCAATATCAATCTCAGCAAAATTGGCATCACCTACAAAATAACTTTTTAATGTGACAGGGTTAGCCAACTGACCCTTTGAATAGAGTTTGCGAGTAGCAGCAAAGATACGGCCATTCAAGGGATTAAAAAAATGGCTCTCATCCAGATTGTCAGGAATGCTATCAAAAGTTTCATTATTTGTTAGTAAGGCACCTAGTAAATCTTGTTCTGCCTCAATATTTTGCGGCAAAGCGGGGCTAGGTTTGGTGGCATCAACGCCTGACTGAATATATCCGTCACTCATAATAGTTATACTATGCCTCAAATAAAACAGGCGGGCATGAATTAATGTTGCCCGCCTGCATTGTGATTTGTGTGGATACTGGGGATAACTTTAAGCGTCAGATTTTTCTTCGCCGGAGTTATCGTCTGCGACTTCAGCCAAATCTTCGGCCTGATCTTCGGCAGGCGCGGCTTCGGCCTGGTCTTCGGCAGGGGTTTCATCTTGTCCTGCTTCATCCTGACCTGTTGTATCCTGCTCATCTTCGGCATCGAGTTCAGCCATACGCTGTTCGGCGGCTTTGGCAGCCTCAGCGGCTTCTAGCCGCTCACGTTCAGCAACATCACTAACAATCGCACGACCAAGCTTAATCTGTTCTTCAGCTTCATCTTGGCTTCGGGCAATATTGACAGTGACTTCGATTGACACTTCAGGGTGCAAAACAACACTTACAGGTATCAAACCAAGGGTTTTGATCGCAGTATTGAGATCAACTTGGTTCTTGCTGATGGTGAACCCTTTTGCGGTGACGGCTTCGGATATATCGCGGCTAGTCACAGAACCATAAAGCTGACCCATTTCACTGGCAGCTCTGATCAGATTAACGCTGAAGTCAGCCATTTTCTTAGCAATAGACTCGGCTTCTGTTTTGCGGGTCAGATTATCCGCTTCACGCTGTGAGCGTTCGTTTTCAAACCGTTCCATATTGCTTTTAGTTGCTCGCAGAGCCTTACCCTTAGGCAAAAGAAAGTTACGTGCGTAACCTGGTTTTACCGTAACCAGATCACCCATCTGGCCAAGTTTTTCAATCCGTTCTAGAAGAATGATTTCCATGATCTTTCCCCTTAAGACACAACAAATGGCATCAGTGCCAGATGACGGGCACGCTTGATGGCAGTTGTAAGTTCACGTTGCTTTTTCGCAGACACAGCAGAGATACGGCTAGGAACGATTTTGCCGCGCTCAGTTGTGTAGCGTTGCAATAATTTAACGTCCTTATAGTCGATCTTTGGTGCGCTTGGATGCGAGAAAGGGCAGGATTTCCGACGCCGCGATGTTGAGCGACGAGCGGAAGGTCTTGTAATTTCAAGTTGAGCCATGATCTTTTCCTCTCAATAACTGCTCAGGCGGCGGAAGCGTCGCCAGCATCACTGCTTGAACGCTCAGATTTGTTTTGCATCATGATAGATGGTTCTGGATCAACCGCGTCGATAGCGATAATCAGCGTCCGCAAAATATCTTCGTGCAAGCCCATTCGGCGGTCAAACTCAGCAACCGTTCCAGCATCCGCTTCAAAGTTGAGCATAATGTAATGCCCTTTGCGGTTTTTCTTGATTTTATATGCCATTGTCTTCAAGCCCCAATATTCTTGCTTGACGACGCTGCCTTTGTTGTCAGTGATGATAGCACAAAACTCGTTGGTAATGGTTTCGACCTGTGCCGATGACAAGTCTTGGCGTATAATAAATACGCATTCGTATAACTGCATGTCATTCCCCTTCTGGATCATGCCATACCTAATATTAGCGGTATGTGAGCCGATAGTATTATGGTAACCTATCAGCAAGAGGTTATTCAGCATTATTGCTGTGCGTTGCTAATTATCATAATCCCATAATTTTGCAAGCCTCTATTGTCCTATTACCAAAAATAGCATCAAAATAATTGCTGGTAAAATTGTCGCTACTGACTTGATATTATCAGCCGTCCAGTGTAGCCATATAACATCAATTCTATATGTTCTTTCAGGATAGCATAATGATCACAGGATTAATTGCTCCGGCGCTTACGCCATTCAATGATGATCTGTCATTGGCTGAAGATTTATTTATTGCGCATTCTAAATGGCTTTTGTCTGAAGGCGGATGTTCAGGACTGGCGCCTTTTGGAACTACTGGTGAGGCGTTATCAGTTGGCATAGAAGAACGCATTAGCATGCTTGAAGCGTTAATTGCCAATGGCGTTGACCCATCCGTTCTTATCCCCGGTACAGGACTAACCAACCTGCCAGATACGGCTCGCCTGACCCGTCATGCGGTTGAACAGGGCTGTTTAGGGGCAATGATCTTACCGCCGTTTTATTTCAAGGGCGTCTCTGATGACGGAATTTATAATTATTATAAAGAATTGATCGGCATGGTTAATCACCCTAACCTGCGGATTTATCTTTATCATATCCCGCAAGTGGCACATGTCGGGTTGAGTATTGATCTTGTTAATCGCTTATTCGCTGATTTCCCCGAAGTGGTTGGCATTAAGGATTCGTCAGGGGACTGGGATAATACCTCCGCCCTATTAGATATTGATGGGCTTATCGTTTATCCGGGCGCAGAATTGCCGGTGATTGAGGCGGTTCGGCGCGGCGCACCGGGATGTATTTCAGCAACAGCAAATCTAAATGGTGTCGGCATTAATGAGGTTATTCAGCTCTGCCATGATGGTAAGTTTGAAGACGCCGAAGAAAAGCATGTTAAAGTAAAAGAAATAAGGCTGTTATTTCAAGATTATGCTCCAATTCCAGCGCAGAAGGCATTGCTCGCCAGATGGTCTGGTGATGCGCGCTGGGCAAATTTACGTCCGCCATTGATTCCGGCGGCTACTGATAGTATTGATACACTGGAAAAAGACTTGATTGAACAGCACGGGTTTAGATAATTATATTAATCAATTGTGATATGACTTTTTGCTAAGTGACTTACAAAATGACTTAGCAAAATAAATAAAGGGGGGGATAAAAGCTGATGTCATCATATTTGATGGAATATTTACCGATTGTTGTATTCCTTGCCATAGCAATTGGTCTATCTGCGGCTTTTGTAATTGGCTCGGTCATCGTAGGTGCACAGCGACCTGACCCTGAAAAGCTCAGCGCATATGAATGTGGATTTGAGGCGTTTGATGACTCTCGTAGCCGCTTTGATATTCGGTTTTACCTTGTTGCTATTTTATTTATTATTTTTGACCTTGAAGTGGCCTTTTTATTCCCATGGGCAGTATCGCTTGGCGGGATTGGTGCATTTGGGTTCTGGTCAATGTTTGTGTTTCTGGTCGTCTTAACGGTCGGATTTATTTATGAGTGGAAAAAGGGAGCCCTTGATTGGGATTAAGCTATGGATGATCTAAGTTTATCGCCTCATAAACCTATTCCGCCCGGCAAGGATCAAGACGCTATCCTTAATGCTGTTGCTGATGAGATTACCAATCGCGGTTTTGTCGTGGCACAAGCAGATAAATTGTTTAACTGGGCGCGCAGCGGATCATTATGGCCAATGACGTTTGGTTTGGCTTGCTGTGCTGTTGAAATGATCCATTCGGCGGCGTCGCGTTATGATACTGACCGTTATGGTATGCTTTTTCGGCCAAGCCCACGGCAATCAGATGTGATGATTGTAGCGGGAACACTGACCAATAAAATGGCACCTGCTTTACGCAAAGTATATGACCAGATGGCTGAGCCTAGATGGGTGTTATCTATGGGGTCTTGCGCTAATGGTGGCGGTTATTATCACTATTCTTATGCGGTGGTGAGAGGATGTGATCGGATTGTGCCAGTCGATGTTTATGTGCCGGGATGCCCGCCAACAGCAGAAGCATTAATATATGGCTTGCTTCAGTTGCAAAAGAAAATCAGAAGAACTGCTACTATTGCTCGCTAGGACGAATATTACTTATGCCTTCCTCATCTAAACTATCATTGAAGCAAGCCGCAACATTTGATGAATGGAAGCAGCATTTTGCTGTGGCTTTGCGTAAATCACCCGAAGATATCTCCATTTTCAGAGGTGAGATATCTGTTCAGATAGAGCTTGAGCAACTGTTATCCGTATTGACGCGCCTCAAAGATGAAACTGGCGGCGGGTTCACCCAACTATCGGATATTACCGCCGTTGATTATCCCACCCGAACACCGCGCTTTGATTTGATATATCAGTTGCTAAGTGTGACGCTTAATCAGCGTATTCGGCTGATAGTTCCGATCGCTGAGAACGCTGTTGCGCCATCGGTAACATCGCTCTTTGGCTGTGCAAATTGGGCTGAGCGCGAGATTTGGGACATGTTTGGTATTTTCTTCAATGATCATGGCGACCTGCGCCGGCTTCTCACTGATTACGGATTCGAAGGTCACCCGTTGCGTAAAGATTTTCCGCTGACAGGAACGGTAGAAGTTCGTTATGATGATAGTGAACGCCGAGTTGTCTATGAACCTGTTCAGCTAACCCAAGAATATCGTGATTTTGATTATGAAAGCCCTTGGGAAGGCGCGCAAACATCGATGCGGCAAATTGATCCCACCATGATAACAGATGTAAACTCTGATGACCAATTGACTGATGAGGGGAAGAATGACTGATCCAACCATCAAGCCTTTAACAATGAATTTTGGCCCCCAGCATCCGGCGGCGCATGGCGTTTTGCGTCTTGTTCTGGAAATGGATGGTGAGGTGATTGAACGTGCCGACCCGCATATTGGTCTGCTTCATCGCGGCACTGAAAAGTTGATTGAGCATAAAACCTATCTTCAGGCTCTGCCTTATTTTGACCGTCTTGATTACGTCTCACCGATGAACCAAGAGCACGCTTTTGCGCTGGCGATTGAAAAGATGTTACAGGTTGAAGTGCCGCGCCGAGCCCAATTTATACGTGTCTTATATTGTGAAATTGGTCGTATTCTCAATCACTTGCTGAATTTGACTACCTTTGCCATTGATGTTGGTGCTATGACGCCGTTGTTATGGGGGTTTGAAGAACGCGAACATCTGATGGAGTTTTATGAAAGAGCTTCAGGGGCGAGGCTTCATGCGGCTTATTTCCGTCCAGGTGGGGTTCACCAAGATTTGCCTGATGGTTTACTGGCTGATATTGATGCTTGGGCTGACCGTTTTCCTGCCTTTATTAATGATATGGAAGGGTTATTGACGGAAAACCGTATTTTTAAGCAGAGAACAGTAGATATTGGCGTTGTTACGCTTGATGAAGCGCTTGATCTAGGCTTCACAGGGCCTTGTATTCGGGCATCGGGATTGCCGTGGGATTTACGCAAAACCCAACCTTATGACGTTTATGATGAGCTGGAGTTCGATATCCCGACCGGCAAGACTGGTGATTGTTATGCCCGTTATTTGGTCAGGGTTGAAGAAATGCGGCAATCGATCAAGATTATTCGCCAATGTATTGAAATGATGCCTTCGGGCCCTGTTATGGCAGAAGACCATAAGATTACGCCGCCTAGACGTGATGATATGAAAACTTCTATGGAAGCGCTTATTCATCATTTTAAGCTTTATACAGAAGGCTTTCATGTTCCAGCAGGGTCTACATATACGGCTGTCGAAGCCCCAAAAGGTGAGTTTGGGGTGTTTCTGGTCGCTGATGGCAGTAATAAGCCTTATCGGTGTAAGCTGCGTGCCCCTGGATTTTATTTTATGGCCTCAATGGATCAGCTATCGCGGGGTCATATGCTAGCGGACTCGGTTGCTATTCTGGGTTCTTTAGATGTTGTGTTTGGAGAGATTGATCGATGAGTATTTCGCGACGTATCGCAGATGAACAACCTGATCATTTTGCCTTTTCTGCGGAAAATAAAAAACTGATTAAAGCCATTATGGCTAAATATCCAAAAGAGCGAAAAGCCAGCGCGGTCCTCCCCCTGCTTGATTTAGCCCAGCGCCAGCATGATAACTGGCTGCCAATGAAAGCTATTGAGGCGGTGGCAGAAGCCTGCGACATGCCTGAAATCAGGGTATTAGAGGTTGCTAGTTTTTACACCATGTTCAATCTCAAGCCTGTTGGCAAGTATTTCATTCAGGCGTGCGGAACAACGCCATGCTGGTTGCGCGGCAGTAATGAGGTTATGCGCTGCATCAAGGATAAGCTTGGCATTTCGTCTGGTCAGACCAGCGCCTGTGGTAAGTTTAGTTTGCTCGAAGTGGAATGTCTGGGGGCATGTGTCAATGCCCCTATGGTTCAGATTAATGATGATTATTATGAAGACCTCGATTATATGAGCATGTCTGTTTTAATCGACCGTTTGGATGCGGATGATGTGCCAGCCGCCGGGTCATTGCGCGGCAGACAAGGCTCACAGCCTGAACCTGCGCCAACAAGTTTAACCAATGTTGTGGATTTTAAAGACGCCTCAACAGCAAAGAAAACCAAATCTAGCCCCAAAACTACTAAAGGTAAGGGAGACGGTCATGCTTAGTGACAAGGATCGCATTTTTACCAATATCTATGGATGGCAGGGGGCTGACCTGACCGCTGCTAAAGAACGTGGTGATTGGGATAACACCAAAGCCTTAATCAAACTTGGCCATGATGAGGTGGTGGAAAAGGTGAAAGCATCAGGGTTGCGTGGCCGCGGTGGTGCCGGTTTTCCGACTGGTCTGAAATGGTCATTCATGCCCAAAGAAGTGAAAGACAGACCACATTATCTGGTCGTCAATGCTGATGAGAGTGAGCCTGGCACATGCAAGGATAGAGATATTATTCGGCACGAGCCACATAAGCTAATCGAAGGCTGTTTGATTGCTGGATTTGCCATGCGTGCAAATGCTGGATATATCTATATTAGGGGTGAATTCGTCAATGAAGCCAGAGCGTTACAGAACGCTATTGATGAGGCATATGAAGCTGGATTGCTTGGTAAAAACGCTGCTAAATCGGGTTGGGACTTTGATCTATATTTGCATCGTGGGGCAGGGGCTTACATCTGTGGTGAAGAAACCGCATTAATCGAATCCCTAGAAGGCAAGAAAGGCCAGCCTAGGTTAAAGCCGCCATTTCCTGCAGGGTCTGGATTATATGGCTGTCCAACAACGGTGAATAATGTTGAGACGATTGCGGTTGTTCCGACCATCTTGCGGCGAGGTGCTAGTTGGTTCTCCGGGCTTGGGCGAGAGGGTAACTCTGGATCAAAGCTCTTTTGCATTTCAGGTCATGTTAATAACCCATGTAATGTCGAAGAAGAAATGGGTATTCCATTAAAAGAATTGATTGAAAAGCATGCTGGCGGTATCCGTGGCGGCTGGGATAATTTGCTTGCTGTCATTCCTGGCGGTTCATCAACGCCGCTGCTACCCAAATCCATTTGCGATACGGTTCTGATGGATTTTGATAGTCTTAAGGCAGAAGGCACAGGTTTAGGCACTGCTGGTGTTATCGTCATGGATAAATCGACCGATATCATTAAGGCGATCGCCCGTATTTCCTATTTCTACAAGCACGAATCTTGTGGTCAATGCACACCTTGTCGTGAGGGCACGGGGTGGATGTATCGGATGATGGATCGTTTGGTCAAAGGCGATGCTGATATCGAAGAGATTGATACCCTTCATGATGTGACGAAACAGGTTGAAGGCCATACGATATGCGCTTTAGGTGATGCTGCGGCTTGGCCTATTCAGGGATTAATCCGTCATTTCCGCCCTGAGATTGAAAAGCGTATCACAGCATGGCGCGCTGCCGCGGTTGCAGAATAAGGATGTCTGGTATAATCACACTCACCGTTGATGGAACAGAAGTCGAGGTTGAAGAAGGCTCTACTGTCCTTCAGGCATGTGAAGCAGCAGGCAAGGAAGTGCCGCGTTTCTGCTATCATGAAAGATTGTCCATTGCCGGCAATTGCCGGATGTGTTTAGTGGAAATGGAACGCTCGCCGAAACCTGTTGCGTCATGTGCGATGCCTGCGGGTAATGGCATGGTGATTAAAACTGATACACCATTGGTTAAAAAGGCGCGTGAAGGCGTCATGGAGTTTATGCTGATCAATCATCCGCTTGATTGTCCAATTTGTGATCAAGGCGGTGAATGTGATCTGCAAGATCAAGCGATGGGTTATGGTCTGGCTGATAGCCGCTATCAAGAGGAAAAGCGGGCGGTTGAAAATAAGAATATGGGGCCGCTGATCTCTACCATTATGACACGCTGTATCCATTGCACGCGCTGTGTTCGCTTTGCGACTGAGATTGCTGGCGTCCCGGAACTGGGAGCGATTGGGCGTGGCGAAGCGATGGAAATTACCACCTATTTGGAAAAAGCATTAGACTCTGAATTATCGGGTAATGTTGTTGATTTATGTCCTGTTGGGGCTTTAACTAGCCTGCCTTACGCCTATAAAGCCCGCTCATGGGAGCTAAGCCATACCTCAACTATTGATGTCATGGATGCAGTGGGTAGTCATATCAGGGTTGATACACGCGGCAATGAAGTCATGCGCGTCCTGCCACGCATCAATGATGATATTAACGAAGAATGGATATCTGATAAAACTCGTCATCATATTGATGGCTTGGCTAGCCAGCGCATCGACAGACCATATATGCGCGGAGCCAATGGCAGATTAGCCGAAGCAAGCTGGGATGATGTGTTTGCCGCTATCGCTAAGGCTGTCAAAAAAGCCAAGCCAAGCGAGATTGCTGCTCTTGCTGGTGATCTAGCTGATGCCGAGGCCATGTTTGCGCTGAAAACATTGATCGAAACATTGGGCTCACCTCATATGGATTGTCGTCAGGATGGCTCTGTCATTGGTCAGCAAGGGCAGGGCGGGTATCTGTTTAATTCCACCATTGCAGGTCTTGATGAGGCTGATGCTATTTTCTTGATTGGCGCAAATCCGCGCCATGAAGCGGCGGTAATGAATGCTCGTATCCGTCAAAATTGGCTTAATTCTGGTCTTAAGGTTTTCCGTTTAGGAGAGGCAGTTGATCTCACCTATCCCGTAAAAGAACTTGGTACAGATGCGAACATTTTGGATAAGCTGGTTAGCAAAGGTGGACCTGTTATCACGGCTCTTAAAAATGCGAAGCGGCCGATGATTGTAGTTGGCGCAGGGGCATTAAACCGCAAAGATAGTGCTGGTATTTTAGCCTCTGTTTCGGCGATTGCAAAAGCTGTTAATCTGGTGACGCCGGAATGGAACGGATTTAATATTCTGCATACGGCCGCCGCTCGTGTGGCTGGATTAATGATGGCGTTTCTACCAGCCAAAGGCGGTAAGGCGACTGCTGATATCATGAAAGCGATGGAAAAGGGCGAAATTAAGCTCTTATTCAATTTAGGGGCGGATGAGCTTAATTTTAGCCAACGTAGCAGCAACACGACGATGATTTATATTGGTAGTCATGGCGATCATGGGGCGGCGCAGGCGGATATTGTCCTGCCCGGAGCAGCGTGGAGCGAAAAAGACGCTATTTACGTAAATATGGAAGGCCGCGTTCAGCATGCGCATAAAGCAAACTTCCCACCGGGTGATGCGCGCGAAGACTGGGCTATTTTGCGGGCGCTATCGGCTGTATTAGGCAAGACACTTGGCTTTGATAATCTGGATGCCTTGCGTGCAGCGTTAATTTCGGCATATCCGGTGTTTGGTAATGTTGACACAGCTCAGCCAGCCCGTCCAAAGGTGCTTGGCCGTAAACAGGCGATTAGTGATCTGCCGCTAACTACGGCTATTACTGTCGCTAATAGAGGGGCTGGCAATAGCCGCAATTTCTATATGACCTGCCCAATTAGCCGCGCCTCCGTGACAATGGCGGAATGCGTTAAGGCGTTTGAGGCGAATAATGATGTAAAGGCGGCTGAATAATGGAAACGATTACTAGATTTCTGACAAGCCCGATGATGATCGAATTGATCTGGACAGTTGCTCAGATTTTTGCCGTTATTGTGCCGTTATTGATTGCGGTCGCCTATCTAACGCTGGCCGAACGTCGGGTAATTGGTTTGATGCAACTACGTAAAGGCCCTAATGTTGTCGGGCCGTTTGGATTGTTCCAGCCTTTCGCTGATGCCTTAAAACTCCTGTCCAAGGAAACTATCCTGCCATCCGGCGCATCTAAGGCGGTGTTTGTTATTGCTCCGATGCTGACCTTTATTTTGTCATTGGTCGCATGGGCAGTGATCCCTTTTGGTGAGGGCATGGTGATTGCTGATGTTAATGTCGGTATTCTTTACTTATTTGCGATCTCCTCACTTGGCGTCTATGGCGTGATTATGGCGGGCTGGGCAAGTAATTCAAAATATCCGTTTCTAGGGGCGATGCGGTCGGCGGCACAGATGATCTCGTATGAGGTATCATTGGGGCTGGTAATCATTACGGTGATTATGGCGGCAGGGTCACTAAATCTGAGCGATATTGTCATGGCGCAAAAGGATATGTGGTTTTTTATTCCGCTTTTTCCGATGTTTGTGATTTTCTTTATTTCGACATTGGCTGAGACTAATCGCGCGCCTTTTGACTTGCCAGAGGGTGAGTCTGAACTGGTGGCTGGATATTTTGTTGAATATTCATCCATGTCTTTCGCGCTGTTCTTTCTAGGTGAATATGCCAATATGATTTTGATGAGCGGTATGACAACCACCCTATTCTTAGGGGGCTGGTTACCGCCATTTGATTGGCCGATTTTATATCTGATACCGGGGCCAATTTGGTTTGCCCTGAAAGTTGCGCTGGTTTTATTTGTATTTCTTTGGGTTCGTGCCACAACACCGCGTTATCGTTACGATCAGCTTATGCGTCTGGGCTGGAAGA
The DNA here is from genome assembly GCA_016778985.1 of Alphaproteobacteria bacterium. Lineage (GTDB taxonomy): Bacteria > Pseudomonadota > Alphaproteobacteria > Puniceispirillales > UBA1172 > UBA12202. Next base: position 11,293 of record JADHOM010000019.1, on the reverse strand, counting down.
TTTTCTTACCGTTCACATTGATCTTTGTCGTGTTGACCGGTGGTGTGTTGCTAGGCTTCGGGCTTTTGCCACAATAGGATAGGGGGATAAGATGTCATCATTAGTTGCCGCGGCTCGCTCTTTTCTGTTGCTTGAGATAATTAAGGGGCTGGGCTTAACATTAAAATATCTGTTTAAGCCGAAAGCGACCTTGAACTATCCATATGAAAAAGGCTTTATTTCACCGCGTTTTCGTGGTGAACATGCCTTACGGCGTTATCCCAATGGGGAAGAACGCTGTATCACCTGCAAATTATGTGAAGCGATTTGTCCGGCACAAGCGATTACGATTGAGTCGGAACCTCGTCCAGATGGCAGTCGCCGCACCACGCGATATGATATCGATATGACAAAATGTATATATTGCGGGTTCTGTCAGGAAGCCTGTCCAGTTGATGCCATTGTTGAGGGGCCAAATTTTGAGTTTGCCACCGAAACCAGAGAAGAGCTTTATTATGATAAAGAAAAGCTGCTTTCAAATGGTGATCGCTGGGAAACTGAAATTGCTAGAAACCTTGCCGCTGATGCGCGCTATAGATAGAGAAGACCAAATATGATTGCGCCATTATTCTTTTATCTCTTTGCCCTGATGACTGTGGTCTCTGGCTTGATGGTTATTCTGGCTCGTAACCCCGTTCATTCGGTGCTGTTCCTGATATTGTCTTTTTTCAATTCAGCAGGATTATTTGTCCTGTTGGGGGCAGAGTTTTTGGCGATGCTTCTGGTTGTTGTCTATGTCGGCGCGGTAGCGGTGTTGTTCCTGTTTGTCGTCATGATGCTGGATATTAATATTGATGAGATGAGGCAAGGCTTTCGTCAGCATCTGCCGCTGGGATTAGTCGTTGGGCTCATCCTTATTGTTGAGCTCTTGATGGTCTTTACCCAGGACTTAAGCACAGACAATGTTCTTGCCACCAATATGTCTGGTGAGATTAGCAATACTGCCATGATTGGTCAGGTGCTTTATACCGAATATCTGCTTAATTTTCAGGTTGCTGGCTTGATTTTGTTGGTGGCCATGATAGGTGCCATTACCTTAACCATGCGCCATCGTGAGGGTGTTAAGCGGCAAAATATTTCTGAACAAAATAGCCGAACTCGTGATGAGACAGTACAAATTGTATCTGTCGATAGTCATGTTGCCCCAAAAGTGCTGGATGACAGCCGGGCGGCTAATAAACGGCTACAATAAGGGGACGTTATGGGGGATATATCACTCATTCATTATCTGATGGTTGCGGCCATTCTGTTCACGTTCGGGGCGGTTGGTATTTTCCTTAACCGTAAGAATGTCATCATCATTTTGATGTGTATTGAGCTGATGCTGCTGGCTGTTAATATCAATTTGGCGGCATTCTCATCGTTTCATGGACATATCACAGGGCAGATTTTTGCCATGTTCATTTTGACTGTTGCGGCGGCAGAGGCTGCTATCGGGCTGGCCATTCTGGTTGTGTATTTCCGCAACCGAGGCAGTATCGCGGTCGAAGACATTAATATGATGAAAGGCTAGATTGATGATCAGTGCCATTGTCTTTTTGCCATTATTGGGCGCAATCGGTGCCGGTATTGCCGCGCTACTAAAAAATGATGCTCTTGGCTATACGTTTAGCCTGACAGGTGTGTTGTTATCGGCTTTGCTGGGGTGGATTGCATTTATTACTATGGCTATTCCAGGAATAGATGAAACTATATTTCTGGCTAGCTGGATCAATGTTGGCACCTTTCAAGTCGATTGGGCATTACGTTTTGACACGCTTACTGCTGTCATGGTTATTGTTGTGACAACCGTATCGGCAATGGTGCATGTCTATTCGGTTGGCTATATGTCGCATGATAAATCTAAGCCGCGCTTTATGGCGTATTTGGGTCTCTTTACCTTTGCCATGCTGATGCTGGTCACAGCTGATAATCTGGTGCAGTTATTTTTTGGCTGGGAAGGCGTTGGTGTTGCCTCTTATCTGTTGATCGGGTTTTGGTATCAGCGGCCATCGGCGCATGAAGCGGCTATGAAAGCGTTTGTGGTTAACCGTGTTGGTGACTTTGGCTTTGCGCTTGGGATATTTGCCTTATTCCACCTAACAGGTTCGGTTCAGCTTGATGTCATATTTCAATCTGTTCCTAATTTGGTAAACAGCCAGATAACTATTCTGGGTTATGCGATGCCAGCCCTAGAAGTCGCAGGAATATTGCTTTTCATTGGTGCGATGGGGAAATCGGCACAGCTAGGGCTTCATACATGGCTGCCTGATGCGATGGAAGGCCCGACCCCTGTATCGGCATTGATCCACGCCGCGACTATGGTGACGGCAGGCGTATTTATGGTATGCCGTTTGTCGCCAATGCTGGAATACGCACCATTTACACGAGATGTCATAACTGTTGTTGGTGCCTTGACGGCGATTTTTGCCGCGACCATTGGCTTAACTCAGTTTGATATCAAGCGCGTGATTGCCTATTCGACATGCTCACAGCTTGGCTATATGTTCTTTGCGGCGGGCGTGTCAGCCTATCCGGCGGCGATGTTTCACCTCACCACCCATGCTTTTTTCAAGGCATTGCTGTTCTTGGGCGCAGGGTCAGTTATTCATGCCATGTCGGATGAACAAGATATGCGAAACATGGGCGGTATCTGGCGAAAAGTCCCATTCACTTATGCGATGATGTGGATAGGCTCGCTAGCCTTGGCTGGAATACCATTCTTTGCCGGATACTATTCCAAAGATATGATCCTTGAGGCGGCTTATGCGGCGCATACCCCAATCGGCAATTTTGCTTGGTATTTGGGGATTGCGGCGGCATTTTTAACTGCTTTTTATTCATGGCGGCTAATCATGATGACTTTCCATGGCAAGCCCAGAGCCAGCGCAGAAGTTATGTCGCATGTTCATGAGAGTCCACTTGTTATGACGGTGCCGTTATTCGTTCTTGCCATTGGAGCGGTGTTATCGGGCTGGATGTTCTATGATCTTTTTGTCGGCTATCATTGGTATGAGTTTTGGGGGCGGTCAATTTATATTGATCCGGCTAATCATATTATGGAAGACGCCCATCATGTGCCTAAATGGGTCAAGCTGTTGCCGCTGTTTGTTAGCCTTGGCGGTATTGGGCTTGCTATCATTATCTATGGCATGATGCCATCGGCGGCAACGGGTATAGCCACGATATTCCGTCCTGTTCATCAGCTATTTTATCGGAAATGGTATTTTGATGAACTTTATAACGCTATCTTTGTTAGGCCAGCGGTAGATATAGGGCGAGTGCTATGGATACGCGGCGATAAAGCGACGATTGACGGGTTTGGACCAGATGGCATTTCCAGCTCAGTCAGGCGCTTTGCCGGTTTTTGTAGTCGGATGCAGTCAGGTTATGTATTCCATTATGCCTTTGCCATGCTAATCGGCGTTATCGCGCTGTTGGCGTGGTATATCAGAAGCTTATAGGCCGAAGGAGAGTAGATATGGAAACAACAACCTGGCCTGTCCTTACTGTTCTGACGTTCCTGCCGCTAATTGGTGTGGTCTTTTTGCTGCTGATCCGTGGTGATGAGGACGTCGTCAGCCGTAATGCAAGGAATGTTACCCTTTGGGTATCAGGCTTCACCTTTCTTTTATCACTGGTGCTGTTGATTAATTTTGACCCGACTTATGATGGCTATCAATTCGTTGATCGTGGCCAATGGCTAGCCGATGATGGTATTGGTTTCATGATGGGTGTTGATGGCATTTCCATGCCATTTATTATTTTATCAGCGTTTTTGACGCCGCTTGCCATATTGGCTAGCTGGCAGTCTGTTAAGCATCGGGTACGCGAATATATGATTGCCTTTTTGGCACTTGAAACATTGATGATTGGCACATTTGCCGCCCTTGATCTAGTTGTTTTCTACCTGTTTTTTGAGGCTGTTTTGATCCCAATGTTTATCATTATTGGCATCTGGGGCGGCGCCAGACGGGTTTATTCTGCCTTTAAGTTCTTCCTGTATACGTTGGCCGGCTCGGTCTTAATGCTGGTTGCGATATTGGTCATGTATAATATTGCCGGAACAACCAACATACCTGACCTTGCCGCCTATGCGTTTGATCCAGATATTCAGTTTTGGCTATTTCTAGGCTTCTTTGCGTCATTCGCGGTTAAGATGCCGATGTGGCCAGTCCATACATGGTTGCCTGATGCACATGTTGAGGCCCCGACCGCAGGCTCCATGATCCTTGCTGGCGTTTTGTTGAAAATGGGCGGCTATGGGTTCTTGCGGTTTTCTCTGCCAATGTTCCCAGATGCCTCGGTCACATTTGCGCCGATGATATTCGTGCTATCAATCATTGCGATCATTTATACCTCTCTGGTGGCGCTGGCGCAGCAAGATATGAAAAAGCTGATTGCCTATTCATCTGTTGCTCATATGGGATTTGTCACCGTTGGAATATTTTCACTAAATGCGCAAGGCATTGCCGGTGCGATGTTTCAGATGATCAGTCATGGCTTAATTTCCGCCGCCTTATTCTTTGCCGTCGGCGTAGTTTATGACCGCCTCCATACCCGTGACATAGATGCTTATGGCGGGGTTGCTGATGCGATGCCGCGCTATGCTGTGTTCTTTATGATTATGATGCTTGGGTCTGTTGGTCTGCCTGGAACTACCGGATTTGTAGGTGAGTTTCTGGTCATGGTCGGGGCGTGGCAAGCTAATATCATGGTTGCCATATTTACCGCAACGGGCGTGATCTTGGGGGCTACTTACATGTTGTGGCTATATCGCCGAGTCGTCTTTGGGCGAGCCGAAAAGGATGAGGTGATTGCCCTTGAGCCACTTAATCGGCGTGAGATTTTCATCTTTGCGCCGATCACCGTGCTTGTCCTTTGGTATGGAATATTTCCTGCCGGAATTTTTGAAATCATGGATGTGTCTATTACGTCCATTCTTGAACAAATAAATGTGGCTGATATCAATGTTTCTGGCGATAGCCAAATAGCGACTGCCGCCCTCGGAGAATAGATAATGGATTTGCTTAATCTACAACCGGCTATTGCGGAAATTTTTCTCGCCCTTGCTTCTCTAGGTCTAGTGCTATTATCAGCTTTTATAATGCCGCAAGAATATGCCTCAAAACTGGTCAGACGGTTGACGATATTCAGCTTTTTGATTGCTATTTTTCTGATAATTTATAACGGCTATAAGCCAGCTTATGCGTTTAATGGGCAATTTTTCACCTCATCTTTTATGGTCTATATGAAAGTGATTATTTTGCTTGGTGCTATCGGCATTTTGATGATGGCGAAAAGAGAGTTCAAGCAAGATCAAATTGATCGGCCTGAGTTGCCTTTGCTGATGTTGTTATCGGTGTTAGGTATGATGCTCATGGTATCGGCAAATGATATTATTTTGCTTTATATGGGGCTGGAATTACAATCATTGCCGTTATATGTGATCGCCGCTATCCGCCGCGAATCCCTGCGCTCATCAGAGGCTGGCCTGAAATATTTCCTGTTAGGGGCATTATCATCAGGGCTGTTGCTATATGGCGCGTCATTGCTATACGGCTTTACAGGTCATACTAGTTACGACGGCATTAAAATTGCGCTTGAAAGCAATGTTAGCGCCGGTGCTGTTATTGGCATGGTGTTCTTAATCTCTGGTATCGCCTTTAAGATTTCTGCCGCGCCGTTTCATATGTGGACGCCCGATGTCTATGAAGGGTCGCCAACCATTGTTACGGCATTTTTTGCGGTTGTTCCAAAATTAGCAGCGATGACATTATTCCTGCGCTTCACCTATGGTGTGCTGGCTGATGCCAGTGATAGCTGGCAACAGATTGTCATGATTATTGCGGTGTTATCAATGCTGGTGGGTGCCGGTGGGGCGATTATGCAGACGGATATTAAACGCCTGATGGCGTATTCCTCGATTGCCCATATGGGCTATGCGCTGGTTGGGATTGCTGCGGCATCAGATATGGGTATTGGTGCGGTCATGCTTTACATGGCAATTTATGTGATCTCATCCATTGGGGTGTTTGCTATTATCCTTTCCATAAAGCAAGAAGGCCGTCCATTAACACGGATTGAGGACCTATCCGGCTTTTCACGGTCGCATCCGGTTTATGCGTTAGCTATGATGGTGCTGATGTTCTCTATGGCTGGAATACCGCCTATGGGTGGGTTTTTTGGCAAATGGTATGTGTTTTCAGCGGCGGTCGCGTCTGGTCATGTCATCCTTGCTATCATTGGGGTTCTGGCCTCGGTTATTGGCGCCTTTTATTATATTCGCATCATTAAGGTCATGTATGTTGATGAACAAGTGATTGAAATTGATCATAACGTACCGCGTAGCAATATGATGATCGCCTTTGGCTCGGCCTTAATCATGGCGTTTTTCCTTTTTGGGCTAAGCATCTTGCGTGAACAAATCACTGCGGCTATCCCATTTGTTGTGTTTGTGGCAGGCTAATGTGATTTCACAACTGGCGCTCTCTGTTGTAGAAAAGGTATCCAGCACATCTGATTTGGCACGCTTGGCGATAGATGATAATGCCGCATCAGGGACGGTTATTCAGGCGCATATTCAAACCAAAGGTCGTGGCCGAAATAATCGTGTCTGGCACTCGCCAAAGGGTAATCTCTATCTTTCGGTCATTATTACCCCATCACAGCCACAGCAAGACTGGCCAGGGGTATCGCTGGTTGTTAGTCTAGCCTTAGCGAAAACCTTGGGAGCATATATTGAGCCATCACGAATCAGTCTGAAATGGCCAAATGATGTCCTGGTATTGGATCAAAAAATTGCTGGTATTTTGCTTGAGGTTTATCATCAGGCCATCATTATTGGTATTGGCGTAAATCTTACAAAAACGCCAAAAGTAGAAGCCCAAAATTGGCCTGCCACCGCGTTATCAGACCATTCACAAGAGCCAGTTGATAGTGATGATTTTCGGGATCAGTTTCTGTCGCAACTCAAAGATGATCTCAACCTTTGGGATAAAGAGGCGCTCACCCCATTTATTAAACCCTGGACAGATATGGCGGCATTTCTGGATGAAAATATTGCATTAACCCTTAATCAAGATCAAATGATATATGGGCGGTTTAGGGGAATTCATGCTAATGGTACGATGCAACTAGAAACCGATAGCGATGGCATGCTATCAATATCAGCAGGTGATGTTACTAGAGCGCGTCCGGCAAAGCGTAAGGCAGAACAGGCTAAACACTAATTACAGGCAAGGGTTAGCCGCTCTTTGGTCTAGCCAAGATGGATATCGATTATGCTTCTCGTCATAGATGGTGGAAATACAAATATCGTATTTGGATTACGCCAAGATAAAGATCAGTTTTTGAATTGGCGCAAATCTACTGATCCTGCTTTTACGGCTGATGATTATGCCTCATGGTTGGCGTTTCATTTGAAAAGTCATGATTATACCTTTGCCGATATTACCGGCATTATAATCTCAACTGTTGTGCCTGAAACCCTGCCTGCTTTAAGGCGTTTTGCCGACCGCTATATTGATGCGACTTGTTATATTCTCACCGCGGATGATTTAAGCCATGGCGTGACAATCGCCATTGATAAGCCTGAACAAGCTGGGGCTGACCGTATTGCCAATGCGGCGGCGGTAAGTTTGATTTATGCCTGTCCATCGATTGTCATAGATTTTGGGACGGCAACAACCTTTGATTATATCTCAGGTGAGGGGGAATATTGCGGTGGCGTCATTTCACCCGGTGTGAACTTGTCGATTGATGCTCTCTATCAGGCAGCGGCAAGATTGCCGCTTATTGATCCAGCGCATTGGCATAAAGATTTGCCGATTATTGGCAAGACTACGATTGCGGCTATGAATAGTGGGTTATTTTTTGGTTATATCAGCCTCTTTGAAGGCATAGTTGCGCGTATCAAGGATAACGTTAATGCGCCTGATGCGACGGTTGTTGCCACGGGCGGTTTAGGCGCTATCTTTTGTGATGCTAGTCCGATAATAGATATATACGATCCAACCTTGACCCTTAAAGGGCTAGCAATCATTTTTGAACGGCAACAGGTCTGATTATGAACTGGAAATCATCGGATATTCTCTTTGTGCCATTAGGTGGCTCAGGCGAGATTGGCATGAATGCTAATCTCTATCATTATGATGACCAATGGCTAATGGTGGATTTAGGGATTAATTTTCCTGATGAGACAATGCCTGGCGTTGATGTGGTTCTGCCTGATTTACGGTTTTTGGATGATAAACTGGATAAATTGCAGGGGTTGGTTGTAACGCATGGTCACGAAGATCATCTTGGCGCTATCCCTTATCTGTGGGAAAAAATAAGATGCCCGATTTACGGCTCACCTTTCACGATGGCTCTATTACGGCAAAAATTAAAAGAACGCTGTCCTGATCTGCCTATTCCGTTGCGTGTGCTAGATTATAATAAAAAACAGAAAATAGGTGCCTTTGACATTGAGATGGTGGCGCTGACACATTCTATCCCTGATCCAGCAGGATTGATTATCAATGTTGGCGGTGAGACAATTTTCCATACAGGTGACTGGAAATTTGATGATGATCCGCAATTAGGGCCATTATCTGATATTGACTGCTTAGATCAGCTTGGTGAAGATGGTGTGCTTGCGATGATTGGCGATTCCACCAATGCCATGATTGAAGGCTCAACAGCAAGTGAGGCAGTGGCGCGGCAAGGGCTAATTGATGTCATCAAAGCTGAGAAAGGCCGAGTGGCGGTAACCTGTTTCGCCAGCAATGTCGCCCGTCTTAATTCCTTGATAGAGGCGGCAAAAGAAGCCGAGAGAAGCCCAATGCTAATCGGACGAGCATTGAACAGAGCCTATGAAGCGGCGCGCTCTTGCGGCTATTTGGACAATTGGCCAGATATGATCCCGATGGAGGAGTTTGGATTAATCCCACGCGAAAATATTTTGCTTATTTGTAGTGGATCACAAGGTGAGCCGCGATCTGCTATGACACGTGTAGCAAATGGAACGCATCACATGGTTTCGCTTGAGGCGGGTGATACGGCGCTGTTCTCATCACGGGAAATCCCCGGAAATGAAGTCGCTATCCAGAAAGTCCATGATAATTTAATCGCTCGTGGCATCAAGGTCATCACTGCTGATGATGCAGATATCCATGTATCTGGTCACCCGGCTAGGGATGATATGACGCTGATGTATCAGAAAATCAGGCCAGAGATTGCCATTCCTGTGCATGGCACGTCACGCCATGTCGTCGCCCATGCTGATTTGGCTAGACAATGCCAAGTGCCGAATGTCTACATCCCAGAAAATGGTCATGTCATCAGCCTTAGCCACTCAGGCACAAGCGTCAAGGGTCAGGCGGAGACAGGCTTAATGACGATTGATGGGGACGATGTTATACCCCTGCATAATGATGCGCTATCAAGTCGCCGTAAAATGCTCTGGAATGGGACGGTAACAGCGTCACTTGTTTTAAGTGAAAGAGCGGAGTTATGCACCAGTCCTATGATTAGCCAGAGCGGCGTTATTGAGGGCAGCAAAGCGAGTACATATTTAGCAGAAGCGATGTTATTAGTGGAAGACGAACTAGCGGCAATGCCAAAAAAAGATCGTCATAATGATGATAAGATTACTGAAAAACTGTCTGGGGCTTTACGCCGTTTGGCGCGCCAAATGGTTGATCGTCGACCGGTTATTCATATTCATATCATGCGTGTATCGGCCCTTGACGATGGGGATAATTAATTATGCTGGATAAAGTCAATCATATCGCTATTGCTGTTCCTGATATGGACGAGGCAAAACGTCAATGGGGGCAGAAACTAGGGGTCAAAATATCTGCGCCCTTGCCGCAACCTGAACATGGGGTGACGGTGATTTTCATTGAAATGGGCGATACAAAAATTGAACTGTTAGAACCGTTAGGTGAGGCTAGCCCGATTAGCCGTTTTCTTGAGCAAAACCCTGATGGCGGCATGCATCATATTTGCTTTGAGGTGAAAGATATCTTGGCGGCACGTGATTATTTGATTGAACAAGGGGCACGGATTCTTGGAGATGGCACGCCAAAAATCGGCGCTCATGGTAAGCCAGTGTTGTTTATTCACCCAAAGGATGTGTCAGGAACGCTAATCGAGCTAGAGCAGGTCTAATGGATATAGTTTCAGGAATCGTTGTTTATATCTTGTTATGGTGGTGGGTATTTTTCATGACACTGCCATTTGGCGCCATGGCTAGTGCCATGCCTGAAGAAGGCCATGCCCCATCAGCACCTGAAAGGCCGCTTATGATGATCAAGTTAGCGATAACAACGGTCATCGCAATGATTTTATGGGTTATTGCTTGGTATATTATTGATTCTGGTTTTATCTCTTTCCGTGATATGGCGCGAATGGACTCCATAACAGGTTAATATCAGCATTTAGCGCAAGCTCACATGAAGTTCAAAAAATATGACCAAAAAAGGGTTAAAAAAATGGTTAAAAAAAATGGTAAGGGATAACCCTCACCATTTAGTTTGGTAATTATTATTTACCTTGGTTCCTCCCCAACCTCGGTATAACAAGAAAAGACTAGGATATATAATTTCACTTGTCACCATAAAAAATAACTTTTCTTGCGCTTTTTTAGCCATAATGTTTTATATGATTACTGAACCACTTAGATTGGTTTGTTTTTATGATTTATGTGATAGTTCAAATCAGCACTTGCTAGGCGTGGTGTTGAAGTATTAATTAACCCGCAACAGGATATATCTTGCCATGAATTCTGCTCTGAAAGAAATATATTTAGCATCAGACCACGCGGGCATGACGCTCAAAGCCGTTATTATTGATCATTTGCGCGATATTGGCATGATGCCGCATGATTTGGGATATAATGGTGATGGCAAGGCGGATTATCCTGATTACGCGGAAACGCTAGCGCAAAACATGAAATCAGTTCCCGATAGTGCTGGTGTATTGGTATGCGGTTCAGGCATTGGCATTTCCATAGCCGCTAACCGATTCCCTTGGATCAGAGCTGCACTGTGCCATGATGTCACAACAGCTAAACTTGCCAGACAACATAATAATGCTAATGTCATTGCTATCGGTGAGCGGCTTATCGGTGAGACAACAGCATTAGCCGCCATAGATGTTTTTTTGAACACAGAGTTTGAGGCAGGGCGACACTCTGGCAGGGTAGATAAACTATCTGCTCTGAAAGGCTAAGATTTTTGATTTGTTTCTAAAAGAAATATGGAGAAAATGATGAATAATATGAAAGATT
>JADHOM010000018.1 GCA_016778985.1 Alphaproteobacteria bacterium | reverse complement strand
TTCGCCAGGCCATGAATATTGCGATTAACCGGGAATCAATTAAGCAAATCGTGATGCGCGATCAATCTGATCCAACGGGCGTAATTATGCCGCCATTTGTCAATGGTTGGACAGATGCGCTAAATGCTTACCCTGATTACGATCTTGATAAAGCGAAAGCCTTAATGGCTGATGCTGGCTATGCTGATGGCTTTGATCTGACGCTTAATTGCCCGAATGACCGTTATGTCAATGATGAAGCGATTTGTCAGGCGGCGGTTGCAATGATGGCGCGGATTGGGATCAATGTGACATTGGATGCCAAGCCCAAAGCACAGCATTTCCCTATTGCCAAGAGTGGTGATTCTGATTTCTATATGCTCGGCTGGGGTGTTCCAACCTTTGACTCGCATTATATCTTCAACTTCCTCGTTCATACCAAAACAGATGATCGTGGATCATGGAACCCAACTGGATATTCCAATGCTGATGTCGATGCTATGATTGTTAGCCTTGAATCTGAAACAGATTTAGCCAAGCGTGATGCGACGATTGCAAAAATCTGGGCAGAAGTTCAAGACGCACAGATTTATCTGCCTATCCATAACCAGGTTCTAAACTGGGGTATGCGAGATGATATCGTCTTTGACGTGCAACCCGAAGACCAGCCGCATTTTCAATTCTTGACCTTCAATTAAGGATTGATGCGATACCAGCCTCATTATGAGGCTGGTATTTCGTCGCATATGTGATGAGAAGGCATCATCATTTTAGTCAAAACATATGGCCGGGCGAGAACAAGTGTTTTATATTTTTCTGTTCCCCATGAATAACTAAAGCAGATATTATGCTGATCATTATTCTCAGACGCTTATTTCAGGCATTATTGGTGTTGCTTCTGGTTGCGCTGATTTCATTTCTGATTTTCCGTTATGTTGGTAATCCGGTTGAAAATCTTTTAGGCCAGGAAGCGACGGTTGCTCAGCGCGCGGCTTTAGAAGAAGCATTGGGGTTAAATGATCCTATTCATGAGCAATATGTTCAGTTTGTTTGGCGTGCCATACAGTTTGATTTTGGCAACTCTTATAGAGGTGCCTTGCCAGTCGCTGACCTTATTGCCAGCCGCTTGCCGGCAACGCTAGAACTAGCACTAACATCAGCAATTTTTGCTATGGTGTTTGGGGTTTTAACGGGCATTTATACAGCTATTCACCGCGGCAGTTTCCTGACCAATTTAATCTTATCAACATCGCTGATCGGGGTGTCGTTACCGACCTTTTTAATCGGCGTCTTGCTGATCTGGTTTTTTTCGGTTGAACTTGGCTGGCTGCCTTCATTTGGCCGAGGTGAGGTTGTTGATCTAGGCTGGTGGAATACCGGTTTCCTAACCGCGTCTGGGCTGAAATCTTTGATCCTGCCAAGCATTACGTTAGGTCTCTATCAAATGACGTTGATTATGCGGCTGACGCGGGCGGAAATGCTTGAAGTAATGCGGCAAGATTATATCAAACTTGCGCGCGCTTTGGGCTTGTCACCAAGGCAGGTGTATTTCTCCCACGCTATTCCTAATATCATGATCCCTGTGATCACAATTGCCGGATTGCAACTAGGATCGGTGGTGGCATTTGCCATTATCACCGAAACGGTGTTTCAATGGCCGGGTGTTGGGCTGTTGTTTATTAACGCCGTTTATTTTGTCGATATTCCTGTCATGAGTGCCTATTTACTGCTTGTTGGCTTTGTCTTTGTTATCATTAATTTGATTGTTGATCTGACCTATCTGGCCATTGATCCGCGTTTACGAGACAGCCAGCTTAAGCAAGAACAATAATGTCGGGTAATGCTATGATCCGCCGCTTCCTTAAATCTGATTTCTTTTATGATTTTACCCACGCGCCCATTGCTGTGGTTAGCTTTGTGGTCATTATGGTCATTGTTACTTGTGCCATTTTTGCGGGATTTATTGCGCCGACAAATCCGTTTGATCCCAGCAGTTTGGAATTGATGAACGGATTTACCCCGCCGATGCAACCCAATGCATTTACTGGTGATGTCTTTCTGATGGGTGCAGATGATCAGGGCCGCGATCTATTCTCGGCCATTCTTTATGGCCTGCGGATATCGCTATTTGTTGGCGTGATGGCGGTAATACTAGCCATGGTATTAGGAATTTTATTGGGTTTGACTGCGGGTTATGTTGGCGGCTGGCTAGATAATCTCATTATGCGGTTTGCCGATATTCAGATGACCTTTCCGTCTATTCTTATTGCCATGCTTATTCACGGAGTGGCGCGAGGGATTTTGCCGCCAGAATTAAGATATGAGATGTCGATCACGGTGCTTATCGTCGCTATTGGATTGTCTGAATGGGTGCCTTTTGCGCGCACCGTGCGCGGCTCAACTATGGTGGAAAAAGAAAAAGAATATGTTGCGGCAGCGCAGCTCATAGGCCTTAATCGTTGGCAGATTATGGTGCGCCATATTTTGCCCAATGTGCTTAGTCCTGTATTGGTGATAGCGACCATCACCTTTGCGCTGGCTATTATAGCGGAGGCGACATTATCATTTTTAGGCGTAGGCGCACCACGAACAGAGCCAAGTTTGGGGACATTAATCCGCATTGGACAGGATTTTCTGTTTTCAGGAGAATGGTGGATATTACTTTTCCCTGCGCTCACTTTGCTGGCGCTCGCACTTGCTGTCAATCTATTTGGCGACTGGCTTCGTGATAAGCTCAACCCGAGGCTGAAATAATGTCTGACCATTTACTAGAAATCAAAAATCTTAAAATTACCGTCGCCACTAGACGCAACGTCTTAAATCTCGTTGATAACTTGACGCTTGCCGTCAAGAAGGGTGAGATATTGGGGCTGGTTGGCGAATCTGGTGCGGGTAAGTCGATGACGGGATCAGCCATTATAGGTTTGATTGAAAAACCTGTTAAAATTTCAGGCGGTGAAATTTGGTTTAAGGGCAAGCGCATTGATCAACACCCAGATGAGGTTCGTGGGCATGAGATATCGATGATATTCCAAGACCCTATGATGAGTTTAAATCCATTGTGGCGGATAGGTGATCAGCTCATTGAAGTCATAACAACGCATATGAATATTTCTCACCAAGATGCGATTAAAAAGGCCAAACACTGCCTTGTCGAGGTTGGTATTGATCCTAGCCGGATGAATGCCTATCCCCATACCTTTTCTGGTGGGATGCGGCAAAGGGTTGTGATTGCACTGGCGTTAGCCCCTAATCCGTCGCTGGTTATCGCGGATGAGCCGACGACGGCGTTAGATGTATCCATTCAAGCGCAAATTTTGGATTTGCTCAAACAAATATGCAAAACTCGCGGTACTTCTATTATTTTAATCACGCATGATATGGCAGTTATTTCGCAAACAACGGATCGGGTTTGTGTGATGTATTCGGGGCGTCTAGCAGAGATCGGTATTACCAAAGAGATTATGGCGCATCCGCAGCACCCTTACACAAAAGGTCTTGTTGCCTCGACCCCGCAAATTGATGCCTCATCATTTGAAAAAATGCTCTATCAGATACCAGGCTCGATGCCTGCCTTAGATAATATTCCATCAGGCTGTGCTTTTCATCCAAGATGTGAGCATGCGCATGATAAATGCCGTGCTGAGCGCCCAGAAGTCCTGTCTAATCGGGCGGCGTGCTGGCTTTTAGATGCAAATGAGGGGCAATGAGATGAGCTTTATTATCGCTAATCATTTGACCCGCCAATATGATCTGTCTGATCCGTGGATTGTCAGGATGCTTACAAGTAACAAGCGCAAACAGCTTACCGCTGTTGATGATGTTAGTTTTTCGATTGATAAAGGCACAACCTATGCGCTGGTAGGCGAGAGTGGTTCTGGCAAATCAACGATTGCAAAGATGGTGGTTGGATTACTAGCGCCGAGCGCTGGCGCGATTACATTTGATGGCAAAATGATTAATGATGAGACAATCAGTAAAGCCGACCGCCAACGTCTTCGCCGCCGCATCCAAATGGTCTTTCAGTCGCCTTATGCAAGCCTAAACCCGCGCTGGGCAGTTGGTGATATTCTGAAAGAACCGATCAGAGCCTTTGGGCTGTTTGATAGCCGGGCGGATCAGGATAAGCGGGTTAATGAATTGCTTGATCAAGTTGGTCTTTCAGCCAGAGATGCCAATAAATACCCGCATGAGTTTTCAGGTGGTCAGCGTCAACGGATTTCCATCGCGCGGGCATTATCTTCACAACCTGATGTGATTATTTGTGATGAGCCGACCTCTGCTCTCGATGTATCGGTGCAGGCACAGGTGCTTAACCTATTAAAAACGCTACAAAAAGAGTTTTCTTTAACCTATCTCTTCATCTCGCATGATCTGGCGGTTGTTTCAACCATGGCTAATAAAATAGGTGTGCTTAATGAGGGCAAATTAGTCGAAGAAGCCGTGCCATCACAACTTTTTGCCAAGCCTGAAAACCCCTATACTAAGATGCTAATTGATGCGGTGCCAGATTTTGGAAAAGTATAAATGCTGGCTCAAAAAATATTCATTTAGAGATATTTAGCAAAAATTTCCCAAAAGCTTTCATATCCTTTTCAGAACCCATTTTCTGTGAGGAAAACTATGAAAACATATCTATTATTTCCAATCCTTGGTGTAGCGGCCATGATGACGGCCTGTTCGCCTGTTGCCCCTAGTGGCCAAGCTAACGTGATTGATTTTCATCAAAATAGACTTGGTGATTTGCAGGTTATTAGTGGCTTTGATCGGTGTGTGACTGAGGGCATTGAACGTGATCGTATGGCGCGTGAAAATGGTGACACTGCACAATTCCTGTCAAGTGCCAAAATACTGGAAGGGTGCGAGTATAGCGTTATTGACGGCACGCATCTGGTCAGCGAAGAGCAGCGTATGAAAGCCTATGCGCTGAGTATTCAGAACTATCTCATCGGTGGTGATGTTGCCAAAGCCAAAGTTAATCTGGAAAAGTTCAAAACAGCCTTTGGCGGCAAAGATTTGATCTATGCTGATGGAACGTCATTTCTAGACACTTATGAAGCGCTATTTTCCTATACCAAATCTGACAAAAAATCACTCTTAAATCTGGCTTCGCTAAACGCCAAGCCGTCCGTTAAGGATGAGATTAGACGCATCTGGTACTGGGAAAATAATTGATTGTCATACCGTTTTTATCGGTCTTCAAGGAGATAAGGTTATGAAAAAAATCTTAACAGCAAGTCTGGCGATGAGCATGTTGGCAACGACTAGTTTGATTAGTCTGCAAGCCGCCGCAAATGAAACTGGCTGGACGCCAACAATCAGCGAAAAGATACTTATTCTGCCGCCGAAACACCTGGAAACAGCTATTGAGCAAGATTTTGATCGCTCACCACTGGCAACAGAACTAGGCTCATTAGAGCAGACGATTAATGGGCAAGTCTCATTTCTAACACAACTGCAATCTGATCTTGATCTCTATCAAGGGCAAGAGCAGTTAGAGGCAAGGCATCAGTTAATATCTGGTAAGCGTGACTATATTCAGCTTATGGGCGAGCAAATTCAGCTCAAGAAAAAACGCTTAGAGGTCAAGCTAGACATCTATAACCGCTTGCTCCGTAAATCGAAGCAGTCCGCATATGAAAATAGCCAATCAGCACAATTTGATGAAGTTCATGCGGCGGTAGCTGATCGGGCGGCGAATGTTGATAGTAGCCTGCGGGATGATTTGTTCACATCTAGCATGATGCCTGAAACCGAGTTCGCACAAGCTTATGCCGAAAATCAGTCAGCTATAAGCCAGCTCGTTGAGGCCATTGAAAGTCACCCATCCAATCATGCTGGCGGATCAATAGATGGCGATCAAATGTCACGCGAAGATGAGCTGCGTCTTAGCATGCAGGATATTCAGTCAAAACTAGCTATCCTTGCGATGGAAGAAGATGTGCTTGGACATATGGCCAAACTTGTATCGCTTGATGCGCAGGCATTTGCTGATGATCTGAATGAGTTTCAATACGGTGTAGATGGATTTGAGCCTAAAATCTACGACTCGCCAGCAAATAATATTCAACTCTTTATCAATCGGTCTTAATCACAATAGAGGAGTTTCTCATGAAACGTTTACTTGCATTATCTGCCACTTTAGTTTCGCTAGTAACAGCGATGCCAGCAATGGCAAACTCACTAGACAATCTTGAACGCGAACGCGCCATTGCTATTTCCAAGATGCTAGATGGAGATATTTCTATCCCGCAGCGGTCAGAATATATGATGTCATCTTGGCGGCGTCTGACCGATCTTGAAAAGATTGTTATCAATGACAAATCGCTGAAATCATCTGCTCCAGCGGCGGCATTGCGTGCATTCAATAGCTATGAGCTGACCTTTCTTAGTCATGCGGCAGCTGAAAAGAACCAAATGATAACTCAACATTGGGCAGAAACCGTTGGTCTTTCGACAAGTGACTTGCTGGTGGCGAGGGTTGGCAGATGAACTGGACGTCATTCAGTGACAATATCGGAATAGGCGGGCGTGCCCTAAGCGTCATGCTGGGATCAGTAGTGATCCTCATGGCAGGGCTGTCATTATCAAATGATCTTGCGGCAACAGATATCTTTACATGGTCGATTGATGTTCTTGGCTTCGGCTTTATCACGCTGACGATGCTATTAGTTTTTGTCAGTGTGTTCAGCAGTCTGAAGATATTTGAAACCAAAGGTCAGGTTGCCACAGATAATATTGATGCTTACCGCCGTAAATGGATGCTCAGCGGACTTCAGGCCTGTAATGGTATTGCGACTATTGCGCTAACCTTTACCTTGCTGGGCATATCGCTTGGTATTGGCTCACTATCAAATGGTGGCCTGACTCCCGACACTGTCAATGATATCATTGCTGATCTGACCAATCACTTTAGCATGGCATTCATGACCTCAGTGATTGGGCTGCCGCTATCTGCGGTTCTACGCACCATGCTTATCCTGATCAATACAACAACCATGAACAGCGATAAGCCTGCCCCTCATTCCCAACACATAATCGCAGGAGAATAATCATGCGTTTTCTTATTTTTAATATCAGCGTTCTAGCGGCTCTTGGCTATTTGTTTACGGCCTCACCTGATCAATCATTTTCAACCTGGATATCAGGATGGATCACAGGGACGTCAAAGACTGTGGTTGCCCAGATTGATGATGTGATGATGGATGGCAAAGAAACGATTGATCAAACCGCTTCAACCTTCCCTGCTGCGCCCACTCAGGATGTTGCTAAACTTGAAGATAAGATCAGGGTATTGAAATCTGATATAGCAGACCTGACAACGAATATTGAAATCCTGACAAAACTAGCTATGGCGGATGCGGCAGCTCCGGTTACGTCGTCATCGAGCGTTCAGATGGATGGTGGACAACAATCAACACCCTCACTTGAACATGTTGCAGCGCCAGTGCCAGAGGTTGAGCTAAACACCATTTCAGGCCTTAATATAGAACAGGATAATGAGCAGATTGTAGCTTCCAATACAGCGAATAAAAGCAATGTTGCGCCAGTGACTGATGCTGATATTGCCAATGCTTTCAATGCTATTGTTGAGGCCGATCAGACCAATCAGGTTGCGCCTGATCTAAACCCATCTGTTCCGAGTGTCGAGCTTCAATATATGAGCCCGAATGAGAGAATTAATGATCTGAGTAAGTTGATGATTGACATGCAGGTCTTTTATTTAGAACGGTCAGGAGTGTGATTATGTGGCGGTCAGCTTCTGTCATTTCTGTCATTGGGTTCATGATATTCATTTGGATTGAACCGCATGAGCAAGACCAGCTGATCCAACAGCAACAGATATCAGAAGCCGCTACTGCTGCCAAATCTGACCAAAGTGATCAGTTAGATCAGCCGGCTGAAACTAAATATAATCATGCCGATCTGCTTGATTACCATAAAGATAATATGGCTTTTGTTGATTTTCCTGATCATGTAAATATCAATCTTGGACAAGAGGATGCCTCTTCATCAGCAATGCCATCAGCTAAACCAGGTGATCTTAAACCATTAGTTGATAATCTAGCTGACCTTAAACCTGTCATTGCGTCTGAGGCGGTTGCTGTTGAGGTAGCGGTGACGCCCTTGGTGTTACTAACGCAACTAACGCCATCAGAGCCATCACTCACAATAGAGCCAACAATAAAGCCTGAAATAAAGCCTGAAATAAAGCCAGTCATAAACCCTCAAACTCAGCCTCAAAAAAAGTCATTGACGCCGATTGAGATTACATCTGTTCATATGGATGAGCCGAAGCCATCATCTGCGGCGTCGCCCACGGCGGCAAATGACTCTGCTATCATCACTGCTGACTTTCAATCGCATCGCATGGCGATGCAGCATTTAGATCAAACTAATGATAGGTTAGAGTTAGAGTTATTTTGGCCACAAAGTGCAACCGAGCGAGAAAAAATTGCTCAGATTTTACGCCAATGCTTTGGCATGACGGCGGCCTATTTAACCCCCGATCAAACCGTATACCATATTCGCAATCAAGCTATCGAGCGCGCTAATCGCAATCTTTATTCGCCATATTCACGGCTTAGCCAGACCCCCGCAGATACGGCAGAAGCTGATGCTATCGGAACGCTGAGAGCGCGCCTAGGGCAGGGTACGCCACTGCGACTTTTCACCAAAATCGGTGATAGTTATATCATTGGCGGCATCATGTCAGCGGCAGGAACGCCTAAGCTAGAAGGCCGGATTAAGGCTACCTATTCGATTAATAAAGGTAAATTATTGCTCAGCCAGATTAATATTAATGGCAGCACAATTTCGGCAAATGTCATGCTTTCTGATCAATCGACTGGCCGCTGTCTGTGAGAGGCAATAATAAGATTAAGTTTTATCTTGCGCCGCCATATGAACCCCTATGCCCGTATCTTTGAGCGATTTTTTAGCTGTCAGGGCAGCTGGTCGATTAGCCCAGCGTTTGAACCAGCGATACCAGCTTGTCGTCATGTGATCAGAAGATGAAACCAAAATCATAAATGGTTTTTGTTCAGCTAAATGGATGGGATGACGGATATGTTCGGTTGGCGCTAATTGTGTTTGCGCAGGCTGTAATAATGGGATGATCTGACCGCTATCATTAACATTAATAGCAACCGCCAGCGCTAACCTGTTGTCGCCTCTGTTCTGTATCTCAAGATATAAATGGCATCGTTGTTGTGGTAGTGACGGCAAATTGGCATCAGTAATGGTATAGCGGTGCCAGCGCATTTGATCATTTTCACATGAAGATGCGTTATCATTCGCTACCGCCCAGACTAATTGCATATCAATCTGTGCAATCAGCTGATCAGACTTTTGTTGCAAATAGGCTTCTTCAAAATAGAGAAAGCTAAGGCGTGCGATAATGTTATCATCTTGTCGATACGATTTTAACATTCGGATCAACTTTACATGCTCACCTGATTTTTCCATTTCCATAGCGGCGTGAATGGGATGCCAAGGGATCATTTGCTGCAGTGTAAATAACAGTATCGTCACAAGCCCATAGCCGGCGATCAGGCGCTTCCAGCCTTTATTGCAGAACGGACTAAGTATATTAGTTAGAGAAAAAATGCTATTTGCCTGGCGGCGCTTTGGGGTGTCGGCAGATTGCTCTGCGCTTTCCATATGATCTATTTGATTTTGTGACTCATTCTGGTGATGCTGAAGCAGCATGCTTGACAGCAGTTGATTAATATCGGCTTCCTGCGCTAGCGGATGACAAATCGCATAGTTGGGTATGATGTCGGTGGCATCTGCCATATTATCAGGGTGTAATGCAATATGCAGCTGACCACCACGACTATTAATCTCCTCAAATAGAGGCTTGCTAGCTAGCAGCTTCTCTCGAATATGGTGGATTGGTAATACCGTCTGATTGATATCAACCTGCCCACTAGCCCATATGAAGGGCAGGTCATAATTATCATTTTGGCTAAACCCATTTTTATGGTGGAGTCGATGAGCGATTAGCATGGCTAACTGCCAACTGTCGCCTTGATCAATAGGGCCGCTAACATCAGCACGAAAGGACGGGATGCCAGTAATTCTTTCAATGATACCTGTTGGCCGCCTGATAAAGGCATGATACGCCGCGCTGACTGGCAATGCATTAAAGGTGTTGGTTATACAGATAACAGACTGAATATCCGAATGTTCTTCGGTAAGAGAGATAATTTCTACCGGATATTGTGTTGTCGGTATAAATATGCGTGTCACTTGATATAAAGTTCCGTCTCTGGATTTCTTAAATCGGCTAGCATGGGATCATCATGATGCAATAGAATTTGTATGCGCTGATCTTGTGAAGACGTCAATGGTGACGTCAGGGGTTTCTGACGAAATACACCATTACAATGTGAAATGAGCATCTCAGCGGATGTCTTTTGATGGGCTTGACCTTGATGAAAAATTAACTGCACATAGACTAGTCCATCTTGTGAAGCTGAGGGCATTATCTGGACGTCAAATTGATCCCCATGTCGATGATTGCTGTCACTTGAGGCAGCGGCTTGCTGCGGCTGGAAGGCTTGCGCTTTTTGTGCCAAGATCGCCTTGAACTGCCGTCTTGCGGTAAAGTTTTGGGATATTTGATGGAGCATATCATCACCAACTAACCCGTCAGCAATTTGCCATAAGCGATAGAGGTCAAACCCTTCAGACGCCGTTGCATTAACCTGATCATGCATGAGTCGCACATCCGTGATTTTATCAAATAGAATAACAGCATCGGATAGTATAGCTTTGTTTTCCTTACTCATGATAACCCTCTGAATGGTAAATAAGCGAAAATTGATCGGCAAATATTTTATGATCTTGGCGGAACAAGGCGTCCAGCTCATTAGTAGTGGAAATCGCCTCAATAAAACGCTCAATAGCCGTGATAATTACCTCTGTTAACTTTGCTGCCCTGGCAAGATAATCATGCCATATTTCAGGGTCATTGATGGCGGCTGGTGCGGATTTTAACCCTGCACGGCGAAAGCCGCGTGCCGTTGTTTTTATCTCTGCTAATTCGCCTTTAAGCGCCAATTTGGCTTTGCTTTGATCCAAGGCGGCAAAAACAGTTTGCGCGGTTTGATCAGATGCTTTGTGTGCTGTCGCAGCATCTTGCATTAAACTGGATAGCTCTCGTTTGGCTTCATCAGATAATAGCCGCACCAATATTGCCAAACCTTCGAAATGTTGCGCTTCTAAAAGCCGCTGGCAGGCGGTTTTGAGTGTGCCGTCAGCAACCGTAAGAATATCTCGCCATTCTGTGAGCCAATGTGAGTAAGCGGCATCCTCAATATCAGGCATCATGCTGATAATATTAGGCTGTGCTTGCGGCTGATCGCGCAAGGCTTGGGTGATCCGGTTCTGGGCTTGGGAAAATACAGCCCCTCGTAAAATAGAGTGGCGCAGGGTGGTTGCATGCGTATCAGCATGCACCAACAGGCTAATCTTATCCTTCTCACCATTATTGAGCATTTTAATGCTATCAAGCGGCGGTTTGCTGATTTCATGAAAAGCGGATTGTAAATTGCACCGGTCTTCAGTGATTAATGTATCGCTGCTTTGGATAATTGGCGGGCGATAATCAGCAATGCTGATATCAATCTCGGGGTCATCAAAATAGCTCATCACCAGCTTATCTAGGCGATACTCTGCCTCACCTAGACTGTCTGCATTGGCTGCAGATTGGCTAGCTAAATCTAACCCTTGGCGAAAGCTCATCCATGCCTTCAAGCAAGTATCATAGAGCTTGAGGCTTAGCTCAGGATCAAGGCTTTTTTCAAGCCAGAAATTAAGGATAATCTGATCATCAACATCGCTTGCGGTTATCGTGCTATTATCGTCAAGCTCAGCCAGCAGGTAATCTTGCAGAAGAATACTGATTTTCCTCTCAGAGCTTCGCGGCAAATGCTCACCAAGGAACCTATATATGTGTTTCGATAGATCATTTGATGTGGTTTTAATAGCGTCAGATGAGGTGTCTTTGCCTAGACGTTCATATATCTTAACTAAGATATCAAATCCCAGTGCGTCACAGATAAAGTTAGCCAAGCCAATGATAACAGGGCTGCGCGCCTTATCAATTTGATAGGATGGGCTGTGTGAAGTCAGAATAATATTTCGATCTGATATGTTTATATCATCCGCTATTTGTGCTTGATCAAACAGCTTGTTTACGCGTGCGGATGTTGCTCTACCGCCAAGTAAAAGCTCACCAAAATTGATGCCAGAGGCTGATGCTGCGGCCATAAATCCGCATAGCCGATACAGCTCTGGGCCATATGATCTAGACGCAATCATTGTTGTAATTAATGTTGCAACTCGTGGTGAGAATATAGGCTCACCTTGTATATCAGTGGCATCATGAATGTTTCGCAAACAATTCAGCAGATAATGCGAAGGTGGGTTAAGCCTAAACTCCGCCCAAGAAGATAAAATAGTCTCTGGATCATTCATGACCTGAACATTTCTGATTGTATTAAAATATGTTGTTTTACAATTGTATAATTTAACATGCTTTAATGAAATGAACAGTCTTGAAGCCATATTATCTGTCACGAGTGGTGACATAATACGGCATCCAGCGGCTTCAAATGCGTGATCAGGAATAATGGAGTTTATATACATGCGGCTAAGAGTTCTGTTTAATCCACTGGCTGACGCGCGTCCGGTTCTGTTGCATCTTTGTTACTAATTGCTGGCTATACGAGGAATGGGAAGTAATCGGCTTGTGGACGGCTCTGGCATCTTTCCTGGTAAGCCAGAAATCAATATCCTTAATCTCATTCTGCCATAGATATTGGCTATTCTGATCATATGGCGCATTAGATACCGTCACTAGTGATACCAGCTGTGGCAGGGCAGGTTCATCCCGCATCATATGGCGCCATTTGCTTTGATAATGTTGGGCACGGCTCAACACTTTTAGAACATATCCTCTGGTGCTGGGAATAATGCTAGGAGGATTAGTGTGTGTTACTCGTGAGCCGCCATTATAATGTGACAGTGCCAGATCAATACGGCCATCATAGGTGGCGATCAGATCGTCTAAAAATCTAATGCCAAGCTGAATGTTCAGCCGCGGTTGATATAGCCTGTCTGGATGAACAGAAAACACGCCTTTGGCGGTAGCCGGCATGATTTGCATTACACCAATGGCGCCTTTATGACTGACGACATGCGGGCGGAAACTGGATTCTGTTTCGGCCACCGCTAAGGCCAGGCTGGGGGAGACATATCTTGATTTTAAGGCTTCTTGAATAATCATGGCTTTAATCTGATCGCTCTGATCCAAGCGTGATGCTGATGCTGATGATGGAAGCACGGTTATAATGGCGCCTATCAGCAAGCTTAGTGCGGCTATCATCATGGTGAAACGCGAGATAGGGTAATGGGGGATGCGGGAATGACTGATAGGGTGATGGGGTTTAGTTATAAGCATAATTAATTCCTCATTCATTTCTCATTATTGCTAACTAATTACGTTTGGCTGACAGAACAGCTGCTAACTCACTAGGCAGTGCTGATATCTGAATATCTAAATTGGCATATGATTGTTTGAATGCCATGACATCTGATATGGCGATGCTATCTTCAACAGCTAATAACACTGGTCGCGATGGATCGAGGGTTTCTGGGTTAACACTGGCCAGATTTTCATCAAAATATCCATTTGGATGAAACAGCAGAAATTGCGGTTGTGTTTGTTCAGGTATCTCTGCTGAGACGGATGACGATACCGCAATACTATCCGGCGCTACCGCTTCAGGCTGATGAACAATGGCGAAGAGCATCAAAACCATAAGACTGAAAAACGCCATGGCTAGCGCAAAGGCAACTTCGGCAAGGGGGTTGGCATCATCTGAAATCATCAATCACTCCGTCTAACAATATGATGTGTTCATATGTTAAATGGGAAAATCTGACCTATTTTTTCATAAAATGATGCTTAACCCGACGATTTAATTGAATTTAAGCGTGTTGCCAGCACTACCGCGACTTTCAATGCTGTCATAGCGTTTAATGCTGATGAAATCGGATTGGACTTGCAGCGCTGCATCATCATCTGGATCAATGCCTATTTCCATCAGGCTAACCCGTAGCCATTCATTCAGCTTTTGTGCTGATACCGTGGTGTGATAGGAAAAGCGGAGCCTTGGCGCCCTCGACTCGGTTTGGGTAATTGCAATAAAGCCAGGGAATTCATGTTCCATTAAATCCATCAGCTCAAGCATTTCTTCGTTATCAAGATCAATCATTTCCACTTTAAAAATCTGAATTGGTATTGCCTCACCATCTGATGATCCGGCCGTTGATCCGGTTGGGCGTTTTAATACCTGGATAATGTTGCTAGCCAGACTATCTGCCTGTGCCTCTAGTTCAGGCAATAGCAGCCCATCTAGACAAATCTGATTGCAATTCTCTGGCATGAGGATGACTTGGCTAGGTTCAACCCAGTTCGCAACAAAGCCATTGCTGGTCGTATAGATTTGGGCGGCTAGGCGCATGGATAGCTGACGGCTATTCGGTTCAATCCATTCTTCATAATCAACAAAAATGATGAACCCGTTGCCAATGGTCGCCCTGATCGCTGAGGAGGCCTCAAGGATGGCTTGGCGATTAGCATTTAGGGGCTGACCAATCTTGGTTAAGACGCTGGTTTTGTCAGTCACCATATATCCAGCTTTGCTAAACCGTGATGCCATGATGTCGGTGGCTTTTTGGCTGACCCAAGGATAGCTTGCTGGGGTTTCGGAAAACACAACAAGGCTATTTGCTAACGCCGTATGGCTCATCGCTGAAAATGTTGCCATGATGATCAGGGCTATGGCCAATAAAGACTTTGAAAATGAATGAATAGACATGTTTATACCTTATCTCTTCAGATCAGTGTTAAAAGCCACATTGAAACCAGAATGTTTCAACTACATCAGGCTTCTTGATTCTAATAGTCTGATTATTAACGTAAATATTGTAATCCGTGCCAAGTCGTAATCCTGTTTCCACCATCATTAGCTGAAGCCATTTGCGGATGCGTTGAGTTTGGGCAGTGGTATTAACTTGATAAATCGCATAGTTATGATTTGGTGCTTTTTCTAGGTCAATATTGACGATACCAGGAAACTCATCTTCAATAATCTGAATGGCGGCTTCTTGCTCACAGCCATCAAACCCTTCAAAAGAAAGCCTTAGCAGATGCGCCTTGCCGCCCCACGGTTTAATGTCTGAGATATGCATTTCATACCCCGCCTTATCTAGACGTTTTTCCAGGCTTCGTGCCAGAGCAGCGGCGGCGGCGGCAATGCTATTTGAATTAGCATCCAGCAAGGGCAATGTTGTGGATTGGGCAACAATTTCACCCGTTTTCATGTCTATGGCTTTCAGATACGGGTCAGGGTAAGGGGAGTTGTTTTCGATCAATCCAACCTGAACTAGGATCAGATGGTCGGGCATGCTCACAGCATAGGGCCGAGCTATTTTTATAATATCTGTAATGCTGGTATTGTTTAACGACTGCTCTAATTCATTTTCGATAAACATTCTGCTTTTTACACTAACGCCAATATCCAGTAACGCTGCTTCAAATTCATAATGAAGACGTTGAACTGGCATGTTTTTTGTGCTTGCAGGGGCAAGTAAAATACTGTCTAAAGCTTGTGCATGGCTAAGGCTAAGAAATATACTTCCTAACAATCCAATAATAAACGTTTTCATTTTCAATTCCTTAACAGGTGTTTGGCTTTTAATTTAATCCAAACAATTGAAGTTTATAAGTATTAACTAATTTATTATAGGAGTTAATGAAATATTTTGAGCCAAAATTGTCCATTACATATTTGAATTACCAAAAGAGGTTATAATGCAGCATATATCCCTATCACGTTTATATATAGTCATATCGGCGGCTTTCATAAGTATGTGTTATGTCAACACCGCGGCAAGTGATGCGACTTGTGGCAGTATCACAGAAGCATCTGCGGAAGTATCTATGAAATACACACCTAAGTTTTTATCGACAAAGCCTCAGGATGAGGATATCGCTGAATTACAGCAAATGGCGATTAAAGCGGCGTGGGAGGAATATGTTTCCGGCTGTATGAACCCGGGCAGATTACAGCAATATTTGGCCAAAAAAGATATGATTGTGATGGACTTGGCTAAATATGTATCTGTCGTTGGTTTTGAGCATAACCCAAACAAAAGTAAAAAGAATGTCCTTGATGGAAGAATTGTTATCCGCGTTAAAACTAACCTAGTTGATGCATTATTCGCACAGCAGGCGGGGACAGTTGGCGGCCGCGGTATTCGCATGATGTGGCTGTTCACGACCAGTCAGGCAACATATCAGCAAAATAGCACCTTGCAAGCCTTTGCTCCTTCCGTTGATGACAGGAGCTCTACCAAGTCATTAAATACCTTGGACAATACTTATCAATCGGATGGAACGAATACAGTTGAAAGCACACTTACCGAGAGCATGACCCAATCAAAGTCATCGGGAAGCGTTACCACTGGCGGCAATGTTTCAACCTTGGGCACGACCCAGATATCAGTAAATGATAAGATTAATGCTGTTTTTGGCGTGAGCATAAAACAAGGGCTGACCCAAAATAATTTCCGGCCAACACAATATGATTATGTCGCGGCCAGATGTGGCGGCGTTAACCCTCGTGATATTGAAAAAGATATTGCCATGAACGGGGTTATGTCGATGGAAAATTTGATTTCTGTTGAAACCGCCGCCTTGGACTGCCGGATGGAACTGATGGCTATCGGAACCATTGATATTGGCATCCCAAAACCATCGACGGTTAGTGGGTATTCGGTTGCTGTATCTGTCACTGGTGAGATTATAGACCTGCGTGATGGTATCCCTTTCACAATTGCTGCATTTGGCCCTGTCCAGCAGAACGATGGTGGCAGTGATGAAGCTACCGCTATCCGAAACGCTATTGCTAATGTTGGCACGAAAACCGCTATTGAATTGGCGAATGTTCTTGATGCGAATGGCATTAGGTAGAACGCCTTTTGAGAAGGAAATCAATGATGATACGTGTCTTTGATATTATTACTGCCCGCTTTTTTGCCATCATGTATAGGGTTTTAGTGAGGCGTGGCGGCATAACAAAACTGCCTGTTTCCGTTATCGCCGTTGCTCTAACTATGGCTGTTTTACTGCCTCAGGCATCAGCTAGCATAAAGCTGGTTGAGGTGAGGGCAGAGGGGCTAGGCCCTACGCAACGTGATGCAATTCTGGATGGTCTTAAAATTGCCATTGGTCAGATAAACGGGATGGACATATCTGCACAGACGATCTCTAGGCTCTCGACACAGGTCATCGACACAGACCAATATTCAGAGTTTGCGTCATCATCAGAGTTTATAGAAGATATCGCCACGGCCACATCTGGGCAGATTGAAAGCTTTGAGATTGTCTCCTCGCGCCTGCGACCTGATTTTGATAATTATATTGAGGTGGTCTTAAAGGTTAAAGTCGCTAAGTATGCGGCCTCAAAGCAACTTAACAGGCTCCGCATGTCTGTCATTGATCCGTATTTGGATAATAGCATTGCCGCTGATCCTGAAGCGATTAGATTTGCCAGATCACTTCGCCGCAAGGTGGAAGATTACCTGACACAAACACGCCGTTTTGCCATGCTAGATCGGCAAATGCTCGCAGATACACAAGATGAGCTTAATCTGATTGCGGGTGGCGGCATGGCGACAGCTGAACTGGCTCGCTTAGGGCAAAGAGTTGGCAGTGATTATCTGGTTATTCTGACGGTTTACCAGCATGGTAGAGTGATTAATGATCGCCAGTTATTAGGCACGACAACCATCAAGCGTGAGGTTAGAGATATTGCCGAAGTCTCCGTTCGGATTGTTGATGTTGCTACCTCACAAATTAAATATGCAAAAAGCCGAAGTTTTCAAGTTAACCCAGCGGAAACCGCCCTTGATGAGCATGTCTCCTTTCACTTGGGACAGTTTATAAGCAACGCCATTTATCCGGCGCGTGTTGTTGCTATTAATGGTAAATCGCTAACGATTGGTCAGGGCGGTGAGACCATGAAACTAGCTGGCGAATATCATCTGGTAATATTGGGTGAGCGGTTAGCAGACCCTTATACGAAAGAAAGTATTGGGCGCAAGGAAACAACCATTGGCAAGGTGCGTATTACCGATGTTCAGTCAAAACAATCAATGGCAGAAATTATCGCATTAGATATGAATATCAATGCAGAAGCAGCTTTATTATTGCGGCCTATTTATCCTGATCCTCTGGCTGAAGCAGCAGACGCTGACCAAAAAATGAATGATGCTAAGGCAAAAATAGAGGATCAAAAAAGTAATTTTTTTGAGGAGTAAACTATGACAACTAGAATGTATCGCTATTTACTGTCAGCCTGTCTGCTGCCATTAAGTCTTGGTATCGTGCCGGCGCAAGCCCAATCTATTGACCTGAACGATTTTATCCCACCCGTGCAAGGCGGTGATACGTCTGTCCGCGGTGCTATTGTTGATGGAGATACTGTCCATGCTGATACTATGCAGGACGGCATGAATTACGCCAATGATATGATAGAAGATGATGGCGGTATTCGCATCGTTTCAACAAAAACCGGGCTTGGCACGATTTCCAGTGCTAGCGCCTCTTATACCATTTATGAAAATCCTAATGCCACCTTATTGTCAAAGCGTGGGGCTTATGCTGAGGCATATATGGAAGCCAAAAAACAGCTCATTGCTAATATTCAGCCTATCCAGAATACGTGTAGTAATGTTCTTGAAAGTGATCTGGTTGCCATTGATAGCGGCGTAGAGGGGGCTGCCAATACTAGCCGCAATTCAAATGAAATATGCGGCGAAGCGGTATCAGGAATGCTTGCCGCTTACGTGGTTTATGATGTTAATGACAATGTTAATGATCGTGAAGTCTCAATCTCTATTGCGACAAGCACTAAAACGCGGAATGCATTTCTGCGCTTAAATCCAGCGGTTATTAGCACCACTGATCCTAACGCCGCTTTCTCGCATGTTATGAATGAGATTATGAATTATGCAACGCCGCCAATGGGCGCAAAGCTAATCACGCATCCACAGACTGGTGAGCAAATTGTCATCGGTTTTGGCAGTTCTATTATACGCAAGAACAGCAATAGCACGGTCGCAAAAAAATTGAAGAAATTATCGCGTGATCAATCGGGCATGCGTGCCCGTAATGCGCTTATCGCTTTTCTGCGTGGTGATGATGTGTATTGGCAAGGCGGCTTTGATGAAAGCCAGATTGAACAAGTCGAGCAGTTCACCATCCCTGTCGATGATCAAGGTAATTATGGTGATCCAGAAGTGTATGACCAGGAACGCCAGAGCTTTCTAAATACCATTAGCATGAATAACAACTATCAATCCATTGCAGGTGGCCAATTGCCTGAAGGCGTGCAGACCAAGGGTTTTATCTCTGCTGACGGCAACTGGTATTTTTCTATCGCCGTCTATTCGCAATCCGCCCAAGCCATTGCCCAAGGCACCGCCATAGAAAACAATAATGCCATTAATGCTATTGATAAAGCACCACTAGCACCATCAATCTCATCGTCAAATAATAGCTCGACCATGACAATGGATGGCGGTGTTTCGGATAATGGGGTAAACCCTCAAGGCCCAAGCGGTCAGGTATCGGATAGTAACGATTTCTGATCATGTGGCAGCGTTTTTTCCTGATAGGGCTGGCTATTATTTTATTGATGGTCAGGCCTATCGCCGCGAGTGATATTACCTCTGCCAAAACGGCGATTACTAATCTAATCGCTGATAATGATGGCTTGGCAATGTTGTTTGCTGAGCAGACAATAGCGCCGATAGGGCAGGATAAGGCGTATATTTTTGTTGAAAAAGATGCCATTAGATATGCCATCATTGCCGTGCCAATTAAAACCCAAATCAATATGTCACAAGCGGCTGAACAGCTGTGTCGATCACGCCTGATGGCCCCTGAAGCTGAGCAGGTCAGGATGAGCCTAATTGCCAAAACCGATGATAATCGACTGATTAAAACCGTGTTAAGCATGTGGCAAAGCTCAGGGCAGGTAAAGGATGCTCAAACGACAACCTATAAACGCACTGATGATGGTGCAATTATTAGTATATGCAAGGCCGCTTCTGACAATATCAGTATCGATTTTTATGATGTAAGTCCCGCTATTTTAGCGCGGGCAGAGATGATGATTGCGCGTCAGCTTTATGATAATGCGGCTTATGATAACTTACAGTCACGGATGCAAAATTATATAAATGAGAATTACACTTCAGACGCCAAAGCCTATCTTGCATTAGCTTATATTAAACAAAAACAATATGATGAAGCCTTTGCGCTAGATGAAAAGTTAGATCATTCAGCGATATTGGATCAATGGTTGCAAGCAGAATATCAAGCCCGATTAGATCAAGCCATAGACGCTTATTTTACAACATCTCTTAAAAGTAATTAATTCTCTCAATGAGAGTTGAAAATTATAAATTAGCATTATTTTATATGACAAATGCTTAATTTGAGGATTATTATGTTTATATCACTTTATCGCTTAACTAGTATTGCGGCCTTGCTTGGATGTATGGGTGTTATAGCGTCATCTGTTAGTGCAGATACGCGGGTTCCTGCTATTGATGAGTCAATGCTTAAGGGCTCTGCTTTTAACAACCATATGATATTGGTTTCAAATGCCAGCGATATTGCCAATAGTAACAGCACCATAAATTTTATTTGTAAGCGGAAGCCAAAACCCAATATTTATAAAAAACTGGAAAAGGCTAATTTTAAGAAGCTGGAAAAAAGTTTTGGTATGTCAGTTGCGGAAATTGACAAGATGTTAGAGGCGCCGGCGCGGTCGCCCATTCCCTTTTTACCTAGTTTTAATGTAATCAAAGGCGGATTTGATAGCCCTGAAGGCAAAGAGCTATTTGAAAACTTTATCAATAATCCAAACTCTGAAGATTTAGCGATTATGCTGGCAACATCAGAAAAAAGCTCATTTGACACTAAAGCCAAAAAGCGGATTGCAGACGCGACATTTGCCTATGGCATCATTCATATGATGTATGGCAACCAAGGCGGTAATATCAAACTTGGTGAGAAGTTTGTTAAATCGGCAGCTAAAAAAGGCCAATATGCCTCTCGATATATTGAAGGGGCATTCTGGTATTACGGTTATAATCGTAACCCTAACCTGACTAATGCCGCGACATGGATGCGGCCAAGTTATGAGATTGCCTACAAGCAAAAAGATGATTTCTCAAGCATTGTGTCAAACACGTTTTATGAGATTGTTTTTCATCCCAGCTATCCACAAAGAGACCTTTATATTGATCTGGCGACACAGGCTCAGCAAATGCGTGCGGATTTGACCAATCAGATGAACTCAGGCGGTGTAAGCACAGCCACACTTTTCCGTCAGGACATTGCTGATTTAGCTATTCGCCGTGCCAATCTGCTTATTGAATTAGGTAACATTATCGGTATGGGGGATCAGGTTGAGGCCTATCGACTAGCCGCCCAGGATATTATTAATCAATCAAACATGGAAACCCTGCTTAACGAATTAATGGTCACCAGCAACGCCTTTCAAGACAGTATAGAAAAGCGTCTGACAGAGATTAATAAACTTGACCAAGAAGGGCTTAATTTGCTCAAGGCATTGCATGATATGAATGGTGAATATGTATCTGATACGCATCAGTTGCTTGGCTTCTATACAGCCACAACCATGCTAGCCTTTATGAGCTCTGACAATGTTAATATTTTGGACAGAGATACGGCTAATCTGGTTTATGAAATAGGCGTTATGCGAAGCAAAGCCTGTGAAGTGTATAATGGTATCAATGATTATGCTGGTAAAGTCAGCTTTGACATTGAGTTATCAAATCCAGTTGTTGTTGAGGGTATCGCACGACCTAAAAAGAAATCATAGCAACGATAATTTAATCATAACACTCATCTTAAAAAGACCGATATGATGTATCGGTCTTTTGTTTGTTTAATAAGTTTTGAAGGGTTTGCCCTGCTTGGGTTACATCGAATACGGCAAATATTCTGAAATGCTCTCATATTCATTATTATAGGTCTTTTTATCATCTGTGACGGCTTGTACAAATGTTGCCTCACTTTGGGTTTTTAGCTCAATTCCTTCATAAAGGGCTGACCGGATCGTCGCGTCACTAATGCCAGCAAAAATATGGTCAATACATTCTTCGTGGAGGATATAAACACGCGCATCTCTTGAAAGAGCATATTTTGCAAGCGGAATCTCATAAAAATCTTTCTGGGCAAAGAACTGCTGAGAAAATATGACCTCACCATTATTCTGTTTTTCAAATGTAACGGTTAGCGATAAGGTTAAGCTGACTTGATTGCGTTGATCTGATACCGGCGTTTCGCTAAAATTCCAACCATCAAGAATGACATTAATGCCAATTTCCGGATCAGGTAAGGGCAGCGAGGTGTTTAATGCACTATTGCCATCAAAAGCGGTGATCCGCATCTCTTGGACAAGATTTTTATTGAGCGCCGCCGTTTTTGTGTAAGGAATAACCGGAACAGCCGTTTTTTCAGAAAAGCATACTGTCGCCAGATAGCCAATCTGTTCGCGAAAGAAATCTGCATCCATATCTATTTTTTTAACAGCAGATGCGACCAGAGGCTTCGCCTGAACTGACGTCACTTTGAACTGCTTGCCGCCATATCTATTGCTAAATGGATATTGTGATATTTCTTCGGTCATAGATTTTGCAATACTACCCTCACGATGCTGATTTGTGATAAGGTCAAAATAAATCTCCGGCAAAGCCGCATTATTAGGTTTTCCAGGGAGAGCATGATAATATCTGCCGCGAATACCGAAATTGGCAATAATTTTGCGCTTTGCAATATTATAAACCATATTGTAGCCAACTAGTCGGGCGATATAAAGCGTCTCTTGGTTATCTGGAAAATACACTTGCCCTAGCGATTGTTCAGCGACAAATACCAATACCATGCCGTATTCAGTTGTTGTGGAAACATCTTGATCAATAGCTGCCGCGAGATCAATATTTGTTTCAGCCCAGTTTATTCCGCGAATTGTTTCCAACAATACTTGATTAATATTCTGGTTGTCTGTATTGCGCATGATCATGGCTTGATTAAGAACCGGCATGGGCATAGAATCCGATTGCAGATATGCCCCACCCCAAGTAACAGGCTGACGCAGGCGTGCAAGAGCAGGTGTGATCCAACCAAGTTTGGAGAGAGAGGCAACTGTCATCCCACTACTGGCACCAGCTATAAAGTGACGTCTTTTCATGAAGTAATACCTAATATTTTACTCATCATCATACCGGCTTTGCCTGTTCCCATCTGGCAGAAAGAAAGATATGACCAGAATAATCAGATAGATCATCGCAATCTGAAACGACCCTGCTTCTAAGCCAATACGAAATAGAATTTGGCCAACATCATCACCCATGATCGCGACAATAATATCAGCGGGAACAGCACAAAGATTATAAATAAACCCTAAAATCACATCTAAAACATAGATTAATATTTCTAATAACGTGTCTAAAGTCGCAGAGCCAGTAGTTAAAAAATAACCTTGATCAAGCATGATAGCGGCAATAATCCAAGTCGAAGAAATACCATTCTCGCGAAGTATCATGCTCTGATAAATATGTAGTCCCAGACAAATAAACCAGACGATAGTTTTAATGGGCATTTTAGGTTTCTCTAAATTATAAAATTAATAGTTATACATATATATTTTTATACTGATCAAGCAATCCATGATGATCGCCTTTTGACAGATTTTAAGGAAAGGTTATAATTCAATATGACAGGAAATATCTATCCACCTTCTCCTAAAATTGACCACTTTGTCATGGGCTGTCATCATTTGGCTGCCGGACAAGCAGAATTGCAGGCGCGCCTTGGGATAGCTATCCCTGATGGCGGCAAGCACCCTGTGATGAGCACACATAATGCGCTTATCCAAGCTGGTGGAGACATCTATTTTGAGCTTATCGCGATTGACCCTGAGGCGCCGCCACCTGATCGACCGCGATGGTTCAGTCTTGATGATCCTAAAACCCACGCGCATATTGATATTAAGCCAAGGGCGCTATGCTGGGTTGTCGGGGTTCATGATCTTGATGCATTTGCCGCACAAAGCCCGATTAATCTGGGGAGGATTTTAAGCCTTGCTCGTGGCAATCTGCGCTGGCGGCTTACTGTTCCTGATGATGGTCACTTGCCTATGGGCGGGCTTATCCCTGGCTTTATTGAATGGCCGGATGGTAAGAACCCAAGCCAAGATATGCCAGATAACGCGCTTCGCTTGAACCAGATTACGATCAGCTCACCTGAGCCACACCAGATGACAGAATTAATGACGGTTTTAGGAATTGACGGGCTGGCTAATGTCGTCAAAGGCTCGGCAGGGCTCAGCTTTGATGTTAAAACCCCAAAGGGCAGGGTGATCTTGGATTAGGCACATCACCGCTCTGATTATTTATCTTGCCATTTGGCTGGCCGCTTTTCAATAAAGGCATTGATGCCTTCGCTGGCATCGCGCGCCATCATATTTTCGACCATGACCTGTGAGGCATAGATATAAGCATCGGCCAATGGCATTTCGCGTTGCTGGTAAAAGGCTTGCTTGCCTGTGGCAACGGTCAGACTTGATTTTGAGGCAATTTTTTCTGCCATGATATAACTAGCCTCAGATAGATTTTCCGGCGTTGTCACCTGATTAACTAATCCTATTTGTGCCGCTCGTTCGGCGGATACCATGTCGCCAGTTAACAGCATTTCCATCGCATGTTTATGGCTGACATTGCGTGATAGCGCGACCATTGGCGTTGAGCAGAACAGACCAATATGAACCCCTGGCGTGCTAAATTGAGCCGTATCAGCGGCAATCGCCAGATCACAGCTAGCAACTAATTGGCAGCCAGCGGCGGTGGCAATCCCCGATACTTCTGCAATAACAGGTTTGGGGCAGTTGACGATAGTTTGCATCATTTGTGAGCAGGTGGTCATAACCTCATTAAAATAGGCTTTGCCGCCATCAGGGGCATCGCGTCCTGCGGTCATTTCCTTTAAATCATGGCCAGAACAGAATACTTTGCCATTTGCGCCTAAGATAATGACACGGACAGAGCGGTCTGATCCGGCAGTTGCGATAGCTTCGGTTATTGTTGCCATCATTGCCTCTGAAAGTGCGTTACGCCGCGCCTCATGGTTTAGGGTTAGCCGCAATATTCCATGTTTGCATTGCTCACGAAGTAAAATATCTGTTTCTGTCAATGGATATACGTCCTTTTCATGTTAGCTGTGATACGCCGCCCATCGTTAATTGGTGGCGCTGACCTGCTGATGGACTTCAATAATATTGCCTTCTGGATCATAAAAGAAAACCTGATGCCATTCTTTAGCAAATGCTGTTCCATAATCGGCATAACTAATGCCTTTCGCATCTAAATCAGCCATAAAGCTTATGATATCATCCGTGCGAAACGCAATATGTCCACGCTCAACAGGATTAATATGCTGACCATTTTTGTAGGCAACATTCAAATCGCGCTCTGCCAGATGCATCTGCATCACGCCATCAGTAGCAAAACGGATATAGCCGCCATACCCCTTGTCATCGGTTTCAGGAGGGCGCGGAAAGTTTGCAATCGGAATATCACTTAGCCCAAGGACATCAGTATAAAACTCATGCAGTTTATCAACATCCTTGCTGACAAAATTAATGTGATGAAAGGTAAGGGTCATATCAACAAACCTCTTTGTTGCTTTCTATGCGGATAAATCTTACTCATAAAACCCCCATCATTACAAATTCCTTATCCGGCAATCTTGCCATTAATCGTGCCGGTAATTGTATCAGTCATCTTGCCAGTTGCATTAAGAACACATAATTGGCTATGCTGAAATATATTAATTAATCCGTTTCTGAAAAGACCTACTTAAGGAGTCATATTATGCCTAAAGGCTATCTTGTTTCCATTTATAGAGCCATTCATGATCAAGATAAGCTAGCAGCTTATGCCGCGCTTGCTAGACCAGCGCTCGAATCATTTGGTGGGCAGTTTATTGTTCGCGGGATGCCAGCTAAAGTGAAAGAAAACGGCATCATGGAGCGCACAGTAGTTTGTGAGTTTCCATCATTAGATGCTGCGATCACTGCGGTTGAAAGCCCGGCCTATGCCGAAGCCTTGGCAGCGCTGGATGGTGCGGCAGATAGGGACATGCGAATTGTCGAAGGCGTCTAGCTTGAAATATAGCCAGCTTTATTTCATAATTTAAAGATTAATATAAGGGGGAGAAAAGGGGGCTCAATCTTGCCCCCTTTTTTCATTGTTCTTTGCCTATTAAAACAGGTCCCTGAAAACAGGTTTTAAGCGTAAGGCCTAGAAAAACGCCTGCATTCCCGTAATGGCACGACCAAGGATTAAGGCATGTATATCATGTGTGCCTTCATAGGTGTTTACCGCCTCAAGATTGAGGACGTGACGAATAACCGGATATTCATCTGAAATCCCGTTGCCGCCTAGCATATCTCTGGCTACCCTAGCAATATCAAGGGCCTTGCCGCAATTATTCCGCTTCATCAAGGATATGAGTTCAGCCGAAGCGGAATGATCATCGAACATCCGTCCAAGCCGCAAGCATCCTTGCAGTCCAAGGCTAATCTCAGTTTGCATATCAGCTAATTTTTTCTGGATAAGCTGATTTTGGGCAAGTGGCCGACCAAATTGCTTACGGTCCATTGTATATTCACGGCCAGCATGCCAGCATGCTTCTGCTGCTCCCATAACGCCCCAGCTAATGCCATAGCGGGCACGGTTAAGACAACCGAATGGGCCTGCTAGACCCTCGACCTCGGTCAAGAGATTTTCATCAGGAACAAACACTTCATCCATCTGAATCATACCTGTAATAGATGCACGAAGTGAAAACTTACCTTCTATCTTTGGCATGGAAAGCCCTTTCATGCACTTTTCCAGAATGAAGCCACGAATTTTATTATCATGGGCGTCTGATTTCGCCCAAACGATGGCAACATC
Organism: Alphaproteobacteria bacterium; assembly: GCA_016778985.1. Classification (GTDB taxonomy): domain Bacteria; phylum Pseudomonadota; class Alphaproteobacteria; order Puniceispirillales; family UBA1172; genus UBA12202. The sequence continues at coordinate 11,680 of JADHOM010000018.1, read as the reverse complement.
GGCGATCGGTGCGTTACTGATCCAGTTCTTTGCCCCCGAAACCAAATAACCACCATCAACTTTCTTGGCCTTAGTTACCATGCCAGAAGGGTCTGAGCCGTGATCAGGTTCGGTTAGGCCAAAGCATCCAACCATTTCACCAGTGGCAAGTTTAGGCAGATATTTTTTACGCTGGTCTTCTGTGCCATAGGCAAATATTGGATGCATCACCAATGATGATTGCACCGACATAGCCGAGCGGTAGCCGCTATCAACACGCTCGACTTCACGGGCGATCAAACCATAACTCACATAATTGACGCCGGCACCGCCATAGGTATCGGGAATTGTTGCTCCAAGTAGCCCCAATTCACCCATTTCATTCATAATCTCACGATCAAAGACTTCATTTCTATTGCCGTTAATAACCCGTCGCATCAATCCGTCTTGGCAGTAGTCATGGGCGGTTTGCATGACCATTTTTTCTTCGTCGGTAAGCTGATCATTGAGAAGAAACGGGTCTTCCCATTTCATCTGTGCTGGTTTTGCACGTGCAATCTCAGGCGTTAAAATATGATCTTCGGCGACATTCGTAAATTGTGCGTCAGGCATGGGTTTCTCCAGAAATTAATATCAAAACAAACATAAGAGATACTGCCAAAAAAAACAAGGTATGCAACGTCGCATCAGACCTTTAGCTAATAATTCGCTGCCCCTTTATTCAAATATTGATATTTATAAAAATATTATACACTATATGTGAACATTATAATTGCGAGATACATCGATCATGACCCTCGATCCCGACCGCATTGCCTATCGTCCATATTGGTGGGATATTGATGAACCCTTACGGCAGGACAATCATGATCCTTTGCCCAAAGCATCGGATGTGGTGATTGTTGGTGGTGGCTACACTGGCATGGCGGCGGCGCTTGTCTTTGCTAGGGCAGGTAAATCTGTCATCGTTATTGAAAAATCAACGCCTGGATACGGCGCTTCAACCCGCAATGGCGGCATTAATTCTGCAAGTATCCGGCCTAGTCATGGTGAGCTTGAACAATCTTGGGGACGGCAATTTGCTGATGATTTATATCGAGAAGCCAGCGCCGCCCGCATTGATCTAGCTGAGTTCTGTGAAACCGAAGGCATTGACGCCATGTTCAAACTGTCGGGTTGGTTCAAGGGCGCTATGTCGGCAAAACATTATGATTATCTGGCAAAGGAAGCCGATTTGTTGCAATCGCGGTTGGGTATCCCTTGCCATATGGTTAGCCAAGCTGATCAACATGGTGAGATTGTATCTGACCGCTTTTATGGCGGTATGGTCGAGGATGATGTTGGCGGCTTCCACGCATCTAAGTTTTTTGCGGGTTTCTTGCGGCTTATTACTGAGGCTGGCGTCAAGGTCTATGAAAAGACGGCTGTTGACGATATCAAAGATCATGCCACGTCGGGGAAGCTGGTTGTTACCGATAAGGGCAGTATCCATGCTGATATTGTCGTCGTTGCAACCAATGGCTATACGGGCGGGTCTGAACATCGGTTTAGCCGATTTCTGCGGCAACGAACTGTTCCGGTCAGGAGCAGTATCATCGTTACTGAAAATCTGGGGCGTGAGCGCGTTAAGGCTTTAATGCCAGCCCTGCGGATGTATGGAAATACGGCGAAACTTACCACCTATTTTCGCCCAACGCCTGACGGTCAACGTATCTTGCTAGGGGCGCGCGGGGCGGAACATAATCCAACCCTAAAAACGGTGCATTTTTTGCGTAACAGGCTAATCAGTATCTTGCCGCAATTAGCGGATGTTCAGATTGATTATTGCTGGACAGGCTATGTGGCTTTTAATCGCCAGTTGATTCCGCGTATTTTTAGTCATAATGGGGTGCATTATTCTGCTGCCTATGCTGGTTCAGGGACAGTATGGGCGCGTTGGTGCGGTAAGAAACTTGCTGAACAAGTCTTAGGCCAGACTAATGCACCTAGTGTTTTGACCGCCGCCGCCCCTCCAGCACTGCCTTTCTATAATGGCAATCCATGGTTTTTACCTATGGTCTATTCGTGGTATGGGTTGCAAGACCGCTTAAATGAATGGCGTCATGGCTAGAATGAACTTGCCTTTCAGTAACCGAATTAAAGCTTTTCCTCAGGAGATTAAGGAATGTTAACAGAAGCCGAGTTTACTATTGATAATCCATGGCGTGGTCAGGGCATGCCTGGATTTGACCCGAAGGGGGTGAGCATCAATGTCGCTGCACCACTGGAGTTGCTAAAGCTATGTCCATCAGCAAAAGCCACACCTTTGGTCGCCTGTCCAGACTTGGCAAAGGCGTTGGATATTGCCCGTCTTGATATCAAGGATGAAAGCCAGCGCATGAATCTAGGCAGTTTTAAGGCATTGGGCGCGGCCTATGCTATCGCTAAACAAGCGGCGGCAAAACGCCAATCCGATCATGAAAGCCAGAATGCGGATTGGTCAGAGGTTCTGTCGGGTGAGGTTTTTGTTACCTCAAGTGCGGGCAATCATGGCTTGTCGGTAGCCGCCGGCGCTAGACTATTTGGCGCCAAAGCCGTTATCTATTTATCGAAGCATGTGCCAGCGGATTTTGCCAAACGCTTGCGTGGCTATGGCGCTGAGGTGGTGGTTGCTGGTGACACATACGAAGACAGCATGGATGCCGCCCTTGCCCGTGCCAAGGCCGAAGGCTGGCAGATTATGTCGGATACAACATGGCCAGAATGTTACACCGGCGTTGATATCATGGAAGGTTATCTGGTGATGGCGGCAGAGGCATTTGACGCTCTTGAGCAGCCGCCAACACATATTTTCTTGCAAGCAGGGGTCGGCGGCCTGGCGGCGGCGGTTGCGGCATTGGCGCGTGATTATTATGGTGATGCGCCGCATATCACGGTCGTTGAGCCGGATGAAGCGCCAGCACTGCAAGTGGCGATCAAGGCTGGTAAGGTCATCTCATCTGGGGGTGATGTGTCGATCATGGGGCGGCTCGATTGTAAAGAAGCATCAGAGGTTGCGCTGGCAGGATTAGCTGCCCATGCGGATGCTTTCATGACGATTAGTGATGCGAATTGCAAACGCCTGATTGCGGAGCTGGCGGCGGCTGGACTTGCTTGCTCAGCATCGGGGGGTGCTGGTTACGCTGCATTAAAGCTGGCCAAGTCGCAAGGGCTATATGGGCTAAATGATCAATCGCGGGTGCTGTTGTTTTTGTCCGAAGGTGCTTTTGATGACTAAGACTTGTGACGTTGTCATTATTGGCGGCGGTATCGCTGGCATTAGCCTTGCCGCCAGATGTGCATCGATGATGACCGTGACCTGCCTTGAGCGCGAAACGTCGCTTGGCTATCATTCGACAAGCCGTTCGGCGGCCATGTATATCCCCAATTATGGGACGGCGTTGTTGCGTCAGCTTATCCGCATGTCGGGGGATGCGCTAACTGGTGATGCTATTGTTGATGGAGGCGTCACCAGCCGTCGGGGGGAGCTTGCTTTGGTGACAGAGGCTGAAGCTGATGCGCTGGCCGCCTATATGGATGGCAGCACAGGGCTAGCCGAGATCACGCCGCATGAGGCACAAGAGCTTTGCCCAATTCTGCGAACAGAGCCTTTCGTGTCAGCCGTTTATGAGGCTAGCGCCGCTGATATTGATGTTGATAAGCTGTTCCAAGGATTTATCCGAATGGCGCGGCAGGCAGGCGCGGATATCCAGCCGCGGCAAGAGGTTCTGTCACTGACCAAAATCGGCTCGACTTGGCAGATTGAAACAAAAACAGATCGATTTGAGACACCGATTGTTGTCAATGCGGCAGGGGCGTGGGCTGGCGAGTTGGCCATGCATGCCAAGGCTAGCCCGATCACCATTACCCCATGTCGGCGGTCGGCGGCAATGATCCCCTTGGCGGATGGGCTTGATCCGTCGCCTTGGCCGATGATCGCGTCTATTTCAGAGACGTGGTATGCGAAACCTGATGCGGGACGACTGATGGTATCGCCTGCCGATCAAGACCCGATTGCGCCTTGTGATGCGTGGGTCGATGATATGGTGCTGGCGGAGGGCATTGACCGTTTTGAGAAAGCCACCACCGTTGCCGTGACGCGGGTGGAACAGCAATGGGCAGGGCTCCGCAGTTTTGCCCCTGATCATGAACCTGTGGTTGGGTTTGATCCTGCGGCAACTGGGTTTTTCTGGCTTGCAGGGCAGGGCGGTAACGGCATTCAAACCGCCCCGGCTTTGTCGCAATTAGCGGCTGATTTAATCACGGGTGTGGCAGGCCAAGATGCCGTTGCTGATGTTGATTTGATTTCGGGGCTTTCGCCTGAACGTTTTATCTAAGCGCCTTTTTTACATATATTATTTAGCGTTTTAGGGCGGCTCGCCAGAGTTTTATTTTCTTCTTCCCCTTAACTAATTTTTAACCCTTGCTTGCTATACTTTTTTTGGAATGATTGGCGCAATCATTAGAGCAGAGAGAGTCTAGATATAGAACCTTAACTTAGCATCTGCAACTTAGCATCTGCAACTTAGCATCTGCTTTTGGTTCGCCTCAGCATTTCTGCATAGATGAGGGGATAAAAGATGTTGAGTATATTCTCTATCCGCAAGATTGCCGATAATAGTGGTGTTGACAATTGGTATATCCATGGCTCAATCCCAACAACCGAATACAGAGGCAACTTTTTCCTTTATGAGCCTTTTTTTAATCCGTCCAGCAATAGATATGATTTCTATTATTTGCCGCCACTTACTGCACGTGATGACGTCATCACAATCACGTCGATAAGTGGTGCTTTTACCTTTGCTCAGAAAGGCAAAGCGCTAGTCGCTGACAGCATTATTGATAATTTTCGTAGAGGAGACGACACTAGCAAACATATCACCGTAACCTATGACAGTGCAGCTGATACGGATGGTAGCGCGACAGGCAATATCGAATATACAGCCACAAATGGTGACAGAACCGATCACGCAACACTGACCTTTGTTGTCCGGCGTGAGTTTACCCCGAATACTCCAGATGCCGACAATGTTGTTGATCATGGTGAGCAGATTATCCCTGAACAAATCAGCACCGGGGCAGGTATTGATACCATCACCACTGGTAAACTTAACGATATTATTATTGCCGGCAAAGATGGTGATATGATTGATCTTTCTTCGGATATTAACGATAAAGACGCGGTCATCTATCAATTTAAGGAAGTGGGCAACAATTTTGTTGCCTTTGATGGTGGTGACAAAATCACCGGTTTCATACCCGGTCAGGATACCCTCCAATTTCATAACCCTTCCAGTACTGGCGACACAATCACTGTTGGAGAAATATCCGTTTTGCCAACATCGGCGGGCGGAGTTATTGGTGAGGCGTATGTCGTTGTCCCTATCCTAGAAAAACTGCCTCGTGATGAGCTGTTTTTCACTTATGGACGGACAGATAAGGCGATTTGGGCCAATTACATTATCACGGGACTAGAGTTCCATTTTCCGGCAGCCATTGTCTTGCCAACAGGGCGGTTAACGGGGACTATCCTGACCATTTTATTTGATCAGGATCACGTCATTCGAGGTGATATTTTCCTGTCCAAATCAGGTGACAGTTTTGATGATTTCAGCCTTCAATTAAAGAACTTTGACATCGTCTTGAACCTGCTTAATGATGATTTCATCAGCCGTCCGTCCAGCCTTGATGACGCCCCTAAGGCCAATGCGCTTGAAGTCATGATCTATGAAAATCACCCCACAAATAAACCTGCCTACAGGCCCATGATTAAGGCAGAATGGGATGCTATTGCTGGCGGCACGTGGTCTCTGCCTGAAACCGCTGGCGTGCTTAGTGATGAAAGCCTGTTTGAGATCAGAGACGGCGGTAAGCTCTGGTGGCGTGACTTCCCCGATTATGAGGACGCGCAAGATGGCTGGGGTAACAACCGCTATCAGTTGAAACTGCGCTATACCGAACCTGATGCGATTGATGGCACCCCCGGCCAGCAGTTTGACCAGTGGCTTGACATCATTGTTCAGGATATCAGCTTTGAACGCCCAGCAGGTGTTAATGGTCTTTATGAAAACATCGATTACTTTATTTTTACGCCATTGGATATTGATACGGCATACTTGCCGTCTGATTTTGTTCAATATCTGATCAGTGGCAGAGCCTGGAAAATGCCAGCGACAGGCCCGCTTACCATCACTTGGTCGCTGGCAACCGATGCGTATGAATCGCTATCTCTGTTAACTAATCAGGGGATTATTGACCAATTTAGGGGCGATATGCAACGTGCCTTTGATAGTTTTGAAGCCGCCGCCAATCTGCGCTTTATCGAAGTCGCCATCACTGATGATACTGCCGGTGACTTTCTGATTACCTATGGTTCAGAATTTTTGATAGGGACAACAGGGTTCAATCTTGGCTTTGCCCGACTGCCGAGCAATGACCCTATTATTGTCATCCGTGAAATTCCAGAAACAGCAAGGACAGATGACATCCCTTGGCGGTATTCGGCCATATTGCATGAAATCGGCCATGCGTTGGGGTTAAAACATCTATTTGAAGATGATTTTAATACAGCTTGGCCGCTTCCAGACGACCCTAACGAGTTCAAGCGTAGCACGGAAACGATCATGTCATACGCAAATCCTACGGCGCGCGATCAGGAGCTTTATCAAGCCGATATTGACGCTATGCAATTTCTCTATGGCGCCCCGGGAACAGATTTTGATGGGGTGGAAAGTCTCATCAACACAATCATGTAGCATTGATAGCGCTATGGCTAAATATGCCGAATGCTGGCATAACGCGCCCCGCATTAACTAAATATTAACCCCTGCTTGCTTTACTTTTATGGATCAATGTTCAGACAAAAGGCATAAATCATGCGAATGTTAAGATGGATATGTGTAGTGCTGGTTCTGGCGATGCCAGCCCTGCCAGCTCTGGCGGATGATTATGATGATGGTTGGGCGGCTATTCAAAATGGCGATTTTGACAGCGCATTTACGATATTAAAGCCATTAGCAGAACAAGGACATATCGAAGCTCAGTTCAACCTCGGTGTGATGTATTTTCAGGGTGATGGAGTCGCTAAAGATGATGCGGCAGCGACAAACTGGTTTCGTAAAGCCGCCGAACAGGGCCACGCGACAGCCCAAACTATTCTCGCTTGGCGATATGAGGCCAGCGAAGGCGTAGCGCAGGATTACAAGCAAGCGGCGAGATGGTATCGCATGGCCGCCCTCCAAGGTGATGCCTTCGCACAGAACAATCTAGGAATAATGTATTTCGAGGGGCGGGGTGTTTCGGCGGATATTAAGACATCCTATATGTGGTTCAGCCTTGCCTTACATAATGGTGAAGCAAGGGCGCGCGATAACATTAAATTGTTAGAAGAAAACATGACCCCAGCCGATATCAGCACTGCGCGAGACATGGCCAGAACATGCCTTGGGTCAGGGTATGAAGATTGTTGAAGCTAATCGTCTATCCGATAAAACCTACGACTAGAGGGCGTTGTTGCGTGATGTCAATTTTTTGTTGCAAATACTTTTAATGAGATAATAATTTTAAAACCTCAAGATGGAATGAGTTATGTCAGCCAAAACAAAAATGAACGGCAGTGTTGACCTATTAGCGCAAGCAATGCGAGGTGTTTTCGAGGAAGCTATGTCTTCCACACGCGCCGGCATTAAGGCCGATATGTTAGATATGGAAAACGGCATTAAGTCTGATATGCATGAGATGGAAGGTCGCCTGAATACTCGGATGAGTGATCTGGACACCCAGTTAAAAACTACAAATGAGAACATGTCGGCACAATTTGCTGAACAGGAAAAGAAGATACAGATGATAATTGTAAGCAACAAATAGGTCGTTGCCTTTGTAGTTATGTACCTAACGCTAGCGGATCATAGAGAAAGAATGCGCTGGGATCTTGCGATTACGAATAATATTCATATGATCTAGCTAGCAGTCTAGTAACACCCACATCACTAACCCCCATCTCAAGCTCAAAAATATAACACTTTCCTCAACCACAGGGCGGTCTATTTTAAGATCATACATGGTTTGAGGGAGACGGTTATGATCAAGTGGTTGCACCAGCATGGGGTTAATCCCCCGAAATTACACTTGAAATTACCCCTGATATTTGCCCCGATATTAGCGATAATTCTGGCAGTCACGGTGACGGCATGTTCGCCCAGCTCCCCTATGGTGCATCAATCGCGCAGCCCTGATTTGAGCCTTGAGACGTTTTTCACGGGTGACACTGTTGCCTATGGCATTTTTGAGGATCGTTACGGTAATTTGAAACGGCAATTCCGCGTCAATATCACCGGCACGCTGGATGGCGACACGCTGACGCTTGATGAGTATTTTCTCTATGATGATGGGGAAACGGATCAACGTGTCTGGGTTATAAAAAACCTCGGCCAGCAAGATGACGGCAGCCTCCGCTATGAGGGTGAGGCGGCAGATGTCATCGGCATCGCATCAGGCCAAATTGGCGGCAATGCGCTCAACTGGGTCTATGATATTGACCTCGCCATTGGCGATAGTAGCCTGCGGGTGAAGTTCAATGACTGGATTTATCAGCAAGATGAAAATGTCGCCATTAACCGCGCCTATGTCAGCAAATATGGCATCAATATCGGGTCGGTGACATTGGTGTTTCTGCGCGGCAATCTGGCGGAGCAAGTGTATCCCCTTGATCTCAAAAACTGGCCGCAATAATGTGCTTGGGCTAGTCTGCCACCATAAAATCTGCTATGGCCTGCGCTATGCCAGATCATCCGATATCGCTTCATGACCCGTTGATTGAGATTACCCGTGACGGTGATCTCATTACCGCCTATTCACGGCTTTATGATGACATTTATTTTTCATCGGCAAGCGGCTACGCGGAGAGCATGGCTGTCTTTGTTGAACCAACAGAGCTTGCCGCGCGGTTTAAATCATCTGCACTGACAACGATTGCTGAGCTTGGCTTTGGCACAGGGCTTAATTTTTGTCTGGCGTTATCGCTGTTCCGTCAGACCGCACCAAATCATGCTCGCCTGCATTATATTGCCGCCGAACATGCGCCATTAACCGATGATCAGATATGCGCGGTATTATCCGCCTTTCCCGAATTGCATCAGGAATGTGATGATGTGATCGCGGCATTACCGCCACGATGGCCGGGGCGACATCGGGTGTTTTTGGATCAAGGTCGCGTCACGCTTGATCTGATCTATCAGGATGCGTACGATATGTTATCAGGCTCAGATTTTGCCGCTGATGTCTGGTTTTTGGATGGATTTACCCCATCACGAAACCCTGATATGTGGCAAGATGACATGTTCCGCCATATGGCCAGATGTTCCGCCAAAGATGCGGTTTGCGCCAGTTTCAGCGCCGCCGGTTCGGTCAGACGCGGGTTAGAGCTTGCCGGATTTGATATCACCAGACATGCTGGTTTTGGTCAAAAACGTCACCGCATCACTGGCGTATTATCAAATCGTGTTGCTGGCCGATCAGCACCTGCGTCTGCATCTGGCATTGGGCGCGTGAAAATCATAGGCGCCGGGATAGCAGGCGCATCATTAGCGGCGGCACTGGCCAGACGACAGATTGATGTTGAGGTGTTAGAGGCCGCACCAGCGGCCGCTGATGGGGCAAGCGGAAATATCGCCGCCTTGCAATCACCTCGGCTGACCGCTAGCTATACCGATCATGGCTGGCTCTCGCTCAATGCCTTTGGCTTTGCCCGCCGTTCTGCGCTGGCGATGGGGGCAGGGCTATCAGGCGCTGGCAACAGTGCTGGAATGGGTACTGGTATGGGTGCGGGGTTGGTGACGTTGGCCAAAGATGACAGGGAAGCTGTGCGGCAACAGAAATTGCTGGCGCAAGCATGGCCGAAAACGCTTTTTCATAGCATTGATGATGATGTGCTATCAAATCAGCTCGGTATAGAGTTACCGTATGATGAGGTGACGCAACAAGGGCTTCATTACCCTTATGCCGGGGCTGTTGATCCGCGGCAATGGGTCAACGCATTGCTCCAAGGTGTGCCATGCCGATATGAGGTGCAAATTCATCATCTATCAGCGTCCCATGACGCGATTATCCTGACTGATCAATATGGTAATGATATTGCGGCGGATGTTGTAGTCATTGCAGCCGGCATAGGGCTTTCCGCATTGTGGGGCAAGCGGCTTGAGCCGATATTACCAATCACTGGCAATCGTGGGCATGTCAGTCACTTGCCAGCAGATGCAGATATCAAGATTAATCTGCCGATGAGCTTTGGTGGATATTTGGCGCAAGCCAGCGATGGCAGTTATGCGCTAGGGGCAAGCTATCAGCGGCTCAAGGATGGCGATGATCTTGGCTCCGAAAATCAGCGCAGCTTTGCCGCGCATCAAGAAAATTATGCGCGCTTGCCAGATACCCTGAAACAGCATTTATCCTTTACGCCGGATCAATGGCAGGGGCGCCAAAGCGTTCGGGCGACAACCCCCGACCGACAACCTATCGCAGGCGCATTAGGCAATGGCATATATGTTCTTGGCGGTTTGGGGTCACGTGGCATGGTAACAGCACCGCTTTTGGCAGAGGCTATTGCCGCTGATATCTGTCAAGAGCCATCACCCCTTGATACCGCAATGCGACGCGCGGTTGACCCGTTCCGCTTTAGTCGGCGGGCGGGGTTATAGGTGATTTATTCAGGATATCTTTGCTGATCTGATTGATTAGGTCTGCCATTATTTTTGCAAAATCATGCCATTTTGGCAATAAGGTCAGTTGCTGCTCATTCATATAAAGATTTCGATTAATCTCAATCTGAAGGGCAAAAACATCATCCTTAGGACTGCCATAATGACTGGTAATAAAACCGCCAGCAAAGGGTGTGTTCATCCGTGTCGCTAGCCCTTGCTTGGTGAAATAGTCTTGTATCCATTTACTTAACCATGCTGGTGCCGATTTTCCATGGCATGTACCGATAATAATATCAGCCTCTGATATGCCTAAGCTTGAAGGCATGGAATGGATATCAAGCAAAATAACTTCACCACTTGCCTTGCCAGTTTCAATCATAGCCGCTAACGCATGATGATATGGCGTATAACAGCTCTTGAGCCGGATATTCAGCTCATCTTCGGTTAATTTATGGTCATATATCGGTTTTTTTCGAGATAAATGTGATGGGATAACTCCCAGCCCAGCCTTTGTATAGCGGCTTGTTTTAATCTTAATACTGTCACTCAAGTGATCAAATATATGCTTTTCCAATTCATCCTGATGGCGGTTCGCATCGACAAAACTGCGTGGGAAATCAGCGTAAATCTGCATAGCATCTAGCCCATAATGGGTCAGCAATATATCTATAAAGGCATCTTCGACTTGCCGCAATTCGTCAAGTGTGCGGCATGTGCTGGACAGAAAATGATCAGGATAACACCTGCCGCTATGAGGGGATGATACGATGAGCCGTGGGTTGCCGCTTGATTTGATAACAACACTCGGCAGCGCACCTGTCACGATAACAGCTTTGCCATCATTAAGGTTATCTTTGTGATCTTTATTGTTGCTGTCTAGTATCATAATATCCTGCGCGTAATACTACCCCAAGATAGCCAAAAATTAATGTAAAGAAAACGATTGAAACATATAGTCGGCTTAGGGTATAGAATGGGCAAGATAT
>JADHOM010000017.1 GCA_016778985.1 Alphaproteobacteria bacterium | reverse complement strand
AGCATGAGCAAACATAGCCAGCATATGATCCCAGTAGCCGTCAGGATTAAAAATAAAAATCGGTTTGCTGATAACCTTTAATTGGCACCAAGTCAGCACTTCAATCATTTCTTCCATTGTTCCAAAGCCGCCAGGCAAAACAATAAACGCATCAGCTTCCTCATACATCATTTGTTTGCGCTGATGCATATTTTCCGTAATCGTTAATTTGCTGATATCTTCGTTAGCGACTTCTAGGTTTTGTAAAAATCTTGGAATAATGCCATGAACATTGCCGCCATGTGATAAGGCGCCAGATGCCGATGCTCCCATCATGCCAGTGCTACCACCGCCATAAATAAATCCCATATGGCGGGCGGCGATCATTGCGCCAATACGTTCAGCCATTGCAAGCAATTCGGGAGAAGTGGCAGCAGACGATCCGGAAAACACACAAATATTCATGACATATCCAATTTTGGTAACGTTGCCATTATGGATATGATAGAGTAGTCTTGAGCTAAGGGGAGGTTACAAATGAAAAACATACCTTTGATTTTGACCGCCATTGTAGCTGCCTTTTCCCTAATTATTCTTGGTGTCTATCTATATCAGACAGCACCAGAAAATAACACCCCTAACTTGTCCGAAACGGTGCAAGAACCACCTGTTGTGGAGCCTGATAATTCGCTATCTTTGACGATTGAGTCTAATGAGAATACATCAGAAGACGCCATAGCAGATAATACATCTGCTGAGAGTGATAGCACATCTGATGCGGTTGATGTTGAGCAATTTGTCACGGTTGAACTCGTCAATGTGTCTCCGGATGGCGTTATTGTCTTAAGCGGTCAGTCAAATCCTGAAAACAAAATCAAAATTCATCATAAAGATGATCTAATTGCCTCAGCAAAAGTAAATAAAAATGGTGATTGGGCGGCCGTTCCGGATACCCCACTTGCGGCTGGCAGCTATTTGTTATCTGTCACCGCCATTACCCCTGATGGGGAAAGCATTACGGCCCAACGTGATGTTGTCGTGGTCATCCCCGAAGATGCTGATACGGCACCATTGGTGGCATTGGTTCCTTCAGAAGAAGCAGGAGCACTGCAAGTTGAATTAGAAGCGAAAGTATTGCAATCACCACTAACTGAAGATCCCGAAGATAGCGTTATTTCTATAACTGAAAGCCCGGCTATTGCTGTTGATCCTACTGTTCCAGCAGATATGATAGCCAACCCCTCGCTTCCGCCGAAAGTCACTATTCGGATGATCGAAGCCTTATCCGATAATCGAATGGCAATATCGGGTTTTCGGCAAGGCTCAGGTAATATCGCGGTCACAGTCGACAGCGCCCTCGCCACGGTAACAATTAATCCTGAGGGTTATCTGGCCGAAGCAAATATACCGGACCGCAACAGGTTTACTGTTGCTGTTGTCATGACAGATGATAATGGCGCTACACTAGCCTCAGCCAGTATTGCGCTTAGCAAGGCTAAATTGGATGAAACGCTGGACGGTAATACGCTTGTAGTTGTCCAGAAAGGTGATGCCTTGTGGCGGATCGCATATCGAACTTATGGCCAAGGCATAAAATATATTGATATTTATAGCTCAAATGCTGGTGAGATTGATAATCCTGACCTGATTTACCCTGATCAAATTTTCATTATTCCAAATTGATATAAATGCTGGATACAAGACTAAGACCTGCTGTTGAAATTGCTCTTTTAACCCCAGCACGAGCATTGCATCGGTTAGGGGTTAGCGCCAACGTTATCACTGTGGTTGGCGCTATCATCGGATTGCTAGCATTTTGCATGATCTGTTTAGGATTTTATCAACTGGCCATTGTTTGTATTTGCTTGAACCGTCTGGCAGATGGCTTGGATGGTGCTGTCGCCCGATTAGCAGGTGCAACCGACTTGGGTGGATATCTGGATATTGTTTTCGATTTTATGTTCTATGCATCAATTCCATTAGGCTTTGCCTTTGCTGATCCAGCAGATGCCCAGATCGCGGCATTTATAATGTTTTGTTTCATTGGCACAGGCTCATCGTTCTTGGCCTTTGCCATTATTGCGGCAAAACATGATTTGCAAATGGAAAGGCAACAGAAAAAATCATTTTATTATCTAGGTGGGTTGACCGAAGGCGCGGAAACGATTGGCTTTCTGATCTTGATCTGCGTTTTTCCATCTTGGTTTTTCTGGCTCTCCCTTGGCTTTGGCTGTTTATCTCTGATCACCACAGCAACACGCATTTTTATGGCGGTTGATACCTTTTCTTCGCGCCAATAGGTGCTTATATCAATATCAATAATGGAGATTAGCATGACAAAAATAATCAAATTCGAAGAAGAATGGAAATCTAAGCTGACTGATGAGCAATATCATGTGACGCGCCAGCACGGCACTGAAAGAGCTTTTACGGGTGCCTATTGGGATAATAAAGCCGCTGGCCGTTATAATTGTATTTGTTGCGGAGAAGAGCTGTTTTCATCAGACACCAAATATGATTCGGGTTCTGGCTGGCCAAGTTTTTGGCAACCTGTCAGCATGGAAAAGGTGGAAACGACAACTGATCGATCCTTTTTCATGACGCGAACCGAAGTCCATTGCGCCAAATGTGACGCGCATCTAGGGCATATTTTTCCTGATGGGCCAGAGCCAACAGGTGAACGGTTTTGTATCAATTCGGCGTCACTGCAATTTCAGCCTGACAGTAAATCATCATCCGATAGTGATTAGACCATCATTTCGGGCAGGGTTTTAGCGACTAATCCGGCTTCAGTAAGTCCCGTTTGAAGATGTTCTGCCATTGCAACCGCAGACGGCCCATCACCATGAACACACAAGGAATGGGGCGTGATTGGCAATGTTGTCCCGTCAATGGCGGTAATTTTATGTTCGACTAGCATGGCAAGTGACCGCGTTAATGCCATGTCAGGATCATCTATCATGGCATCGGGTCGGCTGCGCGGGGCTAATTGGCCATCTGGCATATAAGCACGGTCGGCAAAAATCTCTTGGGCAACGCTTAGCCCGCATTTATCACCTGCAACAACAAGCTGGCTGAGAACAGGGGCTAGAAAAATCTGGCTAGCATCAACGGCTTTGACAGCACGAGCAATAGCCATCGCCATATCAATATTATTTGCCGCCATATTATTGAGCGCACCATGCGGCTTTACATGCGTTACTTTAGCACCTGCTAAAGCCGCGGCACCCATAGCGGCGCCTAACTGATAGGCGATCAGGTGTTCAACCTCGTTCACTGAAAGATTGATCGGACGGCGACCAAAGCCATGCAGATCATAAAACCCTGGATGCGCGCCAATACTGACATGATTTTCCATCGCTTTACGCATGGTATTCGCCATGATGTTATAGTCACCGGCATGAAACCCGCAGGCAATATTTGCCGAATTGATAATGGGCAATAGCGCCTCATCATTTCCCATTACCCAAGTGCCATAGCTCTCTGCCATATCAGCATTAAGATTAAAATCCATCATCTGCCATCCTTTTATTAGCGCTATTAGTTTAGCGTTATTGTTTCATGCTTTTCAATGGATAACATATTCGTTATGACAGAATGATTATGATATCTTTTGCGCCATTAAAACAACCTTATGATCGGCGGTTTTTATCTGCTGGTGATCATGGCATTGTCATTAATATGGATGACCTGCCAACAGATCACGCCACCAAAGCCGCGCGCGCCTTGGCACATGCCATTAGGAAGATTATCGCAGATGATAATATCAAAGGCATTGAGGATATGATCCCGGGGCTTACTAATCTATTGGTGCAGTATAATCCGCTTGTGACATCTGCCGCCTCATTGATTGAGGAAATTACGCCGCTGCTCGCGACGCTGACAAATGATGAAGGGGCAGGCCGTCTTATTCATATTCCGTGTTGTTATGGAGGTGAGTTTGGCCCTGATCTGCTTGAAGTCGCAACAACGCTGAATATGTCCACAGATGAGGTGGTAAAGCGGCATCAATCCAACATTTTGGATGTTGCTATCATGGGGTTTTTACCGGGGCTTGCTTATATGAAAGGTGTTGATGAAGCGCTGTATTTACCACGGCGCAAAACCCCGCGCGCGCATGTTCCGGCGTTATCATTAGGCATTGCTATGGATCAGACGGTGGTTTATCCCCTGCCTTCACCAGGGGGCTGGAACTTGATTGGGCGCGTTCCCATTCCTTTATTTGATGCCCAAAAATCAGACCCTATATTGTTAAGAGCAGGAGATAGAGTTAGCTTTTATCATATTGATAATAATGAATATAATAAAATAGCGTCTGACTATAGGTCAGGCCATTTTAAGGTTGAGATTAACCCATGAATAGCGGTCTAATCACATTCCGACGCGCTGGGTCTTATTCTTCCATACAAGACCTTGGCAGAGCTGGACATCAGGCGGTCGGTGTACCTGAATCTGGGGCTTTGAACAAATATGCGCTTCGTTTGGGCAATCAATTAGTTGGCAATCCCGAGTATGCCGCCGGGATTGAGATTTGTATGGGCGGCGTTGGTGTTGAGATAAGTGCAACTCGGCGCGTTGCCCTTACCGGAACTCAAGAGACGTCTCTGGTTATTGCTGATCGCTATGGTCATCAGGTGGAAATCACGGCAAACCGGTCTATCACTGTCCGCGCAGGTCTAACCATTATGATACCAACATTAAGAGACACAAATACCGCCTATCTCTGCATTTCGGGCGGCATAGGCACGCCGCTCTTATATCGTTCGCGGTCAACATCACCCAATGCCATGATTGGCGGCTGGCAAGGCCGTTTGCTTGCTGATGGTGATCAGATACCGCTGTTAGAGGATATCAATCTGTCAGGCGTGTCAGAACGGATGGTATTTAACGCCAATGATTATGCCGCAAAACATGACTATCGGGTTGTTCTGGGGCCGCAGGATGATCGCTTTACCGATGCCGCGATTGATACGTTTCTGACATCAGAATATCGTATCTCGCCGCTCCTGAACCGAATGGGGATGCGGCTTGAAGGCGAGATGCTTACCCATAAAGATAATGCTGATATCGCATCTGATGGTATTGTCACAGGTTCCATTCAAGTTCCCGGTGATGGGTTGCCAATCATTTTGCTTGCTGATCACCAGACAACGGGCGGTTATACCAAAATAGCGACCGTCATTCAGGCGGATTTACCATGTCTTGCTAGCTGTAAACCTGGACAATCCATCAGTTTTTCTGCAGTTTCTGTTGAGCAAGCTGAACAACTGGCGCATAATTACGAAGATAAGTTTCAACAAATGCTAAAACAGATGGTTGCGCCACCACCAGTAGTTGATATAGCTTCGCTTTATCAGTTAGGCGATACAACAGGCGATATGTGATCAGGAAAGACGCATGGTGATGATAACAGGAAAAACCAAGTTATTTGGTGTGATTGCTGATCCGATAGATCATGTCCGTGCCCCTATGGTTTTCAATCCAGTATTTGCGGCGCGTGATATTGATGCTGTTCTGCTGCCTATTCATATTCAGCCTGACCATTTGGCAACAACGCTCAATGCGCTGAAACATATGCCTAATATGGGCGGTGTTGCTGTCACTATCCCGCATAAAATGACAGCGGCGACGCTTTGTGATGAGCTAGGCATGGCGGCACAGGTCACTAGCGCGGTTAATGCCATCCGTTTTGATAATGGTCGCATGATTGGTGATAATTTTGACGGTAAGGGGTTTGTCGCAGGGTTGCGCGGTGAGGGGCATGAGCCATCGGGTAAAACAGCCGTCATCATTGGGGCAGGAGGGGCGGCGCGGGCTATTGCGATAGCGCTTGCTGATGCTAATCTGAAAAAACTCATCATCGTAAACCGCAGTCTCAATAAAGCTGAGGATTTGGCTGATCTCATTCGCCGTCATTATCCTCATCAAAATGTTCAATCTGCATCGATAAGTGAAATTGATGCTATCAAGACAGCGTCTGATCTGCTAATTAACGCAACAAGTTTAGGGCTTCATGATGATGATGCTTTACCGGTTGCGGTTGAAGGGGTTGAAAAATCGGCCATCATTGCTGATATAATTATGGTGCCGGAAATGACGAAATGGCTTAATGCCGCTCAAGAGCAGGGTTTGACGATCCATTTAGGGCGACATATGCTAGATTATCAAAGAGACCTGATTGCACAATTTATTGGCGCTTGGTTATAATAAACGGTCGTAATAAACGGTATTAATACATGATCACAACATTGGTAGATGTTTGGAAAAATAGATGAGCAATACTAGTCAATGGGACGAAAAACGTCTCGAAAAGCTAAAAAAGTTATGGGAAATGGGGCTGCCTATCTCTCAGATTGGGGAAAAGCTTGGCGTATCTCGTAATGCGATTGCTGGTAAAGTTTATCGTATGGGGTTGCCGAAACGGCAATCTCCAATTGCTGGTGGGGCAAAATCTGGTGGGGCATCTTCGCGTAAAGCGAAAACGACACCTATGTTAAGTCGTGAGGATTTGCCACTTAAACTGGCGCTCCGTAACATTACCTGGTCACGGAGCAAATGCAGCTGGCCTATTGGTGACCCGCAATCCACGGATTTTCATTTTTGTGGAGATGATGTGGTGACTGGAAAACCGTATTGTAATTCGCATTGCTTTGATGCTTATACAACTAACCGTGAAGGCGGTAACTCCTAAACATGTCCTCTCTAGATGCTTCTCAAGAGGTGATCCATAGATCGGATTATCTGGCACCAGATTGTCGGGTCGATAATGTCGATCTCACGGTTTCTATTTTTGAAGACTACACCAAAGTTACTGGTGTATTCACGGTCTCGCCGCTAACAAAAAAAGGTGGAAAAATTACGTTTTATGGTGGTGAGCCGTTACAACTTGAAGCTATGGATATTGATGGGGAAACGTATCTTCCCAATAAAGACGATCTTGCCAAAGGGCATATTCATCTTAATTTAAAAAAGTCAGTCGTCATCACCATTAGCGTCCGTATTCTCCCTGATCAGAACACTGCCCTTGAAGGGCTTTACCGATCAAATGGAATGTATTGCACGCAATGTGAGCCTGAGGGCTTTCGGCGCATTATCTGGTATCCAGATCACCCAGATATTCTGTCCGTTTTCACAACACGAATTGAGGCAGATGCCAAGACGCTTCCGGTGCTGTTATCAAATGGCAACTTGATTTATCAAGGGATGTTGGATAACGGACGCCATTTTGCGGTTTGGCATGATCCTCACCCAAAGCCAAGTTATCTCTTTGCTATGGTTGCTGGCAATCTCGATATGGTCGAAGATCACTATACAACAAGTAATGGCCGTGACGTTGTATTGCGGATATTTGTTGAGCATGGCAATGCCCATTTATGCAGTCATGCGATGGCCAGCTTGAAAGCATCTATGAAATGGGATGAAGATGTCTTTGGGCTGAATTATGATCTTGATATCTTTATGATTGTGGCGGTTAGCCATTTCAATATGGGAGCCATGGAAAATAAAGGGCTTAACATATTTAATGCTAAATATGTGCTGGCGGATAAACAGACCGCGACCGATGATGATTTGAACTTAGTCGAAGGCATTATTGCGCATGAATATTTCCATAATTGGACAGGTAATCGGATCACTTGCCGAGATTGGTTTCAGCTGACCTTGAAAGAAGGTTTAACGGTCTATCGTGATCAAGAGTTTACCGCTGATATGCATTCAAGAGGCGTCAAACGAATAAATGATGTTGCCTTGATGAAAGCTGTCCAATTTCCCGAAGATGCAGGCCCTACCGCGCATCCAATTCGTCCTGAAACATATAGAGAAATCAATAACTTTTACACCCCAACCGTTTATGAAAAAGGGGCGGAAGTTATTCGCATGATGGAACATTTGCTTGGCAAAGAGGCTTTCATGCGTGGGATTGACCGCTATATCACAGATAATGACGGTAAAGCTGCCACTTGTGAGGATTTTGTGTTAGCGATGGAAACGGCTAGTCAGGTTGATCTCAGCCATTTCAAACGCTGGTATGAGCAGGCTGGCACGCCTGTCCTAGAGGTGAAGAAAACCTATGATGAGGAGAAGCAAACATTAACGCTTCACTTTAAGCAGACCTATGAGGATAACCCAGTCCTTAATACTCATCATGATTTGATGATACCTGTTCGGCTTGGCCTAATTACTGATGATGGCACGGCTTTACCCGTCATATGCGACAACAAATATGATCGCCAAAATGATGACGAAAAAGACCGAGTTATCACTATTGCTGAAAAAACCGTGTCAATAACCCTGCATCAGGTGCCAAAGGGCGCGGTACCATCGCTGTTGCGGGGATTTTCTGCGCCTGTTGCCCTAAAAACGGATCATAGCGATGCCGAATTATTGACGTTATTAAAATATGATCAGGATAGTTATGGCAGGTGGGATGCTAGCCAGCAGTTAATGAGTAATGTTATTCTGGATATGGTGAAAACAGATTTTGATCCGAAACTTGTTGAACAAAAAATTCATACGCTAGCGGACTCTTTTCGGCAGATCGTTCTGGATCAGGCATGTGATCCGGCGGTGAAGGCTGAATTACTAAAAGCCCCGTCGCAACAAGTTATAGAGTCTATGCTTGCTGTTGCTGATCCTGTTAATGTCTGGAAAGCGCGTCGTAAGCTAGTCAAAAATCTGTGTGTTGTGCTGGCTGATAGCATTGATCCGATTATTGATGATTATACTAACCGATCTGATGTCTTATCGGCACAGGAAAGGCGATTGCTCAATATTCTCATGAATATGAAATTGCTTACGCATGATCCGCTAGCTTGCCGTCAAGCGTTAGCCCTGTCACGTTCTGAAAACATGACACTATCTATGGCAGGGCTTCATGCGCTCAATCAAACCGATGTCGATGAAAGAATGATGGCATTAGCTGAGTTTGAGAATAAATGGTCACATCACCCTCTGGTCATGGAAAAATGGCTCGCGCTTCAGTCCTCTTGCCCGTTTATATCAACCCCTGAATATTGTGAAATGCTGATGAAACATCAGGCCTTTGATAAAAATAATCCTAACAAATTGCGCTCAGTGCTATCTGTTTTTGCCAATATGAATACCAGAATGTTCCATGCAGATGATGGATCAGGATACAAGTTTATTGTTCGCCATATTGCTGATATTGATACACGCAATCCACAGATTGCGGCCAGAATGGTTTTGCCACTTACTCGCTTTGGGCGCTATAATGACAGCCGTCAGGCCTTAATGAAAGGCGCGTTAACACGTTTGAAAACAGCAAAAAATCTATCTCCTGACTTATCAGAAGTTATCGATAAAACAATTAGTTAAGAATTAATATTAAGCTGATTTCTGAAGCAAAAATGCAGGCGTATGTTCAGTATCTTTGAAACTGCTGCCGCTGCAATCTGGCGGCGCGTCACGTTCACCTTCATAACGATTTGGCTTGCGCCGTGAACTTGATTTAGATTTTTTCTTGACCGCATTGCTGTCTTTATCGGCCACCGGCTCAGATGGCGTTGCTGTTGATATTTCGGCTTCCCCAATATCCATGGGTGGGATGGATTTGCCGATGAGTTTTTCAATTGCACTTATCGCTGTTTTATCATCTTCATTAGCAACTAGGCTAAACGCTCTGCCGCTTTTGCCAGCGCGTCCAGTTCTGCCGATACGATGAATATAATCCTCAGGATTTGATGGAACATCAAAATTGAAGACATGAGATAAGCCGGCGATATCAATCCCGCGGGCGGCGACATCACTTGCTACAAGTAACCTCACTTCGTTATTCTTAAAGCGTCTTAGCGCGTCATTTCTGGCGCTCTGTGTCATATCACCATGCATAGATTCGGCGTCCATACCGTTCTTTTCAAGAGAGGTTTTAACACTGGCAATATCGCGTTTACGGTTGCAGAAGATAAAAGCATTGGCGACGTTTTCGGCGGTGATGAGCTGACGTAGGGTGTCATGCTTTTTGCGAGATGTTGTCTGACAGATGAATTGCTCAACTGTTTCCGCGGTCGATGATTCTGGCGAAATTTCAATAATCTTGGGATTGATAACAAAGTTTTCAGAAATCTTATAAATGGTTTTATTCAAGGTCGCAGAAAAGAACAGCGTTTGCCTGATCTTAGGCAATAATTTGGTAATTTTTTCAACATCCGGGATAAAGCCCATATCCAGCATGCGATCAGCCTCATCAATGACAAGGATTTTGACATCACGTAACAACACTTTGCCGCGTTCAAGATGATCAAGCAGGCGGCCTGGTGTGGCAATAAGAACATCAACACCGCGATCAAGCAAGGCGTCTTGTTCGCTAAAACTAACCCCGCCGATGAGCAAGGCTTTGTTCAGGTTATGGTTTTGTGAAAATTGATCAAAGCTTTCTGATACTTGTGCCGCTAGCTCTCGCGTTGGGGTTAAGATCAATGATCGGGGAAGCCTGGCCTTGGCGCGTCCTGCATCCAAAATATCAATCATGGGTAAAGTGAAAGAAGCGGTTTTGCCAGTACCAGTCTGCGCCGAGCCTAAAACATCACGACCCATTAAAATAATCGGAATAGATTTTTCTTGAATAGGGGTGGGGGTTTCATATCCACACGCCTGTATGGATGTAAGCAAAGTCTGACTAAGACCAAGATCAGCAAAAGATGTCATGAGAAGCCTGAAATGATTTCAATTATCATAGTGATGAAGAATAAACTTAACGTCTTCAGTACAGTTTACAATATACCAAAACCCCGCCAAAAGGTCAAGTTTGTTGCGAGTTTTCATGATAATGGATATAAATTGGTATGGATTTATCGCTAGTATTTATTCCCTGTCATATGGGATCAGCCACTGTATTTAAGGATCAGATAGCGCATTTTGAAACGCACTATCCTATCCATGTCGCGGATACATTTTCACATAATACTATTCAGGGCATGGCAGAAGCGGCTTTAAGCCGTGTCTCAGGCCAAATTATTCCCATTGGGTTATCTATGGGGGGATATGTTGCTATGGAAATGGCGCATTTGGCGCCTAAACGTCTTTCTGGCTTGGTCATCATGGACAGCAATCCTTATGCAGAGAGTGAGCAAAGGCGACAGCAACGCTTGGCTGAGCATGATTTAATTCATCGTGGGCGCTATGCCGGATTAACACGGGCAGGGGTCAAGCAAATGATTTCTGAGGATAATTTCAAAAATGCTAACCTGGTTGAGCAGATCATGGCTATGGTTAAACAAGCTGGTCAAGCGATATACGAGGCTCAGATGAAAGCCATTATCGGCCGCCAAGATTACATGGCAACGCTGGAAAAATTATTATGTCCGTCTCTTATTCTATATGGAAGTGAGGATAGCGTGACACCACCAAAATGGCATCATGATATGGCATCTATCATCCCGCAAGCTAATCTGATTGAGATACCAAATGCCGGCCATCTGATCACTATGGAAGCCCCTGATCAGGTGACGGCACATCTGAACCAGTTTTTAGACAGTATTAAATATCAAGCGTCACCATAACAGATGGGGCATTATCGCGAATATAATGAAAGCGTTTTTCGGCTTTACGTCCCATTAATGTATCGACTAGCCCATCTACACGCCGCCGATCATCAGCATCCTCACCCTGACGCGTTGGCAGGCTAACTTGCAATAATCGTCGGGTTTCAGGCGCCATAGTAGTCTGTTTCAGCTGATTGGGCGGCATTTCCCCTAATCCTTTGAATCGGCTAACCTCAACCTTGCCGCGTTTATTAAACCCATGTTCAATAATCTCCTGACGCTGCGCATCATCCAGCGCATAGCGAACATCATCGCCTTGTGCCAGACGATATAGGGGCGGTTGCGCTAAATAGAGATGACCTTTCTCAATCAGCTCTGGCATCTGCTGATAGAAATAGGTCATGAGCAAGGCCGCAATATGGGCACCATCAACATCCGCATCGGTCATAATAATGATACGATCATAGCGTAATTGATCTAATGAAAAGGATTTCCCCGGCTGCACGCCAAGGGCTAGGGCGAGATCCGATAATTCCTGATTTTGATTAGTTTTATCATCGCTGGCAGAGGCCACATTCAATATTTTTCCGCGCAATGGAAGAACTGCCTGAGTGCGGCGATTGCGCGCCTGTTTCGCTGATCCACCAGCGGAGTCACCCTCAACAATAAATATCTCTGTTTCCTCACTTCCCGAAGCGCTGCAATCAGCTAGCTTGCCGGGTAAGCGGAGGCGCTTTGTGGCGGATTTTCTGGCAACATCGCGGTCACGCCGTTTGCGCTTGCGGTCTTCCATGCGCTGAATTGCCGCCTCTAACAAAAAACCTGCTCTGTCTTTATCGGCTGCAAGCCACGTCTCAAAACGGTCTCTTACTGCGGTTTCAACCAGTTTCGTGGCATCTTGGCTAACCAATTTATCTTTTGTTTGGCCTTGAAAATGTGGTGATTTAATGAACACAGATAGGACACAGCCAACTTGCGCCATGACATCATCAACGGTCAGATCAGCGGCTTTTTTATGACCCGCAATCTCGCCATAATTCCGCATACCGCGAACAATGGCTTGCCGAAGCCCTTGTTCATGAGTGCCGCCATCAGGTGTCGGAACAGTGTTACAATATGACCGAACAAAGCCGTCCTCGTGATCGTGAAACCACGTCATGGCAAACTCAATTTTTTCCCCATCAATCATAACACTGTCAAAGAACGGCTGACTGATCAAAACATCATGATTGCTAGTGCTATCAACAAGAAAATCTTTCAAGCCCTCTGGGTAGGATAGCGTCTCTTCGACTGGGATATCCTGATCTTTGGTAAGCAAAGATGGCGCGCAAGACCAGCGGATTTCTACACCAGCAAATAAATAGGCTTTTGATTTGGCAAGCCGATAAAGCACGGCTGGTTTTAGCTGCGCGTTTTCGCCAAATATGTCAGGGTCAGGCAGGAAGCGGACTTGTGTTCCCCGGCGATTTGATACTGCCCCACATTCTTCTAATTTACCTATGGCTTTGCCGCGCGAAAAGCTCTGTCTATAGAGGGCTTTATTACGTGCAACTTCGACCGTCATCTCCGCCGCTAAGGCATTGACCACAGATGCCCCAACACCATGTAATCCGCCAGAGGTTGAATAGGCTTTGCCGCCAAACTTGCCGCCAGAATGAAGCGTCGTCATGATCACTTCTAATGCCGATTTATCAGGAAACTTAGGGTGCGGATCAATAGGAATGCCTCGGCCATTATCACTAATCATCAAGTGGCCTGTATCCTCTAACCTGACATCAATGCGTGACGCATAACCAGCAACGGTTTCATCCATAGCATTGTCAAGGACTTCGGAGGCAAGATGATGCAACGCACGGTCATCAGTGCCGCCGATATACATCCCAGGACGCTTACGAACCGGCTCTAGGCCTTCTAAGACTTCAATCTCAGAAGCAGAATAATCAGAGGGATCAGCATCAAATAAGCTGTTCATGTTAACAACCACATATGGATAAATTTGTGTTAACTTAACACAATATTTTGTGTTGTGAAGCCTGTCTTATTGGTCTGCATAAAAAATCCCCCATAAAAACCCCACAAAAAAACCCCCATGACATAACCATGGGGGTTTCCACTCAAGAGGAGTTTGGTTAGCTTGAATAGTACATTTGGAACTCAACCGGATGCGGGGTGTGTTCAAAGGCGTAAACTTCTTCCATTTTCAGCGCGATATAGGCATCAATCTGATCATTGGTAAAGACGTCACCACTCGTTAGATATTCTCTATCAGCATCTAAACTTTCCAGCGCTTCACGCAAGCTTGCGCAAACAGTTGGAATGTCACTTAGCTCTTCTGGCGGCAGATCATAAAGGTCTTTATCCATAGCTTCGCCCGGATTGATCTTGTTACGAATACCGTCAAGTCCAGCCATTAACATGGCAGAGAAGGCCAGATATGGATTTGCCATTGGATCAGGGAAACGAACCTCAACACGCTTGCCTTTTGGATTATTGACAAAAGGAATACGGCACGATGCTGACCGGTTACGCGATGAATAAGCCAAAAGAACAGGCGCTTCAAAACCCGGGATCAAACGCTTGTAGGAGTTTGTGGATGGGTTTGTGAAAGCATTAAGTGATTTAGCATGTTTGATAATGCCGCCAATATAATTGAGTGCCATTTCAGATAGATCAGCATAACCATTACCAGCAAAAAGCGGCGCGCCATCTTTCCACAATGACTGGTGAACATGCATGCCTGACCCGTTATCGCCAACAATAGGCTTAGGCATAAAGGTGGCGGAAACACCGTAAGCATGGGCGACCTGGTGGACGCTATACTTATAAAGCTGAAGGTTATCGGCAGTTTCAATCAATGTGCCGAACATCATTCCCAATTCATGCTGTGATGGGGCAACTTCGTGGTGATGTTTTTCAACAGGAACACCCATTTCGCTCATCACTGACAACATTTCTGAACGAATGTCTTGACCACTATCAACTGGTGGTACAGGGAAGTAACCACCTTTAACCCCTGGACGGTGACCCATGTTACCTTCTTCGTAGTCGCGCGACGTATTATATGGGCCTTCAACCGAATCTAGTTTATACATGCCGGTGTTCATGCCGACCTCGTATTTAACGTCATCAAACAAGAAAAACTCAGCTTCTGGGCCAAAAAATGCTGTATCAGCAATGCCAGCAGATGCCATATGTGCTAACGCTGCTTTGGCAGTTGACCGTGGATCACGATCATAAGGCTGCATTGTAACCGGATCAAGAACATCACAGAACAAAGCTAACGTTGGTTGAGCAAAAAACGGATCAATGTAGAACCTGCTCATATCAGGCATTAATGTCATGTCAGATTCATTAATCGCTTTCCAGCCTGCGATGGATGACCCATCAAACATGAACCCTTCTGATAAAGACTCTTCATCAATGGTATCAATATGCTGTGTCAGATGCTGCATTTTTCCCCGTGGATCGGTGAAGCGCAGATCAACATAGTTGATGTCATTTTCCTTGATAAAATCAAGAACAGTTTTAGCGTTAGTCATATTGGTATTCCTCTCAAGTTTGTGTTGTGACGTAAATATTTAGATTGCGTCAGAGCCTCTTTCACCCGTCCGTATGCGAATGACTTCATCAATAGGTGATATGAAGATTTTGCCATCACCAATGCGTCCGGTAGCTGCAGAACTCAAAATGGCATCAACGGCCTGATCGACAAGTCCATCTTCTAAAACAATGTCGATTTTTACTTTTGGCAGAAAATCCACAATATATTCTGCCCCTCTGTATAATTCGGTATGGCCTTTCTGGCGCCCGAAACCTTTTGCTTCGGTAATTGTAATTCCTTGAATGCCAACTTCATGAAGCGCTTCTTTTACTTCGTCAAGTTTAAATGGCTTAATAACAACCTCTAATTTTTTCATAAGAACCTCCATATATATCAAATATGAAGCAATATCGGTTCTTTTATATGGGAGTTTTTCTTAACCTATTAAAATTAAATTATAAATAATTTCGAATGAGTTTTTATATTAGATTTTAATAAGAATAGAAACGTCATTAATGCTTAAAATATAGGCAAAGTATTTTTCATGATGAAAAATTAAGCAAGGGT
This sequence comes from Alphaproteobacteria bacterium, assembly GCA_016778985.1. Classification (GTDB taxonomy): domain Bacteria; phylum Pseudomonadota; class Alphaproteobacteria; order Puniceispirillales; family UBA1172; genus UBA12202. The sequence goes on along the minus strand of JADHOM010000017.1, from coordinate 23,749 downwards.
GGCTGATTTAAGATAACTGATTGAGGCAATCTGCAAACCTGGACAGGGCAGCTGTGATCGATTCATCGGAGTTTGCACAAGAAAATCGCAAGTAACCTTCGCCCATTTCCCCAAAGCTGGTTCCGCTGATGACTGCAACGCCATAGTCCTCTAATAAGCGAGACTGCAATTCTGCTGACGCAATGTTTGTGCCTGTAATGTTACAGAAGGCATAAAAGGCACCGGTTGGCACGGCACAAGTAACGCCGGGCAGGGCGTTTAGACCATTATGGATGAGGCTTGCGCGTCTTTGAAAGGCTTGCCGCATCGCTTCGACACATGCCTGATCACCTGTTAGCGCGGCAAGTGCCGCTATTTGGGCGGCGGCATTGACACATGAATGATTGTTGACAGCCAAGCGGTCGGCGGCTTCGGCTAATGATTTTGGCCATATTCCATAACCTAAGCGCCAGCCAGTCATTGCATATGTTTTTGACCAGCCATTGAGGATGATCAATTGATCGCGTATTTCTGGGAAACTAAGGCAACTGGTCATCGCAGAGCCATCAAATACCAATTTATCGTATATTTCATCTGACATGAGATAAACATGCGGATGCTTGACCAATCCTTTAATCAATTTTTCAATTTCTGCCCTTGGCGTTACTCCGCCTGTTGGATTAGCCGGTGAGTTTATAATGACCAGACGCGTATTTTCGGTAATTTTTGATAGGATATCATCAGCATCAAGGGCAAAGCCTTTCGCCTCGGATAGCGCATAAGGCACAGGGGTGGCGCCGCTAAAGCGGATAGATGATGCGTAAATGGGGAAGCCTGGGTCTGGATATATTATTTCTGCGCCGGCCTCACCTAATAACTGAGTTGCGAAAAACATAACGACCTTACCGCCGGGCAAGATTTGCACCAGATCAGGATCAATATCCGCCTGATAGCTATCATAAAGGCTCTTTGCCACGCCTTCGCGCAAGGAAACAATACCTTTTGATGGGGTATAGCCATGATGCCCATCTCGCAGCGCTTGTATTCCTGCCTCGACAATATGTGGTGGGGTTGGAAAATCAGGCTGACCAATCCCTAGATTGATGATGTCGGCACCTGACGCCGCCAGCTCTGCGGCGCGGGCAAGGACAGAAAATGCGGTTTCGGTTCCTAAGTTTGCGGCGCGACTGTGCATCATTATTTTCCCCAAATTAAACATTACTATGTTTCCAGATAAACAAGACGGTCTTATATTGTCCAGAAATATTGTTGAAATCCGTGTTCTGTCTCAAGCTGATGCTTGACGAAAGCACGGCTAACCTATATGACAACATTTTATGGCGGGTGTAGCTCAGTTGGTTAGAGCGCGGGTTTGTGGTACCTGAGGTCGCCGGTTCGAAGCCGGTCACTCGCCCCATCATTTATGGCATTTACCCATAACAAAAATTGATCAGCAACGAGGCTTTTTACATCATGGCTATTACGCAAACACTAGAAGATGGACTAAAACGGGAATTCGAAATTGCGCTAGATGCCGCGGATATTGAAAAACGTATTGATGAGCGTATAGCAACCCTAGCTGGACAAGTTAAAATGCCAGGTTTCCGGCCTGGTAAAGTTCCTACCAGTATTGTTAAAACGCGATATGGTAAGCAGGTTTTGGGTGAGGTTATTCAGGGCGCTATTGATGAGGCGACCAAATCAATTATTAATGACAATAATTTTCAGCTAGCCGCTAATCCATCATTAAATATTACCGAATATGACGAAGGTGGAGACCTGAAGGCAGTCATGGCGTTTGAAATTATGCCAGAAATTCCGGAGGCTGACCTGTCCTCGATCAGTGTCGAGAAATGGAAACTTGATATCTCTGATCAAGAAGTCGATCAGGCATTGGAACAACTGGCAAATGAAAACCGCCCAACGAAGCCGATTGCCAAGCCGCGCGGGGTTAAATCAGGTGATACTGTTGTTATTAACTTTATTGGCCGTGTTAATGGCGAAGCATTTGAAGGCGGTTCAGCCGAAGGCCACCAGCTTAAAATCGGCTCTAACAGCTTTATTCCCGGTTTTGAAGAGGGGCTAATTGGCGCAAAGGCAGATAGCACTTTGGATGTTAATGTAACCTTTCCAACAGAATATCCGGCCGAACATTTAGCCGGCAAAGCCAGCGTCTTTGAGGTCACCGTCACTGAAATCCGTGAGGATGATGAGATTAAGCTTGATGATGAGTTTGCTAAGACCTTTGGCATGGATGACTTAGCGGCATTAAAAACGGCGCTGTCAGATCAGCTTGCACGCCAACATGAAGCGGCATTGAGAAACCAGACTAAGACATCACTGCTTGATGCGCTTGATGGTCTTTATGATGAAATTGATGTTCCTGAAACCCTGTATAATCAAGAATATAATCAGATTTGTCAGCAATTTTATCAGAAAGATCAAAATCACGACCATGATCACGACCATGATCACGATCATGAGCATGAGCATGAGCATGGGCATGAGCATAAAGTTGATGAAAACATGTCGGATGATGAAAAAGATGAAGCCAAGCTGATTGCTATTCGGCGGGTTAAACTTGGTATGGTTTTGACAAATATTGGTCAAAAAAATAACTTGCAAGTATCTGAAGAAGAAAAAAACCAAGCGATTTTTGCGGAAGCCCAACGTTATCTCGGCCAGCAAAAAGAAGTGCTTGAGTATTTTAGCAAAAACCCAGAAGCGGCTCAGCAGCTGGCTGGCCCGATCTTTGAAAATAAAGTCGTCGATTTTATTCTTGATCTGTGCTCGGTAAATGACAAAACCGTCACTGTTGAAGACCTTTACAAGAATGATGAGTTTGAGGAGCTGAAGGCGAAAAGCAAGAATACTTCTAGTAAATCAAAAGCTAAATCGAAAACAGCACCTGCGAAAAAGCCTGCCGCTAAAGCTGATCCAAAGAAAGCTGATGCCAAAAAAACCGCCGCCGCAAAAGCACCTGCAAAACCGGCGGCTAAAAAAGCACCAGCCAAGAAGCCTGCGGCTAAAAAAGCACCTGCATCAAAAAAGTCTGATAGCTAGTCTTGCAAGCAACAGGTGGAACGCTTAAGTCAGATAAAGAAATCTTTTTTAGCAGGGTAATCATATGACGCATGTAACGGAAACAATGTCAGCTTTAATTCCGATGGTTGTCGAACAGTCAAGCCGTGGGGAAAGATCGTATGATATTTACTCACGTCTTTTAAAAGAGCGTATTATTTTTGTAAATGGTCCAATTGATGATGCTGTTTCCTCTGTTGTTTGCGCGCAACTGCTGTTTTTGGAAAGTGAAAATCCATCGCAAGATATATCCATGTATATCAATTCACCAGGTGGCATCGTTACCTCAGGCCTCGCCATGTATGATACGATGGAATATATTCGCCCTGATGTATCCACTGTCTGCATTGGTCAGGCGGCCTCTATGGGCTCACTGTTACTAATGGCTGGAGCCGCGGGTAAGCGCTATAGTTTACCAAACTCTCGGATTATGACGCATCAGCCATCTGGCGGGTTTTCCGGGCAGGCCGCAGATATTGAAATCCATGCAAGGGAAATATTGAACCTGCGCGAACGGTTAAATGGCATTTATGTCAAGCATACAGGTAAATCCATGAAAGATGTTCAGAAAATCATGGATAGGGATACTTTTATGACAGCAGAAGAAGCCATGAATTTCGGGCTTATTGATCAAGTTGTTGATAAGCGTCCAACTCCTAAGAAATAGGGTAATATATCAATATCTGTTCATTTTTATGATCATTTATGTGATCAACTATATTATCAATTGATGGAATGTTTTTTGCAGCATAACAAAAAACCGTTGATAGGATGGCATAATCCTGTCTAATATAGAGGTAATAGGGAGTTTTTGTTATGTCCTCATCTGGTAATTCTGAAAAGAGCACGTTGTTTTGCTCATTCTGCGGTAAAAGCCAACATGAAGTGAAAAAATTAATCGCTGGGCCGACGGTTTTCATTTGTGATGAATGCGTTGAGCTGTGCATGGATATTATACGAGAAGAGCATAAAACCTCGTCATCTAAATCAAATGACGGTGTCCCAACTCCTAGTGAGATTTATGAGTTTTTAGATGAATATGTGATTGGCCAGAAAAAAGCTAAGAAAGTGCTTTCTGTTGCTGTCCATAATCATTATAAGCGCCTTGCCCATAACGATAGCCCAGATGATGTTGAGATATCAAAGTCCAATATTATGCTGATTGGTCCAACCGGTTGCGGCAAAACGCTCCTAGCGCAAACCCTCGCTCGGGTTCTTGATGTGCCCTTTACGATGGCTGATGCGACAACACTGACTGAGGCTGGTTATGTCGGTGAAGATGTTGAAAATATTATCTTAAAATTATTGCAGGCTGCCGATTACAATGTTGAACGCGCGCAACGCGGCATTGTCTATATTGATGAGATTGATAAGATTTCCCGCAAATCAGATAATCCATCCATTACCCGTGATGTGTCGGGTGAGGGCGTTCAGCAGGCGTTGCTGAAAATTATGGAAGGAACGGTTGCGTCAGTGCCGCCACAAGGCGGACGCAAGCATCCTCAGCAAGAGTTTCTGCAAATTGATACAACGAACATCCTGTTTATTTGTGGTGGGGCTTTTGCCGGTCTTGATAAGATTATTGCTAATCGAGATAAAGGCACGGGAATTGGATTTGGTGCTAATGTTGAATCATCTGATGACAGGTCAACGGGTGAGCGGCTTGCCGAAATTGAACCTGAAGATTTGCTAAAGTTTGGCCTGATTCCTGAGTTTGTTGGAAGGCTTCCGATATTGGCGACGCTTGAAGACCTGGACAAAACGGCGTTGATTCGTATCCTGACCGAACCGCGTAATGCGCTGATTAAGCAATATCAATCGCTGTTTAATATGGATAATGTTAATCTTGAGTTTCGTGATGATGCTCTTGACGCTATCGCTGAAAAGGCGATTGAGCGGAAAACAGGGGCACGTGGTCTGCGTGCGATTGTTGAGCAAGTTCTTATGGATACTATGTTTGATATACCAACTAAAGAGGGTATCAAAGATGTAATCGTTGGCCGTGATGTTATCGAAAAGAATAAACAACCTATCCTCGTTCACGCTGATATTAAGGTAAATGAAGCAGACGGCATGGCTTGATATTCTCTTTAATAAGTCATGGTCAGCATAAGTCTTATTTTCACACCCTTGATTTTAATGTCATGTTATCCAATATGAATACTTGAAAATGTTTTCACGATAAGGCTTCCTATGACTGATACCGAAAATACACCTTTGTCTTCAGACATCACTAGCTATCCTGTATTGCCTTTGCGCGATATAGTGGTTTTTCCTTATATGATCGTGCCATTATTTGTTGGGCGGGAGAAATCTGTTCGAGCGCTTGAAGAAGTTATGAATAAAGACAAGCAGATTATTCTAGTGACCCAACGTGAAGCGAACGAAGAAAATCCAGGTGCCAATGATCTGTATGAGATCGGCACCCTTGGCACAGTTCTGCAATTGCTGAAATTGCCTGATGGCTCAATCAAGGTTCTGGTTGAGGGGCATCATCGGGTCAAAATCTCGCAAGTGACCGATAATGAGCAGTTCCTCGAAGCCAATTATGCGGATATTTCGGCTGAAATACCTGAACAGAGTGTTGAGCTTGAGGCTATGAGCCGGACAACGCTCAAGCAATTTGAGCAATACATTAAGCTTAATAAAAAAATCCCGTCTGAGGTTTTAGTCTCTTTTGGGCAGATTGAAGATGCCAGCAAGTTGGCGGACAGCATCTCATCGCATCTTGTTGTCAATATTGCCAATAAGCAAGAATTGCTTGAGATTATAAATGTCTCAAAACGGCTTGACCGCATAAGTGAGATGATGCGTGATGAAATTGATGTCATGCAGGTGGAAAAACGTATTCGCAACCGCGTCAAACGCCAGATGGAAAAATCACAGCGTGATTATTACCTAAATGAGCAAATTAAAGCCATTCAGAAAGAATTGGGTGATGGCGAAGATGGTGTCAATGAAGTGGCAGAGCTTCAGGAACGTGCCCTTAAAACAAAGCTATCCAAAGAAGCTCGTGAAAAAGTAACAGCTGAGATTAAAAAGCTTAGAGCGATGAGCCCGGCTAGTGCTGAGGCTACGGTGGTGCGCAACTATATAGATACGCTACTATCGCTGCCCTGGAAGAATAAATCACGCGTTAAGACTGATATTAATAAGGCGCGTGAGATTCTTGATCAGGATCATTATGGCCTCGATAAAGTCAAAGATAGAATTATTGAATATCTTGCTGTTCAGCAACGCATGAAAAAGCTGAAAGGGCCTATTCTTTGTCTTGTTGGGCCTCCGGGTGTTGGTAAAACCTCGCTTGGTAAGTCTATTGCGAAAGCCACTGGGCGTGAGTTTACTCGCTTTGCGCTTGGCGGCATCAGAGATGAGAGTGAAATTCGCGGCCATAGACGAACCTATATTGGGTCGATGCCCGGCAAAGTTATCCAAAGTCTTAAAAAAGTTGGGAAATGTAATCCGCTTATGTTGCTTGATGAGGTCGATAAGATTGGCGCGGATTGGCGCGGTGACCCTTCATCAGCCTTGCTAGAAGTGCTTGACCCTGAACAAAACTCAACTTTCCAAGATCATTATATCGAGGTCGATTTTGATCTGTCCGATATTATGTTCATCACGACAGCAAATACGCTCAACATGCCACAACCCTTGCTTGATCGCATGGAAATAATCCGCATTTCTGGTTATACCGAGGATGAGAAGGTGGAAATTGCAAAACGCCATCTGATCCAGAAACAGGTTAAGGAAAATGGTCTTGCTAGCCATGAGTTTTCCATTACCGATGATGCTATTCGCTTTATTATTCAGCGTTATACCCGCGAAAGTGGTGTCCGCAATATTGAACGTGAACTATCAAAGCTAACCCGCAAAGTAGTCACGGCTATTGTTAAGGGTGAGATTACGAAAGCCGATATTGATGTCAAATCGGTCGAAGATTATCTTGGTGTTCCGCGCTTCCGTCATGGTGAGATTGAAGCCAAAAATTTAGTCGGTGTGACAACTGGTCTGGCCTGGACTGAGGTTGGCGGTGAACTGCTTAATATTGAGGCCGTCACTTTCCCCGGTAAAGGCAAGGTATCATCGACAGGTAAGCTGGGTGATGTCATGAAAGAATCCATTCAGGCGGCTGAATATTTTATCAAAAGCCGCGCCTCTATTCTTGGCATAAATAATGATTCTCTGGCTAAGAATGACATTCATGTTCATATTCCGGAAGGGGCAACACCAAAAGACGGCCCATCTGCCGGTATTGCTATGGTGACATCAATTGTATCGGCTTTGACCGGCAATCCGGTTCGCCATGATGTTGCGATGACAGGTGAGTTGACGCTGCGTGGTCGAGTTTTGCCTATCGGTGGTCTTAAGGAAAAATTACTTGCCGCTGTCCGAGCAGGGATAAAAATTGCAATAATTCCAAAAGATAACATTAAAGACCTTGCTGAAGTTCCTGATAATGTTAAAAACTCGTTAACGATATATCCCGTTGACATGATTGATGAAGTTCTCGTCCAGGCGCTTGTTGAAAAGCCAATCGCAATAGATGTTCCAAAGGAAAAAATCTCTGCATCTGTGCGCCCAGATGATGATGGCGATGTTGTTATAACGCATTAATTTGAGCCCATCTGCATGTATTTCTTGTTTAAGGTAAGTATTTGTTTTAAGGTTAATCTTCCTACTAAACCCGAAACTTCTGATGGGGGTAAAATTGAAAAAAAATGATCTTATTGCACAAGTTGCTAGCCATAGTGGCCTTTCTAAAGCTGATGCTGGTAAGGCACTAGAAGCAGTTCTTGATACTATTACTTCAGCTCTTGCAAGCGGAGATGAAGTACGTATTATTGGTTTTGGTACTTTTTCAGTATCCAATCGTGCGGCTACGACTGGCCGTAACCCACGCACTGGCGATGTTATTAACATACCTGCATCCAAGCAGCCTAAGTTTAAGGCTGGTTCACCTTTGAAACATGCTGTTAACAAGTAATTTTTCTTGATTTTTATGATAAGGCCGTTCATATAAAGACGGCCTTATTATTTTAAGGGTTCCAACGGTAAGGGCGGTTAGCTCAGCTGGGAGAGCGACTGGTTTACACCCAGTAGGTCGGGGGTTCGAACCCCTCACCGCCCACCATTCTCAATTTCCTGTATCTATCACATGCATGATTGATGACTAGCATGTCCTTACATTGCGTCATCTGCCTGCACTTAAAACCATGTATAAAGCCATTGCATGTGGATATAAGATAAGGACATTAAAAATATAATCGTCTTGAGCCCTAATAAATTTACCTGTGTTAAGTCTTTTTTAACTTTTATCTAGTATTTTGTCAGTGAAGGCTTTTGCGCGTTCACTGATTTTTTTTGTCGTTAGTTCGTTTTTCCAGATAGTCTCGATCATTAGTCAACCGAATTTGTTTAGTTGCGCCATTTAATTTTTTAAATGATTTCATGGCCTTAATATTCATGTTGCCGTAATTCTTTAAGGAAAGGAATAGACACTATGCCAATCTCTTGAACGACCGCCTCGCTACCAAGGATGACCTGAAAGACCTCGAACAACGACTTGATGCCAGATTTGAGGACCTTGAACAGCGCATTGATGCCAAAATTGAAAATAGTGAGCAACGTCTCTGGATCAAGATGCTTGTTCTGCAAATTGCCTCGATTGCGACGATCATCACTGCTCTGCAATACCTCAACTAGGTGTATTGATGTTGTCTGAGCCTGACATGGTTTGATAAGACGCGATAAGACCCGATAAGCCCTTGCGTGTCTTTTAGTGGCCAATCATAGGTGTTTACCTGATGCAGAAAAAACAGTTGCCCAGTCATTTTGAATTGGCTATAAGTTTCCAACAGCCACTTTTATTCACTGGCTGCATACGGTGAGGGGGTGTAGCTCAGTTGGTTAGAGCGCCGGCCTGTCACGCCGGAGGCCGCGGGTTCGAGTCCCGTCACTCCCGCCACCTCACCTCATATTTCATCATATTTGTGATTAGATACGTTTTTGTTAAGCCTAATTGCGTTTATCTTAGTTTTTGAGCGCGGAAATGCCCGGGGCGATGCTCACCAATCTCAAGCACGCCAATCATCTTGCGCCAAATATTGCTGGTTTCATCAGCGGCGGCTTTACCAATACAGTCTATAATCTGTGATCGCAACGGCTCTGCTGCCATGGATTTCCACTCTTGTTGAGCAAGATCAAGATACCATGCATTGCGGTCACATCGGTGGATATCACTAAACCCTGCTGCCGCTAACGCTTTGCTATATCTGTCTAGCGAGCACATATGCATATCTAACCCCTCAGCGGCAATATAATCCGCCATGACTTGTGATGGCGGGTTGTCATCTAGCCGCATCCAGTCACTAGCAGCAATGATTCCATCTGGCTTGAGGACGCGGGCGATATCAGCCATTAAACTTTCTTTATCGGGGATATGCAGGAAAGCATCTTTGCTAAATACCATATCGAATTGCATGTCAGAAAACGGCAGTGGCCCAGGCGTTACCACCTCAAAACTGGCTTTATCATTAAGATTGTATTCATCGGCTAGTGCTTTGGCGCGGCTAATGACCAAGGGTTCAATGTCAACACCGATGGCAGTTGCTGCTCCATGTTGCTCGATCAGATGAAAGACAGCGCCACCACAGCCACAGCCAATGTCTAGAATATTTAGGCCTGATAAGTCTAATCCTTCTATGACTAAATCAACCTCTGTCGTGCCGCCAGGTGATAAAAACCCTTTGCCCCAGATGAGCTCAAGGAAATCAATTTGCTTTTGGCCATATTCGCCTTCATCTGTAATGCTCATTCTATCCTCATTTTACCTAACTTCATCTCACCTATATGGGGAAATTATTTGATCCATGCGGATCGTTTAGGGCGATCCCCACTCATCATATTGCTGATAGCCTCTGCCATGCTTCTGCTGGCTTCACGATTTTGCTTTAAGACGACATCCAGAGGAATGACAATATCACCATCCATCCGAATGCGCGGCGGGTCATAATCAGGAAACTCTTTCAAAACGTTTTGCAGTAATTCCAGCAAGCGTTCTTCCTGTGATTTTTCAGCTTTTGGATTATCGGTTTTATCAGACATCGCTACCCTCATACTAACAACTGATGCTTTATATTAACAAATTACATGCCAATTGACAAAACTCAGCTATTAAATTGTGTTTCCATGCAGGTAACCAGTTGTTCAGCGAACTTTGATGCCGCTACCGATAGCACGCGGTTCTCAAGCTGAATTAAGCGCAACAAAACGGGCGGCATGTCCGCCGCATGTAAATCAACGTCTATCAATCCATCTACCATGTTATTGGCCACATTTTTATTAGCTTTAAGCGGCAGATGAAAGCTGATGGCATCTTCATATAACAAAAGCGTTTCTCTAAACTCTTTGGTATCTGCTTTGGTAACAACTCTTAGAGTAACCCCTGTGCTGATTTCTGCCTGATAGATCATTTCTGATATCGCATCGGTCAGGCGCGGTAAGATAATAGGATAATCGGCACATTCATAAAACCGAATCATTTGATGCGTCGCTAGTGGGTGCGCCTTGCGCATGATAGCCTTGGGGGTAATGCTAGCCGTTGCCAAAGTTTTGAAACCGGGGCTTATTACTGGCCCAAGTGTTAATGCCAGATCAGCATTAAGCGCGTTCAAATGAGTTTGTGCGGCCTCTCTCTCACACGTCATTATGGCGAAGGTAACATCAGGGTAAGTTTGCTGATAATTTGCTAATTCATTAGCCAGAAAACTGATTAGAACATGTTCACTACTGGCCAGATTGACATGACCTCGGCGGATACCCTCCAAATCAGATATTTGTGATCGGACACGATCCAAATCGGTTTGTTGCTTTTTGATGTGATGAATGAACAACTCACCCGCGGTATTGAGCCGAACGCCAGAGGCAAGCCGTTCAAATAGCTTGCATGAAAGCTCATCCTCTATTGCTAACAGACGGCGATTGAGAGCCGAGGGCGTTATGGCGAGTTTATCGGCGGCTTTGCGAATGGATTTTTCTTCGGCAATGACTGTTATGAATTGCAACGATTTCATGAACTGCATGATAGCACCTTCAGTGATAAGACATGGTGATGATGATCAGGTGTTGCTAAATATGCAACACTATCATGCAAAACTAGCACAATTAATACACGGTTCAATATGCTATGCGTTATTTTCTTAATAGTTTTGGAGTGACTGTAATGTTTAAATTCCTTTTATCATTGTTTTCTTTAGCCGTGCTTCCTTCTGTCGCTTTCGCTGAGATTGATCCTGAAACGGCTTATATTCTTAACTCTTTATCATTTTTAATGCATGGCTTTATAGTTATGTTGATGGCGGCTGGGTTCTGTATGCTTGAAGCAGGGCTTGTTCGTGCCAAAAACACCGCCGCTCAATGTACAAAAAACATCGGTCTTTATGCGGTAAGCGGCCTGATGTTCTGGCTTGTTGGTTATAACCTCCTTTATATGGATGTTGTGACATGGATTGGCAGTTTTGCCATGTGGTCACCATCTGAGGTTAATATTGAGGACGGCTATTCTTCTGGTTCTGATTGGTTTTTCCAGATGGTATTTGTTGCTGCGGCGGCGTCTATCGTCTCTGGTGCTGTTGCCGAACGAGCAAAATTAATCAGCTTCTTGGTCTTTAGTGCTGTGCTTACTGGATTTATCTATCCAACCCAAGGCAGCTGGAGCTGGGGCTCTGGCTATTTGAGTCAAATCGGTTTTCTTGATTTTGCCGGATCAACCATTGTTCATTCTGTTGGCGGTTGGGCAGCCTTAATGGGTGTCTTAATAATCGGTCCACGTTTTGGTAAATATTCGGCGGATGGCAAGGTTAACCCTATGCCGGGCTCCAACTTACCTCTTGCGACATTAGGCACATTTATCCTGTGGTTTGGCTGGTTTGGTTTTAATGGCGGCTCACAGCTTGCTATGGGTAGCGCTGAAGACGTCAATGCCATTGCCAATATCTATATCAACACAAATATTGCGGCTGCTGCAGGGGTCATCGTTGCGCTTATCCTTACCTACCTCATGTATGGTAAAGTCGAGCTGACCATGACACTGAACGGTGCGCTTGCTGGTCTGGTTGCTATTACGGCTGAACCGCTGGCGCCTTCTGTACCAATGGCGGCATTTATCGGCGGTGTTGGTGGTCTGATCGTGGTGCTTACCGTACCTCTCCTTGATAAGCTCAAGATTGATGATGTTGTTGGTGCTATTCCGGTTCACTTATTTGCTGGTATTTGGGGAACAATCGCAGTTGTATTTTCCAACGCAGATGCAACCTTATCGGCACAATTGACAGGTATAGTTCTGGTTGGTGCGTTTGTATCAATCACATCAGCGATTGTCTGGTACGTCTTATCCTTAACTATCGGTGTAAGAGCAAGCCAGGAAGACGAAATGAATGGCCTTGATATCAGCGAATGTGGTCTTGAAGGCTATCCTGAGTTTTCACGCGGATAACATAAAAAAATTAATCATATTATAACTTATCACATTGTAATGATTAACTTCAGGTGAGGGTACTACGCGTATCCTCACCTTTTGCTATGGATTGAGTATCAGCAATTTGGGCAATCAGACTAGCCGTATTTGGTGCTAAGCTTCCATCTTTCAAATAAATATTATTTTCAAAACCGATGCGCCCGTGGCCGCCATGCGAAATGGCTTTTATTATGCTGTCATATTCGCTTGCCCCAAAGGCGCAGAGCATCCAGCTATCCAGTTTATTGATATTATCGGTCAAAAATCCATCTAATTCAGACGGGTCAGAGACAAAGCCGGGATTATACCTGCCAAGAACAAAAAGCGCATGAAGCCTGCCATCAGGGATAACCTTGTGCTGTTTTAAGGTGATCAGATAAGCCAGATCATCAGGGCTATAAACAATATGCTGAATAGAAGTCCCTTGCGCCTTGACGCGAGAATAGATATCGGCGGCAAAAGCCAGGTCTGCCGCTTCACCTGAGCCGGTCATCTCACGAACGCCAATAGAGGCAAATTGTGGCTGAACCTCAAATAGGCATGTGGCTTGCTGCTGTGGGGTAAATATGCCAGCGGCTTCGGTCGTGATCTGAACCAGCATTTCAGGAACCGATACTGCCATTTCATTTAGCAATTTATCATAGGTATTGCTGTCTAAACTATGCTTGCCATCATCATCACGAATATGCGCATGCAGGATACTTGCCCCAGCCTCAAAGCACTGGCTAGCCTCAGCAACGGTTTCTGCTATCGTCATAGGTAGGCTAGGGTGGTCAGCTTTGGTTTTGCGGGCGCCATTTGGGGCAGCCATGATAATAGGCAGTTTTGACATTTACACTGGTCTTTCCAAACATTATGCGATACAAAAAATAAACAATATTTTGGAGGTCAGCATGGACGCGACAATTGGTCTTTTTCTAGTCATAGGTTTCCCATTATGTCTGGTTATAGCTATCAGTTTATTTGGCCGGTTTTCGGTTGACCCCGAATAATCGCCCAAATAAATCGTGTTCAATCAAGGCAAAGCTTGATTGATTAGGGGGCTGAGTTGCCCCCTTTATACACCTCATTTAACCGTTTGCTTTAACAAAAACATAAACAGCAATTGCAACACTGATTAAGGCGACTAAAATTGTCCAGTGTGTTTTGTTGTAGACGTTTTCTTCTGGCACATGGCTAGGTCTTGGTTTGTTGTCTGCGGTCATGGAATACCCCCTTAGCGTTAATTATCTACATATATCATATTGAAGAAAATTTAAACATGTGCAATTTTGACATCATTATTTTCATCAACAATTCTGTTGATATTTGTTTGGTCTAATGTTTATCCTATGAGAAATATAAATCATTGAAGTGGTCATTGTGCGTTCGATATTACTATTTTTAGTTTTGTTTGCTTTATGGCTGTTATTGTCTGGCCATTATACGCCTCTGATCACTAGTTTTGGCATCATTTCCTGTGCCTTTTGTGTTTGGATGTCATCACGCATTTCGTCACATGATGATGAAGGGTTACCGTTGCACTTGTTGGCAGGCCTGCCAGTTTATGTGTTATGGCTGGTCTGGCAAATCATTGTATCCAATTTATTAACCATCAAGACTATTTTCACCAATGATGTTTCGCCTTCTATGTTCCGTGTCAAAGCTGGCAAAATGAGTGAGGCAGGGCTAGTGCTTTATGCCAATTCTATCACGCTAACCCCTGGCACGGTGACGGTTAAGATTATGCGTGGCGGGTTATTAGTTCATGCCTTAACAACAGCTATGGCAGATGATGTAAAAAGCGATGAAATGGGTAAGAAAATCCGCAAAATTGATAGAGAAGTCAAATGACTGTTTTGTTAGTCAGTATGGCAGCATTAGGGGTTGCGGTTTTAATCGCCTTGCTTCGGGTGGTGTTGGGGCCAACCGCATTTGATCGTGTCTTGGCGGTGAACAGCATTGGGACGATTGTTATTATTGGGATTGCATTACATGGCTTTGTCATGGAACGCCCTGAGTTTGTTGATATTGCTATCCTTTATGCCATTCTCAATTTTATTGGAACATTTGCCGTCCTTAAATTATTCAGCACGGGAAGGTTAAGCTAATCATGGAAAATATTATTCCATATATAGCGCTGACTTGTGTTGGATTGGGCGCTTTGCTTATCATTATCGGGGTTATCGGGTTGGTGCGCCTGCCTGATGTGTATTCGCGTATCCATGCCTCTGGTGTGGTTGATACAGGTGGTGCGGCCTTGATCCTGTTCGGACTATGTCTCTATTCAGGATGGAATCTGGTCACAGTAAAGCTCATTGTTATTGGTGTGTTTTTATTCTTTACCAGTCCTATTTCCGGACATGCGATTGCGCAGGTCGCGCATAGCCAGAAAATTGATTTTCAAGGCGCTGATGAAACCAAAACAAAAACTGATAATGGGGGAGACGCATGAGCACGTTATTCATCAATATCTCTCTTGTTAGTTTTATGGTTGTGATCGCGTTAATGATTACGTTTAGTCATCGGCTTTTCGCCATAATTATTATGTCGGGCGCCTATTCACTCATCTCAGCGGCGATGTTTGTCAATCTTGATGCGGTCGATGTGGCCTTTACCGAAGCCGCGGTAGGGGCAGGCTTTTCAACAGTTTTATTTCTCGCCGCGATGGCATGGTTACCAGCGGAGGAAAAACGCCATAAAGCATTGTTGATATTGCCGCTTATCATTTGTCTTGTCACTGGCTCATTATTGATGTGGGCGGTAGCTTATCTGCCTGCATTTGGCGATCCGACATCAATAGTGCATCAGCATGTTGCCCCGCGCTATCTGGCCGAAAGCTATGATAAACTTCATATTCCTAATGTTGTGACTACCGTTCTGGCTAGCTATCGCGGCTTTGATACCTTGGGCGAGACGATTGTTATTTTCACTGCTGGGCTGGGTGTTTTACTCATTCTTATGGGTAAGACAGGGCGTACTCACAACCCGACAACATCGAATGACACTGCCAGGGATGAGGATGTAAATGAAAAATAATCCTATCCTTCGGGTCATTTCCAAAACACTATTTGCGCCGATTATTTTATATGGTCTCTATGTTCAGTTTCATGGTGACTTTGGGCCTGGTGGCGGGTTTCAGGCAGGTGTCATTATCGCCGCTGCCTTTATTCTCTATGGCATGGTGTTTAGCCTCGATGAATTAAAGCTGTTGGCGCCGCCATCTATTGTTCATGCTCTGATGGCATTAGGGGCATTAATTTACGCAGGCGTTGGCATAGCGACATTTCTGCTTGGGGCGGAGTTTTTGAATTATGACGTGCTGGCGGATTATCCAGCTAAAGGCCAGCATTATGGCATTATTTTGGTTGAGTTTGGGGTCGGGTTAACGGTGGCTAGCACTATTCTTGGGTTGTTTATGGCCTTTGCCGGATTTGATATCCCTAAAAATACAGCTCGCGACAAAAACCGCAAGGCAGTTGGCAGAAGTCAAAACAAGAGGGCATCTGATGACTGATTTTCTGCTTTCGCATTGGAATTATTTTATTGTTGTCCTGCTCATGATGATCGGGTTGTTTATTGTAATATCGAGTATGAATCTGGTTAAGAAACTGATAGGGCTCAGCTTATTTCAAACCTCTGTGTTTTTATTCTATATCTCACTTGGCAAGATTAACGATGGGACGGCGCCGATCATCATGAAATCTGGCCATGATGGTCATTCTAGTCATGACATACTTTATTCAAACCCTCTGCCGCATGTTCTCATTTTGACTGCCATTGTTGTAGGTGTTGCAACTACCGCACTTGGCCTAGCCTTGGTTCTTCGGATCAAAGCTAGTTTTAATAGCATTGAGGAAGATGATATTTTACAGGCCAAGCGTGAGCTGAGGAAGCGGAGCAAATCATCATGATTGAATGGATGTTGCATTTGCCCGGTATTATCGTTGTCATCCCATTGGTGATGGCAATTATTGTGGCTTTACTTCCATCGCGCTTAGGCTGGCTTGGTGCTGTCATAGGCTCCGGCCTGTCGTTTTGGGCGGCGATTATTCTGGCTTTGCACATGCTCGAAGCTAATGCCATGACGCGCATTTCCTATTTTCTTGGCGGTTGGCCGCCACCTTGGGGGATTGAGTTTGCTGTTGATCACGCCACCGCACTAGTCATTTTGACCATTACTGCTTTAGGTTTTTTATCAACTATGTCAGGCAATGCACTGATATTTAAAGATATTCATGATGATGATAAGGGACGTTTCTTTGCCGCTTGGCTGTTAACGCTTGGTGGATTATTGGGCTTAGTTATGACAGCAGATGCGTTTAATCTGTTTGTCTTTTTTGAGATATCGTCGCTTGCCTCGGTCACTTTAGTCGCCATGGGAAGTGGCCGTGATAAACGCGCCTTGGTGGCTGCATTTAATTATTTGGTGATAGGTGCTATTGGAGCCACATTTTATGTCATTGGTGTCGGCTTTTGCTATGCCATGACTGGGACATTAAATATGGTCGATATGGCGTCACGACTTCCTGATGTTGCTAATCCTATTCCAGTTTATATAGGGCTTGCTTTCATGGTCTCTGGCGTCATGGTGAAAGCGGCCATCTTCCCGGTACATATCTGGTTGCCGCCATCTTATGGATTTGCGCCAATGGCGGTGACAAGTCTATTAGCCGCTATTGCAACAAAAGCCTCGCTTTATGTATTGATCCGCATCTTAATGACGATTTTTGGCGGCATCGCAGACATCCCGTTATTAATCATGCAATGGGTATTAATGCCGCTAGCTTTGATGGCAATTTTACTGGGGACGATCCTCGCCATTTATGAAAAAGACGCTAAGTTTATGCTGGCGCATTCGTCGGTGGCTCAAATAGGGTATATTGTTCTTGGCTTTGGGGTGGCGACATTGGCTGGTGTGCAGTCTGGGTTTATCCATATTGCCAATCACGCGATGATAAAGGGCGGTATGTTTATCGGGCTTGGCGGCTTGGCGATGGCAGTTGCTGGCAAAACAGATTTTTCCAATCTTGCCGGATTGGGGCGGAGAATGCCTCTGACTTCAAGCGGTTTCTTGATTTGTGGGTTAAGCTTAATCGGTGTGCCGCTAACCGCTGGATTTATCTCTAAGTTCTATTTGGTGTCGGCCATTATATCCGCTGGCTACTGGCAAATTGCGGCGATTGTTTTACTGTCCAGTGCCTTATCAGTGATCTATCTATGGCGATTAGTGGAAACATTATGGTTCTCTCCGGTGACTGATGTGGAAACCCGTCTGCCTGAACAGCCCATGATCTATATTCCTTTATGGTTATTGGCAGGGGCTAATATCTGGCTTGGCATTGATGCAGGACTTATCACAGGCTTAGCCAAGATGGCATCGATCACCTTATTCGGAGGCATTTCATAATGACTGCTGATAATGCCATTATCCTAGGTTTAGTTGTCCCGCTTGCGGTGGCTGTGCTGACGCCTGTGTTTGGCTCACGGCCAGATATCCGCGACATATTGGGGCCATTGGGCGGCATCGTTAGCTTCTATGCAGCGATGACCGTTGCCTTAGCTGTGCTAAATGGAGAAACCCCTGAATGGTTTATTCTTTCCATTTCCGAAGGGCTCAATTTCAGCTTTAAGGTAACGCCTCTGGGGGCGGTGTTTGGGCTTGTTGCTTCGGGGCTATGGATTATGGCTGCCATATATTCGGTTGGCTATATGCGCGGCAATAACGAAGCTAATCAAACGCGATTCAATGCGTTTTATGCGATTGCTGTTCATGCCGCTTTAGCGATTGCATGGTCAGGTAACCTGCTCATGCTGTTTATTTTCTATGAAGTGCTGACATTTTCAACATATCCTCTGGTTATTCATAAACAAACCAAAGACGCTATGCGGGCAGGGCGTCTTTATATGGGTATTCTGGTTGGGACATCCTTAATGTTGCTGCTGCCTGCTGTGATTTGGGTTTGGATAGCAACTGGATCGCTTGATTTTGTCCCCGGCGGTATTCTGGCCGGTAAGATTGATCCGAGCTATGTACCTTGGATGCTGGCTTTATTTGCCTTTGGTGTTGGTAAATCAGCATTGATGCCTATTCATCGCTGGTTGCCGGCAGCAATGGTTGCGCCAACACCTGTCTCGGCGTTATTACATGCGGTAGCTGTTGTTAAGGCTGGTGTGTTCACCATGTTGATGGTGGTGGTTTATATTTTTGGATATGACTTTTTGTCACTAACTGGCGGCTCTGTCTGGCTGATCTGGCTGGCATCATTTACCATTCTAGCCTCTAGCGTCATTGCTATCCAAAAAGATGATATCAAGGCAAGGCTCGCATATTCCACCATTTCACAATTATCATATATCGTCCTCGGCGCGGCGCTCGCCAATGAACTGGCGGCAAAGGGCGCGGCATTACATATTGTCATGCATGCTAGCGCTAAAATTACACTGTTCTTTTGTGCTGGTGCTATTTACGTGTCTGCCCATCTCAATAAAGTCTCTCAGCTAAATGGCTTGGGCTATCGGATGCCGCTCATCTTCATTGCCTTTTTCCTTGCTTCCTTATCCATTATTGGTATTCCGCCACTTGGCGGATCATGGAGCAAGTTTTTGCTAATGGCAGGGGCGGCGGATAATGCCATGATCATGGTAATAATTGTGCTGGCGGTGTCATCATTGATGAATGTATGGTATTTACTAGAGCCTGTAATTCGCGGGTTTTATCTCTCAGAAAAAACACCTGTGGATGTTGCAAAATTGCCTTTGGTGGTAATTCCGCCTGTTTTAACGGCTATATTATGCATTGTTTTGTTTTTTGCCCCTTGGCCATTTTTGCCGCTGATTAATATGATGGTGATGCCATGAAGAATAATGACATCAATAAAAAAGTAGAAATTATGACATTAGAACGGTTTGGCCGTGCCTTTACCTTTGTTGTTGTCATTGGCATCGTTATTCTATTGGTGATTGAAATCTTTGCGCATCGTCATGGTGAGTTTGCCGTAGAAGACATGTTCTTCTTTCCCGGTATATTTGGATTTATAGCGTTTATTTTTGTTGTCATGGCTGGCACCTTGCTCAGGCGCTTTATTATGCGTGATGAAGATTATTACAGCAAAAGAGAAGGAGCCAATGATGATACCTGATTTTGGTCTTCCTCCTGGGTTGTTAATGATCATAGGCGCGGGTTTAATTCCATTTCTGCCTGCCAATCTCCGCCATATCTGGATGCTTTTGGCGATTGCATGTTCAGCGACCACCCTAACCGCGCCCTATGGTGATCATGTCATTTGGGCAGTGATGGGCATGGAATTGTCGCTGTTTCATGTTGATAATCTGACCTTTCCATTTTCTTTAATATTCCATATTGCCGCTGTGTTAACCGTCATATACAGCTGGCATGTGAAGTCATGGGCTGAACAAACGGCCGTCTTATCCTATGCAGGGGCGGCCATTGCAGCGGTTCATGCAGGTGATTTGATTAGCCTCTTTATTTGGTGGGAAGCCACCGCCATCACGTCAGTGTTTATCATTCTTGCCGCGGATACGGTGTCGGCGCGTCATGCGGCCATGCGGTATTTGATTATACAAGTATCAAGTGGCGTATTGTTAATCGGCGGTGCGGCGCTTTATTTCCATGAATATGGACGTATTACTTTTGAGTCTATGACCCTTGGCTCAGTGGCAACATGGTTTATCTTTATCGCATTTGGGATCAAAGCGGCTTTCCCTTTTTTGAACGGCTGGCTTCAAGATGCCTATCCCGAAGCGAGCGTTACTGGCACCGTAGCCTTATCTGCATTTACCACTAAATTAGCGATTTATGCCTTGGCTCGTGGCTTTCCGGGAACCGAATTGCTGATCTGGATCGGCGCTGTGATGACAGCCTTTCCTGTGTTCTTTGCGGTTATTGAAAATGACCTTAGGCGCGTTCTATCATTCAGCCTCAATAATCAGCTTGGCTTCATGGTAGTGGCTATTGGCATAGGAACACCGCTTGCGTTAAATGGCGCGGTCGCTCATGCCTTTGTTCATATTATCTATAAATCTCTGCTCTTTATGTCGGTTGGGACGGTGATGTTTCATACCGGTACGGCTAAGGCGTCAGAACTTGGTGGGCTTTATAAGCAGATGCCATTTACGATGATATGTTGCATTATTGGCGCTATGTCTATTTCCGCATTCCCATTATTTAGCGGTTTTGTTGCGAAATCGCTGACCATGTCTGCGCTTGGTGGGACAGAGTTTATCTTGGCCTATTTTGTTCTGCTCTTTGCTTCTGCTGGCGTTCTAGAACATTCAGGGATTAAGATACCGTTTTTTACGTTTTTCGCGCATCCATCGGATCGCATCATTGGTAAAACTCCGAACGGCATGCTGATCGCTATGGGTATTGCGGCGGTGATGTGCATTGGTATCGGTGTTTTTCCGCAGTTACTTTATCAAATTCTACCCTATGCCAAAGTCAAAAACCCCTATGATTTAAGCCATGTGACAGGTCAACTGCAGTTGCTTCTATTGGCAGGGCTAGCCTTTGTTGTGTTAATGCGGACAGGTCTATATCCTCCCGAAATAAAATCAACTGTTCTCAATTCAGACTGGTTTTATAGGCGTTTGGCGCCATCCATTATTAGCTCTGTGCTGGCTATCATTATGCCAATCGTTAAAGCCGTGGATGATTTGATTATCAGCGTTGCAAAAACTATCATGCGAGGGGCGAAATGGGTATCTGAACATCCTGTCTCGGGGCCTGTAATCCCAGGGCCGGCGGCATTGGTTCAGGTCATTGTCCTCGTTGTTATCGTAGCAGCTATTTATGCAAACCTTGGCTAAATGGCCTAGATGGGGTTTTAACCTATCCAAAAGAGTTAGAATTGCCGCTTTCTGCCTTATGCTTATTATATTAGTTTTTGGTAAAGTAAGTCACGGTATAGCAAATGATTTAATCAGACTGTCTTTATATGATGCTGATCATGATCAATGGCATGATATTCTAGCTGAATTAGCAGTAACACCCGACCAGCACCAAACAGGTTTAATGCATCGCCAATATCTTGCCGATAATCATGGTATGTTATTCATTTATGAGAAGGAAAAGCCTTTATCATTTTGGATGAAGAATACCTATATATCTCTTGATATTATTTACTTTACTTCTGATGGGATATGGATAAACACAGCTCATAACACGACCCCGTTAAGCCTCATTCCATATCCATCCTTAGCGCCGGCTCAATTTGTTTTGGAGCTACCAGCAGGGCAGGCTAAACGCCTTAATATTGGCGCAGGAAGCCAGTTTATCGTGAAAGACTGCAATATGCTAAAATCAGGGCTTGATTTCGTGCCATGCACTAGATAAATATACTCTTGTCTTTTCGTTTTAAGATAATTGTCGGAGTGTAGCGCAGCCTGGTAGCGCATCTGGTTTGGGACCAGAGGGTCGGGAGTTCGAATCTCTCCACTCCGACCATTTACCATCATATCACGTCTTGATGGTTTGATAGCTTCATGTTTGGGTAGTTTATGAAAGCGCGCATTTATCAAAAACCAAAGTCGGCTATGCAATCAGGGAATACTGGTTGGGGCAAATCTGCTAATTGGGTGATGGAACCCGTTCGCCAATATAAATCTGTACCTGATCCACTGATGGGATGGCAGTCTTCTGGTGATACTTTAAAAACCTTAGAATTATCATTTGATTCACTTGATGATGCGGTGGCATATGCCATAAAACATCATATTGATCATGTTGTCGTTCCGACCCCGCAACGTCGGCGCAAACTGAAAGCCTATGCAGATAATTTTGATTATAATCGAAAGCAACCTTGGACGCATTAACCGGTTTTTGTAAAAACGGTACTATCCTTGCATGTAAGGTCTATCACGTACCCTGAAACAATTTTGTTGAGACCGTTATATGCCCTTATTCACATCACCGTTTTCTTCTCTCCGTATGGCGCTTCGAATACCTTTTTGGGGAGCCTTAGTTGCCATGAGTCTTGCCATGAGTTTTTGCATATCTATGCCGGCACAGGCAAAAGTTGCTTTTTACTTAATTGAAGATACAGAAGACCCTGATCCATCGCTTGCCGCTTGTATGGCGGTTTATACAAATGGTGTCCTCATTCAGCCCGAAAAACATATCTGGTTATTAAATTATGAGGTTTGGGAAATTTTCTATGAGCAGAAAATGATGTTTTGTCATAAACATGGTGTCATCTTTCCCAAAGGCGAGCGCATTGACTAATAGGCTTGCTGCCTTGATGTGAGCTTTATGGTGGCTTTCCTCTTGCGTGCTTGCTCTTAGCGGTAAATTGTAATATCAGGTAATCATTACATGATGGCTCCGTAGCTCAACTGGATAGAGCAGCTGACTTCTAATCAGCAGGTTGCAGGTTCGAATCCTGCCGGAGTCGCCATTTAGCTCACTTTAGTTTTCTAACTCTAGTTAACACGATTTAACTAGCTTAGGAGAACTCCAATGTCAGAGCCAATTTACACACAAGGGTCATTTTTCGTAGAACATCAGCTGACCATATCAGCTGACCTTTCGGAATCGGTCAGAAATTCATCAGCTGACCCTAGAAAAAGTCAGCTGACTAAAAAACCGTATACATCAGCTGACCCAAATACAACGACCCCCCATAACTCTCTTCGAGTCTATAAGTCAGAGCTAATTACGTTCATGGAGAAACACGAGGAGCGTCTTTGGCCTAATCCCAAGACACGACAAAACACGACTGCAAGGATTAGACGCTTTGATGAATTCAGTAACCATAGTGAACTCAGGGTCAGTGAAATCACTGTTCTTCATATCTACGATTGGCTTGATGATGAAAGACAGAGGGGACTGTCAGGCTCAAGCATCAATCGTTATGGAGCTGCTATGTCTTCTATTTTGGGGTTTGCTGTTGAGGCAAAGCTTCGGTCTGACCCAGTAAAGCTACGGTATGTTAAAGAATTCGCTCGAAAGCGATACTTGACTAATATCGAGGTTGCTAGGCTTATAGGCTTTTTCAAGGACTCAGGTGACGATTGGATGGCTGATATGTGCTATGTGGCGGTTAACACAGGCATGAGGCTAGGGGAAATCTTGTCCTTAGGTAAAGTTAATTCTGGTATCCTGTATAGCAATAACAAAGAAGCACAAGTACAGGATGATTGCGTATACCTACCAGCGCACATTACCAAAACATCACA